>NZ_CADIKF010000045.1 GCF_902859875.1 Paraburkholderia solisilvae | reverse complement strand
CACGGCGGTGCGCCGGCGCGGCAAAGCGGCGCGACGCCATTACAATGTCCGGATTGAATCAACTGCACGGACCGGCCCGCGATGCGGCGCCGGGGACCGGAACCAGACCGATGATTCGAGTGTTGATTGCCGACGATCACGCGATCGTCAGAGGCGGTTTCAGGCAGTTCGTCGCTGACGAGCCGGATATGTGCGTCGCCGCCGAAGCGGCGACCGGCGAGGAAACCATACGTCTCGTGCGCGAGCAGGCGTTCGACGTCGTGCTGCTCGATATCGCGATGCCGGACAAGAACGGCATCGATACGCTGCGCGTGATCCGGCAGGTGCGGCCGGAGCAGGGCGTGCTGATCCTGTCGGGCTATCCGGAGAGCCAGTACGCGATCAACCTGCTGCGCGCGGGCGCGAACGGCTATCTGAACAAGGATTGCGAGCCCGACGAAATTGTTCGTGCGATCCGCGCGGTTGCGCGCGGGCATCGCTATCTGTCGGAGGCGGTTGCCGATACGCTCGCCAACAACCTCGACAAGCCATCGGCCGCGCACCCGCATGAACTGTTGTCCGAGCGCGAGTTCCAGATCTTCTGCAAGCTCGCGGCCGGACGTATTCCGACCGAGATCGCGGACGAACTGCATCTGTCGGTGAAAACCATCAGCACCTACCGCGCGCGCGTGCTCGAAAAAATGCGACTGACCACCAACGCGGATATCACGTACTACGCGATCAAGAACGGCTTGATCGATTGAGACGCGCCACGGAAACCGCACAGATGAACGCCAATCCCGCCACCGCCCGGAACGCATCGAACCGCATGTCGCTGCGCGTGCTGCTTATCGAGGATTCGCCGCTGATTCGCCGCAGCATTGCGGATGCGATCGATGCGATGGGCGTGATGCATGTCGCGGCGTGCGCGGAATCCGCCGACGAGGCGATCGCGCTGCTCTCCGGCGAACCGTTCGATGCGGTAATCGTCGATCTGCAATTGAAGCAAGGCTCGAGCGTGCCGGTGCTCGCGTTTATGCAGCGCAAAGGCATGATCGAATCGATGTTCGCCGCGGTGCTGACGAACCATGCGCTGCCCGCGTACCGCGAGCGGTGTCTGCAATACGGCGTGCGCCATTTCTACGACAAGTCATTCGAATTCGATCGCGCGATCGACGCGCTGCACGAATACGCGCAGGCGCGGCAAACCACGCAAGGGTAGCGCGTTGCGTTGGCCGCGCCCGCCCATCGTCGTGGATTCAACCTGATCGGCATGCGCGACATGGACGCCGCGCGTTCGGTCATTGCGGCGCGGCGACGGCGGTGCGTCCGGTGCGCAGATGGTTCCACGCGGCGATGCCGCTGAACAGCACCCCTGCGATGCTGACGCCGACCCAGCCGAAGCGCGGCCAGACGGCTGCGGCGACGGCCGAGCCGATCGCGCCGCCGATGAAATACGCGACCATGTAGATGGTATTCACGCGGCTGCGCGCCTCGGGCTTCAGCGCATAGATGCGCGACTGGTTGGAGATTTGCGCGGCCTGCACGCCGACGTCCAGCACGATCACGCCGATGACGAGGCCGATGAGGCTCGATGCCGACAGCGCAAACACAATGAATGACACAGCGGTGAGACCGATCGACAGCGTGACGACCGCGCGCGGCCCGCGCCGGTCCGCGGATTTGCCGGCGAGCGGCGCGGCCAGCGCGCCCGCGGCGCCGACGATGCCGAACAGACCCGCCGCCTCCGGGCCGAGATGAAACGGCGGGCCGGCGAGCAGCAGCGCGAGCGTCGACCAGAACGCGCTAAAGCCGGCGAACATCGCGCCGCCCGTGATCGCCGCTTCGCGCAGCCCGCGCAATTCGACAGTCAGATGCCACATCGATGCGAGCAACTGGCCGTACGACAGCGTCGAGGTCGGCTTGCTGTGCGGCAGGCGCATCACGATCACGACGGACAGCGCGAGCAGCACCACAATCGACGCGCCGAACACCGCGCGCCAGCCGAAATACTCGCCGACGAAGCCGGCCGCGGTACGCGCGAGCAGGATGCCGAGCAGCAATCCGCTCATCACGATGCCGACTGCGTGACCGCGCTCGGACGGGGGCGCGATTTCGGCCGCGAACGGCACCGCCTGTTGCGCGATCGTGCCGAGCACGCCGATCGCGAGGCTCGCCGCGACCAGCACCGACAGCGCCGGCGCGAAGGCTGCGCAGAACAGCGCGATGCAAAGGCCTGCGGTCTGCCAGAGAATCAGCGCGCGCCGGTCGAAACGGTCGCCAAGCGGCGCGAGCAGCAGCATGCCGCCCGCATAGCCGAGCTGCGTCGCGGCCGGCACGGCGCCTACCCATGCGGCGCTATGCGGATACGACTTGCGGAAACCGTCGAGCAGCGGCTGGTTGTAATAGATGTTCGCAACCGAGATGCCGGCGATTGTCGCGAGAAGCAGCAGCAGGCCGCTGAGCGATCGATCGGACGGAGCGGGGCGTTCGGATGTGGACATGAGGTGCGACGGTGGTAAAAACGATGGAGCGCTCGGGTGGCGGCGCACTGAGATTGCTGGCGCGCGTGGCAAACATGGCGGTCCGCGGCGTGCCTGAGCGGCGTCTGCCCGACTGCTTCGGCGCGCCCGCGTGCGGCAGACATGCCGGGCGATGCCGGTGCGAGCCGGTATGAATCGCGCATGGGCCTCGCGCATTGCCTGGCGCGACGGACGACCCGCGATGCGCCGGGCGAGCCCGATGATACCGGAGGCGCTCCGATCGCGCATGCGCTGCCGATGCGCGGCGTGAAGATGTGCTCCGGCTGGTGGCGCTCGGGTAGGTCGATTGCGGGCCGATTACAGGCCGGTTGCCGACCGCTTGCGACTGCTTGTCGACCGATCGCTGGCCGCTTGCCGGCCGCTTGCCGACCGATCGGGGCGAATCCGGCCATGCTGCCGGCGGCGCTGTCCGGACGCCGGCTTGTCCGCCCTGTGCACCGATAGTCTGCCGAACGAACCTTCCGGCGGTTCGCTCTCAGTCGATCAGCGCACCCGCGGGCGCATGGAACGGATAGGGGCCGTCGCCCTGATCGACGTACGCATGATGCGTGACCACGCCGGTTGCCGCGTCGTACCGATGCAGCGCGAATGCCGGCGCTTCCATCCGGAACACGGACGGCGCGTCGTCGCGCAGATCGAGCGCCACCTGATGCGCGGGCGCCGGCACGGCCGACGCGATCGTGCCGCCGAAGCGCGCGAACATCGGCCTATGCACATGCCCGCAGATCACCCGCTCGACGTTCGGATGGCGCGCAATCAGCGCTTCGAATTCGCGCGCGGCGGCCGGGTCGAGGCGCACGCGATCCATATGGCCGATGCCGGACACGAACGGCGGATGATGCAGCGCGACGATCACCGGCTTGCCGCGCGCCGCGTCGAGCTGGGCCGCAAGCCAGGCGAGGCGCGCGGCGCACAGCGTGCCGCCGCTCGCGCCGGGCACCATCGAATCGAGCGCGAGCAGGCGCAGCGGACCGACGTCGACTGCGTACTGCACGAATTCGCCGCCGCCGAGCAGCTCCTGCCGCTCGGCGAATACCGTGCGCAGCGCGGCGCGCTCGTCATGATTGCCGACCAGCAGGTAGTACGGAATCTGCAGTGGCGCGAGCAGCGCTTTCAGATGCTCATACTGGTCGACGTCACCCTGATCGACGAGGTCGCCGGTCACGACGATTGCATCGGGACGCGGCACGAGCGCGTTGAGCGCCGCGACGCAGCGGCTGAGGTACGCGGCGGTATCGACGCGCTGGTACGCGAGCGCGCCGGGGCGCTTGATATGCAGGTCGCTGATCTGGGCTAGCAGCATGAAGGTCTCGAGTGTTCAGGAAAAGGGACGAAGCTCGTCGCAACGGATGTCCGCCGCTTCAGCAGGGAGTGTTGCGTAGGTTCGGTCACGATAGCGCAATCAGCGCATCCTGCGCGATCGAGATGCCGACCGCGGTGCCGCGCGCCAGTTCGACGCGGCCTGCGACATCGACGATCAGCGCATCGGGCGCCGCATCGCGGATCGTGAGCCGCGTGCGTTCGCCGAGAAATGCCGCATGCTCGACGGTGCCGCGCAACTGCGCATTCGACGGATCGGCGAGCCACGCAGCTTCGGGCCGGAAGAACAGTTCGTGCGTTTGTTCATGCACGGCTTCGGGTGCTGCTTTGTGCATGGTTTCGTGCGCGGTTTCGTACGTGGCCTGGTGCGTTTCCGCGCAGCCGTTTCGCACCGCGCGGGCGGCCGTGTGAGGCGGCGGCGCCGGCACCGCGCCGCCGCGCGTCGTGAGCATGCCGTCGCGCCATGTGCCCGCGAGGCGGTTGAGCGTGCCGATAAACTGCGCGACCGTGCGATTGGCCGGACGGTAGTAGATCTCGCGCGGCGCACCGATCTGCTCGATGCGCCCGTGGCTCATCACGACGATCCGGTCGCCGAGTTCCATCGCTTCGGCCTGATCGTGCGTCACGTAGACGGTCGTGATGCCGAGTTCGCGCAACAGCGCGTTCATCTCGCCGCGCAGTGCATCGCGCAGCCGCGCATCGAGCGCCGTCAGCGGTTCGTCGAGCAGCAGCACGCGCGGCTGCGGCGCAATCGCGCGCGCGAGCGCGACGCGCTGGCGCTGGCCGCCGGAGAGCCGGTCGACCGGCTGGTCCGCGTGCCCGGTGAGCCGCATCATCGCGAGCAGTTCGTCGACGCGCCGTCGTGTTTCGTGCGCCGGGACGCGCCGGATCTTCAATCCGTAGCCGATATTGCCGCGCACGGTCAGGTTCGGAAACAGCGCGTAGTGCTGAAACACCATGCCCACCGCGCGCCGCTCGATCGGCAGCGCCGTTACGTCGTCGTCGCCGAAACGCACGCGGCCGCCCGCGTCGGGCGCTTCGAGGCCGGCGATCAGCCGCAGCGTGGTGGTCTTGCCGCAGCCGGACGGCCCGAGGAGCACGAGCGTCTCGCCGGCGCCGATTTGCAGGTCGAGCGGTTCGAGTACGCGTGTGCCGCGAAACGTCTTCGCGCAGTTCGACAGGGTGATCGGTACGGGGGCGAGCTTCATGATGGGACGTCGTCGGAACGGGCAGGGCGCACGGGCGCCTCGCGCGATGCAATGGCTCGGCGGCGCTGGCCGGTCGCATCGACGCCGAGCCATTGCATCGCGACGAGCAGCGGCATCGTCATGATGAAAAACAGAATGGTGTACGCGCTGCCGACTTCGATGCGCATCGACGCATACGCGTCCGCGAGGCCGACCGGCAGCGTTTTGGTGTCGGGCGTATGCAGCATCCACGTGAGGTTGAATTCGCCGATCGACAGCGTCAGCACCGCGAGCGCGCCCGCGACGATGCCCGGCCGGATATTGGGCAGGACGATCGTCACGAAGCGCTGCGTGAAGCTCGCGCCGAGGCTGGCCGCGCCTTCTTCGAGCGTGCGCAGCCCGGCGCTCGCGCAGACCGCCGCGACCGCGCGCACCATAAACGGCAGCGTGAACACGACATGCCCGGCGACGATAAACGCGGCGCTCATCCGGAACGCGCTGAAGCCGCCGTACACGACCAGCAGCGCAAGCGCGGACGCGAGACCCGGCAACGCGACCGGCATCACGAGCAGTTCTTCGAGCACGCGTGCAATACGCGTATTGCTGCGTGCGAGCGCATAGCCGGCCGGTACGCCAGTGATAAGCGTGATCGCGAGCGTGGCCGCGGCCACTTCGAGCGACAGGAACACCGACGCGTGATACTGCGTCCACACTTCGCTGAGCCAGCGCAACGTGAGGCCGCTCGCGACGCCGCGAAAGTAATTGACCGTGAGCCCCGCGACGATCGACATCACGACCGGCACGATCAGAAATGCGCACAGCGCGAGCGTGACGAGCCACTGGCCCGCGGCGAGCCAGACGCGCAGCGACGGCCATGCGGCGAACGCACGGCGGCCTCGCGGCGCGGCTGAGTCCGGATGGGCGTCGGGCAGCGGGATCATTCGATGCGGCCCGTCGTCATGCACGCGCATCACGCCGTCGCCGCGACGGCTGAGCCGGTCGCGCTGCGCGCCGCCGCCAGCACCGCCCACGTGACGATACCGAGGATGATCGACAGCCCGGCGGCCGTCACCATGTTCGCGCCCAGCGTGAACTCGGTGTAGATGGTCATCGGCAGCACGTCGATGTCGGTGGCGAGCGTGAAGGCGGTGCCGAATGCGCCCATCGCGGTCGCGAAGCACACCGCGCCCGCCGCGATCAGTCCCGGCGCGAGCGCGGGCAGCACGATGTCGCACAGGATGCGCCACGGCGACGCGCCGAGCGAACGCGCGGCTTCTTCGAGCGATGCGTCGAGCTTCGTCGCCGACGCCATCACGGTGACGATCACGCGCGGAATCGAGAAGTACAGGTAGCCGACGAAGAGCCCCGCCATCGAGTACGCGAACACCCAGCGGTCGCCGGTCAGCTTCAGCGACAGCATGCCGGTCAGGCCTTGCCGGCCAGCGAGCATGATCACCATAAAGCCGACCACCACGCCCGGAAATGCGAGCGGGAAGGTCAGCAGCGCGAGCAGCGTGCGCTTGCCGGCGAACTCGCGGCGCGCGAGCAGCAGACCCGCGATGACCGACAAAACCAGCGTGGTTACGGTGACTGCCGCCGACAGCACGATGGTTTCACCGAGGCTTTGCATATAGCGCGCGTTGGTGAGCAGCGCCGCGTAGGTCGCGAACGGGTGACCGCCCGCGCTTACCTGCACGAGCACGGCGATCGGCAGCAGCCAGAACGCGATGAACACCGACAGCGCCGGTGCGACAAACGCGATGCGCCAGCGCCGCGGGAACGTGATGTCGTTCAATGCATCACCTGCAGATATTGTTCGCCGAAGCTTTGCTGCTTGCCGGCCATCGTCGCGAAGTCGACTGCTTTGGCGCGTGCATAGTCGCTGGCGGGCAGGAAGCGGCTCGCGGCCTCTCCGCTCATTCGGTTGGCGCGCACCGGGCGCAGATACGCATTCGCCCAGAGCGTCTGGCCTTCGTCGGACAGCACGAAGTCGAGCACCTTCTTGCCGTTCGCGTCGTGCGGCGCGCCCTTCACGAGGCTCATCACATACGGCACCGAAATCGTGCCTTCCTGCGGAATCACAAACTCGACGTTCGCATGGTCGTTGTACTTCGCGCGGTACGCGTCGAAGTCGTAGTCGAGCAGAATCGGAATTTCGCCGGACAGCACGCGTGCGTAGGCGGTCTGCCTGGGCACGATCGGATGGTTCGCCTTCAGCTTGCGGAACCAGTCGAGGCCCGGCTTGAAGTTGTCGAAGCTGCCGCCGAGCGCCTGGTTGACGGCGACCGCGCCCGCATACCCGACAAATGCGCTCGACGGGTCGAGGTAACCGATCATCCCCTTGTATTCGGGTTTGAGCAGATCGGCCCATGAACGCGGCACGGGCTTGCCTTCGAGCGCGTCCTTGTTGACGAAAAAGCCGAGCGTGCCCGAGTGAATCGCGAACCAGTAGCCTTGCGGGTCCTTCAGGTTCGCGGGAATGTCGTTCCAGTGCGCGGGCTTGTACGGCTGGATCACGCCCTTGTCCTTCGCCTGAAAAGCCGACGATATGCCGAGATACACGACGTCGGCGACCGGGCTCTTCTGTTCGGCGATCAGCTGTGCGATGGCCTGGCCAGAGTTCTTGTTGTCGAACGGCACGCGGATGCCGGTCTTTTGCTGGATCGCCTTGATCTGGCTGGCCCAGTCCGCCCACTCGGGCGGGCAGTTGTAGCAGATCGCCGTTTCGTCGGCGTGCGCGAGCGCGAGCGGTGCTGCGGCGAGCATGCCGAACATGGCGGCGGCTGCGAGCGCGGCGCGGAGAACGGCGGCGGTGCGTTGTACGAGGCGGTGCAGTTGCGTGTGCGGTGGCGTGTTGTTGTTGATCGTTTGACGCGTTGGGCGGGGCGGATGCACAGCGATCTCCAGGGCGTTGTGAAAGTTGTCGAGCGTGACGCGAAGTGCGGTGTGTCGGGCCGGCCGGGTGAATCGGTTCGGTGGCTGCATCGGGCGTTGTCCGGCGGTGCATGCGTCGCCGGACATGGGCGCGATACGGAGTCCCCTGATCGTGAATCGCTAATCCGGCAAATGCGCGGTCTGGGTTGTCGGATCCGCGGCTGAATACGGGCTGGATGGCGCGGCCGGGTGCGTCGCGCCCTCGTTCACCTCACGTGCGCGCGGGACCAGCGGCGCCTGCGCGCCGTTCGAGATCGCGGCGATCGTCGCGCCTTCGCGCAGCGTGTGCGGCAAGGTCAGCGATAAAGACGCGTCCGCGTAGCTGCCGTCGATGCGCGCGATCAGCCGGCGCCACGCCGCGCAGCCGATCTCGCGGTTCGGCGAGCAGATGCTCGACAGCGGCGGCGCGAGCAGTTCGCCCATCGCGAGGCCATCGAAGCCGAGAATCGACATGTCGCGCGGCACATCGAGATGTGCGCGGCGCAAGCCGCGCATCACGACCATCGCGAGCAGGTCGTTGCTGCAGAAGAGGGCGGTGGGGCGCTGGCTGCCGGTCAGATGCGCGAGCACCGACGGCGCGAGCTCGTCCGCGTTGAAATCGATTTCCAGTGCCGGCGCCGGCGCGAGTCCGGCCTGTTGCATCGCTTGTGTGTAGCCGACGTGGCGCAACCTTGCGCGATCCGACGCGGCGAGCGTGCCGGCCAGCATCAGGATGTGCCGGTGACCGTGCGCGATCAGCATGCGCACGCCCTCGAAGGCGGCGAGCCGGTTGTCGACCGAGACCGACGGACGGCGCACCGTGTCGTTGTGCATCAGCACGTACAGCATGCCGGAGCGGTCGAGGTCGTCGAGCAGCGCGTGGGTGTCCGCATCGGCGACGGTCAGGATCAGGCCTTCGACGCGCTGCTCGCGCAGCGTTTCGATCGCGTGGCGTTCGCGTTCGGTGTCGTATTGGGTCGTCATCAGCATCAGCCGGAAGCCTTGCGCGGCGGCGAGCTCGTCGATCCCTTGCAGGCATTCGGCGAATACCGGATTGGCGATGGTGGGCAGCACGACGCCGATCAGACGGCTGCGCTCGCCGCGCAGCTGGCGGCCAAGCGGACTCGGACGAAAGTCGAGCGCTTCGATGGACTGGCGGACTTTTTCGAGCGTGACCGGGTTGACGGTATGGGGCGCGTTGATGGCGCGCGACACGGTTGCGATCGAAAAGCCCGCATGCGCGGCGACATCCTTGATGGTGGGCGTCATCGTGTCGGCACGGTTCGTGTAAACGTTTTCGGCGACGACGATTATGGGTAACGGATGTGACCAAACGGTGACGTACAAATGGCTGACAAGCTGTTTAGGTGCGGCTCGCCGGGCGATGGTAGAATCCCGTCCGCCCTGCCGGGGTGATGAAATTGGTAAACATAGCGGACTTAAATGATTGAGTGCCTGGTCGGAAACGGCCGGTGCAGAACCCCTCAAATTCGGCGAAACCCCTGGCCGGCTGCAAAAGCCGCCGCGGCAACGCCGAGCCAAGCCCGCCGCCGCTCACAAGGCGAACGCGCGGAAGGTGTAGAGACTAGACGGGGGGCGCCTAAGGCGGCGCGCAGCATGGCCGATGCTCACGAGCAGAATCGGCGCTGCGGCGCGCGGCGATGGCGAAGGCATAGTCCAGCGCACGAACGGCCATACCGCCCTGGTATGTGTCGGCGTCGAAAGACGTGGTGTGAAGAAAATCCGCCGCTTAACGGCTTGCCGGTTCGAGTCCGGTCCCCGGCACCAGTTGGCTACCAAAGGTCCTTGGAATCAACCTAAAAGACCGCTCAGTCAAGGAGTTGTGGGGTTCTGCTTGCCAGCGTTCACCGATACTTCCCATTGACTGCAAGCATTTTTTTGGGGGCATCTTTGGGGGCATTTCTCGATGATTGGGGCATGTCGATGCCTCTCCACACTTACTTATGCATTGCGACTCTGCGATGGCGAGTTATCTCGCTCCGCATTGGACCTGTAAGTCATACGTCTCAGGCGTGACACTCACGAGCGCTTGAATGGAGGCGGTGCCACGCCCAATGTGCGTGGTTTCTCGAGCGTTCACAAAAGGAAAAGAAACAAGATGACGACTTACACCGCAAACAATCCTGTCCCGATGTCGGCACTGCCGACGACGTCGGGCGTCAAACAGCAATTTCTCGTCGCCGCGACCAATGATGGGCCGTCGACGTATGCGCCCGACGGACTCGCCGCGGCTCCGATCTTCGGCCTCGGCGGTCAGCAACTGCAGGGCAATGAGATTGTCGAAGAGGGCATCGCAACGCTTGTTTCGTTCGTCGGTCCGCTTCTGAATTCGGGCGCCCTCTGTTGGGTATTGCTGTCGTGCGATGGCGGTGCGCAGCAGGTCGGCACAGCCACGCAGACTCAGCAGGCAGCGACATACGAGCAAGCTCTTATCGCGAGCGCCGGCGCTTTCAGGCTATCGTTTGCATCGCCTAATCTGGTCCTCAAGCCTTACCGTGGGACTCAGGTACTTCTCCCCGGCATAGGGGTTGTTACTCTTCCGGCCAGTTTGACGCTGGCGCCTTCTGGTCTTACTGCTTCGACGTTGTACTTTATTTACTTGACGGTGGCCGACGGTACCCCAACGCTCGTAGCATCCACCACGACGCACACAACTGATCCGACAGGGGTCGAAGTGATGAGCGGCGACAACACAAAGCTGCTCGTTGGCATGGAGTTCGCAACGTCGCCAACGGCATGGGCTGGCCTCTGCCGCTCATGGCGAAATGATCTGGGGTACGCGTCTGTAGTCCCGTTGACTGTTAGCACAGGGACGGCTAGTGAGACGTATGTGGAAATATCGGCAACGCTCAGAGTTCCGTTTCTAATTTGGGCCGGGGAAAGCATCAGGGCGGGCATGAGTGGATCGACATTTTCCACGAACGCGAACGTCTCCTCGATTAGCGCGATGGCCCTGGACGGAGCCGTCGTGGATGGGTATTCCGTTAATACTCCTACAATAGCGGGAGGAGCAAACTCCCTACCGGCAGCAGTCAGTACGCTTATCAGTGGCGTGACCGAGGGTTTTCATTTCGTGACACTTTTCGGCGCATCCGGCAACGGCGCGTTTTCGGTTGAATGGGTTGGCAGCGGAAACATAGGTTTCAGAACCACGACGAATGTCAGCATCGCTCCGCACGCTTAAGGCAGCAAGCAAAAACGGCCTCGCTGCACGGCGAGGCCTATAGAGGAAAAGCGGTCGCTCCACTTGGATTTACCCCCGTACTTTCTGACACCGTCTCACACTAAGCTTGAATCGGTTCTACGTCGGAACTCGCGCGGCGAGCGGTATTTCAGCGCACCATGTGGGTGCCTTTCGTTGTAGTGTTCGAACGCGACAGCCAGATTGCGTACAGCGGTCACCGCATCAGGCTTGGGCATGAACGCAACACAACATAGTCGCGCTTCATCGTCTTCACGAAGCTTTCTGCCATGCCGTTGCTCTACGGGCTGCATGCGGGTGTCGTTAGCGGCTTCAGACCAATGTCCGAGGCGAACGCGCGAGTCTTTTCGGTAATGTAACCCGAACCGCTGTCGCTGAGCTATTCGATTTGCGCAGGTGCTCGCTGTCCGTTGCCAAAGCGCTCCTCGGCGGCTGTCAGCATGACGTCACGAACAACACGCCGCTATGCCCGCTAGTCGTCGCTGCCCAACTTATGGCCTCGCGGTCGCAGCAATCGAGCGCGAACGTCCCACGCAGCGGCTCGCCCTTGCCACAATGGAATTCGAGGGGAGTTTGCCAGCGCGAACGATCATCTCTCGCCTCACTGCGGCGAAGCGTTCTGCGTCGCACTTTTAACCACAGGGCAGCCAGCAGCGGCATTTGACAATTCTGCGTGCAGTTCTCGCACATCTTCGTTGTCACCTGAGAGCCGATTTTTGGGATCGGTACCGATTCGCATTAGGATATCGGTGAATGCGTCTACACACATCTCGTATGCAAATATTCTCTTATATATGTTGGTCGGGATGCCGGAATAATCACTATTTGAATATTTCGGACACTCGTCAGACAAGTCAGACGTCGAATATTTCATCCTCGTTAGATAAAAATCAACGACACATTCATCCACAGAGCTAAGCAGAGGAAGCAGGCGATTTTGAGAAACATCATTTACGTCATCTCTTAGCGACTGGAGTTCGGGACTTAAATCTTGTACTCGCATCACTTGCCTTGTATCTGCCACGTAGCTTGTTGCCACTAGCGAAGATACGGCTTGCGCTGCAGCTTCGTCGTACATTTTTGCCGTTTGAAGCAGGTTCTCTTTCGGAAGTCCGGTTGATATTTCTTGCTGAAACTTCGTTGCGTAGCCAGCGAAGAGCATCAGATCACGGTTGACTGCACTAATTGCCGTTCGACGCTCAGAGATACGCGAGATGGCGTGCTCGCGTTTGGTCGTTAGATAGTTCACGCCAAACGTGACCGCAGCCCCTAGAAGACCGGTCAAGACAAAGGCAAGAAATATCCCAAACACCGGGTGATGACTCCAGTGCTTTTTGTCAGTCTTACACGAACAAGGCGCGCTCATGAGCAGATTCCCAGGGAGAAGACGTGAGTGACGCCAAAAGCTGCCTTTTTCACCAGGCATGCTCATAACTACATCAACCAAATTCTTTTGAATGTGGCTTATCCCACTTCTGCTTCGTTACTTCCGGTCGATGCAGCCGTCTTTCGTGGAGGGGGCGGGTGCGCCTGCGCCTGCGCAGGCATAGACTCGGACGGAAGTGGGTTGAAGAACCACGTGCCTTGTCAGTATTCTTGGAGGACAACCAGTCGGCATAGCCGACGCGTGGCACGATGACCACCGATCGTTTTTACGGCCGGGTCGGTGAAATCGCTTCATAAGCGGGTGCTCGTTCGCGTTGACCGAGCATGATGAACGACAGTGCCTTGTCTTCTGATTCATTCCATTCGTGCCACAGGCCGGCGATCGCGAAAGGCAACCATCGGCCATACCGATTTTCCAAGCGCACAGCCTTTCCCTTTCGTAGTTCGGCTCGAAGAACGATTTGCACAGAACCAGGCAGAACTGCAGGTGCTTCGCTTTCATGTGCCGCTAAAGCCGCGGCAGGCCGCCGACGCGGTAACGTCGCCACCTCACGGTGGCGCATGTCTAGGCCCCTTTCCGTCGATGATCCGCCGCGTTGCACGTCGATCATCGTTTGCTGTCGGAGCGCAACCGGCTACCCGTCGCCATACACGCGGATACACAAAATTGTTCCGCTCAAAGTGAGCGTGTGTCTAATTACACACTAGACGACTAGGGGTGACGATGAATTCATCGCTGCTCAGGCACGACGAAGAGCACCCTGAAATCCGCCGGTCTGCAATGACTGGCGGTTTTTTCAAACCGAAGATGCCGTCAGCGGAATCACCTCGAAGGAAGAGTGAAATGGAATTTCCCATCGCAGTTCATAAGGACGATGGGAGCGTCTACGGCGTGACCGTTCCGGATATTCCGGGCGTCCACTCGTGGGGCGACACCATCGATGATGCGATCAGAAACGCGAGGGAGGCGATTGTCGGTCACGTTTCGACGCTGGTTGAACTCGGCGAAGATGTCGGCTTTACGTGTTCAACCGTGGAAGAACTGGTCGCGAGGTCTGAATATGCAGGCGCGATATGGGCACTGGTCGAAGTCGATCTGACCAGGCTCGATTCAAAGCCGGAGCGAATCAATATCAGCCTGCCGCGGTTCGTGCTGCACAAGATCGATGCATACGTCGCGGCGCGACACGAAACGCGCAGTGGTTTTCTCGCGCGCGCCGCGCTGGAGGCCTTGGCGCACTCATAACGCTTGCGCCTGTCTCGACGCCCGCTTCGGCGGGTTTTTCATTTTCGGGCCGTTCGATCCGGCACGCCGTTTCCCCTCCCCGCCGTCGTCCCTAAAAACGACACCCCCTCAAGACCCGCGACATTCTGCCGTTATCAACAGACAAGCACTGACAGGTCGCCGTTTTGCGGCGGCACGCGGTATCCGGACACTTACTTTTCCGACTTCCCCTTATGTCGACTCCGATCAGCGGCAGTACCGGCACCAGCTTGCTCAATTCGCTGCTTTCTCCCAGCACGCACGGCCATACCGCCAAGGCCAAGCCCGGGCAGGCTGGCGCGTTGTCCGACGCCTCGCTGCCGACTACGCCCGATGCGGCAACCGCCGCGCTCCAGGCCGCGGTCGCGAGTGTCAACCAGCTTACGCAAGCTTTCGATCAGGCGTTCCAGGGCGCATCGACCGTCGATCCGACGACCGGGCTGAGCGAGTTGTCATCGAACGCCAGCAGCCAATTGGACTCCGCGCTGACCCGCTTCCTCGAACAAAGCGGCTTTAGCCAACAGCAAGCCGAGGCGGCCGCGACAGGCTTCGCCACGCAACTGGCCAACGGCGGCGGCGGCCCGGTCGAACTGGACGCGAGCTACGACGACGCGAATACCTTCGCCACGTCGATGTCCGCCAGCTACGGTGCGACGACCATGTCGGCATCCTCGGTGGCGCTCAATGAGCGCTCCGGCTCGGTTCAAATCCAGTTCGATCCGACCTCCGGCAAGCTGTCGATTTCGCTTCAGGAGCAGCAGGTTTCCGCGGTGACGTCGGTCACTCAAATTACGAGCGCAAATCCGTTGACGCAGGCGCAACTGGCGCTGCAGCCGCTGACCCAGCCACTCGGCATTCTGAATCTGCTGCCAAGCGACAGCCACGGCCACGACTCCAGCAATGACGGCAACGGCGCGGGCAGTAACAACGGCCAGAATGCTTCCGGGCAGTCCAGTGGCAACCCTGCGAATGCGTCGTCCAACGACGACACGTCGACCGTCGCCGACGCACTCACCCTGTTGAACGGCCTGCTCGCCGGATTGGGCGTGCCGAAGCTGCACAGCACGCAGGACGCGCTGGACCAGTTGAGCCGCATGGCCAACGCGGCACAACAGAATGGCGCGCAACCCGCCGACGATTCAACGGACGGCACGCAGGATCCGTCCGCGCTCGCTGTCAGCATCGGCTTTACGCAGACGCTGTCCATCTCGCTGCTCGATCTGAACGGTCACGGCACGACGCTCTTCAAACGGCCCGATGGCAGCACCGGCGCCATGTCGTTCGAGCAGACGCACGTCGAGGCATAAACAGGCGTGATGCGCGCGGTACGCCGGGGTCGTGCCGCGCGAAGTCTGATTCACCGAACGAACGCGATTCGTCGAATTCGATTACCCCGCGAGGCGTTGTCATCATCGGCTTGACGCCTGGGTCTGCGGCGCCTGCTCGAGATGCGTTGGCATCGGCGCGTCGGAACCCGCCGCATGGGCGAGCGGCTGCTCTCGCCACGCATCCTCCATTCGTCTAAAGTATCCGCTCCGTCGTATCGTCGCGCCGATCGCGCGTGCAGGCGACCGATCGGCATAACCATTCCAAACCCGGTGGAGGAGTGCAAACCATGCAACTGATCGGCATGATGGATTCGCCGTACGTCCGTCGCGTCGCGATTTCGCTCGCGATATACGGCATCCCGTACGAGCATCGCCCGCTGTCGGTGTTTCGCCACTTCGACGAATTTGCGCGGATCAATCCGGCGGTCAAGGCGCCGACGCTGATTCTCGACGACGGCACGATGCTGGTCGATTCATCGCTGATCCTCGACTATCTGGAGCGCCAGGCCGCACCCGAGCGGCGGTTGATGCCCGACGACCTTGCCGCGCGCGCCAAAGCGCTGCACCTGATCGGCTGCGCGCTCGCTGCGTGCGAAAAGACGATGCAACGCGTCTACGAAGACATGCTGCGGCCGGCGGAAAAGCGTCATGAGCCGTGGGTCGAGCGCGTGCAGGCGCAGTTGCGCGGCGCCTATGATCTGCTGGAAGCCGCCGTCGCCACGCACAAAGGCGCAGGCTGGCTGCTCGGGGAGCGCATGATGCAGCCCGACATCGCGGTCGCCATCGCGTGGCGCTTTACGCAGTACATGCTGCCGAACGTGGTCGATCCGGCCCGTTATCCGGCGCTCGTCGCGTTTTCCGCGCGCGCGGAGGCGACCCAGGTGTTCGTCGACACGCCGCTCGAATAGCCGCCCGCGCGGTCGGCGGCCAGTGCCGGCCCAAGCCTGAGCCGCCGTGGCCGTGCGCCGGGATTGTTATCGCTGGTTGACAAGTGACTTCGTTTTCCTGCCATTTATCCGCGAGAGGCCTATCTCTAAAATTGCTTCCATTGATACGTAGGTCGGCGGTGCGCGTCGAACAGGCCGCGCCGCACTTTGGGAGCAGTGATGAAATCCTTGATCGAGCGGCAGATCTACCATCCGGCGGTGGTGCTGCCGATGCTGTCGCTGATGCAATTGATGGTGTCGACGGACTTCAACCTCGGGCAGGTTGGCGTGCTGGTCGCGACCAACGGCGCGCGTGCCGCGCTGCAGCGGTCCCGCGAGTTGATGTGCCATGTGATTTGCCACGGCGAAGAAGCGGCGCATTAACAGGTCGACGGTCACTCAAGAGCATTGCATTAATTTAAAGACCGCAATCAGCAATCAACATTGGCGCGCCCGCAGCGGGTGAGCGCCGATCAACCAACCGGGCGCACAAGGCGCCCGGTTTTCATTTCGCCAACGCTTTCAGCGTAAGCGGTTGCCGCGCGCGCAGGGCTTTGCGATCGAGCTGGCGTAACATGATCGATCTTCGACCGCGCTTTGGGAGATCGGCCATGCCACAGCACTTCGACGCCATCGTGATCGGCACCGGCCAGGGCGGCTCGCCGCTTGCCGTGCGCCTCGGCAAGAGCGGCCGCAAGACGGCCGTCGTCGAGCGCGAGCTGTTCGGCGGCACCTGCGTGAACGTTGGCTGCACACCGACCAAGGCGTACGTCGCGAGCGCGCGCACCGCATATGTGGCGCGTCACGCATCGAACTACGGCGTGCAGGTGACGGGCGAAGTGAAGGTCGATCTCGCTCAGGTGAAGGCGCGCAAGGATCGCATCATCGGCCAGTCGCGCACCGGCGTCGAGAAGTGGCTGCGCAGTGCGCAGAACGTTTCGGTGTTCACCGGCCATGCGCGCTTTACCGGCGCGCACACCATTGCAATCTCGGATCCCGACGGCCGCATTAGCACCGAGCTGAGTGCGGATGAATTCTTCCTCAATACCGGCACGCGCCCGGTTATTCCGACGCTCGACGGACTCGAGCGAATCCGCTATCTGACCAACTCGACGCTGCTCGATCTGACCGAACTCCCCGAGCATCTGGCGATCGTCGGCGGCAGCTATATCGCGCTCGAATTCGCGCAGATGTTTCGCCGCTTCGGCAGCCGGGTCACGGTGCTCGTGCGCGGCGACCGGATACTGTCGCGCGAAGACGCGGACTTCTCGCAAGCCGTGCAGCAGGTGCTCGCGCGCGAAGGCGTGGTGTTTCGTTTCAACTCCGCGCCCGCACGCGTCGAGCCTTTGTCCGGCGACGGTTCATCGGCGGTGAGGGTCAGTTGCGCGTCGGGCGAGCCGGTGGAGGCGTCGCATCTGCTGTTCGCCACCGGCCGCCGGCCGAATACCGACGATCTCGGCCTCGACGCCGCGGGCGTCGAAACGAATGCGCAGGGCATCATCCCGGTCGACGCGCAGTTGCGCACGAATGCGCCCGGTGTCTGGGCGGTCGGCGATATCAACGGGCGCGGCGCTTTCACGCATACGTCGTACGACGATTTTCAGATCGTCGCGGCAAACCTGCTCGACGGCGGCACGCGCAGCGTCGATGACCGGATCATGGCTTATGCGGTATTTGTCGACCCGCCGCTCGCGCGCGTCGGCCTATCGGAAACGGACGTTCGCCAATCCGGCCGCGCGGCGCTGATCGCGACCATGCCGATGACGCGCGTCGGCCGCGCACGCGAGCGCAGCGAAACCGACGGTTTCATGAAAGTGCTGGTCGATGCGCAAACGAAGCAGATTCTCGGCGCGGCCATCCTCGGCATCGAGGGCGACGAAGCGATTCATACGTTTATCGACATCATGACGGCGCGCGCACCGTATCCGACGCTGCAATACGCGATGCATATCCATCCGACCATCAGCGAACTCGTGCCGACGCTGCTGGACAGTTTGAAGCCGCTCGAATGAAGGAACCCGGGCGCGGCATGAAACCCGCTTCGACACCCGCTGCTGTAAACCACCCGCCCGCCGGCACCACCGGCAATCTGTTCAGTGCTGTCAAACATGGCCCGCTCGAGCAGGTCGACGTGCTTGCCGGGTGCGGCAATGTGACGATCGAGCGGATCGTGTCGATGGCGCACGCGAGTCCGGCTGGGTTCTGGTACGACAGCCCGCGCGACGAATGGGTCGTGCTGCTGAGCGGCGCCGCGGCGCTCGAATTCGAACACGCCGACGCGCCGTACGAGATGCGGCCCGGCGACTATATGCTGATCGCGGCGCATCGCCGTCATCGCGTCGCATGGACGCATCCGGATCAGCCGTCCGTCTGGCTGGCCGTTCACTATTCAGCCGAGGTCGACAAGCAGCCGGATGATCGCGGATAATCGGCCGCAGCGCGGGCGGCGCATGGCGCGGGCTTGTCGCGCGCGCCGCCGTGATCCAACCGAGATCGAGGGAACCGGCAGATGGGCAAAGGACGTATCGAAGCGTTCAGCGACGGCGTGATTGCGATCATCATCACGATCATGGTGCTCGAGCTCAAGGTGCCCGAAGGTTTCGACCTGGCATCGCTGCGGCCTGTCGGGCCGGTATTTTGCGCGTACGTGCTCAGCTTTATCTATGTCGGCATCTACTGGAACAACCACCATCACCTGTTCCATATCGTGCAGAAGGTCAACGGCGCGACGCTGTGGGCGAATCTGCATCTGCTTTTCTGGCTGTCGCTGTTGCCGGCGGTGACGCACTGGCTCGGCGAGAGCCATATGGCCGCGTGGCCGACCGCGCTCTATGGTGTCGTGCTGCTGATGGCGGCGTTTGCGTACTTTATCCTCGTTCATACGATGTTGCGCCAGCATGGTCCTGATTCGGCGCTGGCGCGCGCGCTCGGCCGCGACCGGAAGGGCAAGCTGTCGGTCGTGGTGTACCTGGCGGGTGTGGTGCTCGCGTTTGTCTTGCCGTGGGTTTCGGCGGCGCTCTACACGTTGATGGCGGCGATCTGGCTGGTGCCGGACCGGCGCATCGAACACATGCTCAACGAGTGACGCGCAGATGACATCGTTTTCGTTCGCTTCATCGTCGTTGGCCGCTGCGAGCGCGGTCCGCATCGGACTGATCTCCGACACGCATAACCTCGTGCGGCCTGAAGCGTTGCGCCATCTCGAAGGCTGCGACGCGATCGTGCACGCGGGTGACATCTGCGAGCCGGCGGTGCTCGACGCGTTGCGCGAGATCGCGCCGCTCACCGCGGTGCGCGGCAACAACGACACCGGCGCATGGGCCGCGGCCTTGCCGACTCACGCGACGCTGCACGTAGGCGACGTGACGATTCTCGTCGTGCACGATATCGCCGATGTCGGCAAATATGCGCAGCGCGACGGCGTGCGCGTGGTCGTCACCGGACATTCGCATAAGCCGCTTATCGACGAGCGCGGCGGCGTGCTGTACGTGAACCCGGGCAGTGCCGGGCCGCGGCGCTTCAAGCTGCCGATCTCCGCCGGTCTGCTGCTGATCGACGGGGCGCAGGTTCATGCGACGCTGCATACGCTCACCGCTTGATCCTCACCGCCTGATCGATATCGCCGGTTTGTGCCGCGACCGTTCGATTGCAGTCCGCGGCACGTCCCTTGCTAAATCAACTGGAAAGGAAATGACGGATGCGCATGCGCCGCTCGCCGGGCGCGCATACGCATTGCCGGTTCATTGATCAACTGCGCTCCATCGATGATCGACGCGCAAAGGGAGGAGCCGTGATCCAGCGATCCATTACTCTGTTTCTGGCCGGACTGGTGGCCGCGGGCGCGATCGGCGTGACGATCGATGCAAGCGATGCCGCCGCGCAGGGCGCGCCGCAATCCGTGACGCAAACACGTGTCGACGTGGTTCAGATGGGCGGCGGATTTCGTGCGTCGAAGCTGAGCGGCGCGACCGTGTACAACAGCGATAAGGATCGCATCGGCACGATCGACGATCTGATTCTGTCGCCGTCCGATCGGAACGCGTTTGTGATCCTGTCGGTCGGCGGCTTCCTCGGCATGGGCAAGCACTACGTGGCCGTGCCGTTCAGCAACCTGCAGATCAGCGACAAGCAGGTCGTGCTGCCCAATGCGACGAAGCAATCGATCGAGGCGTTGCCGGAATTCAAATACGCGCCGGATTGAATGCGGGCGGCTTCCATCGTTTCACCGCGCGAACGATCGCGCGAATGATCGCGAAGCAGGGCGGCCGCGATGACCCGCAAGCCGCCCTGTGCCCGTGACCGGAAATGGATCGGCTTTATGCCCGAACCGCGGCTGTCGCCGCGTATGCTTCCTCGAGCTCTTCCGCTTCGCGATGGCCGCGCAGCACCGCATGCGCTTCCGCGCGGTTCGCGACACACGGGGCCGAGCCGAGCAGCGGCTTGCGCGCGGTCTCACGCAGCGCGACCACCGAGACGACGCCGATCAGCGATGCGCCCATCAGATAGTACGCGGGCATCATCAGATTGCCGGTGTGCTCGACGAGCCACGCGGCGACGAGCGGCGTCGTGCCGCCGAACAACGACACCGACACGTTGAAGCCGATCGCGAGCGCGC
Organism: Paraburkholderia solisilvae; assembly: GCF_902859875.1. Classification (GTDB taxonomy): domain Bacteria; phylum Pseudomonadota; class Gammaproteobacteria; order Burkholderiales; family Burkholderiaceae; genus Paraburkholderia; species Paraburkholderia solisilvae. The sequence goes on along the minus strand of NZ_CADIKF010000045.1, from coordinate 40,765 downwards.
CGTAGCGGATCTTCGTCGGGAACAGCGCCGGCAGCGCGGACGGCATCACGCCGGTGAACGTCGAGAGCAGCGCGCCGAGTATCAGCAGACCCGCGAAGACCGGCAGCACCGTGCCCATGCGAATCAGCAGCAGCGCGGGCGCCGCCAGCACGAACAGACCCACGCAGCCGAACAGCATTACCGGCTTGCGGCCGATCGTGTCGGACAGGCGTCCGGCGTAGAGCGTCATCGGCATCATCAGCACCATCACGAGCAGCACGAGGAAGAGTCCGTGCGCTTCGTTGAAGTGCAGCGTCGCCGACAGGTAGCTCGGCAGATACGACAGCGCCATATAGTCGGTCACATTGAAGATCAGCACGAGGCCGACGCACAACAGCAACGGTTTCCATTGCTGCGTGAGCAGGTCGCGCAGCGTTTGCTTCGGCCGCGCTTTTTCTTCGGCGTCGCGCGCTTGCGCTTCTTTCCTGAACGCCGGCGTTTCTTCGAGCTTCAGGCGAATGTACAGGCCGACGAGGCCGAGCGGCCCGGCGATCATGAACGGCACGCGCCAGCCCCACGAGAGCAGCGCATCCTGCGATAGCGTCGCGGTCAGGATGGCGACCGTGCCCGCGCCGAGGATATAGCCGACCAGCGTGCCGAACTCGAGGAAGCTGCCCATGAAGCCGCGCCGGCGGTCGGTCGAGAATTCGGCGATGAAAGTCGCCGCGCCGCCGTACTCGCCGCCGGTCGAAAAGCCCTGCACGAGACGCGCGATCAGCAGCAGCGCCGGCGCCATGATGCCGATCGACGTATAGCTTGGAATCAGGCCGATCGCGAATGTGCCGACGGCCATCATGATCATCGTCATCGCGAGTACGCGCTGGCGGCCGATGCGGTCGCCGAGCGGCCCGAACACCATGCCGCCGATCGGCCGCACGAGGAACGCCGCGGCGAACGTGCCGAACGTTGCGATCAGTTGCGCCGACGGACTGCTGGACGGGAAGAACACTTTGCCGAGCGTGACGGCGATATAGCTGTACACGCCGAAGTCGAACCATTCCATCGCGTTGCCGAGCGCCATGGCGCCGACTGCACGTTTGAGAAGGCTGTTGTCGACGATCGTGATGTCGTCGAGCGAGAGACGGTTGTCGTTGTTGTTGTGTCGCCAGAAGCCGTTGCTGAAAGCGGTCAAGGTCAAAATCTCCAATGACTGCGGCCGAACGCAGAGGCGCTCCGCCACGGTTGCCGGGAAGTGCGGTGTCGTCGACGACCGGTGGTGGCCGGATCAAGTCCGGCGCGGCGGATCCGGCTGGCGGAGCCGCCGCGGGCGCAAAAAAAGTCAGCGCCTGTGCATCGCGGGTCGTCGCGACAGTGCACTGGGTCGGGTACTGCTGCAGGTTTGCATCTGCTTCGCGCTGAAGGCGCGAACCCGCGTAGCGGGCGCAGATGCAGGATTGGCGAGGGCGAACCCGTGATAACCGGATTGCTCGCGCCGGGTTGAAGCCCCGGATGCGGGCTTTGAGGCCAGGCTCGAAAGCCCAGGCTTTGAAGCGAACGCTCGACGTGAACAGCACCGATGCGGCGAGCGGGCGCGCAAACGGCTGCCAGTTCAGCGATGAACGGCGAAATGAAGGTGAATTGCTGTTAGAACGATGAACATGATAGCACGATGACGGAGGATCGCGCAAACCGCTCGCCCAGCAAGGCACGCCGGGGAGGGCGGAATCCCTTGCCTGACGGGGGATTCGGCTATTTTCGAGATGGATTTTCGGGTGGATTCCGGGTGGGGCTCCCGGGCGGATTCCCGCGCAGCGCGAGGTACGGGGATTCGGGAAAAAAAAGCCAAAAAAAATCCGCGCGAAAAACGCGCGGATCGTGTCAGCGGGAGGAGGGTTTCAGCGCGGCGCGTTTGCCGTTCTGTCGGCTAGCGCGGCGCCGCGTCGACCGGCCTCAGCCTTGCGACGGCGGCACGTACCCGGACGCCTGATCGGCGCCTTCGCCGAAGAAGAACTTCTCGGTCTGCTTCATCAGGTACTGGCGCGCGCGCGGGTCCGCCATGTTCAGGCGGTTCTCGTTGATCAGCATCGTCTGCTGCTTGAGCCACGCCTGCCAGGCTTCCTTCGATACGCTTTCGTAAATCCGCTTGCCGAGTTCGCCGGGCAGCGGCGGAAAATCGAGACCTTCGGCTTCCTTGCCGAGCTTCGAGCATTGAACCATGCGAGCCATACTGTGCTTCTCCTGATAAATAGGGGGCGGGCGCCGCTGCGCTCAGAGCTGCTTCATCAGCACGAGCGACTTGCGTTGCCAGTTGTACAGGCGGCGGCGGTCTTCCGGCAGGTCGTCGACCGAGACCTTGACGAAGCCGCGTTTGAGAAACCAGTGTTCGGTGCGTGTTGTCAGCACGAAGATACGCGAGAGGCCGCGCGCCCGCGCGCGCTGCTCGATACGCCGCAGCAGCCGCTCGCCGTCGCCGGAGTTCTGCGCTTCGGGCGCGACGGTCAGGCACGCCATCTCGCCGATGCGCTCCTGCGGGTACGGGTAGAGCGCTGCACAGCCGAACAGTACGCCATCGTGCTCGATCACCGAGAAATGGTCGATGTCGCGCTCGATCTGGTGCCGGCCGCGCCGCACCAGCGTGCCGTCGCTCTCGAGCGGCTCGATTAGTGTCAGGATGCCGCCGACGTCGTCCGGCGTCGCTTCGCGCAGGCTCTCGAGGTTCTCGTACGAGATCATCGTGCCGACGCCGTCGTGCAGGAACAGTTCGAGCAGCAGGCTGCCGTCGAGCGCGTAGGGGATGATGTGCGCGCGCGCGACACCGCCGCGGCACGCGCGAATCGAATGCTTCAGATAGAACCCCGCGTCGCCCTGTACCTCGCCGCTTTCCTGCAGCCGGTAGGCGTCGTCGAGCGACAGTTCGCGGATCAGCTCGCCGCCTTCGACGAGACCGTCGGTCTCGGTCAGAAACACCAGCTTGTCCGCGCGCAGTGCGATCGCCGCGGCCGACGCGACATCTTCCATCGCCAGATTGAACGCTTCACCGGTGGGCGAAAAGCCGAGCGGCGACAGCAGTACGAGCTTGCGGCTCGCCAGCGAATGGCGGATCGACTCGGCATCGATCTTGCGCACCACGCCGGTATGCTGGAAATCGACGCCGTCCAGAATGCCGACCGGCCGCGCCGTCACGAAGTTGCCGGACACGACGCTGATGTGCGCGTGCGCCATCGGCGTGTTCGGCAAGCCTTGGCTGATTGCGGCCTCGATGTCCAGACGCACTTCGCCGGCGGCCTCCTTGGCGGATTCGAGCGCGCGCGCATCGGTGATGCGCATGCCTTGCGAGAATTCGGACTGCACGCCGTGCAGGCTCATCTGCTCTTCGACCTGCGGACGCGAGCCGTGCACCAGCACGATCTGAATGCCCATTGCCTGCAACAGCGCGATATCGGACACCAGCGCGTTGAGCAGCCCCTGATGCACCACTTCGCCGCCGAAGCCGACGACGAACGTCTTGTTATGGAACGCGTGGATGTAAGGGGCGACCGAGCGCATCCAGTCGACGAATTGCGCGTGCTGCGCGGGACTTGCGATCGCGCCACCGGACGACGCCGGCGCGCTCGCGGGTGCGGGGATGAGGTCGGTTTGGGAATTCATGCCCGGGATTATAATGCGCCCCCATGTCGAATGTACCCAAAAGTCCTGACGCGAATGACGTGAAAACCACGCCTGAGCGAGGGCCCGAGAAGTCGCCCGGCTCCGCCGCCGCGCGTGGTGTGGCCGTGCACAACAGCGGTGCCGGGCGGCGTGAGGCGGCGCGTGAGTTGCCGCATGACGCGCCGCGTGGCGCACACGGCGTGCAGCGCGGCGGCGTGCCGAAAGCGCCGCACACACCGCGCCCGCCGCGTGCGCCGCGCGTGGTCGAACCGAATCCGATCCCACCCATCACGTTCCCCGAAGCGTTGCCGGTGTCCGGCCGGCGCGACGAGATCGCGCGCGCGATTGCCGGGCATCAGGTGGTGATCGTGAGCGGTGAGACCGGTTCCGGCAAGACGACGCAGCTGCCGAAAATCTGCCTGTCGCTCGGGCGCGGCCTCGGTGCCGGCGGCAGCGGGCTGATCGGCCATACGCAGCCGCGCCGCATCGCCGCGTCGGCGACCGGCCGGCGCATCGCAGAGGAACTCGGTACGCCATTCGGCGAGGTGGTCGGCTACAAGGTGCGCTTCACCGACAATCTCGCGCCGGGCGCGTCGGTCAAACTGATGACGGACGGCATTCTGCTCGCCGAGACGCAGACCGATCCGCTGCTCAAGGCGTACGACACGCTGATCATCGACGAAGCGCACGAGCGCAGCCTGAACATCGATTTCCTGCTCGGCTATCTGAAGGAAATCCTGCCGAAGCGGCCGGACCTGAAGCTGATCGTCACGTCCGCGACCATCGACGCCGAGCGCTTCGCGCGCCATTTCGGCAGCGAGGACAAGCCCGCGCCGGTGATCGAAGTCAGCGGCCGGCTGTATCCGGTCGAAATGCGCTACCGGCCGGTTGCCGAAGACAGTGTGGCGGTGAAGTCCGCGCAAGGCACGCTGTCGCGCGAGCGCCCGGAGCGCGCCGAGCGCCCGAAATCGCAGCGCGAGACGGACCGCGACCTGATCGACGCGATCGTCGATGCCGCCGACGAGCTGTGCCGCGAAGGCCCCGGCGACGTGCTCGTGTTCCTGCCCGGCGAGCGGGAGATTCGCGACGCCGCCGAGGCGCTGCGCAAGCACCATCCGCCGCATACGGAAATCCTGCCGCTGTTCGCGCGACTTTCCGCGGCCGAGCAGGAGCGCGTGTTCCGGCCGTCGAATGCGCGCCGCATCGTGCTCGCGACGAACGTCGCGGAAACCTCGCTGACGGTGCCCGGCATCCGCTATGTGATCGATACGGGCCTCGCGCGCGTGAAGCGCTATTCGTATCGCAACAAGGTCGAGCAGTTGCAGGTCGAGCCGATTTCGCAGGCGGCGGCAAACCAGCGCGCGGGCCGGTGCGGGCGCGTCGCGGACGGCATTTGCATCCGACTTTACGAGGCCGCCGATTTCGCCGCGCGCGCGCGCTTCACCGACCCGGAAATCCTGCGCTCGTCGCTCGCGGCGGTCATTCTGCGCATGAAGTCGCTGCATCTGACGGCGATCGAGACGTTTCCGTTTATCGAGCCGCCGCCCGGCCGCGCGGTCGCGGACGGCTATCAGTTGCTCAACGAGCTGGGCGCGGTCGACGACGACAATGCGCTCACGCCGCTTGGCCGCGAACTCGCGCGATTGCCGCTCGATCCGCGCGTCGGCCGGATGATTCTCGCCGCGCGCGACCAGCAGGCGCTGCGCGAAGTGCTGATCATCGCGAGCGCGCTGTCCGTGCAGGACCCGCGCGACCGGCCGATCGACGCGCAGGAACAGGCCGATCAGGCGCATCGCCGCTTTGCCGACGAGCGCTCGGAGTTTATGCAGTGGCCGAAGATCTGGGCGTGGTTCGAAGAAGCGGTGACGCACAAGAAGTCGAACCGGCAGCTGGCCGACGCGTGCCGTGCGAACTTCCTGTCGCATCTGCGGCTGCGCGAATGGCGCGACGTCCACTCGCAATTGCTGACGGTCGTGCGCGAGCACGGCTGGCGCCTGAACGAGTCGGACGCGACGTTCGAGCAGATCCATCTCGCGCTGTTGACCGGTCTGCTCGGCAATATCGGCCTGAAGGCCGACGACGAGCCGTACTACCTCGGCGCGCGCAGCATCAAGTTCTATCTATGGCCGGGCTCCGCGCTCGCGAAGAAAGCGGGGCGCTGGGTGATGGCCGCGGAGCTCGTCGAAACGAGCCGGCTGTACGCGCGCGGCATCGCGAAGATCGAGCCGGAGTGGATCGAAAAGGTCGGCGCGCATCTGCTGAAGAAGTCGCTGTCGGAGCCGCACTGGGAGAAGCGCGCGGCGCAGGTGAGCGCGTTCGAGCGCGCGATGCTGTACGGCCTGCCGATCTACCACCGGCGGCGTGTGAGCTTCGGCAAGCAGGATCCGGCGCGCGCGCGGGAGCTGTTTATTCGCGGCGCGCTGGTGGAGGGCGAGTTCGAGACGAAGCTCGCGTTCTTTGCGCACAACCGCCGGCTGCTCGCGGACATCGAACAGCTCGAGCACAAGTCGCGCCGCCAGGACGTGCTGGTCGACGACGATCTGATCTTCGCGTTCTACGACCAGGTGATTCCGCAAGGCATGCATACCGGCGCCGCGTTCGAGCACTGGTACCGCGACGAGTTGAAGAAGAGCGGCCAGCCGGAGGAGAAACTGCGGCTGCTGTATCTGTCGCGCGACGATCTGATGCGTCACGAAGCGGCCGGCGTGACCACCGACCTGTTCCCGAAGCGGCTGACGATGGCCGGCATCGAGATGGCGCTCACCTATCACTTCGAGCCCGGCTCGCCGCGCGACGGCGTCACGCTCGCGGTGCCGCTCTATGCGCTCAATCAGGTCGATGCGCGGCGCGCCGAATGGCTCGTGCCCGGCATGCTGAAGGAGAAGGCGCAACTGCTGCTGAAGTCGCTGCCGCAGAAGCTGCGCCGGCATGTGGTGCCGTTGCCGCAGTATGCGGCGGCTTTTGCCGAACGCGCCGGCGAAGGCGCGCGCTTCGCGGCGAGCGGCCTTGTCGATGCGCTGATCGCCGACGTCCGGAGCGAGACGCAGGTCGCGTTGAAGCAGTCGGACTTCAAGCTGGAGACCTTGCCCGCGCACCTGTTTATGAACTTCAAGGTGATCGACGAGCATGGCCGGCAACTGGCGATGGGGCGCAACCTCGCGCAGTTGCGCGCCGAGCTGGGTGGCGAAGCGCAGCAGCAGTTCCAGAAGCTTGCGGCGAGTGCGACGCTGGTCGATCAGGCCGGCGATGCGTTGGGCCGCGGTGCGGATGCGCGCGGGCAGGGCGCGGCGGGCGGGACTGGTGCGTCTCGTGCGACTGGTGCTGCCGGTGCATCCGGCGCTTCCGGGACGGCGGCTGCGGCACGCGGTGGCGGCCCGCAGGTGCCGCTGACGGCGCCGCAGAACGCGGGCGCCGCGCCGGCCACCGCGCTCTATGACAACCTGACGACGTGGAACTTCGGCAAGCTGCCCGAACTGCTTGAAATTCGCCGACGCGGGCAGACGCTGTTCGGCTATCCGGCGCTCGTCGATCGCGGCACGCATTGCGACGTCGAAGTGTTCGATGCGCCGGACGAAGCGGCGCGCATCCATCGTGCCGGGTTGCGACGGCTGTTTGCGCTGCAATTGCGCGAGCCGATCAAATACCTCGAAAAGAATGTGCCGGGCCTGCGCGAAATGGCGATGCATTTCATGGCGCGCGCGACGCAGGAAGAACTGCGCGATCAACTGATCGACACGGCGCTCGACCGCGCGTGTCTGCAGGAGCCGCTGCCCGACGACGACGCGAGCTTTCATGCGCGCCGCGACGAAGGCCGCAGCCGGTTGACGCTGCTCGCACAGGAAATTGCGCGGCTGGTCGGGCAGATTCTCACCGAGTACGCGACGGTGCAGAAGAAGCTCGCGCAGGCGAAACCGTTCGCGGCCGCTTATGCGGATCTGCAAAGCCAGCTCGATGCATTGATCGGCAAGCGCTTCGTGGTCGATACGCCGTACGCGCAACTGACGCATTTTCCGCGCTACCTGAAGGCGATCAGTTTGCGCGTCGACAAGCTGAAGGCTGGCCCGGCGCGCGATGCGCGGCAGTTTGCGGAATTCCAGCCGTTGTCGCAGCACTATCAGCGTGCGCTTGCGCAGCGAGGCGGCGTGGGCGATGCGCGGCTGGCGGAGTTCCGCTGGCTGCTCGAAGAACTGCGCGTGTCGCTGTTCGCGCAGGAATTGCGCACGCCGATGCCGGTCTCGGTAAAGCGGCTGCACAAGGTGTGGGAATCGATGCAGCGCTGATCGGGTGGTGCGGGTGCGCAGCGCGTTGCGCATTCATCGACGCGCCGGACAGCCGAAGCGGGGCGCAAGAAAGAACGCGATGCCGTCGGACTGGAACGCCGGCATCGCGCCAAAAAATGCAGGCGCCTCGCGACGGGTCTGCATTCTTCCCGCAAGCCGTCTCGCGCGCGCGGCGCGGTGCGGTGTGCTTACCAGTGCGTGCCGGCGCCAAGCGCTGCGCCTACCTCGCCGCGCGAGCTGGCCGTGCCTTGCATCCGGTACGCCCACGTGCCGGTTTCCGACAGCTGCGACACGCCGAACGCAAATGCGGACTGGCCGCCGTATGTGCCGCCCGCCATCGCGAACATCCCGTGACCCGGCATCACCGCTTGCGGCAACGCGGCGACCGCGAGCGCGGCGGCCGTGCCGCCGTATGCGTCGCGACGCACCGAGCGGACCTTGTCGTCGGTATAGCGGTTTGCGGCGCCGAGCGTCCCCGTCATGCTTTGCATCAACTGGTTCAGGTTGACGGCGTCGGTTCCTGCCACGGCGGGTGCAACATGCGTGAGGTGCCGCTCGTTGCCGGCCGCGCCGATCGATACGCTGTTTGCGCGGTCGGCGACCGAACCGTAGCCCAGCGCGACCGCGTTGGCGGCGCTTGCGTGGCTTGCCGCGCCGAGCGCGAGCGCATGACTGCCGGTTGCCTGCGCGTCGGCGCCGAGCGCGGCCGCTTGCGTGCCGCTCGCCCGTGCGTTCATGCCGAGGGCGATTGCATCCGCGCTGCTTGCCTGCGCGCTTGTGCCGAGCGCAAGGGCGCCCGTGCCGTTCGCCTGCGCGCTTGTGCCGAGCGCAAGGGCGCCCGTGCCGTTCGCCTGCGCGTTGGTGCCGAACGCAAGGGCGTCCGTGCCGCTCGCCTGCGCGCTTGTGCCGAGCGCAAGCGTGCTCGTGCCGTTCGCCTGCGCGTTCGCGCCGAGCGCGATTGCGTCCTTGCTGTCCGCTCGCGAGTTCGCGCCGACGGCGATTGCATTGGCGCCGGCCGCTCGCGTATTCGCGCCGATTGCGAGGGCATTCTCCTCATCGGCCCGCGCATTCGCGCCGACGGCCAGCGCTTGGGCGGCGTTTGCATGCGCATTCGCACCAGCGGCGACCGAATGGGCGCCTGCAGCGACGGCCGCTTCGCTGGCGGGGTCTCCCGTGGCGCCGAAGAACGCGCTGCCGCCGTTGCCCTCGGTATTGCCGATCGCGCTGGCGAGCATCGCCGACAGCTGGCCGAGGTTGACCGCGTCGTGCGCATCGAGTGCGTCCGCGACATGGTGGATGCGCGTGCCGCCGTCGTCCGGGTCGCCGGCGAGCGTGACGCTGTTGCGGTCGAGCGAGCCGTCCGCGAGCGTCTCGTACGCCAGCGTGCCGGCGAGTTGCGCGGTTGCCGCGTCGATCTTGCTGTCGAGCGCCTTCAACTGCGCGACGTTGACCGCATCGAAGTCGGCCGCACCCGCGGCGACGCCCGTGATGGTTCGCGTGCCGACGTTGACTTCGCCGAGCGAGCTTTGCGGCGCCGTCAGGCCGTACGCGAGGTAGCCCGCCTGCGCGCCGACCAGCGTTGCGGAACCGGCGCCGAGGGCGATGCTGTTCTCATGCATCGCGAGCGCGTTCTGGCCGAGCGCGAGCGACGCCGGACCGCCGGCGTTGGCGAACCCGCCGAGTGCGAGCGCGCCGGCTCCCGACGCGTTCGCCTCGTGGCCGGCGGCGAGCGCGTCGCGATTCGTCGCAAGCGCATTGCCGCCGAGCGCCACTGCACCGATACCGTCGGCCTTCGACGCCGCGCCGAACGCGGACGACGTGTCACCCGTCGCGGCCGAGTACGCGCCTACCGCGGTCGAAAACAGCTCCGCGTGGGCTTGCACGCCGCCCGCGAACGCGCCGGGCGCGCTGGCCGCCGCCTGTCCGCCGAAGGCGATCGCGTCATGGCCGTTCGCCGTCGCGCCGGCGCCGATTGCCAGCGCGTCGTAGCCGAATGCGGTGGCGCTGCCGCCGAGCGCGACGCCGCCCCAGTCCATCGCCCCCGCGCCATAGCCGATCGCGACCGCATGCATGCCGAGCGCGTGCGCGCCCGCACCGGCGGCGACCGCCTTGCTGCCCGCCGACACGGTCACGCCATCGGTGCCGTTTTGCAGCCCGTCGGCGTCGAAGTAGTACTGCGCGGCCGGAATGCTCGCGCGCGCCGATGGCGCGGCCGTCAACGCGATGAGGCTGGCTAGCGCGAAGTGGGCAAACATCAGAATGACGGGCGGGCATCGGTACGCGTGCGATACACCTGACCTGATTCCCGGTGATGGCGATGCGAGTGACCGGGTTTTAATCGTGCGCTTCAAATCGGATTGATTCATTTCGTTATTGCCTCCAAAGCGCCAGGCAACACGCGAGCGGCGCGCGGACGGGTTTAGCGCGGCGCGTACTCGCAAAGGAACTGGCGGGTAATCGGGAACAACGATTTTCCGGCGATCATGCCGGCGGGCGGTATGAGTAAACTCTTAAAATCGCTTTAGCCAATCGTTATAGGACGGTCCTTTTAATTCTAAAATGCTTGAAATCATTTTCGGACGATTATCCCGGTAACCGAAAACGGATAAAGAAAATCTGCTTTAAATCGGCGAGATCACTGTAGGAGCCGCGCGCTTGAGTCGGAAATCATCGTCCTGGGCCGTGTTTTTCTGATGTTCAGGCGTTGTGCCCAAGGTGTTGCAGTCGCGCGCCGCGCACCGCAAATTCATGCGCACCGTCAACCGTTCGGCACCGCAAACGTTCTACAATGGCGGCTGTCTTCGGTTGTGAGTCTTCATGCGCAAATTTTCCCTTTCCGGCTTGACCAGCACCTTTTCAGCAGGCGCGGCGCTTGCCGCGGCAGCAGTCCTTTTCTCCCCGGCAGTCCACGCGAACAACGTGATCGTGCTCAATTCGGGCGAAGCGACGCTGAGCCTGATCGACGAGGCGTCGCGGCAGGTCATCGAGACCGTGCCGACCGGCAAGGAGCCGCACCACCTGATGGCGACGCCGGACAACGCGTCGCTGATCGTCGCGAACTCGGTGTCGAACAATCTGCTGTTCGTCGACCCGAAGTCGGGCAAGGTGCAGCGCTGGGTCGAAGGCATTGAAGACCCTTACCAGATCGGTTTTTCGCCGGACCGCAAGTGGCTCGTCACGACCGGCCTGCGGCTGGACCGGCTCGACATCTATCACTACGACGGTCATAACGTCGTGCTCGCGCAGCGCCTGCCGCTCGCGGTGATGCCGAGCCACATGGCGTTCTCGGCGGACAGCAAAACGGTATTCGTCACGCTGCAGGTGTCGGGCGAACTCGCAGCGGTCGATCTGCCGACGCAGACGGTGAAATGGAAAATGAAGGTCGGCAAGGTGCCGGCGGGCCTCTGGATGACGCCTGGCGAGAAATACCTGCTGGTCGGCATGACCGGCGCCGATTACGTCGCGGTAGTGGACTGGCGCGACCAGAAGGTCGTGAAGACCATCCCGACCGGCAAGGGCGCGCACAACTTCCGCTCGCTCGCGGACGGCCGCCACGTGGCGGTGTCCAATCGCGTCGCGAACACGATCAGCATCATCGACGAAGACTCGCTCACGAACGTCGGCGATATCACCGGCCTGATGCCCGGCCCCGACGACATGGAACTTTCCGCGGACAAACGCTATCTGTGGGTAACGTTCCGGTTTGCGAAGCACATCGGCATCATCGATCTGTCGCAGCGCAAGCTGATCCAGACGATCGCGGTCGGGCGTTCTCCGCATGGCATCTATTTCTACGATCGCGCGCCGGTTACCGCGCCGAACGGCGCCTGACGCCGGTGTGAAGTCAGGCAGCGGCGCGACGGCGCGGACCAGCGGCGGGATAGTCCGCGGATTTAACGGCAGGTAAACGGTTTCGACGAACAGCAAGCATCATGTTCCATCTGATCTTCTCTACGCTCGATAGCGCCGTCTCAGCGCTGCAAACCGCGCTGTACGAAAGCGTCGTGCAGCCGCTGCTGTTCCGCTTCGGCCTGATGGACTACGACGAAGACACGTACGACAGCCTGTACTGGGTGATCGTCGGCGTGTTCGAGGTGCTCGCGATGTACGCGGTCCTGCGGCCGCTCGAAGTATTGCGTCCGGTCGAACAGTGGCAGGACCGCAAGGCGGTGCGCGTGGACGTGCTGTACACGTGGATCGCGAAGCTCGGCATCCTGAATCTGTTCTTCTTCTTCGCGCTGCAGCCGTTCTTCGACGCCGCTCAAGGGTGGCTGCGCCTGCGCGGTATCGCGAATCTCGAAATCGACAACGTGTGGCCGGGCGTCACGACCATTCCGATCGTGACGTTCGTGATCTATCTGCTGGCGCTCGATTTCGCGGGCTACTGGTATCACCGCTGGGAGCATCGCTTCGGCGTGTGGTGGGAACTGCATGCGGTGCATCACAGCCAGCGTCAGATGTCGCTGTGGTCCGACGACCGCAACCATCTGCTCGACGATCTGCTGCAGGCGTGCTTCTTCGCGCTGATCGCGCTTGTTATCGGCGTGCCGCCTTCGCAGTTCGTCGTGCTGGTCGCGATCACGAATCTCGCGCAAAGCGTGCAGCACGCCAACATTCGCCTCTATTACGGCTGGCTCGGCGAACGGCTGCTGGTGAGCCCGACGTTCCATCGCCGCCATCATGCGATCGGCTACGGCCATGAAGGGCTCAAGTACGGCTGCAACTTCGGCGTCCTGTTCCCGTGGTGGGATATGCTGTTTCGCAGCGCGTCGTGGAGCCGCGAGATGGAGCCGACCGGTATTCGCGACCAGCTCGATGGCCACCGCTACGGCGACGGCTTTTTCGCGCAGCACTGGCTTGCCTTCGTGCGCATCGGACGGCGGCTTGCGCCGAAACGGCGCGAGGCGGGCAACGACGCCGCGGCGTTGTGAGCGGTTCGCCTGCCGAAAGCGGCAGGCTTTTCGCAAGTCAAGTTCGGGCGAAAGCGCACTATCCACATCCTCGCGCACGCCGCCCCCCGCCAGTCGCACCAAAACCCTTCGCGCAAACGCTGCGCGCCCCGCCGCATACGATCCGGCACCGTCAGTTACCGTCGGCCTGGCGCGTGGTTTATCCTGTCCACGTGTGCACTGTTTCTTTTCCCAACATTTCTTTCACCGGCACCCATTCGCATGAATGACCTGTTGCGCTCGTTCGGACGCGCGCTCGCCAGCGTGTTCCACCCGCGCATGCTCTGGCTGACCTTCGCGCCGTTCTTCGCGGCGGTGGTGGTCTGGGGCGCGATTCTGTGGTTTTCGTGGCAGACGCTGATCGGCGCGACGCGCAGCTGGCTCGAAGGCTGGTCGTTTTCGACCACGCTCTATCGGCTGTTCGACTGGCTCGGGTTTTCGTCGCTGCACGCGGCAGTCGCGCCGTTTATCGTGGTTGCGATCGCGATTCCGTTGATCGTCGTCACCGTGTTGCTGCTGATCGCGACGCTGTCGATGCCGGCCGTCATCAAGCATCTGTCCGCGCGGCAGTTCGCCAGTCTCGAAATGCGGCGCGGCGGCAGCTGGTACGGCAGCCTGATGCATTCGCTGTGGACCACATTCGTGTGTCTGGTCGTGCTCGTGATCACGCTGCCGCTGTGGCTGATTCCGCCGTTTTTCGCGCTGATTCCGCCGCTGCTGTGGGGCTGGCTGACCTATCGCGTGATGACCTACGACGCGCTCGCGCTGCATGCGAGCAGCGACGAGCGGCGCATTCTCGTGCGGCGGCACCGGCTGCCGCTGCTGCTGATCGGCGTCGCGAGCGGCCTGCTCGGTTCGCTGCCGACGCTGCTGTGGGCGTCGTCGGTCTGGCTGATCGTGCTGTTTCCCGTGATGACCGCGGCGACCATCTGGATCTACGCGTTCATTCTCGTGTTTTCGGCGCTATGGTTTGGCTTCTACTGTCTGCGCGCGCTGCAGCGTTTGCGCGCGGAACAGCATGGGCCGCACGGCACGGCGCCGGTTCTGTACTGATTCTGCAATTCGATTCGGGCATCTCACTTCAGCGAGGCGGCAATGGCATTGGGCGTGATCATCATCGGCGACGAAATCCTGTCGGGCAGACGGGTCGATAAACATCTGCCGAAGGTCATCGAACTTCTGAACGCACGCGGCCTGTCGCTCGGATGGGCCGAGTATATCGGCGACGATCCGCAGCGGATCACCGCGACGCTGCGTCGCACGTTCGCGAGCGGCGACATCGTGTTCTCGACCGGCGGAATCGGCGCGACACCCGACGATCACACGCGCCAGTGCGCGGCGGCGGCGCTGGCCGTGCCGCTCGAACTGCATCCGCAGGCCGCGACGCTGATTCGCGAACGGATCCGCGAGATGCATCCGGCCGATGCGCCGCAACCCGTCGACTACGACTCGCCGGAGAATCTGCATCGGCTCAACATGGGCACGTATCCGCGCGGCGCGTCGATCATCCCGAACGGCTACAACAAGATTCCGGGCTTTTCGGTCGCCGATCATCATTTCGTGCCGGGCTTTCCGGTGATGGCGTGGCCGATGATCGAATGGGTGCTCGATACGAAGTACGCTCATCTGCATCACGCGACGCCGCATGCGGAAAAATCGCTGCTGGTGTTCGAGCTGCCGGAGTCGACGGTGACGCCGCTGATGGAAAAGATCGAGCATGACTTCCCGGGCGTGCGCGTGTTCAGCTTGCCGAGCGTCGGCGACGCGGAGCGGGGCGGCGTCTACGCGCGGCGCCACATCGATCTGGGCGTGAAGGGTGAACCCGAAGCGGTCGCGGCTGCGTTCGTCAAGCTGCGCGAGGGTGTGCACCTGCTTGGTGGCGATATCGTCGAACTGGACGCGGCGACGCCGGCAAAGCCGCGCGGGTAACACGGGGCGGGCGGCAGGGAATGCGCGCGTGCTGGCGTGTTGTTAGCGCGACAGGCGTGTGAGCGCCGGCTGCACACGCCCGCTACGCGCGATCAAGAGCGTCAGACGCAACTCGCGAACGTGAAGCCAAAAGCTCGCGCGTAAAAACTCAAGCGCCGATCCACGGCAACCCACGGAAGCACCAACCCGACACGGTTTTCCGGTGCCCCTGGCTGTCCTTATCTCCTTCGAACCCTTCGAGCAGATCCAGCATGTTCGTGAACCCCGCCTGCGTCGCGGCAACGGCCGCGAGCTTCGAGCGCGCGGCGCTGCGGCACAGCAGCAGCACGGGCGTATCCGGCGTCGCGACCTGGCGCAGCTGATCGAGGAATTCGGCGTTCGGCACCGCGCCCGGGTAGCGCGTCCACTCGATATGCGCGTACTGGCCATCGCCGACCAGCGGCCGGCCGACCCAATCGAGTTCCGCGCGTGTCCGCACGTCGACCAGACGTACGCGCGGATCGAGTTCGAGAAGCTCGAATGCCTCCGCGGGGCTCAACGCGCCTGCATAGGGCAGCTGATTGTCGACGCGGCGCTTCTCGGCCTGCGCGTATAACTGTTCGAGCGTGGTCATGACAGCATGTCTCCTTTGGACCAAAGAAACATTCTAGCGCGCCGCGCACCGCACGCGTATGCACGGGGTAGGACCGAACGTGATTCAGCGCGGGCGCCGCAAATGCGCCAGAAAGGTGCAAAATTGCATGGTTGCACCAAATAAAGGATTTAAGCGGCTGCGCACATTAAGATTGCACAATCGTGGTGCGATCCGGTTCGCGGGTTGTCATCGCCATTCGCGCAAAACGTGCGACGATTCACGGCAACGGCGCGCCAAGCGGCGTCGCGGTGCGTGGTGAATGATCGGGTGGCATGGAAGCTGCTTTAACCGTGCCGTTCGATTTGACCCGCATCAGTATTAAAGCTCTCGAAGCCTGTAGACGCGGGCGATTGGGTCAGCTAGATTGGGCGGCGGCTGAAACCCGCCGAATTCGTTAATCAGGAGATAGGTTATGAGTAAATCCGTGGCCGACGTCATGCAACTCGTCAAGGACGAGGACGTCAAGTTTGTCGACTTCCGCTTCACCGACACGCGCGGCAAGGAACAGCACGTCTCGGTGCCGGTGTCGGCATTCGACGACGACAAGTTCGAAAGCGGCCATGCGTTCGACGGTTCCTCGATTGCCGGCTGGAAGGGCATCGAAGCGTCGGACATGCTGCTCGTGCCGGATCCGGACACCGCTTTCGTCGACCCGTTCTACGAAGAGTCGACGCTCGTGCTGACCTGCGACGTGATCGAACCGTCGGATGGCAAGGGCTACGAACGTGACCCGCGCTCGCTCGCGAAGCGCGCCGAAGCGTACCTGAAGAGCACGGGTCTGGGCGACACGGCGTTCTTCGGCCCGGAACCCGAGTTTTTCATTTTCGACTCGGTGCAGTGGAGCACCGATATGTCGGGCTGCTTCGTGAAGATCGGCTCGGAAGAAGCGCCGTGGTCGTCGGGCAAGGAATTCGAAGGCGGCAACACCGGTCACCGTCCGGGTCCGAAGGGCGGCTACTTCCCGGTCGCGCCGGTCGACACGTTCCAGGACATGCGCTCGGAAATGTGTCTGCTACTCGAGCAGATCGGCATTCCGGTTGAAGTGCACCACCACGAAGTGGCAGGCCAGGGCCAGAATGAAATCGGCACGAAGTTCTCGACGCTCGTGCAGCGCGCCGACTGGACGCAAAAGCTGAAGTACATCGTGCACAACGTCGCGCACACGTACGGCAAGACGGCGACCTTCATGCCGAAGCCGGTGGTCGGCGACAACGGCTCGGGCATGCACGTGCACCAGTCGATCTGGAAGGACGGCCAGAACCTGTTCGCGGGCAACGGCTACGCCGGCCTGTCGGAATTCGCGCTGTTCTACATCGGCGGGATCATCAAGCACGCACGCGCGCTGAACGCCATCTCGAACCCGACGACGAACTCGTACAAGCGTCTCGTGCCGCACTTCGAAGCACCGGTGAAGCTCGCTTACTCGGCGCGCAACCGTTCGGCATCGATCCGTATTCCGCACGTGAGCAATCCGAAGGGCCGCCGTATCGAAACGCGCTTCCCGGATCCGATGGCGAACCCGTACCTGCTGTTCTCGGCGCTGATGATGGCGGGTCTCGACGGCGTGCAGAACAAGATTCACCCGGGCGAAGCCGCCGACAAGAACCTGTACGACCTGCCGCCGGAAGAGGATGCAAAGATCCCGACCGTGTGTGCCGGCCTCGACCAGGCGCTTGAATCGCTCGACAAGGACCGTGAGTTCCTGACGCGCGGCGGCGTGTTCACCGATTCGATGCTCGACGCTTACCTCGAACTGAAGGAAGCCGAACTGCAACGCGTGCGTATGACCACGCACCCGGTCGAATTCGAACTGTACTACTCGCTGTAAGCGGCGATGCGCTTCGCCGCGGTTGGCGAAGCGCGCGTCCCACGCTCGCGATCAGCAGGACCCAAGGGACGGCACCGCCGTCCCTTTTTTGTTGGACCACGCGCAACGTTTGCGGCGCACGAGGCGTGCGCTTCGTCATCGTCTCATTACCGCCGGACTGCAAGATGGTACTGAAGAATCTGATCAAGGCAAGGAAAGGGCACGGCCACGGCGAGCCGTTGTCGGACGACGTGCAGCTTGTCGAGTCCGGTTTGCTGCCGGGCTTCGAAGCGCTGCCGACGGTCGTGCTGGTATTGGAAAAGCGCACGCTGCGCGTGGCGTTTGCGAATCCTTCGGCGGAGTCGATGCTTGAAATGTCGCGCCGGCAGCTCACGCAGATGGCATGGCATGAAATGTTTTCGAATGCCGACGAGCTGATGGAGACGATCACGGCGATCGCCGATCATCGCTTCAACGCGACGCATCTCGATGCGGTGCTCGAACGTCCGGGGCATGAGCCGTTGCATGTGCATGCGGTGGTCGGCTTCCTCGAAAGCGCGCAGGAGTACGTGCTGCTCGAGCTGTTCGAAAACGAGCGGCATTTGCGCACCGACCGCGAGGAGCGCATTCACGATCTGACCGCGGTCAACAAGCAACTGATCCGCAATCTCGCGCACGAGATCAAGAATCCGCTGGGCGGTATCCGCGGCGCCGCGCAACTGCTCGAGTTCGAGCTCGGTGCGCGCGAGCGCGACGAACTGCGCGAGTACACGCAGGTGGTGATCAAGGAGTCGGACCGGCTGCAGACGCTGGTCGACCGGCTGCTCGAGCCGCACCGGCATCCACATATCGTCGGCGACGTGAATATTCACGAGGTCTGCGAACGCGTGCGCGCGGTGATTCTCGCGGAGTTTCCGCGCGGTCTCACCGTCGTGCGCGACTATGACGTCAGCGTGCCGGATCTGCGCGGCGATAAGGAACAACTGATCCAGGCGGTGCTGAACATCGTGCGCAACGCGGCGGAAGCGTTGCGCGAGCGCATTTCACAGGGTGACGCGCGCATCGAATTGCAAACGCGTATTGCGCGCAAGGTCACGATTGCGAAACGGCTGTGCAAGTTGGCACTGGACTTGCATATCATCGATAACGGTCCGGGTATTCCGGAAGAAATTCGCGATCGCATCTTCTATCCGCTCGTGTCGGGGCGCGAGGACGGCAGCGGTCTCGGATTGACGCTCGCGCAGACTTTCGTGCAACAGCATGAAGGGCTGATCGAAGTGGACAGCCGGCCGGGCCATACCGAGTTTCAGATTTTGCTGCCGCTCGACTGCTAACCCCGAATGCGCCGCAAGCGTCATGCGCATCGTTGCTCAATGTGGCGCGCACCACAAGACTTCTGACGACCTATATGAAGCCGATCTGGATAGTAGACGACGACCAATCGATCCGTTGGGTGCTTGAAAAAGCGCTCGCGCGCGAGAACTTCGCGACGCGCAGTTTTGCGAATGTGCGCGAGGCAGCGGGCGCACTCGAGCACGACAGTCCGCAAGTGCTCGTTTCCGATATCCGCATGCCGGGCGGCTCCGGGCTCGAGCTGCTGCAGACCGTGCGGGACCGCGTGCCCGGTTTGCCGGTGATCATCATGACGGCGTTCTCGGATCTCGACAGTGCGGTCGCCGCGTTTCAGGGCGGTGCGTTCGAGTATCTCGCGAAGCCGTTCGACGTCGACAAGGCGGTCGAACTGATCCGGCGCGCCGTCGATGAAAGCGTGCGCGGCGAGCATACGTGGGACGATCGCCCGGCCGAAGCGCCGGAGATGCTCGGTCAGGCGCCGGCGATGCAGGATATGTTTCGCGCGATCGGCCGGCTGTCGCATTCGGCCGCGACCGTGCTCATTACCGGCGAATCAGGCACCGGTAAGGAACTCGTCGCGCGTGCATTGCACCGACATAGCCCACGCGCGAGCGGCCCGTTCATTGCGTTGAACACCGCGGCGATCCCGAAAGATCTATTGGAATCCGAACTGTTCGGCCACGAGCGCGGCGCGTTCACGGGCGCGCAGGCGATGCGCCAGGGGCGGTTCGAGCAGGCGGAGAACGGCACGCTGTTTCTCGACGAAATCGGCGATATGCCATTCGACTTGCAGACGCGACTTTTGCGCGTGCTTTCGGACGGGCAGTTTTATCGGGTCGGCGGACATAACCCGCTGCGCGCGAATGTGCGCGTGATCGCGGCGACGCATCAGAATCTGGAATCGCGCGTGAGGCAGGGACTGTTTCGCGAGGACTTGTATCACCGGCTCAATGTGATCCGGCTGCGCTTGCCGGCGTTGCGCGAGCGCAGCGAAGACATTCCGCTGCTGACGCGGCATTTTCTGCAGAAAAGCGCGCGCGATCTCGGTGTCGAGCCGAAACGCGTGTCGGATGAGGCGCTCGCCTATCTGACGTCGCTGCCGTTTCCGGGCAACGTGCGGCAGCTCGAGAATCTTGCGAACTGGCTGACGGTGATGGCGCCGGCGCAGACGATCGAGATCAAGGATTTGCCGCCGGATCTCGTGTCGACACAACAGACACCGCTCGATGCGGTCAACGGCGCGGCATCGACCAGCGGTGCATCGTCCGACGCGGTCGCGCTGAATGGTGTTGCGGCGCATGGTGCATCGGTGCCCGCGGGTGGGCTGGCAGCGCCCGCGGTGTCGGGTACGTCGGCGGGCGCGAGTGCCTGGGAAGGCGGCTTGCGCACCGAAGTCGCGCGGATGCTGCGCGAAAATGCGGCCGATTTGATGGACGAGTTGTCGCGCCGCTTCGAAGCCGCGGTGATTCGCGAGGCGCTCGATTTCACGCGCGGGCGGAAGGTGGAAGCGGCGGAGCGGTTAGGTATCGGCCGCAATACGATCACGCGCAAGATTCAGGAGCTGAATCTGGAGCCTTGATGACGCGCTGTGCGTGCCGCGGCGATTTTGCCGCGGCGTCGCATTTGCTTGAGATAGTGAGTGAAAAAACGGCTTGATGGTTTGCACCACCATCAAGCTGTTTTTTATTGGGTCAACGCGACGACCGGCGCATGATCGGAAGGCTGATCCCATTTGCGCGGCGTCTTGTCGACGTCGCAATGCGTGCAGCTTTCGGCCAGCGGCTTCGACAGAAGAATGTGATCGATGCGCAGGCCCGCATTGCGGCGAAACGCAAGCATCCGATAGTCCCACCACGTGAAGGTCTTCTCCGGTTGCTCGAAGAGACGGAACGAATCGACGAGGCCGAGTTCGATCAGGCGTGCAAACCCGGCGCGCTCTTCCGGCGACACGAGATTCTGGCCTTCCCACGCTTTCGGATCATGCACGTCGCGATCTTCCGGCGCGATGTTGTAGTCGCCGAGCAGCGCGAGCTTCGGATACTGCGCGAGTTCGCTTTGCAACCAGTCGTGCATCGCGTCGAGCCAGCGCAGCTTGTACGCGAACTTGTCGGTGCCCGGCGCCTGGCCGTTCGGGAAGTACGCGCTGATGATGCGCACGCCGTCGATCGTTGCGGCGATCACGCGCTGCTGTGCATCTTCAAAGCCGGGGATATTGCGCACGACGGTAGCTTCGTCCACCTGCAGACCGTTGCGCACGAGAATGCCGACGCCGTTGTACGTCTTCTGACCGGCGAACCAGCTGCGATAGCCCTTTTCCTCGAGGTCGGCGCGCGGGAATTTCTCGTCGGGGAGTTTGAGTTCCTGAAGGCAGAGCACATCGGTCTGGCTCAGTTCGAGCCAGTCGATCACGTGCTGCTGGCGGACCTTCAGTGAGTTGACGTTCCAGGTGGCGATCTTCATTCCTGTTTCTCGTTGGTGTGGGAGGCGGCGAGGTGTGACGCGCGATCAAACGTACGCGAATCTTACCGCGAACAGGTTGACTGTCAGGATCTTCGCAACGCCTGCACTGTTGCGCAGGTAGCGGATTTGAAATTTGCGAACGATCGCCGGTGATGCCGTCGATTGCGGCGAAGGAAGGAGTGCAGGCGCGATGAGCGTGGCGCGCTTGGTCAGCGCGCGGGAACTCAACGCGTCATCGAACGCACACGAAAAATCTGAAATAAATTTGACCGACTATAGAGTCGTTCAGTACAATCCGGTTCCTCTGACGCGGGGTGGAGCAGTCTGGCAGCTCGTCGGGCTCATAACCCGAAGGTCGTAGGTTCAAATCCTACCCCCGCAACCAAGTACATCAAGGCTTCCAGCCGGTCTAGATGCCCAGTGAAACTTGTCCTGCTTTGCGTTTGGGCAAACTGAGGACAATCCCGGCGCAGTTTGCGCGTACCACGTCGGCGTCTGCGGCGGCTACACGGACAAGCGCGCTGGTCGGTCCAGGCGGACCTCGCCGATAATCTCAAGCAACCCGCAGATCACTCAGAATCTGCTCCGCGAGAAAATCGCACGGCGGTCGCTTCGACCTCGCGCTGCGCGCCAGTATCACTTCCAGTTCCGCAAGCGGCGGCAATCCGTCAGCCTCTCCCAATTGCACGAGATAAGTCGGCACGCTGCACCGCGCGAGCGGTGCAACAGCCAGGCCCGCTTCGACCATGCTAAACAATCCGAGCAGACTAGGACTTTCATAGGACGTCCGGTAGCGGATGCCCACCTGCTGCAGCGCGGCCGTCGCGTGCGCTCGCGCGGCACTGCCTTGCTCAAACACCGCAATTGGAAGCGGTCGCTCTTTCCACACCTGCCGCTTGCCGCGCGCCGCGGCCCAGACCATCGGCTCGAAGCGGATAAATTCGCCCGATACACCGCGGGCCTTCGTAATACAGGCGAGGTCGAGCGTATTGTCCTTGAGCAGCGGGATCAGCCCGCTGCTCGGCAGCCCGATTACGCGAATTTCCACCCGCGGGTGAGCAGCCGCGAATTTGCGCAACACAGACGGCAGCAACGACGACGCATAGTCGTCAGGGACACCGACCGTGACGCGTCCCCGCATGTCGGGGCGGACCACCGACGCCCACGCTTCTTCGCGCATGGCAAGCATCTGCCGGCCATAGTCGGCGAGCGTCCTGCCTTCCTGGGTCAGCACGACATCGCGTGTGGTGCGCGCGAATAGCGGCTTGCCGAGCGCTTCCTCGATCGCCTTGATCTGCATGCTGACCGCCGACGGCGAGCGATGCACCGATTCCGCGGCGCGCACAAACGACCCGGTATCCGCGACCGCCACGACCATCTCCAGCACATCGAGATCGAGCTTTTTCATAAATAAGAAAATCTGAATAATGAACTCAGTTTAATCCGTTTTACTTGCTCGACAGACCATCCGATACTGGAGTCGCATTCGATACCTGACCAGCAGGAGCGTGGCGCAGCAAATGGGAACGATGGTCGAATTCTTGACGGTAGGCGGCATGCTGGCGGTAACGCCGGGCCCGAATATGGTCTACGTGATGTCGCGCTCGGTGGGGCAGGGTCCGAAGGCCGGTCTGATATCGCTGGCCGGCGTGATGCTCGGGTACCTGTTCTATATGTTCGGCGCCGCGTTTGGGATTACCGCGCTGTTTGTCGCGATTCCCGGCGCATGTCGCGTGCTCGCGGCCTGTGGTGCGCTCTATCTGCTCTATCTGGCCTGGCAGGCGATCAGGCCCGGTGGCCGTTCGCCGCTGCAAATCAGGCAGGTTCAGGCGCAAGGACCGCGGCGACTGTTTGCCATGGGCGCGGCGACAAGCCTGCTGAATCCGAAACTCGCGCTGATTTTTCTGTCGCTACTGCCGCAGTTCATTGATTACCAGATGGGCA
Source organism: Paraburkholderia solisilvae (assembly GCF_902859875.1). Taxonomy (GTDB): domain Bacteria; phylum Pseudomonadota; class Gammaproteobacteria; order Burkholderiales; family Burkholderiaceae; genus Paraburkholderia; species Paraburkholderia solisilvae. The sequence goes on along the minus strand of NZ_CADIKF010000045.1, from coordinate 17,782 downwards.
GTGTGCTGCGACAGTCGTTGGCGCTCGGCGGCGCGCTGATCGTTGCGTTTGCGTCCGTCAACGCATTGGTCGCCGTGTCGTCGGGCAGTGTGGCGGGCGTGATCGCCCGGCATCCAGGTTGGCTGCTCGCCCAGCGTTGGTTGATGGGCACGATGCTTATCCTGCTCGGCGCGAAAATGGGTATCGACGCATGGCATTGGACCCCGCCGATGTAACGTTGCCGGCTGCCCTCGCGAGACGGTTTTATTGCGACGGGGGAGCGGGGGCGAGGAGCAGGGTCGAGCATAGGGCGCGCCGGTGTCGCGGCGCATCAAGCTAGTGTTTCGTGACGTTGACGTCCGTAGCCAGACCGGCGCTGGCGTTTTGCGCGTCGCTTCGCCGGCCTGCCATCCGAACCAGCCGGCCGATTACCTGTCCCGCTCGGACGCCTCCGATAAATTCAATATCAAGCGTGGCGTCGAGCTCGGCGTGATGGGCAATGTTCTCCAATATTCCGATAAGCGTCGTGCGGTCTTCGGACGAAATGTGCTCGTTCGTGATCGCGCGAGCCAATGCAGCGAGTCGAGCGAACTGTTCGACATGCCGATGTCCGGCGATCAGCGCGCTATCGACGATACGCTCGAGCAGCGCGACGCGGGCATCGTGTTGCGATTGCATAGGGGACTGCGGCGTCTGGTTGATCGTCATCGTCTGATCTCCTTGGGCGAAATACGAACCCGCCGATTGAGGCGGGTGGGCGGGCACATGGCAGGGTGGGAAGACCGTTCCACCACCGGTGAGCGCGAAGCTCCCCCGACAAGGCCCGCCCAAAGGACGAACGATGCGGCGCAGTGTCTTGAACCGCGCTGAGTGGGGACCGGGCTTCCCAACCCGAGCTGCCTTTGTTTCGGCAGCGGGCGCAGTATATCGCGTCGCTACGTGATCCTTATCAATTGACCAGGATAAAACAAGCTCGGGCAGGTGAGGAGTTTAGCGGGTTTGTATCGCCCAATCTACTGCTGCTTGTGCGTGCAACGCGGTGGTGTCGAAAACAGGCAGCGCAGTGTCGTCCTGTTTGATCAGCAGCGTGATCTCCGTGCATCCGAGAATCACCGCCTGAGCGCCCCGTGCCGCCATGTCGTCGATCGCGCGCTGATAAATCCCGCGCGATTGCGCGTCGGTCACGCCGTGACACAGCTCTTCGTAGATGATGCGATGCACGTCGCGACGCCCACCGTCGTCAGGCACGAGCGTGTCGAGTCCGAACCGCTCGCGCAAGCGCCCCGCGTAAAAGGTCTGCTCCATCGTGTAGCGGGTGCCGAGCAGGCCGACCCGCTCGATACCCGCCGCGCGCAACGCTTCGCCGGTCGGATCGGCGATATGCAGAAACGGCACGCCGATCGCCGCTTCGATCGATTCATACACGCGATGCATCGTATTGGTCGCGAGCAGCACGAGATCGGCGCCGCCGCGCTCGAGGCGCCGCGCGGCATCGGCCATCTGTTCGCCGAGCCGGTCCCACGCGCCGGCACGCTGGCCCGCCTCGATGTCGGCGAAATCCACGGTCAACATCAGGCTGCGCGCGTTGTGATGGCCGCCCAGTCGCGCTTTCGCGTAACGGTTCAGCAGCCGGTAGTACTCGGTCGACGACTCCCAGCTCATGCCGCCGATCACGCCAATTGTTTTCATCGTTATCCGCATCATCACGTCACTGACTGCGGCGAGTATAGGCCCGGCCGCGCACGATCGAGCGGTACGCATCGAGCGCTTTTCGCCGGTACACGAGTGCGAAAATTCACGCGTCGTCACTTGATTAAACCACTGTATTTTTGTACAGTATCCGCATCTTGAGCCCGCCCGCTGTTCCTTCGCCGCCGGTCGAAGCGCCGCTTGTTGCGGCGCTTGCCGCGCCGCTCGCGTCGTCTGTTCGCAAGATCATTCATTGCGACTGCGACTGCTTTTACGCGTCGGTCGAAATGCGGGACGACCCATCGTTGCGCGGGCGTCCGCTGGCGGTCGGTGGGCGGCCGGAACATCGCGGCGTGGTCGCCACCTGCAATTACGAAGCGCGGCGTTTCGGCGTGCATTCGGCCATGTCATCGGCGCTTGCCTTGCGCAAGTGCCCCGATCTGCTGATTTTGCCGCCGGCGATGGAGAAGTACCGCGTCGCGTCGCGCCAGATCATGGCCATCTATCGCGACTACACGCCGGAGGTCGAACCGCTGTCGCTCGACGAAGCGTATCTGGATGTCACCCACACGGATCGCTGCAAGGGCAGTGCAACGTTGATGGCCGAGGAAATCCGCGCGCGCGTGCGCGAGACGGTCGGCGTGACGGTCTCGGCCGGCGTTGCGCCGAACAAGTTCGTCGCCAAGATCGCATCGGACTGGAACAAGCCGGATGGTCTTTACGTGGTGCGGCCACCGGAAGTCGATGCGTTCGTTGCCGCGTTGCCGGTGCGCAAGATTTTCGGCGTCGGCAAGGTGACGGCGGCGAAGCTCGAAAAGCTCGGGCTGTCCACCTGCGCGCAGCTGCGCGAATGGCCGCTGGTCGATTTGCATCGGCAATTCGGCGTGTTCGGCAAGCGGCTGTACGAACTGTCGCGCGGCATCGATGAGCGCCCGGTGCATGCCCATCTGGAGCGCAAGTCGATCAGCGTCGAAACGACCTATGTGACCGACTTGCGCACGCTCGACGAATGCTCGAACGAATTGCGCGGCCTCGCTGAGCAACTGGATGCGCGCATTGCGCGTGCACAGGCGGCCGCGGCGGTGCGCAAGCTGTACGTGAAAATCCGCTTCGCGGATTTCCAGCGCACCACGGTCGAATGCGTCGGCACCGTCACGCACTTGCCCACCTTGCTCGCGTTGCTGGAAAAGGGCTTCGCGCGGCGCAGCAAGCCGGTGCGGCTCCTCGGCGTCGGCGTGCGCCTCGAGGAGGACACCATCGCAAAGCATGGTCAGTTCGACCTGTTCGAGCACGAACATGCGCACGACGATGAACTTGCAGCCGACGTCGAACACGCACCGGCTGACGAAACACTCGAAGCCGATATGCATTCCGGCTCGGTCCGGTTGCTAGACGACGATCCACCGGCGCCTGCGCAATAAATCCGGTCCAGTCTCCCCCTGCTTTTTTGCCACCGATAGAATCAGTGAGAATTGGTGAGAATCAAGAAAGCAGTGGGCTTGAGACCGGAGGAAGCATGGACCTGATCATCCGTGGCGCCGTTTTGCCGCGCAGCGCCGCGCGCGGCGACGGGCCGGTCGATATCGGCATCGACGCGGCGCGCATTGTCGCGGTCGAGCCGCATCTCGCCGCGCAGGCGCGCGAGGAGATCAACGCGGACGGCTTGCTCGTCGCACCGCCGTTCGTCGACGCGCATTTCCATATGGACGCGACGCTGTCGTACGGTTTGCCGCGCGTCAATGCATCCGGCACGCTGCTCGAGGGCATCGCGCTGTGGGGTGAACTGAAGCCGCACCTCACGCAAGAGGCATTGGTCGAGCGCGCATTGCAGTATTGCGACTGGGCAGTCGCGCGCGGGTTGCTTGCGATTCGCGCGCATGTCGACGTCTGCGATGAACGGCTGCTCGCGGTCGAGGCGCTGCTCGAGGTGCGCCGCCGCGTCGCGTCTTACATGGATGTGCAACTGGTCGCGTTTCCGCAGGACGGCTTGCTGCGCCGCGCACGCGCGTTCGACAACCTGAAGCGCGCAATCGAGCTCGGCGTCGACGTCGTCGGCGGCATTCCGCATTTCGAGCGCACCATGGCCGATGGCGCCGAATCGGTGCGTCTGCTGTGCGAATTTGCCGCGCAGAAGGGCCTGCGCGTCGATATGCATTGCGACGAGTCGGACGACCCGCTATCGCGCCACATCGAGACACTCGCCGCACACACGCATCGTCTCGGCTTGCACGGCCGTGTCGCGGGTTCGCATCTGACGTCGATGCATTCGATGGATAACTACTACGTCAGCAAGCTGCTGCCGCTCATGCTCGAAGCAGGCGTCGCGGCAATCGCGAATCCGCTGATCAACATCACGTTGCAAGGCCGTTCCGATACCTATCCGAAGCGGCGCGGCATGACGCGCGTACCGGAGATGCTCGCGGCCGGCATCGACGTCGCGTTCGGCCATGACTGCGTGATGGACCCGTGGTACAGCCTCGGTTCCGGCGATATGCTGGAAGTGGCGCATATGGGGCTCCACGTCGCGCAAATGACGGGCGTCGACGCGATGCGCGCCTGCTTCGACGCGGTCACGTTCAACGCCGCGCGCATTCTCGGTCTCGAAGGCTACGGCATTGCGCCGGGCTGCGCGGCCAACTGCGTGGTGCTGGATGCACGCGATGAAGTCGAGGCGATCCGCCTGCGCGCGGCGCGTCTGGCGGTGGTGAGCCGCGGCAAGGTGGTCAGCCGGTCACCGGCGGTGCGTGCGGCGTTGGCGCTCGATGGCCGTCCGCAGCAGGTCGACTTCAAACTGCATCGCACATAAAAAACCGGTGCATGCAGAAGCGTCTGTCATGCACCGGTTTTAGCGCGGCGTCAGCGGGGAAAACTGAAATTGCTCAATGCGCCATTGGTTGCGCCATGCCGTTATGACGCAGCAGCGCGTCGATATTCGGCTCGCGTCCGCGGAACGCCTTGAACGACTCCATTGCGGGCCGGCTGCCGCCCACTTCGAGAATCTCGCGGCGATAGCGCGTGCCGGTATCCGTATCGAGCACGCTGCCGTCCGACGCTTGCGCGGCCTCTTCGAACGCCGCATACGCATCCGCGGACAGCACTTCCGCCCACTTGTAGCTGTAGTACCCGGCCGCATAACCGCCCGCGAAAATATGGCTGAACGTATTCGGCCAACGCGAGAATGATGCTTGCGGAATCACATGGAACTGTTCGTTGATCTCGCGTGCGAGATCGTTCGCGCTCTTCGCGCCGGACGGATCGAAGTCGACGTGCAGCTTCATGTCGAACATCGAGAAGACGATCTGCCGCAGCGTGCCGAGGCCGCTCTGGAAATTCTTCGCGGCGAGCATCTTGTCGAACAGCTCGCGCGGCAGCGGGGCCGCCGTGTCGACATGCGAGGTCATGTCGCGCAGCACGTCCCATTCCCAGCAGAAGTTTTCCATGAACTGCGACGGCAGCTCGACCGCATCCCATTCGACGCCGTTGATGCCGGAGACGCCGAGCTCGTCGACGCGCGTGAGCATATGGTGCAGCCCATGGCCGAACTCGTGGAACAGCGTGATCACTTCGTCATGCGTGAAGCACGCGGGCTTGCCGCCGACCGGCGCCGAGAAGTTGCACGTGAGATACGCGACCGGCGTCTGCAGCGGGCCATGCACGGGCTTGCGGCGCGTGCGTGCGTCGTCCATCCATGCGCCGCCGCGCTTGCCTTCACGCGCATAGAGATCGAGGTAGAACTGCGCGACCAGTCCGCCATCCGAATTCTCGACGCGGAAGAAGCGCACTTCGGGATGCCACGTTGTCGCTTCATCGGGCCGGATGCGTACGCCGAAAAGCGTCTCGGTGACCTTGAAGAGGCCCTTCAGCACGGCTTGCTCAGGGAAGTATTGCTTTACCTCGTTTTCCGAGAACGAGTAGCGCTTCTGGCGCAACCGTTCGGACGCGAATGCCATGTCCCACGGTTGCATGTCGGTGAGGCCGAGCTCGCTTGCGGCGAATTCGCGCAACTCCTTCCAGTCCTGCTCCGCATGCGGCCGCGCGCGCGTCGCGAGGTCTTCGAGGAAGGCCATCACCTGGGCCGGCGATTCGGCCATCTTCGGCGCGAGCGACACTTCCGCAAAGTTGCGATAGCCGAGCATCTGCGCTTCTTCCGCGCGCAGCTTCAGGTGTGCGGCGACGTTGGCGGTGTTGTCCCAGTCGGGGTTGCCTTTGCCATACTGCGGACCGAGCTCGGACGCGCGTGTCACATACGCGCGATACATCGTTTCGCGCATCGGCCGGTGCTCCGCGTATTGCATCACCGGGAAGTACGACGGGAAATGCAGCGTGAACTTCCAGCCGGTCTTGCCGTCGCGCTCGGCGGCTTCGCGTGCAGCGGCGATCACGTCTTCCGGCAGGCCCGCGAGTTCTTCCGGCGCTTCGGCGAGGTACGCATAGGCGTTGGTCGCATCGAGCACATGATCCGAAAATGCCTTCGACAATCCGGCCTGGCGCTCCTGCAATTCCGCGAAGCGCGGCTTCTGATCTTCCGGCAGTTCAGCACCGGACAGACGGAAGTCGCGCAACGCGTTTTCGAGGATTTTTTTGCGTTCACCGGTCAGCGTCGCGTAATCGCCGCTGCGGGAGATCGCCTTGTACTTTTCGTACAGCGCAAGGTTCTGGCCGACGCTGGACCAGAACTCGGTCACACGCGGCAGGTTCTCGCCGTAGACGGCACGCAGTTCCGGCGTGTCCGCGACCGCGTTCAGGTGACCGATTACCCCCCACGCACGCGACAGCGGCTCGGTGGAGCGTTCGACGGTTTCGACGATATCGGCCCACGACGCGGGCGTCGCCGGTTCCCTTGCGCGTTCGACTGCGGCGGTTGCGTTCGCCAGCAGCACATCGAGCGCGGGTGTCACGTGTTCGGGGCGGATCTCGCCGAAGCGCGGCAGATCGGTGAAATCGAGGAGCGGGTTGTCGGATGTTGGTTGGGTCGTGGACATGGTGCTTCCTGTCTGTCGCGTCATGTTGGAGAGACTGAAACTTGCGCTTGAAGGGGCGTGCAGTCGCGCCCCGTTATTCGACTATGGGGGCGACGTTGGCCGTTTCCACCCCCGTGCGGGACAAAGAGCGGAAAGACAGCCGAATCATGACGGGCCGCCGCCCGAACCAAACCCAAGGATACGCAAATTTGCGCTGCAACGTGACGAAGCGCTGGCGCTGCTACGTGCGCTGCGACACGGTGCTGCGGCGATAACATGGGCATGCGGCGGTGTGCGCGTGTCTCATGCTTCGCTGCCTCGCAACGTCGGTCGCATCGCGTATCGCGAATCGTGCGTCGCGTATCGTGTATCGTGCGTCGCAGCGACTCCTCGCGCTCGGCGCGCGAGTCTTGCATTCGCTCGACGCGCCGGTGTCTCATGGTTCGCGTTATCGCATGCCGGCCGCGCGCTCGGCCGCTTCGATCGTATTGACGAGCAGCATCGTGATCGTCATCGGCCCGACGCCGCCTGGCACCGGCGTCAGGTAACCGGCCACTTCCTTCACGCCGGCGAAGTCGACGTCGCCGCACAGCTTGCCGGCCTCGTCGCGATTCATGCCGACGTCGATCACCGCGGCGCCCGCTTTCACCATGCCGGCGGTCAGGATGTTGCGCAGGCCGGTCGCGACGACCACGACGTCCGCCTCACGCGTATGCGCGGCGAGATCGCGCGTCTTGCTATGGCAGATCGTGACGGTCGCGCCGGCGTCGAGCAGCAAAAGCGCCATCGGCTTGCCGACGATGTTCGAGCGGCCGATCACGACCGCATTCGCACCCTTCAACGCGATGCCGTACGCGTCGAACATTTTCATGATGCCGTACGGCGTGCACGGGCGGAACAGCGGTTTGCCGGTCATCAGCGCGCCCGCGTTCGCGACATGGAAGCCGTCGACGTCTTTCTCCGGCGCGATCGCTTCGATCACCTTGTGGCTGTCGATATGCGCGGGCAGCGGCAATTGCACGAGAATGCCGTGGATCTTCGGATCGCGGTTCAGCGCGTCGATGCGCGCAAGCAGATCCGCTTCGGTCATCGTGGACGGATACCGGTCGTACGACGAGTAAAGGCCGTTGTCCTCGCAGGCCTTGACCTTGTTGCGGACATAGACCTCGCTTGCCGGATTGTCGCCGACCAGCACGACCGCGAGGCCCGGCTGATGGCCGCGGGCGGTGAGGGCGGCGGCGCGCGTCGCGACGTCCGCGCGCAGGGTCTTCGAAAGGGCGGTGCCGTCGATCAGTTTGGCTGTCATGGTCGGTCGAGAATGGGCAGTTCGGAATGAGCGGGGGCGCGATGCGACGGTTTGTGCAGCGCGTTCGCGCCGGCATCGCGGCGGCGTCTCTGCGGGCTTCGGCGAGCGGGAAGCGGCGTTGGAACCACGGAACGAATCGCTGCAGGAAGCGCTGAACGAAGCGGCCAGACGAAAGCGGCGGCGCGAAAACACGGCGGCACGAAATGCGCGCGGCGCAGAAATAACTGCGCCGCGATCCCAAGGGTGAATTATACCGCCGCTGCCCGTTGTGCCGCGAGCGCACGGCCGACAGGCCGCAGCCGAAAAGCGACCGCGCGTCGGCATGCGAGGCGCGTGCGCTTCCGGCAGCCCGCGGCCCGAAAGCGCTCGCGCGTCCGCACGCCACGCGCGAGCTATGCGCTCATGGCTGCGCCGGTTGCCATGACGCATCCGGATCGAACGAACGGATCGCGTCGGCCGCGCTCGCCGTGCGCGGCCCGAGATCCTTCTGATACACCTGTCCGTCCTGGTTGACGATAAAGCTCATCACCCCGGTCTTGCCGTATTCGGCCGGCCACGCGACGAGTGCGAAGCCGTTCTTCAGCACGCCGTCCGCCAGATAGCTCTGCGCGCCACCCTGTGCGTGCGATCCTTGCGCGGTCAGAATCCGGAAGTGATAGCCGTGATATGCCTCGCCTGGCGTAATCTGATGTTGCATCGTCGCGGCGAGCGGACCGAGCGGGCTTTCGGCTTCGCCGGGCGCGGTGTGCCAGTAGAGGCCGTCGTGCTGACCGGGCGAACTGATGAACCGCTGTGCATAGTGTTGCGTCAGGTTCCGGTAGTCGTTCTGCGCGTCGACATAAGCCTGCGACGTCAGAACCGCGGAGCGCTCGTTGCGGCCGATACGGCGCGTGAGCATTTCGTCGGTGGCGGCGGGCGTATCGAAACGCCAGCCGCCGGCGACCTTCTCGAGCGGGATCGGCAGCGTCCAGCCGCCGTCGCCGACTTCCAGATGCGCGCTTGCGCGGCCGTTGTGCGGCGTCGGGTCGTCGACGATCCGATGGCCTTTTGCCCATTCGCCGAGAAAGGCGTAGATGTCGTCCTGGCCGATGTCGGTGGTCGGGATGAAACGCGGATAGTGGTCGCCGAGCACGTGCTTCATCGCCGCGTGATCGTTCGTTGCGAGCGCATTCACGAATGCGTTGGCGGCTGCGTCGGTAGTCGGATAAACGGCTTGCGCATGTGCGCCGGGCGCGAAGAAGAGTAGCGCGGCGGCAATCAGCGTAGCGGCTGGGCCGCGCACCATGCCGGATGCGATGCGGTGTGCCGAATGCGGCACGAGCTTGTCTGCCGGGCGGGATGCGCGCAGCGCGCGCGATGCAGGATAGCGGTTCATATTGGGCTCCTTGTCGAATGTTCAGCGGCCGCGGCCGAAATGGCGTCCACCGCCGCCGCCGAAACCGCCGGGCCGTTGTCCGCCGCCCTGAAATCCGCCGCCGCCTTCGAAGCCGCCGCCACGCTGTCCGCCGCCGTTCGCACCAAACCGGTTCGCGCCCGCCTGTTCACCCGCGCCGCCGGCGCCGACGCGCCCGCCGCTGTTATTCGCGAACGACTGGCGGCTCGCCTGTCCGCGCTGCATGTCCGCGCGCGCGGTGCCCGCGTCGCCGGCGCCGCGCAGCGCGTTGTCGCGGTTCAGGTTTTGCGCGCTATTGCGAATCTGGCTGGCATTCGCGCCGCCGCTGCGGATGTCCTGCAGGCGCTGGTTTGCGGTGCCGCCCAGGTTTTGCCCGGTGCGATTCTCCAATGCCTGTTGCGCCTGCTGACGCGATGCATCGCGGCCGCGATACGCATCGCGCTGTGCAGCCAGGTTCGCCTGATTGAAGTTCGCGTTGTTGCGATTCAGATTCGCGTTCGTGCGATTGATGCTCTCGTTGCGATTCCAGTTGGCAGTGGTGCTGTTCGCGTTGATCCTATTGTTGACGTTGATGTTGTTATAGCGATTGACGTTGATGTTCACGTCATGCGTATTCCAGTTGAAATTGCCCCATAGCGCATTCGCGACCGCGACGCCGGTGCCGAACGCGAGGCCCGCCGCGAAGCCGGTTGCGATCGCATAGCCGGGCGGCGGCGGCACGTAGACCGGCGGATACGCGGGGTAGGGCCACGCGCCGTATACGACGGTCGGGTTATACGTCGGCACATACACTACTTGCGGATTGGCCGGCACGATCTGGATCGTGCTCTGCTCGACGATCACCTTCTGCTGCTCGGTGGTTTTCAGGTTGCCCGCTTGCTGAGCCTGCTTGCGCAAGCGTTGCACCGAGTCCATCACATCGTTCGGCTGCGCGAGAAATGCGTTGCCCAATTGCGTGACCCAGTCGGGTTTGGAAGCCATCGTCGCGAGCACTTGCGGAAACGCGACGAGCGATTGCACGCTCGGATCCCATGATTGCGAGGCGACCGCCTGCACCGCGGCATCGCCCTGCTTTTGCGGGTTGGCCTTCGACCATTGCGCGGCGTCCTGAACCTGTTGCGGAAAGGTCGCGGCCATCAGCACCTGCGCGAGCAGCGCGTCGGGGTAGAGCGCGATCGGCGCGGTCAGCGAATCGAGTTGCTGGCTCGATATCTGTGCCGCGCTTTGAGCGAGCGCGATGCGAGGCGTGGTGATGCCGACCACGAGCGGCGCGCCGGCGAGCGCCACGCACATGAGCAGCACGCGTTGACGGGTGCGGGAACGTTTCATGTTCATGTCCTCCTTGCTGCGTGACGAGGAAGAGGCGTACCAGGAAGCGCACGAAGCGGTGCACGAAGAAGCGGACTGTGGAGCGTGCTGTGAAGCGCGCTGTGAAGCGGACTGTGGAGCAGGCCTTGAAACGAAAGGCGACGCGACAATGGGGTTGTCGAAAACGTGGTCGAAACAGGCGAGCGTGGTGCGGCGTGGCGCCGGTCAATCATGAGGGATTCCTGACGATGAAGGAATACCTGAAATTAGGGGGCAAAGGCATGACTGTCAATTGATACGGCACCATGTTTTACCTTTGACCGTTTATTTTGAATGGCGATGAATGGTGCATTGCCGATATTTATTGCGCATTCGTCAAGATGCCGGTGAGAGGGCGCGTTATATTTGGATCGCTAATGAATCGATACGCGTGAGCGTCGAATTCCCAGGTTCTCGCGTCGAGTCGCGATAGGCCGCGTCGAAGTGTGCTGAAGGGCAGCGAAGGGAGGGCAAGGGCATCGAGCGAAGAGACGGACGCACGGCACAAAAGAAGAAAGCGGGCTCAAGGCCCGCTTTCTTTCCGCAAAGATGCGAAAACGCGTGGCGCGCGGCGCTACTGCGTCTGCTGAGGCTTGTTCGACAATGCGAGCCGCAGCAGATCAGCGACGGTGTTCACATTGAGCTTTTCCATGATGTTCGCGCGGTGCGCTTCGACCGTTTTGATGCTGATGCCGAGGTCGTCGGCAATCTGCTTGTTCAGCCGGCCGGCGATGATGCGCTCGAGCACCTGATGTTCGCGCGCGGTCAGCTTCGACAGACGCTCGGCGGCCGCACGCTGCTGCTGCACGCTGGAGCTTTCGCTGCGCGCCTTGTCGAGCATCCGCTCGACCAGCTTGCGCAGTTCCGCTTCGTCGAACGGCTTCTCGATGAAGTCCATCGCACCCTTCTTCATCGTCGACACCGCCATCGGCACATCGCCGTGGCCGGTCACGAAGATGATCGGCAGCGACGCGTTGTCGGCGATCAACCGTTCCTGCAATTCGAGCCCGCTCATGCCGGACATCCGCACGTCGAGAATCAGGCATGCGATCTGTCCCGGGTGCTGGTGCGGCTGCCATGCTTCGATGAACTGCTCGGCGCTCGAGAAGCACTGCACGCGATAACCGTTCGCTTCCAGCAGCCAGCGCAGCGAGTCTCGCACCGCCTCGTCGTCGTCGACGACAAACACGGTTTCCTGTGTGGTGACTGGGGTGTTCATAGCTCTCCCGTAACGGTTTGTGGTGTCGGCGCCTCGTGCCCGCCGTTGCTCGGGCCGTCGGGTTCGCCGATGGGCAGACTGCAATGGAAAGTGGCGCCGGTGATGTGGCCGTCGGCTTCGACGTTGTTGACCACCCACAGACGGCCTCGGTGAGACTCGATGATCGACCGGCAAATATTGAGGCCCATGCCCATGCCGTCCGACTTCGTGCTGTAAAACGGTTCGAACAGATGCTCGGCGGTCGCCTCGTCGACCCCCGGGCCCTGGTCGACGACGCTGATGCACACGTTGCCCGCGTCCAGCCGCGCGATCACGCGAATCACCGGATCGACCGCATCGGGCCGCGCATCGTGCATCGCTTCGGCGCCGTTCTTCAGCAGGTTCACGAGCACCTGCTCGATCAGCACCGGATCGACGTAAATGACGGGCAGCCGCGAGCGAATATCGGTGACGATGCGAATGCGCCGCTTGCGTGCCTCGAGCTCGGCCAGTCCGACCGCATCCGCGACGATATCGGCGACGCGGGTGGCCTGGCGTTTCGGTTCGCTGCGTTTCACGAATTCGCGGATCCGCTTGATGATCATGCCGGCCCGCACCGCCTGCTGCGCGGTCTTTTCGAGTACCGGCAGCAGATTGTCGGGTGTCCGCCCAGATTTAACCAGCGCAACCGCGCCAGAGCAATAGTTGTTGATTGCCGCGAGCGGCTGGTTCAGTTCGTGCGCGAGCGACGACGCCATTTCGCCCATCGTCATCAGGCGGCTCGTGAACTGCAGCTTCTCGTCCTGCTGGCGCGCGAGTTCCTGCGCCTGCTTGCGCGTCGTGATGTCGGTTGCGATCTGCATCTGCGCGAGATGGCCGTCGACCCACTGAATGTACTGGCGCCGCACCTCGAACCACTTTTGTATGCTCTGCACATACACTTCCTGCGCGTCGGCGGTGCTTTCGGTCAGCGCGGCGGCGGGCAGCCCGGCATAGGTGTCGACCATGTCGATCGAGTCGGACGACGCCTGCGCGCTGTCGAATCCGCCGCCGCCCGCGAGTTCCAGGTGGCCGTCCGGGCGAATGCCGAACAGGTGCCGGTAGTAGCGGTTCGCGAACAGCAGTTCGGCTTCGTCGGCGGCGAGCACCGACACCGCGGCGTCGAGACTTTCGAGCACCGTCGTGAAGCGTTCGTGCGCGGCGGCGAGCTCTTCGCGCGCGCGCTTCGGTTCGGTGATGTCGGTCATCGACGACATCCAGCCGGTCTGCCGTCCCGAACTGTCGATCAGCGGCGACACATAGAGGCGCGCATGGAAGAGCGACCCGTCCTTGCGCCGCACACGCAATTCGAAGCCCGACGACGGCGCCTTGCCGCGCAGCGTCATGTCGATCTGGCGCTGCATCTCCGGATACGCGTCGCGCGGCCAGTACGGGAAGGGCGCCGTCTTGCCGACGAGGTCGATCTCGTCCCAGCCGGTCATCCGGCAGAACGCCGGGTTCACGTGCGTGATGCGGCCGTGCATGTCGAGTACGCGCATGCCGATCAGCACGGAGTTTTCCATCGCGCGCCGGAAGAACGCTTCCGCATAGAGCGCCTGCTGCGCCTCGAAGCGCTGCCGCGTGTGCTTCCACAAGCTCCACAGGCTCCACAGCACGAAGCACGACAGGCCCGCGACCAGCCACACAAGCGTGTTGTTCGTGAAGTTGGTCATCTGCGGATATGCGTAGACGCGCACCGAAATGCCCTGGCCCGGCGGATCGAGCGGCAGGTCGTAGTACGCGTCGCGCGGCAGGCGCGGGCGTGTCGACGTGGTGGCGAGCTCGCGGTTGTCGCTGTCGACGATCGAGATCTTGTACTTCGCGGAGAGCTCGGGCGGGATGTCGCGCTTCAACATGCCTTCGATCGAGAACACCGCGGCGATGCTGCCGAGAAATTCGCGGTCGCGATAGACCGGCGTTTGCAGCGTGATGTAGCCGTTGCCGAGATCGTCGTAAAGGAGTGGCGAATAGACCTGGCGCCGCGTATTGCGTGCTTCGGTGAACGCGGCCTTCACGGCCTCGTCCATCTGCTGGTCATTCGGTTTCGCGAGACGCTGGCCGAGCACCGGCAGCGGCGTGTTCGGCCAGCGCGGCTGCAGCTCGGACGTGTACCAGTTCATGTAGAGGATCTCGGGATGCCCCTGCATGATGTCGGCGGTGGAAACCTGGAACGAATGCGGGTCCGCGCGGCCCGTGACCAGGTCGCGCGCGAGCGCCTGGATCTGCTCCTGCGCGCCGGTCATGGACAGACGGATCTGCTGCTGCGCCCACGCGACGTTGCGATAGAGCGTGTCCTCCTGCTGCTGCTGCTCGCGCCGGTTGAGACTCCACAAGATGAGGCTCATCACGACGAGGAACACCAGGATGGACAGCAGTGGCGTCAGCAAATAGGAATTCGACCACCATGGTCCGTGGTGCCAGCGGGACGGCGACGTATCCGCCGGCGAACCGGACGGCCGCGCCGAGCGTGCAAAAAGCCGTTCGGTCAACATGGGTCGCATTGTAGCGCAGCGGGTCCGCACGAAATCGCGCAGAAAAGCGGCGAAAGTCACATTAACAGGAGCAAACTACCCGAGGTACCTGCGAATTGGCAGTCAGATCAGGGTGCGCCGCAACAATTTTCCGCATTATGAGAAAGCATCTCGCAATTCGAAAATTTTGTTGCGCGGACGTCGGGGGCATCATTAAAATCGCCCGAAACTGCCGCGGCCGTACTTCCGTACTTCGTCCGCGTCGTCCACTCACGAGCGTGCCTCTATATCCAGGAGACGAGCATGTCCGCTGTACCCGACGAAGTTCTGAAGTATGTCGCTGACTCGAAAGATGACAGCGATCCGCAAGAAACGGCTGAATGGCTCGAAGCGCTGGATGGCGTGATTTCTGCTGTAGGTCCGAATCGCGCTCACTACCTGATCGAAAAGCAGATCGAATTCGCGCGCGTGCACGGCGAACACCTGCCGTTCTCCGCGAACACCCCGTACATCAATACGATCCCGGTCGTGAATCAGGCGAAGATTCCGGGCGACCAGGACATCGAACACCGCATCCGCTCGTACACCCGCTGGAACGCCATGGCGATGGTGCTGCGCGCCGGCAAGGACACCAACGTCGGCGGCCATATCGCGTCGTTCGCTTCGGCCGCGACCTTGTATGACGTCGGCTTCAACCATTTCTGGCACGCGCCGAGCGCCGAACATGGCGGCGATCTCGTGTTCGTGCAGGGCCACTCGTCGCCGGGTGTCTACTCGCGTGCGTTCCTGCTCGGCCGCCTGTCGGACAAGCAGGTCGACAACTTCCGTCAGGAAGTGGGCGGCGAGGGCATCTCGTCGTATCCGCACCCGTGGCTGATGCCGGACTTCTGGCAATTCCCGACGGTGTCGATGGGTCTCGGTCCGATCATGGCGATCTACCAGGCGCGCTTCATGAAGTATCTGCATGCGCGCGGCATCGCGAAGACCGAGGGCCGCAAGGTGTGGGCGTTCCTCGGCGACGGCGAAACCGACGAACCGGAATCGCTCGGCGCAATCGGCATGGCCGGCCGCGAGCGTCTCGACAACCTCGTGTTCGTGATCAACTGCAACCTGCAGCGCCTCGACGGCCCGGTGCGCGGCAACGGCAAGATCATCCAGGAACTCGAAAGCGAGTTCCGCGGCGCCGGCTGGAATGTGATCAAGGTAGTCTGGGGAAGCCGCTGGGATGCGCTCTTCGTACGCGACAAGTCGGGCGCGCTGATGCGCCGGATGATGGAAGTGGTCGACGGCGAGTATCAGACGTACAAGTCCGAGTCGGGCGCATTCGTGCGCGAGCATTTCTTCAACACGCCGGAACTGAAGGCGCTGGTCGCCGACTGGTCCGATGAAGATATCTGGAACCTGAACCGCGGCGGTCACGACCCGCACAAGATTTTCGCGGCCTACAAGGCGGCGACCGAGACCAAGGGCCAGCCGACCGTGATCCTCGCGAAGACGATCAAGGGTTACGGGATGGGCGAAGCCGGTCAGGCGATGAACATCACGCACCAGCAGAAGAAGATGCAGGTGGAGGCGCTGAAGCACTTCCGCGACCAGTTCCGCCTGCCGATCTCCGACGAGGAGATCGCGCATGTGCCGTATCTGAAGTTCGAAGAAGGCTCGAAGGAACTCGAATACATGCGCGCGCGCCGCCAGGAGCTGGGCGGCTATCTGCCGGCGCGCCGTCAGAAGGCGGAGTCGCTGCCGGTGCCGGAACTGGCGGTGTTCGAGCCGTTGCTCAAGGGCACCGGCGAAGGCCGCGAGATTTCGACGACGATGGCGTTCGTGCGGATCCTGAACATCCTGCTGAAGGACAAGGCGCTCGGCAAACGCGTCGTGCCGATCGTGCCGGACGAGTCGCGTACGTTCGGCATGGAAGGTCTCTTCCGCCAGATCGGCATCTGGAATCAGGACGGCCAGAAGTATGTGCCGGAAGACTCCGACCAGTTGATGTTCTACAAGGAATCCGAAACCGGCCAGATCCTGCAGGAAGGGATCAACGAAGCCGGCGGCATGTCGGACTGGATCGCAGCCGCGACGTCGTACTCGACGCACGGCGAGATCATGATCCCGTTCTACATTTACTACTCGATGTTCGGCTTCCAGCGGGTCGGCGATCTCGCGTGGGCGGCTGGCGACATGCGCTCGCGCGGCTTTCTGCTGGGCGGCACCGCGGGCCGTACGACGCTGAACGGCGAAGGCCTGCAGCATGAAGACGGTCACTCGCTGCTGTGGGCGTCGTCGATTCCGAACTGCATCAACTACGACCCGACCTTCGGCTACGAACTCGCGGTGATCATTCAGGACGGCCTGCGCCGCATGGTGCAGGAGCAGGAAGACGTGTTCTATTACCTCACGGTGATGAACGAGAACTACGAGCACCCGGCGATGCCGCAGGGCGACGGCGTGGCGGCGGACATCATCAAGGGCATGTACGCGTTCCGCAAGGCTGAAGCCGACGCCAAAGCGCCGCGCGTGCAGCTGATGGGCGCGGGCACGATCTTCAATGAAGTGATTGCCGCGGCCGATCTGCTGAAGAACGACTGGGGCGTCGCCGCCGACCTGTGGAGCGTGCCGAGCTTTACCGAGCTCGCGCGCGAAGGCCACGAAGTGCAGCGCTGGAACCTGTTGCATCCGACCGAAGCAAAGAAGCTCTCGCACGTCGAGAAGCTGCTGAAGGATGCGAAGGGCCCGGTGATCGCGTCGACCGACTATGTGCGCGCGCTGACCGAGCAGATCCGTGCATTCGTGCCGCAACGTTTCGTGGTGCTCGGCACCGACGGCTTCGGCCGTTCGGATACGCGCGAAAGGCTGCGCCACTTCTTCGAAGTCGACCGCTACTGGGTGACCGTGGCAGCGCTCAATGCGCTCGCCGATGAGGATACGATTGAGCGCAAGGTCGTGGCCGACGCGCTGAAGAAGTACAACCTGGATCCGTCCAAACCCAATCCGATGACCGTCTAACTCGTCGCCCCCCGGCGACGCCGCGCGCACTCCGTTCTCGATGTCGGGCGGAGTGCGCTCGGCCCTGGAGACACACAACAAATGAGCCAAGCGATCGAAGTCAAGGTGCCGGACATCGGCGATTACAAGGACATCCCTGTAATCGAGGTGCTGGTGAAAGCGGGTGACACCGTTGAAAAAGAGCAGTCGCTGATCACGCTGGAATCCGATAAGGCGACGATGGACGTGCCGAGCCCAACGGCCGGTACGGTGAAGGAAGTGAAGGTCAGGCAGGGCGATACGGTGTCGGAAGGCACGCTGATCATCCTGCTCGATGGCGAAGGCGCCGGTGCAGCGCCTGCTGCCGCGGCGAAGCCGGCGCAAGCCAATGGCGCCGCGCGACCGGCCGCTGCCGCC
>NZ_CADIKF010000044.1 GCF_902859875.1 Paraburkholderia solisilvae | reverse complement strand
CCGCGGTCGCCGCGCCGGGAGTACGTGCGCCCGATGCGCCAGCCGGCGCGGATGCGGGTGTCGGTGCAGACGCCATTGCCGCGCCGCTCGCTGCATTCGCATCCGATGCCGCTTGCGGCGCACTCGCTGGCGCCGCGCCGGCCGGCAACGGCAGCGGCATATAACCGGCGGCGACGGTAACCGGCTGCACCGCCGCGACCGGCACTTGCACGGCCGACGGCGGCGCAGTGCCGATTACCGGCGCCGACGCGTCCTCGGTCGCCGACGCGGCCGCGCTCACCGCGGCGGCTTCGACGCCGGGCTTGAGCCGGTCGATCAGGTAATAGTCGAGCACGCGCTTCGCGATCGGGCCCGCCGCCTGCGCGCCCCACCCGCCGTTTTCGACGACCAGCGCCACCGCGATCTTCGGATTGTCCGCGGGCGCGAACGCGATAAAGAGCGCGTGATCGCGCAGACGTTCGGCAAGCGCATGGCCGTGATACTTCTGGCCCTGCAGCGAAAACACCTGCGCGGTGCCGGTCTTGCCCGCAACCAGGAACGACGAGTTGCGGAAGATCTGATACGCGGTGCCCGACGGATTCGACGTGACGTTTTCCATGCCGCGCTTGACGACGTCGATGTCCGCCTGCGAAACGTTGACGCGTCCGTCGTCGCGCGGCACGGTGAGACGCATCTGGTGCGAAATCGGGTTCTCGATTTCCTTCACGAGGTGCGGCTTCATCAGCACGCCGTTGTTCGCAAGCGTCGCGGTCGCGTGGGCGAGCTGCAGGATCGTGAACGAGTTGTAGCCCTGACCGATGCCGAGGCTGATCGTCTCGCCCTCGTACCACTTCTGCTGCTCGGGCTTGCGGTATGCCTTGCGCTTCCATTCGGTCGACGGCAGGATGCCGCGCGCCTCGCCGGTAACATCGATGCCGGTAATCTGACCGAAGCCCCACGGCTTCATGAAGTTCGCGATCGCGTTCACGCCGAGATCGTGCGCGAGCATATAGAAATAGGTGTCGTTCGACACCATGATCGCGCGGTTCATATCGATCCAGCCCTGACCCTGCGGCACGTCGTTGCGGAACGTGTGGCCGCCGAACGTGTACGAGCCCGGATCCTGGAAACCCCACTGCGGCGTGCGCTTGTGCAGCGTCAGCGCGGCGAGCGCCATAAACGGCTTGTACGTCGAGCCCGGCGGATACGTACCGTGCAGCGGCCGGTTCAGCAGCGGGTGATCGGGCGAGTTGTTGAGCTCGTCCCACGTCGGCTGATCGATGCCGTCGACGAACGCATTCGGATCGAAGCTCGGCGCGGAGACGAACGCGAGCACGTCGCCGGTGGCCGGTTCGATCGCGACCAGCGCGCCGCGCCTGCCCGCGAACGCCTGCTCGGCGACCTGCTGCAGGCCGATATCGATCGACAGCACGAGGTTGTTGCCCGGCGTGGCCTGGGTGCGCGACAGCGTGCGCACCGGACGCCCGCCCGCGGTCACCTCGACTTCCTCGAAGCCGGTCAGGCCGTGCAGCTCGGTTTCATAGCTCTGTTCGACGCCGATCTTGCCGATGTAGTCGGTGCCCTTGTAGTTGTTCGCGTCCAGACGCGGATCGTAATGATCGGGGTCGCTGTCGTTCTGGTCGCTCGTGTCGTCGATGCGTTCCTGGTCGCGCTGCGAAATGCGGCCGATATAGCCGATCACGTGCGCGGCCGTCGGCCCGAGCGGATACTGGCGGAACAGGCGCGCGCGCACTTCGACGCCCGGAAAGCGGAAGCGCTGCGCGGTGAAGCGCGCGACTTCGTCGTCGGTGAGGCGCGTGCGGATCGGCAGGCTTTCGAAGTTCTTCGAGTCTTCCTGCAGCTTCTTGAAGCGGCGCCGGTCGCGCGCATCGATCGTGATCACCGTCGCGAGCTTGTCGATCACATTTTCGAGTGTGTCGTTCAGCTTCGACGGCGTGATTTCGAGCGTGTAAGCGGAGTAGTTCTTCGCGAGCACGACGCCGTTGCGGTCGGTGATGATGCCGCGGTTCGGCACGATCGGCGCAACCGAGATGCGATTCTCGTCCGCTTGCAGCGAATATTTGCTGTAGTGCCACACCTGCAGGAACAGGAAGCGGAACGCGATCAGCCCGAAGCAGACGAACACGAACAGGCCCGCCGCGGCGACGCGCAGGCGAAACTTGTTCAGTTGCTGCTGGGTGTCTTTGAATTCGGTCATGCGGTTTCGCGTCGGCCCCCGGGTGCTTGCGCTGCGGTCCTGTGTGGTTCCGTCAGGTTCCGGCTCGTTCGCGAGGGGCCGTCGACATCAGATAGGCCGGGTGTCGTCCGGATCGGCCGGACGGCGTTGCGGCATCAGCAGCAGCACGCTCGCGAGCGGCCACAGCGCGGCTTCGACGAAACCGTCGATCAGATAGCCCCAGCCGGGGAACGCCGCGCCGGTCAGCAAGCGGATCATGAACGGCACGACTTGCGCGATCACGAGCAGCGGCATGACCGCGAAGATCTGCACGGGCAGCGTCATCCACAATACGCGGCGGTGAATCGTGATCGCGCCGTACGACAGCAGCGTATACGCGAGCGCGTGTTCGCCTAGCAGGCTGGCGTTGTGCACGTCCATCAGCAGGCCGAGCATAAACGCGATACCCATGCCGACCTTGCGCGGCTGATGCACGTTCCAGAACAGCAGCACCAGCGCGACGAAGTCCGGCACGCCGGCGAGGCGCCCCCACGGCATCATGTTCAGCAGGAAAGCGGCCGCGAGGCTGAACGCGATGAAGTACGGGTTGACCGGCTGCAGAATGTATTGCGGGCGGTTCACTGTCGGGTCCCCTGAGCCGTCGGTTGCGGCTTGGCGCTCGGTCTGGCTGCCGGCTTCGTCGTCGATTCCGCGGCCGGTTTCCGGTCGGACGGCGCCGGCCTTGCGGACGCGGTGTTCGCGCTCGTGGCCGCATTGGCGGCGGTGCCCGCCGGCGCTTTGGCACCGGCTGCCCCGGTTGCGCCGGCCGCCGCGTTCTGCTCGCCCGTTTTCGCGTCCTTGTCCGACGTCGATTTATCGGCGGCCTTCGCGCCCTTCTTCTTCGCTTCTTTCGCCGCACTCGCCGCGTCGGGCTCGTCGGCCGGCCGCGGCGGCACTTCATTCTGATAGTGCAACACCAGCAGTTGCCGCGCGCCGCGCACCTGCGCGATCGGAATGCACACGACGCGCGCGAACGCGGTATCCGCCTGCTTGTCGACGCGCACCACCTTCGCGACCGGCAGCCCCGGCGGATACACGCCGTCGAGGCCGCTCGTGACGAGCTCGTCGCCGGCCAGCACATCCGCGCTGATCGGCACGAAGCGCAAGTCGAGCGAATCGCCCTTCGGCGTGCCGTAGATCACGCTGCGCAAACCGGTCCGCACGATCTGCACCGGCACGGCCTGATCCTTGTCGGTGAGCAGTGTGACTTCCGCCTGCATCGGGAAGACGCGCGTCACCTGCCCGACCACGCCGTTTTCGTTGACGACCGGCGAGCCGTCCTGGATGTCCTGCTGCGAGCCGCGCCCGATCACGACCTTTTGCGTGAACGGATCGCGCGTGTCGTACTGGATTTCGGCGGGTATCGATTGAATGGTCGAGCGCTGTGACAGTTGCAGCAGCGAGCGCAGATGCGCGTTCTCGGCCGCGAGCTGGGCCGATTCGTTCGCCTGTTGCGAAAGCCGCAGGTTACGCGCGCGCAGCTGCGTGTTGTCGGTGCGCAAGGTGGCGCTGGTCACCGCGAGATCGGCGGCGCCCATAAACATATCGCGCGGCACGAGGGCCGCGCGCTGCAGCGGATAAAGGCCTGCGCCGAGCACGCCGCGAACGATTTCAAGCGTCCGGAAGCGCGCGTCGGAAATCAGCAGGGCGAGCGCGAGCACGACAAAGAAGATCAGCCGTGCGAGCGCCGACGGGCCTTGCTTGAAGAGAGGCGGCGGACTGTATTCCATGGTCGGCGCCGTGGGCGTGAGCGATTAGATGAAACTTTGACGCGCGAGGCGGCGCGCCCAGCGCGCGGCGGCTGGGGAAGCCAGCCGTACGATCCGCGCCGCTGACATGGAGACCGGCCCGCTTACTCGTAGGAGAAGATGCTGCCGAGCTTGTCCATGCGCTCGAGCGCCATGCCCGACCCGCGCACGACGCACGTGAGCGGGTCTTCGGCGACGAGCACCGGCAGGCCGGTTTCTTCCGCGAGCAGGCGATCGAGGTCGCGCAGCAGTGCGCCGCCGCCCGTCAGCATCATCCCGCGTTCGGCGATGTCCGCGCCGAGTTCCGGCGGCGTTTGTTCCAGCGCGATCTTCACCGACGACACGATCTGGTTCAGCGGATCGGTGAGCGCTTCCAGGATTTCGTTGCTGGAGATCGTGAAGCTGCGCGGAATGCCTTCCGACAGGTTGCGGCCCTTCACTTCCATCTCCTTGACTTCGGAGCCCGGGAACGCGGAGCCGATTTCCTTCTTGATCGCCTCGGCGGTCTGCTCGCCGATCAGCATGCCGTAGTTGCGGCGGATGTAGTTGACGATTGCCTCATCGAACTTGTCGCCGCCGACGCGCACCGAGCCTTTGTACACGATGCCGCCCAGCGAGATCACGCCCACTTCCGTGGTGCCGCCGCCGATATCGACGACCATCGAGCCGGTGGCTTCCGACACCGGCAGGCCGGCGCCGATCGCGGCGGCCATCGGTTCTTCGATCAGGTAAACCTGCGAGGCGCCGGCGCCGTGTGCGGCTTCCTTGATCGCGCGGCGCTCGACCTGGGTCGAACCGCACGGCACGCAGATGATGATGCGCGGCGACGGCGAGAACATCCGCGATTCGTGTGCAGTCTTGATGAACTGCTTGATCATCTGCTCGGTGACGGTGAAGTCGGCGATCACGCCGTCCTTCATCGGGCGGATCGCTTCGATGTTGCCCGGCACCTTGCCGAGCATCTGCTTCGCTTCGCGGCCGACGGCCTGGATGGTTTTCTTGCCGTTCGGCCCGCCTTCCTGGCGGATCGAGACAACCGAGGGTTCGTCGAGAACGATGCCTTTGCCACGCATATAGATGAGCGTATTGGCGGTGCCGAGGTCAATGGCCAGGTCGTTGGAGAAATAGCTGCGCAAAAAACCAAACATTCAAAATCCTGTCTCGCTGGGGGCCGGGCCTCGCATTGAACGCGCAGGGCGGCAGCGGAAAAATTAACAGCTTCGCAGTCGGGGCGACACAATGGGGCTTCGCGTAAACGCCAACCAAACAGGACGTACGGAAACCACCTGGAACCACGCGGAAAGCCTGAAGCTGCTGGGGAATCTACCGGAGACTGGACACAAGGCCGCTCAATTACGCGACGTACGCTACGGCGCTTGACTGCGAGCATGCCCAGAAAGGCCTTGGTAAGTCGGTCCGGGTTTGGGTCGAACGCGTAATGATACCTTATAATTTTGCTGTATTTGAAGGAAACGAGCGGCACTTTTTGCTGCCGCGAGCCCTTTTTCGAGGGGCCGCTCCGCTCACTTAACCCGCTGTCGCAGCATCGTTTTTCCCCGTTGCGGCAGTTCGCGTCCATTTCCGGTGAAACGCATGGCTTTGACCCTGACCGATGTGAAACGCATCGCCCATCTCGCACGGCTCGAATTACCCGATGCCGATGCCGAACACACGCTCGCGCAGCTCAATGAATTTTTCGGCCTCGTCGAGCAGATGCAGGCGGTCGATACCACCGGCGTCGCGCCGCTCGCGCACCCGATCGAGCAGATCGAAGACGTCGCATTGCGTTTGCGCGAAGACGCGGTGACGGAAACGGTACGCCGCGAAGACTTCCAGCGCGTCGCGCCGGCGGTGCAGGACGGCCTGTATCTGGTGCCGAAGGTTATCGAGTAATTGTCCGTACAGGAACACCGCAATGCATGAGAAAAGCCTGACTGAACTGCGTGCCGCACTCGCCGCGAAAGAATGCTCCGCGGTCGAACTCGCGGACCTGTACCTGAAGCGGATCGCCGCGAACGAAAAGCTCAACGCGTTCGTGCACGTCGATACGCAGCGTACGCTGGACCAGGCGAAAGCCGCCGATGCGCGGCTTGCGAGCGGCGATGCCGGTCCGTTGACGGGCCTGCCGATCGCGCACAAGGATGTGTTCGTTACGCGCGGCTGGCGCTCGACCGCCGGCTCGAAGATGCTCGAAAACTATACGAGCCCGTTCGATGCGACGGTCGTCGAGCGTCTCGCGCGCGCAGGCATGGTATGCGTCGGCAAGACCAATATGGACGAGTTCGCGATGGGTTCGTCCAATGAGAACTCCCATTTCGGCCCGGTGCACAACCCGTGGGACACCGCGGCGGTGCCCGGCGGTTCGTCGGGCGGCTCGGCCGCGGCGGTCGCCGCGCGTCTCGCGCCGGCCGCGACCGGCACCGACACCGGCGGTTCGATCCGTCAGCCCGCGTCGTTTTCGGGCGTCACCGGCATCAAGCCGACCTACGGCCGCGTGTCGCGCTACGGGATGATCGCGTTCGCTTCGTCGCTCGACCAGGGCGGCCCGTTTGCGCAAAGCGCGGCGGATTGCGCGCTGCTGCTCAACGCGATGGCCGGTTTCGACGAACGCGATTCGACCAGTCTCACGCGCGACGACGAAGACTTCACGCGTTATCTCGGTCAGACGTGGCAAGGCGCTACCCGCACAGCGGGCGCCAGCGCCGCCGCCGGCGCGGCGGACAAGCCGCTCGCCGGTTTGCGTATCGGCTTGCCGAAGGAATACTTCGGCGCCGGTCTCGCCGACGATGTGCGAGCCGCGATCGATGCCGCGTTGAAACAGTACGAAGCGCTGGGCGCGACGCTCGTCGATGTGTCGCTGCCGAAAACCGAACTGTCGATCCCCGTCTATTACGTGATCGCGCCGGCGGAAGCGTCGTCGAACCTGTCGCGTTTCGACGGCGTGCGCTACGGCCATCGCGCGTCGGACTACCGCGATCTGCTCGACATGTACAAGAAAACGCGCGCCGAAGGCTTCGGACCCGAAGTGAAGCGCCGCATTCTGGTGGGCGCGTACGTGCTGTCGCACGGCTACTACGACGCGTACTACCTGCAGGCGCAGAAAATCCGCCGCATCATCGCGCAAGACTTCCAGGAAGCGTTCAGGCAGTGCGACGTGATCATGGGCCCGGTTTCGCCGTCGGTCGCATGGGATATCGGCGCGAAGGGCGACGATCCGGTGCAGATGTATCTGGCCGATATCTATACGCTGTCGGTGAGCCTCGCGGGTCTGCCCGGCATGAGCGTGCCGTGCGGTTTCGGCGCGGGCGCGAATGCGAAGCGGCCGGTCGGCTTGCAGATCGTCGGCAACTATTTCAACGAAGCACGCATGCTGCAGGTTGCGGACGCGTTCCAGCGCGCGACCGACTGGCATCGCAAGTCGCCAGTAGAGGTCTAGCCATGGCAACACAATGGGAAGTCGTTATCGGTCTCGAGACGCACGCGCAACTGTCGACGGTCTCGAAGATCTTCTCCGGCGCCGCGACGCAGTTCGGCGCCGATCCGAACACGCAGGCCTGCCCGGTCGATCTCGCGCTGCCCGGCGTGCTGCCGGTGGCGAACCGCGGCGCAGTCGAGCGCGCGATCCGCTTCGGCCTCGCGATCGGCGCAACGATCGCGCCGCGCAGCATTTTCGCGCGCAAGAACTACTTCTATCCGGATCTGCCGAAGGGCTATCAGATCAGCCAGTACGAGATTCCGGTCGTGCAAGGCGGGCAGGTGACGATTCTGGTGCCCGCCAACGAAAAGTCCGGTAGCGAAGCCTACGAAAAAACCATCAACCTGACCCGCGCGCACCTCGAGGAAGATGCCGGCAAGTCGCTGCACGAAGACTTCGCGGGCATGACCGGCATCGACCTGAACCGCGCCGGCACGCCGCTGCTCGAAATCGTCACCGAGCCGGAAATGCGCAGCGCCGCGGAAGCGGTCGCCTATGCGAAGGCGCTGCACGGGCTCGTCGTGTGGCTCGGCATCTGCGACGGCAACATGCAGGAAGGCTCGTTTCGCTGCGACGCGAACGTGTCGGTGCGGCCGGTCGGCCAGAAGGAATTCGGCACGCGCGCGGAGATCAAGAACCTGAACTCGTTCCGCTTCCTCGAAGAGGCGATCCAGTACGAAGTGCGTCGCCAGGTCGAATTGATCGAAGACGGCGGCACGGTCGTGCAGGAAACGCGTCTGTACGATCCGGACAAGCGCGAGACGCGCTCGATGCGCAGCAAGGAAGATGCGCACGATTACCGCTATTTCCCGGACCCGGACCTGATGCCGCTCGTGATCGAACCGGCGTGGGTCGAGCGCGTGAAAGGCGAGATGCCGGAACTGCCGGAAGCGATGCAGCAGCGCTTTGTCGAGCAGTACGGGCTCACGCGCTATGACGCGGGTGTCGTGACCTCGAGCAAGGCGATGGCGGTGTACTACGAGGCGGTGGTCGCGAAGGCCGGCGCCGCGCAGGCGAAGGTCGCGGCGAACTGGCTGATGGGCGAGGTGTCGTCGCAGTTGAACCGCGAAGACCGTACGATCGACGCGAGCCCGGTGAGCGCCGCGCAGCTCGCGCTGATCTTGCAGCGCATCGCCGACGGCACGATTTCGAACAAGATCGCGAAGGAAATCTTCCAGGCGATCTGGGACGAGAAGGCCACCGACGAAGCCGCCGCGGATCGCATCATCGAAGCGAAGGGGCTCAAGCAGATCTCGGATACCGGCGCGCTCGAAGCGATCATCGACGAAGTGCTCGCGGCCAATGCGAAGTCGGTGGAAGAGTATCGCGCCGGCAAGGAGAAGGCGTTCAATGCGCTGATCGGCCAGGCGATGAAGGCGACCAGGGGCAAGGCGAATCCGCAGCAGGTCAACGAGCTGCTGAAGAAGAAGCTATCCTGAGCGGACCTCATGCATGCGCGCCGCGCGAGCGGCGCGCTTCGGTCACAAGGGCTAAGGGCTGTTGCCGGATCGAACGCACCGGGCAACGGCCCTTTTCGTTGGCGCGCGCGGCTTCAATAGCGCGTTTCTTGTGCAGCGCGCGCAGCTCATATTCAGGAGACGGACCCGATGGCAAAGAAGCCGGAACTCGACGATTTCCGCATCCCGTTTTTCGATGAAGGCAAGAAAGGCTCCGCGTTCAAGCTGAGCGAATTCGATCCGGGCGGCAAGCCGTTCTCGGCCGGTTCGAAACAATCCGATCGCGAGCTTTTGCTCGAGCTCGGCACCAAGCTCGATGCGCAGCAGGAACGGTTGCACGCGCAACGGCGGCAGCGCGTGCTGCTGGTGCTGCAAGGCATGGATACGAGCGGCAAGGACGGTACGGTTCGCGGGGTGTTTCACGAGGTCGATCCGCTCGGGTTGCGCATCGTGCCGTTCAAGGCGCCGACACCGGCCGAGGCGGCTCACGACTTTCTCTGGCGCGTGCACGCGCAGGCGCCGGCGGCGGGCGAATTGACGATCTTCAACCGCAGCCACTACGAAGACGTGCTGGTGCCGGTCGTGCTCGGTGAACTGGACAACGCGCAACGCGAACGCCGTTATCGGCATATCCGCCATTTCGAAGCGATGCTCGCCGACAGCGGCACGACGATCATCAAATGCATGCTGCACATTTCGAAGGATGAGCAGCGCGAGCGCTTGCAGGCGCGCATCGACGATCCGACCAAACACTGGAAGTTCGATGTATCGGATCTGGACGCGCGCAAGCTGTGGGACAAGTATCAGGACGCGTACGCCGACGCGCTCGCCGCGACGTCGACCGACTACGCGCCGTGGTACGTGATTCCCGCCAATTCGAAGACGCATCGCAACGTGATGGTCGCGCAGTTGCTGGTGCGCACGATGGAGTCGCTGAAGCTCGAATTTCCGCCGCCGAAAGATTCGCTGAAAGGCGTGATCGTCGAATGATCGCGCCGCGTCTGCGTGGAAGCAAACACATACATTGAATCGACAATAAAGGAACGACATGTTGCGCGTCATCACCGCCAATCTGAACGGAATCCGCTCCGCGGCCAGCAAGGGCTTTTTCAACTGGTTCGGCGAACAGGGCGCCGACGTGCTGTGCGTGCAGGAAATCAAATGCTCGCAGGACGATATGACGCCCGAGTTCCTCGCGCCGCACGATTTCACCGGCTATTTCCAGCACGCGGTGAAAAAGGGCTATAGCGGTGCGGGCGTTTATACGCGGCACGAGCCCGACGACGTGGTGATCGGCTTCGGCAGTGAAGAGTTCGACGCCGAAGGGCGCTATGTCGAATTGCGCTTCGGCAAATTGTCGGTGGTGTCGGTGTATGTGCCGTCGGGCTCGAGCGGCGAGGACCGGCAGCAGGCGAAATACCGCTTCATGGACCTGTTCATGCCGCATCTCGCCGCGTTACGCAAGAAACGCGAGGTGATCCTGTGCGGCGATGTGAACATCGTGCACAAAGAGATCGACATCAAGAACTGGAAGAGCAATCAGAAGAACTCCGGCTGTCTGCCGGAGGAACGTGCGTGGCTCACGAAGCTCTTCGACGAAGTCGGCTACGTCGACGTCTTTCGCACGCTCGACCAGCGGCCCGAGCAATACACGTGGTGGAGCAATCGCGGGCAGGCGTATGCGAAGAACGTCGGGTGGCGGATCGATTATCAGATCGCGACGCCGGGCATCGCGGCCAAGGCGAAGCGCGTCGAGGTTTTCCGCGACATCAAGTTCAGCGACCACGCGCCGCTGACGATCGACTACGACGAGACGCTCGCGAGCTGACGGGCGGACGGCGCGTCGCGTCGCATCGCGCCACTGCGAGCGCATGCGGACGCGGTGCGGCTGCGCTCAGCTCAACGCGCGCTATTCCCACGGCGCGCCGCGCTAAACGTGCGCTATTCCCGCGCCGTGGTGCGACGCTGGCGTCCCGCGCCCTGATAGTCGGGCAATGTATCGACGGTCTCGCCGATTGCCTTCGCGTACAGCGGCAACATGTCGGAGAGCCGTTTCACGATGTCCTGGCGGCGCGCGCTCGTGTACGGGTGCACGTAGATAAAGCCCTGCGCGCGATTGCCGCGCGTCGCGCTTGCCAGTTTGTCCCACAGCGTGACCGCCGCACGCGGATCGTAGCCGCCACGCGAAGCGATCTCGCTGCCGATCACATCGGCTTCGGTTTCGTCCGCGCGTTCATACTTCATATCGAGCAGCTGCGAGCCGATGCCAAGCGGCGAGTGGCCGAGATCGGCGAGGCCGAACAGTTGCGGAATCGGGCCCGAGCCCAGTTGCGTGGCCTGCTGTTCGCCGAGACGCTCGCGCGCATGCTCGCGCAGCGCGTGCGCGATTTCATGGCCGAGCAGCATGCCGAGCTCGTTGTCGTTGAGTTTCACGCGATCGAGCATCCCGCTGTAGACCACGATCTTTCCGCCTGGCAGGCAGTACATCCGGATGTCCGGTGAGCGGATCACCGCGATGTCCCATTTCCAGTGCTTCGTGTGGTCGCTCCACTTCAGCGAGTACGGAATGAGCCTGTCGGTAATCGTGCGCACGCGCATGACGCGCGCGTCGGTGGGCGCATACAGGCGGTTTGCGTGGCTCGCGCCGCGCACGATCTGATCGAACTCTTCCGCCGCTTGCGCTTCGAGCATCGATGACGGAATCAGATTGCGGAACATCGCCGCGTTGCCGTAGCGGATTTGCGCGCTCGGCTGGAACGGTGTGGGTGGGGCGTTCGATGCAGCGGGCGCGGTTGGCGCGGCGGAGGTCGTGGACGCCGCGGCGGCGGGAGCGGACGGCGCACTGGCAGTCGCTGCGGCCTCGGACTTCGGCGTGGCCGGCGTGCCTGCGCCGCTTGTGCCGCTTGTGCCGCTTGTGCCGCTCACGGCGCTCGTCGGCGCGTTCACTGCCGCGGCGTTCGGTGCACCGCTCGCCGTGTTGTTCGCACCGCCGCTGGCCGCATTGTTGGCCGTGCTGCCAGTAGCGTTGCCGGCCGCATTATTCGCCGCATTCGCCGCATTCGCCGCTTTGGCGGCCGAGCCGGACATCGCCCCCGACGCCGATCCCGCTGCGGCACCAGGCGCAGGACTCGTACCGGCGCTCGCAGCGGACCCGGCGGACGCATCCGCCGCGAACGCACCCGACGATATCGCGCTCGCACTGCCCGCGCACAGCAGCGCAAGCATCAGATGCATCAGACGAAAACGGCTTCCACGCGCGTCAGTCCACAGGTCGAAAGACGGATGCGGCCGATGCGCGTGGCTCGTTGCGCACCGTGGAACGCTCTGCGTCACGACGGCCTCCTCCACGGAGCAATCCGGAACAGAAGTAGCATACCGGGCAACGCGAGAAGGGTGCAGGCGATGAAATAATGGAACCAGCCGAACTGTGCGACAACGTACCCGCTCGCGGCTGACGCGAGCGTGCGCGGCACCGACGCGAGACTGGTGAAGAGCGCGAACTGCGTCGCCGAATAGCGCGGATCGGTCGTGCTCGCGATGTACGCGATGAACGCGGCGAGCGTCAGACCGGTGGTAAAGGTCTCGAACCCATAGACGAGCGCGAGCGCAAAGAGCTTCGGATCGAGCTGCACGGTCCAGTCGAGGCCGAGCGACGAGAAAAGCTGGGTCGCGTTCCGGCTGATCGATGCCGCGATGTGATACGTCGGCGCGAGGTCTGATGCGCCGGAGCCGAACTGCGCGAGCCATGCGAAGCCGAGCGTCGACAGCATCTGCAGGATGCCGAAGATCCACAGCCCGCGGCCGATGCCGATTTTCATCAGCCAGATGCCGCCGATAATGCCGCCCGCGAGGCTCGCGCCGAACGCAGTGGTTTTCGCGATCACGCCGATTTCCGTGCGCGAGAAACCGATGTCCAGAAAGAATGATGTGGACAGCGTGGTCGCCATCACGTCGCCGAGCTTGTACAGAAAGATAAAGCTCAGCACGAACAGCGCGCCGCGCCAGCCGTCGCGCAGGATGAACTCGCGAAACGGCTCGATGACCGCGGCGCGCAGGTTTTTGGGCGGCGCGCCGCGTATTTCAGGTTCGCGCACGACGAGCGTCATGATGATGCCCGGCAGCATGAATGCGGCCGTGAACGCGAACACCGTCGCCCACGGCAGATGGTCCGACAGGATCAGCGAAAGCGAACCGGGTATCAGCGCCGCGATCTTGTACGCGTTCACATGCACCGCGTTGCCGAGCCCCTGCTCGGTATCGTGCAGCAGTTCGCGCCGGTACGCGTCGATCACGATGTCCTGGCTTGCGCCGAAGAATGCGACGAGCGCGGTGAGCGCGGCGACGGTCCAGATCGAATCGCGCGGCGACACGATGCCGAGCGACGCGATCGCGCCGGCCACGAGAAGCTGCGTGACGAGCATCCAGCCGCGTCGCCGTCCGGGCCGCCAGCCGGGCAGGCGCGGCACGAAACGGTCCATCAGCGGCGCCCAGATGAATTTCCACGTGTACGGAAACTGGATCAGCGCGAACAGGCCGATTTCCTTCAGGTTCACGCCTTCGGAGCGCAGCCACGCCTGCACGAGGTAGACGAGCGTGAATAGCGGTAGACCCGACGTGAAGCCGAGAAAGACGCAGATCAGCACGCGCGTGTTCAGGAACGCGCGCCAACCGGGATGTTCTTCGTGTGCGTTAAGTGCGGGCGCCTCGTGTGGCGGGTTCGACATGTGTGCAGAGGGCGTTAGATTTTCTTGACGCGATAGACCGCAAGACTACCACGCCAGTTCACGCCCCAACGCACCGTCTGGCCGCCGTGCAGCACGACGCGATCGAGAATCTCGATACCGACTTCGGGCGCGAGCGCTTCGAAGTCGCGGATGGTCAGCACGCGCACATTCGGCGTGTTGTGCCATTGATAAGGCAGCGACTTCGACACCGGCATCCGGCCCTGCAACACCGCGAGCCGATGCGGCCAGTAGCCGAAGTTCGGGAACGACACGATGCATTCCTTGCCGACTCGCAGCGTCTCGCGCAGGATCGCCGCGGTCTGATGAATGGTCTGCAGCGTCTGCGACAGAATCGCGAAATCGAAGCTGCCGTCTTCGAAAAGACGCAAGCCGTCTTCCAGGTTCTGCTGGATCACGTTGACGCCGTTCTTTGTCGCGGCCAGCACGCCCGCGTCGTTGATCTCGATGCCGTAGCCCTGCACTTCGAGCTCTTCGGTGAGCAGCGACAGCAGCGAGCCGTCGCCGCAGCCGAGGTCCAGCACCGTCGCGCGCGGCTCGACCCAGCGTGCGATCGCGCGGAAATCCGCGCGTGTCGAGAGAAGATCGAAGGCTTGCTGGTTCATGCGTTCACCTCGAGCGCGATGCGTTCATAGTAGGTGCGCATCAGGTTGTGATAACGCGCGTCGTCGAGCAGGAACGCGTCGTGGCCGTGCGGTGCGTCGATTTCGCCGTAGGTGACGTGGCGCTTGTGATCGAGCAGCGCCTTGACGAGCTCGCGCGAGCGCGCCGGCGCGAAACGCCAGTCGGTCGTGAAACTCGCAATCAGATATTTCGCCTTGGTGTGCGCGAGCGCCGCGGTGAGGTCGCCGTCGAATGCCTTGGCCGGATCGAAGTAGTCGAGCGCGCGGGTGATCAGCAGATAGGTGTTCGCGTCGAAGTAATCGGCGAACTTGTCGCCCTGGTAGCGCAGATAGGACTCCACTTCGAATTCGACGTCGAAGTTGAAGTTGTATTCGTCGAGCGCGCCTTCCGCGCGTCGCAGCGCGCGGCCGAATTTCGCGGCCATGTCGTCGTCGGACAGGTACGTGATGTGGCCGATCATGCGCGCGACGCGCAAGCCGCGCCGCGGCTTCACGCCGTGCGCGTAGTAGTCGCCGCCGTGGAAGTCCGGGTCCGACAGGATCGCCGAACGCGCGACTTCGTTGAACGCGATGTTCTGCGCGGACAGTTTAGGGGTGGACGCCACCACGATGCAGTGCGCGACGCGCTCCGGATACATCGTGCTCCATGCGAGCGCCTGCATGCCGCCGAGGCTGCCGCCCATCACCGCGGCGAAGCGCTCGATGCCGAACACGTCCGCGACACGCGCCTGCGCGTTCACCCAGTCTTCGACCGTGACGACCGGAAAGCTCGCGCCGTAGGGCCGGCCGGTCGACGCGTCGATGCTCATCGGCCCGGTCGAACCGAAGCACGAGCCGAGGTTGTTCACGCCGATCACGAAGAAGCGGTTCGTATCGAGCGGCTTGCCGGGGCCGACCATGTTGTCCCACCAGCCGACGTCTTTCGGATTGTCCGCATAGACGCCCGCCACATGATGCGACGCGTTCAGCGCATGGCAGACCAGCACCGCATTGCTGCGTGCGCGGTTGAGCGTGCCGTAGGTTTCGACCATCAGGTCGTAGCCGGCGAGCGAACTGCCGTTCTGCAACGGCAGCGGCTCGGAGAAATGCATTTTTTGTGGAGCGACGATCCCGATCGATTCCATTTATTTCGCCTGTAACGACTGCTGGGCGGCTAAACGGTGTCGGCGATGCGCAAAAGAGGCGAAGTTCGCGCTGACGACCTCTTTAGCCGCATTTATGTGAACCGCGGACGAGGTGTCCGGCAGGTTCGCGCGCCCGCAATCGAGTCAGCAAATCGGCGCGCTACAACGTGTTTTACCGCGTGCTCAGGTTGGGCCGGGTTTCCCTTCGCGTTGGCCTGAGAAGATTCAAGTTCGTTTCGTTGCAACGGTCGATACTTCGCGCGCTGCAGCAATCAGGCGAAGAGTATAGCGGAAAAACCGCCGCGGCAGCGCCGCCGGGCGGCGGGCTTGCCCGTGCGTCACTGCAGGATCAGCAGCAACTGCGCATCCGCATGCTCGCCCGGAGCACGCGCAAAACCGCTGCGCACATAGCGATGCCAGCGGCCGATGATGTAGCTGAGCAGCAGATTCGCGCGGACCGCGGGATCGTAGCCGGCAGGCAGCGGTATCGCGATGATGTCCGTTGCGAGGCCGCTGCTCAATGCGGCTGACGGCGGCGTCGGAGCGGCGTCCTTACCGTTCGCGCTGTCGTCGACGATGAGATTCGCCGCGCTCACGGCCGGCGCTTGCGCGACGGGAAGCGCGTCTGCGTCCTGCCCGTTCGCCTCCGTGACGCCGACCCGCAGACATTGCTTCAACGACGTCTCGATGCGTTCCAGTATCTGGTTCACCCGCTCAGTGAGCCGTTCATGCTCGCCGACCAGCGCCTCGCAGGTCAGCACGCGGGTCATGCCCGGGTTTTTCGCGGAGAAATTCAGCAGCGTCAGCGCGATTGCGCGCGCTTGCAGCACGCCGTTCGGCTCTTTCGTGACAATCTGGTTGATCAGGCCGAAGAGCGTTTGCTCGATAAACTCGATCAGCCCCTCGAACATCTGCGCCTTGCTCGCGAAGTGGCGGTACAGCGCGGCTTCGGAGACGCCGAGGCGCGCGGCGAGCGCCGCCGTCGTGATCTTTTCGTTTTTCGGCGCTTCGAGCATGGCCGCGAGCGTTTGCAGAATATGGACGCGGCGCTCGCCCGGCTTCAGGCGGGTCGCGCGGACGCTGCCGCCGTTCGGGTCGGCGGCGCTGCCCAGCGCGCCGGGTTGGTCCGGCTGGTCTTCGGTTACGGCCTCGTCATGCTTGCGGATCGGCTGCATGTCTGTCGTCCCTTCAGTCGCGCCGAGCGGTTGCCCAGTCGTAGCGATTTTAACGAACGAATGCGCCGGTCGACATAATGCGGGCGGCCGGTGCCCGGCAATCGCGCCAATACGCCGTCCTCGCGCGCTTTGCGCGGCAGGTGGCCGACGATCCACACCGTGCGCAACCCGAGCCGCTTGTAGCTTTTCAGATGCCCGCGCGTGTCTTCGACGAGGATCGCATCGGCAAGATGCACGTGCGCGTCGCGCATCGCCTTGCGCAGCATCGCCGGGTCGGGCTTCGCGCGCCAGCCGCGGCGGTCGCGCATATGCTCGACCGCGATCACGCGCTCGAACAGCCGGTCGATGCGCAGTTCCGCGAGCACCGCGTGCGCGTAGGCCTGCGGGCCGTTCGTCAGCACGATCTTGCGGCCCGGCAGCGCGGCGAGCAGGCGGGCGAGGCCGCGCTCGCTGCGCAGCATCGTGCGCAAATCCGCAAACGTGTGGACGACTTTCAGAAAGTCGTGAGGATCGACCGGATGGTGGCGCGTGAGGCCGAGCAGCGTCGCGCCGTAGCGTTGCGTATACCCGACGCGCAACCGGTCCGCTTCTTCGTGTTCGACTTGCAGCGCGTCGATGATGTATTGCGTCATCGCGGTGTTGATGGCGGGGAAGATCGCGTGCGATGCGCGGTGCAGTGTGTTGTCGAGATCGAACAGCCAGACGGGGCTGCCGGCCTCGACCCGCGGACGGCGTCTCGGGTGGGCGTGGCGCATGGTTTTATTTGGCATGCCGGGCGGCCGGCGCCGGCCGGGCGCGGTGGGCGTGCGGTTCGTGCTGCCGGTGTGCGGCGCAGGCGAACGCGCGAACACCGCGCAATGGGACGAAGTCCACAGTATGCCCTTTATTGTGCGCGTTGCGGCACGGTGCGGCGTGTCGAGGCTGGGCTGATGCGGCAACGCCGACCATGCAGACGCGCGTTGAGAACAGGCGATGGGCAGAGGCGATCCGCCGAACGACGCCGGCGGATCAGATCGAATGTGGGGAACGCGAGAGGCGGAACGTGAAGGGCGGAAGGTGGAAGCGCGGCGGGACAGAAGCGTCGCACGACAGAAGCGCGCTGCCCGAACGCGTGCGGCCTGCTACGGCGGCATCGTGCATCGCACGCCGCCGGGCCCACGGTTCAATGCGAGCGGATCATCGTGCCGAACGGCTGCTCGGTCAGAATTTCGAGCAGCACCGAATGCTCGATCCGCCCATCGATGATGTGCACCGAGCGCACGCCGCTCTTCGCCGCGTCGAGCGCCGACGAGATTTTCGGCAGCATGCCGCCCGAAATGGTGCCGTCCGCGAACAGCGCGTCGATTTCGCGCGCGGAGAGGTCGGTGAGCAGCGTGCCTTCCTTGTCCATCACGCCGGGGATATTCGTCATCATCACGAGCTTCTCGGCGTTGAGCACGACCGCGAGCTTGCCCGCGACGAGGTCCGCGTTGATGTTGTACGACAGGCCGTCTTCGCCGAAGCCGATCGGCGAGATGACCGGAATGAACGCGTCGTCCTGCAGCGCCTTCACGACCGCCGGATTGATCGCTTCCACTTCGCCGACCTGACCGATGTCGATGTACTGCCCCGGATTGTCCCGATCCGGCATCATCAGCTTGCGCGCGTGGATGAGGCCGCCGTCCTTGCCGGTGAGGCCCACCGCATGGCCGCCGAAATGGTTGATCAGCGTGACGATGTCCTGCTGCACCTCGCCGCCGAGCACCCATTCGACGACTTCCATCGTTTCTTCGTCGGTGACGCGCATGCCCTGGATAAAGGTGCCCTGCTTGCCGATTTTCTTCAGTGCCTGGTCGATCTGCGGGCCGCCGCCGTGCACGATGACCGGGTTGATGCCGACCAGCTTCAACAGAATGACGTCGCGCGCGAAGCCCTGCTTCAGACGCTCTTCGGTCATCGCGTTGCCGCCGTATTTGATGACCACGGTCTTGCCGTGATACTGGCGGATATACGGCAATGCTTCGGCCAGAATTTCGGCCTTCAGCGTGGGCGCGATCTGGGACAGGTCGGACAGCTCGGACATGGCGGCGGCTCGGCGGGGACAATTGAAAACAAGGGCGAATTGTACAGGACTGGCGCGCTGCAACAGCGATTTCGCCGTGCCCTGTTGCGCCGCACACAGCACGCGTTGCGCACCGCGCCATGCGGGTTTGGACGGCCCCGGCCGGTACTGCTCGCGAGCCAGACGTGGCATCATTTCCGCGTCCCCTGACCGGTTTCATCCAGCCGCTATGAGTCCGACTGCTTCCCGATCGGCCGCCGCCTCCGGCGCGCCCGAATCGCGCGACCCGAAAAGCGGTCGTTGCCCGCGCTGCGGCCGCTCGTTCGACTGCGGCAAGGCGGCCGACGCGAGCGGCTGCTGGTGCCGCGCGATGCCGCCGTTGCCCGCCGAGAGACTCAAGGCCGGCAGCCGCTGCCTGTGCCCGGAGTGCCTCGCCGAGGAAATCGCGCGCGCCCAAAACGACCCGGCGGCGGCCGCCGCCGCGGACGAATGAGGCGCCTGCCCGCGGGCGCCGCAGCCCGCCTCCGCAGCAGTCCTGCCCGGTCCGCTTTTCCTGCACCATCCCGCCGCCTGGCGCCACTGTTGCGTCAGTGACACAATGACGCGGCGCACGTTCAGGGGGCCGAACCGGCCCTTTCAGCGGTTAAACTGACACGATGCACCGCATCACGATTACCGGCCGGGTCAACCTCGGACATCTTTTCTGGCTGCGCAGCCTCGCCATCATCGGGCAGTTGCTGACCATCGCGTTCGTCCAGATCTTTGTCGGCGCCACGCTGCCGCTGCCCGCGATGCTGCTCGTCATCGGGCTCGAGGTCATTTTCAACGGCTTTACGTGGCTGCGCGTCGCGCAGCAGCGGCCGGAATCGAACCTCGAGCTGTTCGGCCAGCTGTGGGTCGATCTCGGTGCGCTGTCCGCGCTGCTGTTTCTGTCCGGCGGCACCACCAATCCGTTCGTTTCGCTTTATCTGCCGTCGCTCGCGATCGCCGCGGCCGTGCTGCCGTGGCATCTGATGGTGTGGCTCGCCGCTTTCGCGGTCGCCTGCTACGCGGTGCTCGGCTTCGAGTCGGTGCCGCTCAATCTGGACAACCCGGCGAACCTGTTCGACTACTACCGCGCCGGCATGTGGGTGAACTTCACGGTGAGCGTCGGGTTGATCGCGTGGTTCGTCGCGCGGATGTCGCACGCGTTGCGCCAGCGCGACGCGGCGCTCGGCGATGCGCAGCAGCGGCTGTTGCGCGACGAGCGCGCGGTGGCGCTCGGTGTGCAGGCGGCGACCGTCGCGCACGAGATCGGCACGCCGCTGTCGACGATCGCAATGCTCACCGAGGAACTGCGCGACGCGGCGCGCAGCGACGCGGGACTGAAACCGTATGCGGCCGATCTCGATCTGCTCGAGCAGCAGATGTCGATGTGCACGTCCGCGCTTGCGCGGCTGCGCAGCCGCGCGTCGACGCCGGGCACGCGCCAGGCGCTCGGCGAGTGGCTCGAGTCGTTTGTCCAGCAATGGCGGCTGCGCCATCCGCATGTCGAGCTCGACATGCCTGACGCGGCGCCGGCGCGCGCCGCGCTCGACGACACCGTCGCCGTCAGCCAGATTCTGACGATTCTGCTCGACAACGCCGCGCGCGCGAGCCGCGATCAGGTGACGCTGAAGGCGTCGCTGGTCGATAAGGACAGCACGATCGAGTTCGAGGTCTGCGACGCCGGGCCTGGCATTCCCGCGTCGCTGCGCGGCTCGCTCGGCTCGACGCCGGTCGACAGCACACAGGGCGGCCATGGCGTGGGGCTTTATCTGGCGTTTGCGGCGGCGGCGCGCCTTGGTGGCTCGATCGAGCTTACCGACGTGCGCGAAACGAAGCCGCGCGGCACGCGCGCGGTGCTGCGGCTACCGGTGGCGGCTTACGATTTATCCGGTGCGGGCGATAAGGGCTCGGCATCTAACAAGGAGAAGCAGGCATGAGCGATATGAATTTCCTCGTGATCGACGACGACGAGGTGTTCTCCGGCATCCTCGCGCGGGGGCTGACGCGGCGCGGCTATACGGTTGCCGAGGCGCACAACGCCGACGACGCGATCCATCTCGCGAACCAGCAGAAGTTCGGGCAGATCACCGTGGACCTGCATCTGGGCAAGGATTCCGGGCTCAACCTGGTCGCGCCGCTGCGCGAGCTGCAGCCGAACGCGCGGATGCTGGTGCTGACCGGCTACGCGAGCATCGCGACGGCGGTGCAGGCGGTGAAAGATGGCGCGGACAACTATCTGGCGAAGCCGGCCAATGTCGAGACGATTCTCGCGGCGCTGCAGACCGAAGCAAGCGCGGTGCAGGCGGAGGAAGCGATCGAGCATCCGGCGCCGCTGTCGGTCGCGCGGCTCGAATGGGAGCATATCCAGCGCGTGCTGGCGGAGAACGGCGGCAATATTTCGGCCACCGCGCGGGCGTTGAACATGCACCGGCGCACACTGCAGCGCAAGCTCGCGAAGCGGCCGGTGAAGCAGTAGCGGCGTTGGCGTGCGGGTCGCGCGCGGCGCCGCGGTGTGCGGTGACGCGGTGATGCGGCGCCGATCAACGAAGCCGCTGAGCGTGCCGCGGGCCGGCGCCTTTGCTCCGATGCCGTGCCGCCGGCCGGATATTCGCCGACAGCCTGTCGCTCGAGCTGTGTTCGTCGTGCTTCGCAATAAAAAACACCCCAAAAGTCGGGGTTCAACTTTTGGGGTGCAGTTCAGGCCGAAGCCGTCTGTCGCATTTTCCTGACCGGCGCGTTGCGCCGGTCCGCGCGATTTACAGCACGTAGCGAGAAAGATCTTCGTCGTCCGCGACTTCGTTCAGCGCGCGGTCGACATACGCGGCGTCGATCATCACGTTCTGCCCGGCGTGGTTGCCCGCCGCGAACGATACTTCTTCGAGCAGTTTTTCGATGACCGTATAGAGCCGCCGCGCGCCGATGTTCTCGGTCTTCTCGTTGACCGAAAACGCGATTTCGGCGAGACGCCGGATGCCGTCGTCGGCGAAATCGAGGTGCACGTCCTCCGTCTCGAGCAATGCCTGGTATTGCTTGACGAGGCTCGCGTCGGTGGCGACCAGAATCGCTTCGAAGTCCTTCACCGACAGCGAATCGAGTTCGACGCGAATCGGAAAGCGCCCCTGCAGCTCCGGAATCAGATCGCTCGGCTTGGCCAGATGAAACGCGCCGCTTGCGATAAACAGGATGTGATCGGTCTTCACCATCCCGTATTTGGTGTTGATCGTCGTGCCCTCGACGAGCGGCAGCAGGTCGCGCTGCACGCCCTGGCGCGACACCTCGCCGCCGCCGGCTTCGTTGCGTGACGCGATCTTGTCGATCTCGTCGAGAAACACGATGCCGTTCTGCTCGACGTTCTGCACCGAGCGCGTTTTGATCTCTTCGTCGTTGAGCATCTTCGACGCTTCTTCGTCGGTCAGCAGCTTCAGCGCTTCCTTCACCTTCAGTTTGCGACGCGACTTCTTGCCGCCGCCCAGATTCGCGAACATCGAACGGATCTGCTCGGTCATGTCTTCCATGCCCGGCGGGCCCATGATGTCCATGCCGGTCGCCGGCGTCTCGATGTCCAGTTCGATTTCCTTATCGTCGAGCTGGCCTTCGCGCAGGCGCTTGCGAAACGTCTGGCGCGTCGAGCCGGATTCTTCGTGATGCTCGCTCGCGCCTGAGCTGAAACCGACCGCGCGCGCGCCCGGCAGCAGGATGTCGAGAATGCGGTCTTCCGCCTGATCCTGCGCCTTTGTGCGCACCTTGCGCATTTCGCTCTCGCGCGTCTGCTTGACCGAGATTTCCATCAGATCGCGCACGATGCTGTCGACGTCGCGGCCCACGTAGCCCACCTCGGTGAACTTGGTCGCTTCGATCTTGATGAACGGCGCGTCCGCAAGTTTCGCGAGACGCCGCGCGATTTCGGTCTTGCCGACGCCGGTCGGTCCGATCATCAGGATGTTCTTCGGCGTAATTTCCTGCCGCAGTGGGTCGGCGACCTGCTGACGGCGCCAGCGATTGCGCAGCGCGACGGCGACGGCTTTTTTCGCGCGGTCCTGGCCGATGATGTGCTTGTCGAGTTCCGAGACGATCTCGGCGGGAGTCATGGTGCTCATCGTGGGTCCTTACTCGATCGTTTCGATGACGCGGTTGTGGTTCGTGTAGATGCACATGTCGCCGGCAATCTCCAGCGACTTCTCGACGATCTCGCGCGGCGACAGCGCCGTGTTGTCCGTCAGCGCTCTCGCCGCGGCCTGCGCATACGCGCCGCCGGAGCCGATCGCGCAAATGCCGCCTTCCGGGTCGAGCACGTCGCCGTTGCCGGTGATCACGAGCGTGGTCTGTGCGTCGGCGGCGATCAGCATCGCTTCGAGCCGGCGCAGCATGCGGTCGGTGCGCCAGTCCTTGGCGAGCTCGACGGCGGCGCGGGTGAGATTGCCCTGGTGCTTTTCCAGCTTCGCTTCGAAGCGATCGAGCAGCGAGAAGGCGTCGGCCGTGCCGCCGGCGAACCCGACCAGCACCTTGCCGTTGTAGATGCGCCGGACTTTCTTCGCGCCGCCTTTCATGACGATGTTGCCGAGTGTCACCTGGCCATCGCCGCCTAGTGCGACCTGGTCGCCGCGGCGCACGGAGACGATCGTCGTGCCGTGAAATTGCTCCATATGCGTTCCTTTTGCAAAACAGGTAGGACGCGGTGCCGGCGCTGCGTCACCGCGAAAATCCGTGACAGCGGACGGCGCGCGAGAGGGCATCGGGACGCGCGCGCGTGCAACGCATCGGGATTATTTTAGGGCTTGCGAGCCCATATCAAGGGCTCGTCGCGCTGAGCCGCAGGGAAACGCCGTGCGCTGTCGTGCGGGGTTTCGCCAGAAGAATTCGCGTTTTCCGGTAATTCGTGCGTGATATCGCGGGCCGGCGCCGGTGAGGCTTACCTGTCGATGGCCGGCACGTTCGCGATGAAGCGGGCTCGAGTCAGTCATGTGACGGCAGGACCAATACAGGACCACAAAACAAAAGAGGCGCACGAACCCGTGCGCCTCTCAAGGAAGCCGCCATCAGGACGCGGACCCCGCGCCGCGTCTTGCCAATGTTCAGTCGCCGAACAGCTTCTGGCGCAGCTCGCGGCGCTCCTGCGCTTCGAGCGACAGCGTCGCGGTCGGCCGCGCGATCAGACGCGGGATGCCGATCGGTTCGCCGGTTTCTTCGCACCAGCCGTACTCACCGGATTCGATCCGCCCGAGCGACTGCTGCACCTTCTTCAGGAGCTTGCGCTCGCGGTCGCGCGTGCGCAGTTCGAGCGCATGCTCTTCCTCGATCGTCGCGCGGTCGGCCGGGTCCGGCACGATCACGGTTTCGCGCAGATTCTCGGTGGTCTGGCCTGCATTGCGGAGAATCTCCGCCTGCAGCTGCTCGAGCCGGTTCTTGAAGAAAGCGAGCTGATCCTCGTTCATGTAATCCTTGTCGCTCATCTTCAGGATTTCGGCTTCAGTCAAGAGTCGTTTCGTCGTCATCTGGCTTGCTTCTTCAATGTGAGGCAAACGGTGATTTGCCCGCACTTTCGTGTTGCCCGCATAGGCGCGTCAAAGACGCTCGATTCTTGCGCCGGCGAACACGGACGGTGGGCTGTCGTGACGCCGAAGCGCCGATGCGGGGCCGAACTCCTCTGGAACCGATCTACAGATACTCCCGAGGCAATGCTTCCCTGGCAGCGCGCGTTATGAGCCGGCGTGCCTGCCGGCATATCGGCGTGTTACCCGGATCAGGTTTTCCGGCGCCGTTGCTTGCCCGGCACGGATGCGCGCTGACCGGGCGAATCATCTGCTTCTCTAGCGGGGCTGTATTGTAACTGAATCACAATAAGGCTCCGCAATCCGGGGCAATCCCTGCCACAGCCCCGGATATCGCCAAAATATAACGCGCCAACCGCTAAAAAGCGATGGTCCTACGTGCGTTAGACCGCAGGACGTTGATGCGATTCAGCCGCGTCATTGAACTTGTCTTAAATCGGTACGCGACAACCGGTGCAACCTAATGCAACTCTCAAGCAAATTTAAGCAAGGCACGCGTCCAGGCCGTCGATAATCAGGTCCTGCGGCAGTTCGATGCCGATAAAGACCATCTTGTTGGTCCTGGTCTCGGCCGGTTGCCATTTCGCGGCAAGATCGCTGCCCATCATCTGATGTACGCCCTGGAACACCACCTTGCGATCGACACCCTTCATATACAGCACGCCCTTGTAGCGCAACAGCCGCTCGCCGTAGATTTGCAGAATACCGCCAAGGAAGTCCTCGAGCTTGTTCGGATCGAACGGCCGGTCGCTGCGATACACGAACGATTTGATCTTGTCGTCGTGATGCGCGTGATGGTGGTGATGGCCGTGATCATGGCCTTCGTGATCGCAATGACCATGCTCGTGATCGCAGTTCGCATGGTCGTGATCATGGTCATGAGCGTGGTCATGGTCGTGATGCGCGTGATCGTGTTCGTCTTCGGCGAGGAAGTCGGGGTCGATCTCGAGCTTCGCGTTCAGGTTGAAGCCGCGCAGATCGAAGATTTCCTTGATGTCGGCCTCGCCGAAATTCACGACCTTGATGGCCGCTTTCGGGTTCATATGCAGCAGGCGATGCCGCAGGTCGCCTAGCGCGGCTTCGTCGACCAGATCCGACTTGGTGATGAAG
Source organism: Paraburkholderia solisilvae (assembly GCF_902859875.1). Taxonomy (GTDB): domain Bacteria; phylum Pseudomonadota; class Gammaproteobacteria; order Burkholderiales; family Burkholderiaceae; genus Paraburkholderia; species Paraburkholderia solisilvae. The sequence goes on along the minus strand of NZ_CADIKF010000044.1, from coordinate 38,471 downwards.
AGCCGGTCTGCAAAGCCGACCTGGCGCTGCACGACCTCGTGCTCATCGAGCTGATGGTTCGCATGCTTGGCGTCGACGAGCGTGATGATCGCGTCGAGCAGATATTCGTCGGCGATGCTGTCGTCCATGAAGAAGGTCTGCGCGACCGGACCCGGGTTCGCGAGGCCGGTGGTTTCGATCACGACGCGGTCGAAATCGAGCTTGCCTGCCTGCTTCTGCGCGACGAGGTCCACCAACGCGCGCGCGAGGTCGCCGCGGATCGTGCAGCAGATGCAGCCGTTGCTCATCTGAATGATCTGCTCGTTGGACTCCTGCACGAGGATCTCATTGTCGATGTTTTCTTCGCCGAACTCGTTTTCGATCACGGCGATCTTCATGCCGTGCTTCTCGTTCAGGATGCGCTTGAGCAGCGTGGTTTTGCCGCTACCCAGAAAGCCGGTGAGGATGGTCACGGGAATCATGTTGGTCGCCATGTCGTATCGCCTGTCTGTTTATGCGAGGGTCCATCGGGTGGAATGCGGCCCGCACGTGAATCGGGGGCGGGAACCGCCGGCCGTGGCCGGTGGATCGAGCCGGATATTGAAACATATCTGCGGACCTGCTGCCGGAGGTTGACCGGGCTCATCGCGGTGGCCGGTGGCCGGTCCACTCTCAGCGCGCGCCCGGCCGGTTCTGGCTCGGAGCGGAACCCGGACCGGCATATAGCGGGCCGCGGGTCACGACCCACCGTCACGACCCGCAGCCTCGCCCGGTCGCCGTTACCAGCCTCGGGCCTGCCGCCATCGTCCGCCGCCGCCGTTCGCGTACGGGAAACACACCGAACTATGGGCGATCACGCGATTTGCAACAATAGGCCTTTCAGGTATTCGCCTTCCGGGAAGGCCGTGAGCAGCGGATGATCGACGCCGGCGCCGAGGCGCTTCAGAATCCGCGCGTCGACGCGCGCATCCGCCGCCGCGCCCGCGACGATCTTCTGGAACAGATCAGCATCGATCGCGCCTGAGCACGAGTACGTGAACAGCAGCCCGCCCGGACGCAGCAGCCGGAAGCCGCTCAGGTTGATGTCCTTGTAGGCGCGCGCCGCCCGGTCGACGTGCTCGCGCGACGGCGCGAACTTCGGCGGGTCCAGCACGATCAGGTCGAAGCGCTCGCCGTCGTCGGCGAGGCGCCGCAGCGTCTTGAACGCATCGGCGTCGAGCCACGTCGCGCGCGCGGCATCGAAGCCGTTGGCGACCACGTTTTGCTGCGCGAGCGCGAGCGCTTCGCCCGACGAATCGATCGACACGACGCGCTTCGCGCCGCCTTTGAGCGCCGCGAGCGAAAAGCCGCCGGTGTAGCAGAAGCAGTTCAGCACGTCGCGCTCGCCGGCGTACTGCTGAACCAGCGCGCGGTTGTCACGCTGGTCGACGTAGAAGCCGGTTTTGTGGCCATTGCGCACATCGACGTGGTACCGCACGCCGTTTTCGCTCGCAATCAGCGTGTCGGGCGGCGCGTCGCCGGCCAGCACGCCGGTGATCGGCTCGAGCCCTTCCTTGTCGCGGATCGACACATCCGAGCGCTCGTAGATGTTCGGGCAGCCGGTCACACCGGTCAGCGCGGCGACGATCGCATCCTTCCACGCTTCGACGCCCGCCGCCATGAACTGGCAGACCAGCTGGCCGCGCGCGGTTTCATCGTCGGCGACGTAGTAGTCGACGATCAGGCCCGGCAAGCCGTCCGCTTCGCCGAAAACCAGCCGTACCGCGCCGGTGTCGCGCACCATCGCTTGCCGGTGCGCGAGCGCGCGTTGCACGCGGCGCTTGAAGAACGCGTGATCGATCGGCTCGGTTTCATCGAAGCTCCAGGCGCGTGCGCGGATCTGCGAATGCGGGCTCCACGCGGCGCGCGCGAGAAAGCGGCCGTCGTGCGCGCGCACGAGCACGGTGGCGCCGACGCCCGGCTTGCCGTCGACCCGGTCGATCGCGTTTGCATAAACCCACGGATGGCGGCGCAACAGCGATTTTTCCTTCGACGGTTTCAGCGTGACGGTATTCATGAAAGTTGAGTATTCAGCAGAACAATGGGCCGTTGGGGCACGGCTTCAGGCGTTCAGGCCTGTTGGAAATGGTCAGAATGGCCGGCGAAAAAGCTCGTATCGTAGCCGCATTGGTGCGAAGCATGCCGTCATGCCGGCTTATGGCGACTCACGGTGGACAAGGGTCGGCGGCGCGCCGCGACACTGCGCGAGTGCGTCGCGAAGCGCAGCGCTTGCAGGGCGAAATAGGACGACGGCGCTTCCGATATCGCTCGCGGTTGCAGTCAGTTCGCGTTGTCGTCTTATGTGCTCGCCGAAATCCGCGCGCCCGTGAAGCGGCGGCACAGCGTATCAACTGGCTACGTCGCGTCGACGGTACGCTTCGCCCGCATCCGCATCCACTTTCGCGCTTGCATCTGCATCTGCATCTGCATCTGCATCGGCATCTGCATCTGCATCCGCGCCCGCCATCCGCTAGTCCCGCTTCTTCGCTCGCGGATGCGCCTGATCGTAGACCTTCGCGAGATGCTGGAAATCGAGCGACGTATAGACCTGGGTTGCCGTGATGCTCGCGTGGCCGAGCAGCTCCTGCACCGCGCGCAGATCGCCACTCGACTGCAGCACATGCGTCGCGAACGAGTGGCGCAGCACGTGCGGATGCACGTTCGCGGGAATGCCGGCCGTCAGCGCCACGCGCTTCACGCGTTCGCGCACCGCATTCGGCGACATCCGCTTGCCCCGCGCCGAAAGGAACAGCGGATGCGGGTCCAGCCGGACGAACTCGCCACGCACCGCGAGCCACGCGCGCAACGCGTCGAGCGCCTTGCTGCCGACCGGCACGACCCGCCGGCGATTGCCCTTGCCGAGCACTTCGACCTCGGCCGCGTCGAGCTTGAGCCAGCCCACTGAACGATGGCCGTCGGCATCCGCGAACTGGACATCGAGGCCGACCAGTTCCGCGAGACGCAAGCCCGATGAATAGAACAGTTCGAGCATCGCGTGATCGCGCAGCGCTTCGGCGTTTTCCGCAACCGGCGCTTCCATCAGCCGGTGCGTATCGTCGACCGACAGCGCCTTCGGCAGCGTCTTTGCCTGCTTCGGCGCGCGGACCGTCGCGACCGGATTGGCCGGCAGCGCGACGCGCCCCGCGAGCCAGCGATAGAACGCGCGCCACGCGGACAACCGATGCGCGATAGAGCGTGCGGTCAGGCCGGCCGCATGCGCGCGCACCACGGCGCCGCGAATATCGGTGGCGCTCAGGCTTTCGAGCGGGCGGCCGTTTGCCAGTTTCTTCAGCTCGTCGAGCTCATGCGTATAGCCGCGCAGCGTATGCGCGGACAGCCGCCGCTCGTGCTCGAGACCCGACAGATAGGCGGCGACCGGGTCGGCGAGCGTCACGATGCGAACATTCCGTCAGCGTGCGCGCGGCGGCGCATCGCAGGCACGTGAACGCATGGCCGGCGCACGATCAGCGCGGCAGCAGCCGGCTCAGCGCCGCGCTGGCGAGCGTGCCGATCTGCGTCAGAAAGTCGGTCGCCATGCCATCGTGAAAGCGCCGCGGATCGGGCGAACCCATCACGAGCAGCCCGAACACGTTGCCGGTTTCATCGCGTTCCGGGTCGCGCAGCGCGATCAGCGAGATCGATTCGATCGCGTCGCCGCCTGCGCCACCGCCCGCACTGCTTGCGCCACCGCTTGCGCCGTTCGCCCCGTTTGCTCCATTGCCTGCTTCGACGGCGCCCGACGCTTCACCCGACGCGGCCGTTGTCGCCAGCCACTGCGCGGCTTCGAACCCGCTGTTGGCGCCGCAATACGGGGTGGCGAGGCTGGCGGCGAAAATGCGCACTTCCTCACCGACCTGGCGCGTGAAATCCGCTTGCAGGTACGGCTCCGCGACGTCCCAGACGCGCAGCGCGGTCTGCGGCACGTCGAACACCTCACGCAAGCCGTATGAAATGGTGCGCGGCAGCGCGTACGGATCGCGCGCGGCCATCACGCGCGCGGTCCAGCGATTGAACTTGGCCGAGATGCTGTCGTTCTCGTGACCGTAGCGCAGCAGTTCGGCAAGGCGCCGCTCGAGCAGCTTGTTCTTGTCGCGCAGCATTTCCATCTGCCGTTCCTGCAGCGACACCGCGGCCTTGCCGTGCGGGTTCGCAAGACGGACCGTCGCAAGCAGTTCCGCGTGATCCGCGAAGAATTCGGGGTTAGCGAGCAGGTAGTCGGCGACTTCGCGATCGTTCATGGTTTCAGCCAAAAAGCCGCACAAGCGTTGGCGCCGCGCGGCGGTCAAATAATCAGTCGGCGAGCTCGATCTCGCCCTCGAACACCGTTGCGGCCGGCCCCGCCATCGACAGCGCCGCGTCGCCGCCGGCCCACGAGATGGTCAGCACGCCGCCGTGAGTGTGCACGGTGACCGGCGTATCCAGCAAGCCGCGCCGGATGCCGGCGGCGACCGCCGCGCACGCGCCGGTGCCGCACGCGAGCGTCTCGCCGGCGCCGCGTTCATGGACGCGCAGTCTGATCTCGTGACGCGAGACGATCTGCATGAAGCCCGCGTTGACGCGTTGCGGAAAGCGCACATGCGTTTCGATGAGCGGGCCGTCGACGCCGACCGGGAACGCTTCGACATCGTCGACCACCTGCACCGCGTGCGGATTGCCCATCGATACCACCGACACCCAGCGGATTGCGCCGCTTACGTCGAGCGGCCACAGCGTGTCGGCGCCTTCGCGGCGGCCGTCGAGGCCGCTCGCATCGAACGGCACCCGGGCAGGCTCGAATATTGGCGTGCCCATATCGACGGTGACGTCGCCGTTTTCAAGCATGGTCAACGTGAGCACGCCGTTTTGCACCTGCACGCGTACGCTGCGTTGATCGGTGAGGCCCGTGTCGCGCACGAACTTGACGAAGCAGCGCGCGCCGTTGCCGCAATGCTCGACCTCGCCGCCGTCGCAATTGAAGATGCGATAGCGGAAATCGACGCCGTCGACGGTCGGCTTTTCGACCAGCAGCAGCTGGTCCGCGCCGACGCCGAAATGACGGTTCGCGAGCGCGCGCACCTGCGCGGCGCTCAGATTGACTGGCCGCGTATAGCCGTCGAGCACGACGAAGTCGTTGCCCGCGCCGTGCATCTTGGTGAATTTCAGTTTCATGCCGCTATTGTAAGTGACCTCGGAAGTCCTGCCGTATGTCGCGTGGCGCCGCAGGCCGGCGCGCCGGCACGGCGTCCATCTGGCGCGCATGCGGCGCGTGGTCCGTTGCGGGGTTTTACGTGCGGTTTCACGTACGGCTGGGCGTGCAGCCTCGCGCATCGTTTCCCGCGCCATTTCCCGCGCCATTTCCCGCACCATTTCCCGCACCATTTCCCGGCGCAATCCGGTCTGAGATCCGGAGGATGAACGAGGGCGAACCTCGCCGAACCGCCGCTCGCCGCCGCCCGTTCAATAAAACCCCGGCTCGCCCGGCGGACGAGTCTTGAAGCGCTTGTGCACCCAGTAATACTGCTCGGGCATGCGCGGAATCTGCTCCTCGAGGAACGCGTTCATGCGGCGCGCGTCGGCCTCGTCATCGCCGCTCGGATAGTGGTCCCACGGCTTGAACACCCTCAGCCGGTAGCCTTTGTAGTTCGGCAGCACCTCGCCGATGAACGGCACCACCTGCGCGCGCCCGACCTTCGCCAGCCGGCCGACGGCGGTCAGCGTGCAGGTCGGCACGCCGAAGAACGGCACGAACGTCGAATTGCGCATGCCGTAGTCCATATCGGCGCCGAGCATCACCGGTTTGCGCTCGCGCAGCCAGCGCAGCACCACGCGCGCGCTGTCCGCGCGGCTTGCCATTTCCGCGTCGAAGCGGCCGCGCGCCGCTTTCGCGACCGCTTCGAGTTCCGGATTCGACATCGGCTGATAAAGCGAGCCGCACGGCCGCCGCAGCGAGTAATTGAGGAAAATCGAGCCCGCCTCGATACCGACGAAGTGGAAGCCGAGAAAGAGCGTCGGCGGCAAGTTCGGATCGGTCAGGTCGATTTCGCTATCGAGCTGCACCAGCTTTTCGAGCTTTTTCGCCGAACCGAACCACTGGACGCTGCGCTCCAGATAGCTGCGGATCGCATGGCGAAAATGCTTCTGCGCGATATCTTCGCGAACCTCGTCGCTCCATTCCGGAAAGCACAGCTTCAGGTTGATATGGACGATGCGCCGGCGCCGGCTCGGAATCTGGTAGAGCAGCCAGCCAAGGCCGTCGCCCAGTCGCGCAACGAACCCGTAAGGCAGCAGCGCGAACAACTTGAGCAGCCCGATGGCCAGCTTCGGCCCGAGGCGGCTCAGCATGCGATTCCTCGACGCGGACCTGCGAAGGAGCGCGCGCGGCGCGGCTGGACGGGGGGCGGATAGGAATACGGCACGCGTGGTTACTCTGTGGCGATTGGAAGAAGTCGCTATAATACGGGCTTCGCCGAGTTAATAGACAACTTGCGGGGCGAAGCCGGAAGCGCTTTATTTCCGTCGATCTGGAGCAATTGAACAGGTCGTCGGGTAGCGCAGCCGGAAGGGAAATCCGCTAAAGCGTCGCCGCTTCAGACTCAAGAAGTTGGCTACGTGAAACTCAACCGTATCCACATAACAAGGAGTCTGTAACGTGGCAAATGACTTTCTCTTCACCTCCGAATCCGTTTCCGAAGGCCATCCCGACAAGGTCGCGGACCAAATCTCCGACGCGATTCTCGATGCGATCCTCGCGCAGGACAAATACTCGCGCGTAGCGGCTGAAACGCTGTGCAACACGGGTCTCGTCGTGCTGGCCGGTGAAATCACCACGACGGCCAACGTCGACTACATCCAGGTCGCGCGCGAAACCATCAAGCGCATCGGCTACGACAACACCGATTACGGCATCGACTACCGCGGTTGCGCGGTGCTCGTCGCGTACGACAAGCAGTCGCCGGACATCGCGCAAGGCGTGGACCGCGCGCACGACAACAACCTCGATCAGGGCGCGGGCGACCAGGGCCTGATGTTCGGCTACGCGTGCGAGGAAACGCCGGAACTGATGCCGCTGCCGATCCACCTGTCGCACCGCCTTGTCGAACGCCAGGCGAATCTGCGCCGCGACGGCCGTCTGCCGTGGCTGCGTCCGGATGCGAAGTCGCAGGTCACGGTCCGTTACGTCGACGGCAAGCCGCATTCGATCGACACCGTCGTGCTGTCCACCCAGCATGCACCGGAAATCGAACTGTCGACGCTGCGCGAAGCGGTGATCGAAGAAGTGATCAAGCCGACGCTGCCGGCCGATCTGATCAAAGGCGACATCAAGTACCTCGTGAACCCGACCGGCCGTTTCGTGATCGGTGGTCCGCAAGGCGATTGCGGTCTGACCGGCCGCAAGATCATCGTCGATACGTACGGCGGCGCGGCTCCGCACGGCGGCGGCGCGTTCTCGGGCAAGGATCCGTCGAAGGTCGACCGTTCGGCCGCGTATGCGGGCCGCTATGTCGCGAAGAACATCGTCGCGGCGGGCCTCGCCTCGCGTGCGCTGATTCAGGTTTCCTACGCGATCGGCGTGGCGCAGCCGACGTCGGTGATGGTCAACACGTTCGGCACGGGCCGCGTGTCCGATGCGACCATTCAGCGTCTCGTGCTCGAGCACTTCGACCTGCGTCCGAAGGGCATCATCCAGATGCTCGATCTGCTGCGTCCGATCTATGAGAAGACTGCGGCTTATGGCCACTTCGGCCGCGAAGAGCCGGAATTCTCGTGGGAAGCGACCGACAAGGCGCTCGCGCTGGCCGAAGCCGCCGGCACCGAGCCGGTTGTGGCGATCGCGTAACGGCGCAGGTCCGGCTCGACGGTTTCGCTTCGCGACGAATGCACTTGCGGTGCATCGCGGCGAAGCGAACCCGGGTCCGCCGAGGTTATTCCGAAGCTGTTCTCATGCACCCTGCAGGCGTAACGCGCTTGCAGGGTGTTGTCGTTTACGTCCGACGTTATGACGGACGATCCGGTCGGCATCGGCGGCGCGCAGCCGATTGCTCACGCCGTGCACGGCAAGCGGGCGTCAGCAGCGCAGATGCGTGCTCGAGCGCGCGACGCGAACGGATGGTGAACGAACGAAAACTAGTGGGCGAACACGAACCAGCCAGTACTGGTCGTCGATGTGCGGCGTGGCCGGCGGCTCGTGCCGTGCGTGACCTGCTGCGCGCGCACGGCATTCGGTCCGCCTGCGCCAGCGGTGATACGCAGCGGCATCGGCCGGCGCGACAGCAGCGAGCGTAGCGAGAAGCGGCGCGATGCGCGCTGCATTCCCAGTGTCGAAAAGAAGGTGCGAAACCACGTGCGAACGCTGTCGACGGGGCTGGCATCGCGCCATTGTTCGGCGAGCGCGCGGGTGCGCGCCGAGTGATGCCGCAGCGCGCGCACGACACGGCGGCGCGCAGGGCGTGCGGCCGTGAGTGCGGCGCGCGTGAGTCGGGTGCTCAGAAATGTATGCATTAGCGTGTGTTTCAGGCGGTAGGGTGCGCGCACGGACAGTGCAGCAACCGTGCCAGCATGACAATGCAAAGGCGGGCGCGGGCGCTCCGGTCGCAAAAGCCTGACGAATGATGAAAGACCGCGCCGACGGCCCTGTATGGCCGCGCGCGCAAAGACGAATCGATGATTGCAATCGACATGCGTGCAGGCTACACGCGATCGATGACGGCCGGAAGTCGGGTTTTTACCCTTGCGGCCAGTCCCGCTACGCTGCGAAAGACACGTTCGGCCTGTCGCTGACCGGTCTCCTGCCGCACACCGATCGCGTCCTTCACTGTGCGACGCGTCGAATGATGTGCATTGTTGCATCCGCAACGTGCGGCATGCCCTCATCCGATACTGCCCCACTCGATCCGGCGCGTTTTACAATCGAGTTTCGGCAGTCGAACGCAACCGGAAACATCCATGTCGGTTCAATCGAAGAAAGAACAGGTAGAAGTGCTGCGCGAGCAAGGTTTCGTGATCGTGCCGGGTCTCGTGTCGCCCGAGCGCTGCGGCGAACTGAAGCAGGTCGCGCAACAGCAACTCGCCGCTGCGGCCGCGCCGCTCGAATTCGAGGCAGACCTGCGCTATCCGGGCGCGCCCGATTCGAAGCACGCGCCCGGTGGGCATACGGTGCGGCGGCTGCTCGACGCCTACGCGCGCCACGCGCTCTTTCGCGAATCGGCCACGTCTCCCGATATCCGCGGGTGGATGGAACTGTATTTCGGCGAGGAGCCGCGTCTGTCACGCGCGCACCACAACTGCATGATGACCAAGCACCCTGCATACGGCAGCCTGACCGGCTGGCACCGTGACGCGCGTTACTGGTCGTTCGAGCGTGACGATCTGGTGTCGGTGTGGTTCGCGCTGGGCCGCGAGACGGTCGATAACGGCGCGTTGTGGCTGGTGCCGGGATCGCATACCACCGCGCTCACGTCCGGTCGTTTCGACGACGCAAAATTCTTCCGCTCCGATCTGCCGGAAAACCAGGCGGTGATTCAGACCGCAGTGTCGCCGGAGCTGAATGCCGGAGACGTCGTATTTTTCCACTGCAACACGCTGCATTCGGCCGGCAAGAACCTGACGAACGATGTGAAATTTTCGCTCGTGTTCACTTATCACGGTGCGAGCAATGTGCCGTTGCCGGGTTCGCGTTCGGCGTCGATGCCGGAAGTGGCGTTCTGATTCGTTGCCGGCAACACGGCGACACGGTCATCCGCGCGCATGCGCGGGTCGCATGCAGCGTACCGGGCCGCTTCGCGGGCGCACACCAAGTCATTCATAAACGCTGTGGCTTGCGCATATTCACAAGTCACACAAAGCACGTAAAAAGAAACCACCGCGCCATGTGGCGCGCGTTCCGCGCGCCGGTTTCCCGCTCCTAGCGTTTGCCCGACAGCGTCAGCCCGACCAGCCCGGCAATGGTCGCGACCACGCCGCCGGCCAGCAGCCAGATCGTCTTGTTGGTCGGCGCGCCGGTGAATACGCGCGAGACGTCATTGCTGAACGAGTGAAACGACTGTCCGCCGAAATACAGCAGCACGATGCCGCCGACGAGCAACGCAACTGAAACCGCCTTGGTCATTGCAAAGTTCTCCCTGCAGTAGTTATCTTGAAGTCGATGTTTGCGGCCGGCCACGTTGCATGGACAAGCGGTGCCGGCGCGCGTCATTCTGCCTGATCCCGCAGTGTGGGCCGGCGCGCGATGCACATGCAGCACGCGCACCGATTGGCTACCATAACGCATTCGTCGTACGAACTTTCGTACGAATACGATTGGCGCATCGCACATGCGATGCCGCGCTCCCCCGAAGTCTTCCAGCGGTTTTCATCAAGAATCAAGGATTCGAGCCATGGCTTACGAAGCAGCTTCAGCACGCTATTCCGACATGCAATACCGCGTTTGCGGCAAGTCCGGCCTCAAGCTGCCGGCGCTGTCGCTCGGTTTGTGGCACAACTTCGGCGACACGACGCCGCTTTCGACGCAGCGTGAAATCCTGCGCACGTCGTTCGACCTCGGTGTCACGCACTTCGATCTCGCGAACAACTACGGGCCGCCGTACGGCAGCGCGGAGATCAACTTCGGGCGTCTCTTCAAGGAAGACTTCAAGCCCTACCGCGACGAACTGCTGATTTCGTCGAAGGCCGGCTGGGACATGTGGCCGGGTCCGTACGGCCAGGGCGGCGGTTCGCGCAAGTACGTGCTTGCGAGCCTCGATCAGAGCCTCCAGCGGATGGGGCTCGACTACGTCGATATCTTCTACTCGCATCGCTTCGACGCGGACACGCCGCTCGAGGAAACCGCAAGCGCACTCGCCACGGCCGTGCAGCAAGGCAAGGCGCTGTACATCGGCATCTCGTCGTATTCGGCGGCGAAGACCCGCGAGATGGTCGCGCTGTTGCGCGAGTACAAGGTTCCGCTGCTGATTCATCAACCGGCGTACAACATGCTGAACCGCTGGATCGAGCACGGCCTGCTCGATACGCTCGAAGAAGCAGGCGCCGGCACGATCGCGTTCACGCCGCTCGCGCAGGGTCTGCTGACCGGCAAGTACGTGAACGGCATCCCGGCGGATGCGCGCATCAACAAGGCGGGCGGCGACTCGTTCAACCGCGAGCATCTGAATGAGCAAAACCTCGAACACATCCGCAAGCTGAACGAGATCGCGCAGCGCCGCGGCCAGAGTCTCGCGCAGATGGCGCTCGCCTGGGCGCTGCGCGACCCGCGCGTGACGTCGGTGCTGATCGGCGCGAGCAAGCCGCAACAGGTGCGCGAAAATGTCGGCGCACTGGCCAACCTGTCGTTCACGAAGGACGAACTCGCGGAGATCGATCGCTATGCGACCGAAGGTGGGGTGAATCTGTGGGAGAAGCCGTCGACGGACCAGCGCGTCTGAGCGCGCAGCCGCCCGGACGATGTGATTCGTCCACCTCGTCCACCTGGTCCGCTTGACCCGATTGCGAGGCAAGCCGCCGTCAGGCGGCTTTTTTACGTTCTGGAGACCCGACTATCTGCGCGCCGCTACACGAGCGCGGGCAGACCTTCGACCAGCACCACCGCGAACATCACGCCTAGCAGCGCGCCCAATACCCGCAGCGAGTTATGCTTGAGTGCCGAGTTGCATGGCAAAGCGCCGAGAAAAAGCGCGCCGGCCAGCGCCATCGGAATGACCAGAATGAAATCACTCACTGTGAAATAGGTCATGTTTGTCTCCTTCCATTATTGCCGTCATCGCCGGATGGGCGCTTCAGCGTCTGGCCGGAATGGTGCGGCGAATCGAGCGGCCGCGCGGTCGTTCTTGTAGTGATGATGCCGCTGCAACGCTCGATTTGAGTATAGGTGACGTTGCGGATGCCGAAGTAGCTCGCGAGCGTCCGCAACGTGCCTTCGCGTCGGCTGCAAAGTCAAACCGGGCGGGGCTGAGCGGTTTTTCGCGAGGTTCTCGCAAGCTCGCGAAAAGCGTGACGCACGCTTACGTCGAGCTTTCTGAATATGCGTGTTGATGCCCGCTTGGGTGGTTTGGCGCACACGCGGCCGGCATCGCTTACGCGTTGCCGGCGCGCTCCTGACTCCGCAGCCGTGACGCGCCTGCGATGCCGATCAGCAGCAGCGACGTCACGAGTCCCGCGACGCCGTTCCATGCGTGCGAGGTCCAGACATGCCCGCCGTACGAGCCGACGATGCTCGAACCCAGGTAATACGCGAGCAGATAAAGTGCCGCGGCTTGCCCCTTCGCTTCTTTGGCGAGACGCCCGACCCAGCCGCTCGCCACCGCGTGACCCGCGAAAAAGCCGAACGTGAAGCACGCGATGCCGCCCGCGATAGCCGTGAGCGAATGCAGCATCGTCAATGCAACGCCGATCAGCATCAGCACGAGCGCGCCGCTCAGCACGCGCGCGCGGCCGAAGGTGTCGGCCATGCGGCCGGACCACGGCGACGCGACGACGCCGGTCAGATAGACGACGAAGATGCTGCCGATCGCGGTCTGGCTCAGATTGAACGGCGGCGCGAGCAGACGGTAGCCGATGTAGTTGTACAGCGTGACGAAGCTGCCCATCAGCACGAAACCCATCAGGAACAGCAGACGCAGGCCCGGCCGCGCGAACTGCTTGAGCAGCGCGCCGCGATGATGCGCGAAGCTCAGGCCGCGACGGGGCACGAAATGGCGGGACGGCGGCAGCAGTGCGCGAAAGGCGAGCATCGCCAGAATACCGAGCACGCCGATCGTGCCGATCGACACGCGCCATGAAAACAGATCCGCGACGATGCCGGTGATCACGCGCCCGGCCATTCCGCCAATCGCGGTGCCCCCGACATAGAGGCCCATCGCGAGCCCGAGGCCATCCGGATGAACTTCTTCCGCGAGATACGCCATCGCGACCGCCGGCACGCCGCCTAGCGCGATGCCTTCGAGCGCACGCAACAACAGCAGCGCTCCCCAATGCGGCGTGAAGGCCACCGCGAGTGTCAGCAGCGCCGATGCGGTGAGCGATGCGGTCATCAGCTTGTGCCGGCTCCATCCTTCAGAGACGAATCCGGCCACGAAAATCGCGAAAGCGAGCATCGCGGTGGTCAGCGACAACGACAGACTGCTTTGCGCAGGACTCACGCCAAAGCTCGCCGAAAAGGCCGGCAGCAGCGGCTGCACGCAATAGAGCAGGGAAAACGTCGCATAGCCGGCGAACAGCAATGCCAGGCTGGCTCGCCAGTAAGCGCGTGTACCGCGCTCGAGGAACGGAATGCCGGATGGAGAGGGGGACGTGGCAGACGAAGAAGCAGATGAAGAAGCAGACGAAGAAGGAACAGCCGAAGCCGAGCCCCGCTTGCATTCCGGCGGTGCGGTCACGAACGGAATCTCCCTGAAAACCTGCGAAACGTAAACGATACGCCGATCATTCGTTTCACGTCATTGAAACGTGCAGGAACATACACGTGAACTGGTCGCTCAGGCGAGGCGCGCGGCGCATATCGGGTGCGCGGCGCAAGCCGGAGCCGTGCCGGCCACGTGAGACCACCGGAGACCACCGGAGACCACGCGAGAGACCGCGGCGTGGCGGAACCGTCGCGTCGCTAACCGCGCGGCACGTGTGGCGCGCTCGCCGCGGGTTTGTCGTCGGCGTCCGGCGGATGGACGATCTGCTCGTCGGTGGGCAGTTGCGACACGTCCCAGCCGCCGCCCAGCGCCTTGATCAGCGCGACGCTCGCGGCCATCCGGCGGCGCGCGATCGAGACCGCCTGCACTTCGTTCGTGAGCGCGGTGGTCTGCGCAACGACCACGTCGAGATACGTGATCGCGCCATTCTTATAGCGGTCGTAGAGGATTGCGAGCGAGCGCTCGGCCGCGGACACCGCTTCGTCCTGCGCATGGGCTTCCTGTTCGAGCACGCGCAGCGCGGCGAGGTTGTCTTCGACCTGGCCGAACGCGTCCAGCACCGTTTGCCGGTACAGCGCGACGCTCTCGTCGTAGCCTGCCTGCGCCTCTTCCTTCTGCGCGGAACGCGCGCCGAAGTCGAGCAGCGTGCCCGCGACCGAAGGTCCGAGCGACCAGAAGCGGCTCGGCGCGAGAAGCCACTGGCTGTAGTTGGTGGCTTCGAGACCGCCGGTGACCGACAGAAACAGATTCGGGAAAAACGCGGCTTTCGCGACGCCGATCTGCGCGTTGGTGTTGACCATCTGCCGTTCCGCCGACGCGATATCCGGGCGCCGCTCGAGCAGCGCCGACGGCACGCCGGTCGGCGCGACTACCGGCACCGCATCGAGCGGCGCAACCGGCAGCGAGAAGGTCGCGGGCGGCTGGCCGGTCAGGATCGCGATCGCGTGTTCGAGCTGCGCGCGCTGCACGCCGAGATCGATCTGCTGGGCCTGCGTGGTGCGCAGTTGCGTTTGCGCCTGCGCGACATCCGCGTCGGTCGCGATGCCGCCGTTCAGCCGGTTCTGCGTCAGTTCGACCGCGTCCTTGTATGCGCCGATCGTATCGGTGAGCAGTTGCTGTTCGCGGTCGATGCCGCGCAGTTCGAAGTAGTCGGTCGCGATCTCGGCCTGGATCGACAGCAGCATGCTCTGCACGTCGGCGGCGCTCGCCTGCGCGTTGGCCTTCGCGCCTTCGACGCTGCGCGATACGCGGCCCCACAGGTCCGGTTCCCACGTCGCGTCCGCGCCGACCAGGTAGTCGTTCAGCGTCTTGCCCGCAGTCGATTTGAATTCGATGTTTTCCGACGATCGCGCGCGCGAGAAACCGCCGTTGTACGACACGACCGGGAAGAATTGCGAACGAAAGCCGGCCACGGCCGCGCGCGCCGAACGGAAGCGCGCCTCGGCGGCCTTCACGTTCTGGTTCGCGCTCGCCACCTGTTCTTCGAGCGCATTCAGTGCGGGATCCTGATAAACCTCCCACCATGCGCCGCGCAATTGCGTATCGGCGGGCTCGGCGGACTTCCAGCCGGTGCCTTCGAGCTCCTTGTAGCTTGCGGTTGTCGGCGCGGCGGGACGCACGTAGTCGGGCCCGAGCGTGCAGGCGCCCAGCAGCGCAGCCGCGGCCGCCGCGGCAAGCACCGCCGTCGCGCCGGTGGTTGGCCTGGCGCCGGCGACACTGCCGGCTCGACGGCGAACCGACGCGGCGATCGTAGCGAGTGCGCGCGGGCGCGGACGAACATCACGCATGCGCCGTTACCCCGCCGCCGCTTGCGCGTTCGCGGCGCCGCTCGCCGCACCGCTGGCGGGCTGCGCGGCGCCCTCGGCCTTCGCTTGCATGATGCGCACCGGCGCACCGTCGACGATCGAGTCCTGCGGATTCAGAATGACCTGCTCATTGCCCGCCAGACCCGATGCGATCGCGACGCGTGTGCCGTAGTCGGTGCCGAGCGACACTTTCACGAGCCGCACGCGCTGCTGTTCGTCGACGGTTGCGACCTTCACGCCGTCCGGGCGGAACAGCAGCGTGTTGCCGGGCAGCGTGTACGGCGTCGCCTGCGAACTCAGCGCGAAATGCACCTGCGCGTACGCGCCCGGCAGCAAATCCCCGTTGCGGTTGTCGACCGAGACTTCGACGAGCATGGTCCGCTGCGTCGGATCCACCGCGCCGGATGTGCGCGCGACGCTGCCCGGGTAGTGCTTGCCGGGCGTCTCCGTGAGCGTCAGATAGGCGCCTTCGCCGGAATGGATCTGCTGCGAATACGCTTGCGGCACGTTCACATACACGCGCAGCCGGTCCGCCTGTGCGACATGAAACAGTTCCTTCGCCGGGCCGCCGGCGCTGCCCGCGTCGATCAGCGCGCCGACGTCGACATTGCGCGCGGTGACGATGCCGTCGAACGGCGCATAGACTTTCTGGAACGACTGCGTCTTCTCGAGCCGCGCGACGTTGAAGCGCGCCGCATCGAGCGTGCCCTTCTTCGCGAGCATGTCGCCGACCTTTTCGTCGGTCTCCTGCTTCGACACCGACTTCGTCTTCAGCATGTCGGTCCAGCGGTCCGCGGTGGTCTTCGCGAGCGCATAGTTCGCTTCCGCGTTCGTGACGTCCGCGCGCGCGGCGCGCAACTGGTCGTCGACTTCCGGGGTATCGATTTCGGCGAGCAGCTGGCCGGCCTTCACATGGCTGCCGATATCGGCGTACCACTTTCGCAGATACCCGTTCGTGCGCGCGTAGATCGGCGTGTCGAGATAAGCCTGCACGTTGCCGGGCAGGACCAGATCGAGCGCCGCACTCGATTTTTCCGGATGCACGACTTCGACGGCCAGCCTCGCCGCATGCTCGGCATCGCGCTCGAGCGACGCGTGCGCGTCGCGGCGCGACCAGATGCCCTGCGCCGCCAGCGCGAGTACGACGATGACCGCGAGCACGGCAATCCAGCGCGCGCGCCGCGTCGTTGCCGCCGGCGGCGCGCCGCGGGTGACCGCGGATTCATCAAGAGGCTTCCCTTCCATCAACGCTCCATAATCAACGGCATCGCGCTTGCGCGCATCACGGCCTCGATACGACGTGCGCGGCGGCCCGCTGCCGCCGCTCGGCAAGCCGCCGGTAAATCATCGAGAACACGACCGGCACGAACACTAGCGTCGCGAGCGTGCCGATCGCGAGACCGCCGATCACCGCGCGGCCGAGCGGTGCATTCTGTTCGCCGCCTTCGCCGAGGCCGATCGCCATCGGCACCATGCCGATCACCATCGCCAGCGCCGTCATCAGCACCGGGCGGAAACGCGTGAAGCCCGCTTCGATGGCCGCGCGCACCGCGTCGCCATGCTCGAGCAACTGTTCGCGCGCAAAGCTCACCACCAGAATCGAGTTCGCGGTCGCGATGCCGATACACATGATCGCGCCGGTCAGCGCCGGAATGGACAGTGTCGTATGCGTGAGGAACAGTATCCAGACGATGCCCGCGAGGGCACCGGGCAGTGCGGTGATGATGATGAACGGATCGAGCCACGACTGGAAGTTCACGACAATTAGCAGATACACCAGCACGATCGCGAACAGCAGGCCCGTCAGCAGGCCGCTGAACGAGTCGTTCATGGTCTGAACCTGGCCGCGCACCTGGATCGTCGAGCCCTGCGGCAGATCCGCCTTCGACGCTTCGATGATCTTGTTGATATCGTCGGACACCGCGCCGAGATCCCGGCCGTCGGCCGTGCCGTAGATGTCGATCGTGGTTTGCGCGTTGTAGTGCGTGAGCACCGCGTTGCCGGCTTCGCGCCGCATCGTCGAAAGCGCGCCGAGAATATTGGTGTGGCCGTTCGCGTTGAGCGGAATGTTTGCAAGCGACTGCAGCGAATCCATCGTGTACTGCGGCGCCTCGGTAATCACGTTGTAGCTCACGCCATTGCGCGGATTGAGCCAGAACGTCGGCGTGGTTTGCTGGCTGCCGGACAGCGTGATGAGCAGGTTGCTCGCGACGTCGCGCTGCGTGAAGCCGGCTTGCTGCGCGCGCGTGCGGTCGACGTCGATAAAGATGCGCGGCAGGTCGGCGGGCTGCTGGATGCGTGCATCGGCGAGGCCCGGTATGTTGCGCAGCCTGTTCAGCAGGTTCGCGGCGAATGTGCGATTGGCCTGCACGTTGCGTCCGACAATCTGAATGTCGATGGGCGACGGCATCCCGAAGTTGAGCGTCTGGCTGACAATATCGGCCGGCAGGAACGAGAACTGCACGCCCGGGAACTCGTCCGACAGTGTGCGGCGCAGTTTGCGCACATAGTCGGCGGTCGGATGATGATCTTCGTTCAGCGTGATCAGTACATCCGCGTCCGAGGTGCCGATCGTGCCGGTGTTGCTGTATGACAGGTTGATGCCCGACACCGGCAGGCCGATGTTGTCGATGACCGAGTGCAGCTCGTCGGGCGGAATCAGCTGGCGGATCCGTCCGTCGATGCGATCGGTGAGCACCGCGGTTTCCTCGACGCGCATGCCGGTTTTCGCGCGCAGGTGCAGCGCGATCGTTCCGGCGTCGACCGATGGAAAGAAGTCGCGGCCGAGAAACGGAATCAGCAGCAGCGACAGAAGGCAGCAAAGCAGAAACCCGCTCACGAACAGACCGGGCTTCGCGACGCGCGCTTCGAGAAAGCGCCGGTAGCGCTCGCGCAGATTCGCAAAGCCCCGCTCGAACGCGAGATGCACGCGCATGAACGGGTTGCGCGTCGGGGTGGGCGCGTGGTGCAGGTCGGCTGCCTTATGGTGATGGCGCAGCAGATATTTCGCGAGCGTCGGCACGAGCGTGCGCGAAAAGAAGTACGACGCGAGCATCGCGAATACGACCGCTTCGGCGAGCGGAATGAACAGATAGTGCGCGACGCCCGACAGCAGGAACATCGGCACGAACACGATGCAGATGGACAGCGTCGACACCAGCGTCGGCACCGCGATCTGCTGCGCGCCGTCGAGAATCGCCTGCTCGAGGTTCTTGCCCTGCTCGAGCTGATGGCTGATGTTCTCGATCGCCACGGTTGCATCGTCAACCAGTATGCCGACCGCGAGCGCGAGGCCGCCGAGCGTCATGATGTTGATGGTCTCGCCGAGCGCCGACAGCGCGATGATCGAGGTGATCATCGACAGCGGAATCGACACCGCGATGATCAGCGTCGCGCGCCAGTTGCCGAGAAAGAGCAGGATCATCAGCCCGGTCAGGCACGCGGCGATCAGCGCTTCGCGCAACACGCCTTGCACCGACGCGCGCACGAACAGCGACTGGTCCGCCACCGGATCGATTTTCATCGACGCGGGCACGAGATTGCGCAGCGTCGGCATCATGTTCTTGATGTCGTTGACAATCTCGAGCGTCGACGTGTTGCCGCTCTTGTTGATGGTCAGCAGTGCCGCGCGCTGGCCGTTTACGCGCACGATATTGGTTTGCGGCTGGAAGCCGTCGCGCACATGCGCGACGTCGCGAATATAGATGGTGCCGTTCGCGCCGGTCTTGATCGGGATATTGTTCAGGCCTGCGAGCGAATCCGGGCTCGCGTTCAGTTCGACCGCATATTCGGTCGAGCCGATTTTCGCGGTGCCGGTCGGCACGATCAGATTCTGCGCGGTGACCGCGTTCACCACATCCATCGGCGACAGATTGCGCTCCTGCAGCTTGCGCGAATCGATGTCGATCATGATCTGACGCTGCTTGCCGCCGTACGGCAGCGGCGCCGACGCGCCGGGCACGGTCGCGAGCTGCGTCTTCAGGAAGTTGTTACCGAAGTCGAACAGTTCCTGCTCGGTAAGCGACGGCGATGCAAGCGCGAGCCGCAGAATCGGCACGGTCGACGCGTTGTAACGCAGAATGCTCGGCGGCGTGATGCTCGGCGGCAGCGAGCGCAATTGCGATTGCGACAACGCGGTGACTTGCGCGAGCGCTTCCTGAATATTCGCGTGCGGCTGAAAAAAGATCTTCACGACCGCAATGCCGTAAAGCGAAGTCGATTCGACGTGCTCGATATCGTTGACCGTCGTCGACAACCCGCGCTCGTAGTTGAGCACGACGCGCTTTTCCATCTCGTCGGCGGGCAGGCCCTGAAACGTCCAGATCACCGACAGCACCGGAATATCGATGTTCGGGAAGATATCCGTCGGAGTGCGCAGGATCGTCAGCGGCCCGACAATGAGCAGCAGCAGGGCGAGAACGATGAACGTATACGGGCGCCGCAGCGCGAGACGAACGATCCACATGTACGGTGCGGTCCGATGAGGGCCGAAGGGGACGGCGCCGCCGAAGCAGCGGGCTTTATGCGCGGACGAGGAGGCCGGATGCCGCGCGCGACAGGAATATAACGCGTATCGTAGTCTATATGTCCAATTTTGAGAGTTGCCTTGCGAACGGTTTATGATGAGCCCGTTTACTGCCGGTTACAGTTAGCGTTTCGTAAGTCGATTTGATCGAAACAGTGGTATATATGCCTTGTTTTTCCGCTTTTGGCGATGCGGGCAATGTGGTAACAATGAGGTCGCCTCGCCGATGAAGTTCGGGTTGTGTGCACAACGTTTTGTACTGAGGCAGCGTTTTTTATCGTCACATTGACCGGCGCAGTCCTCCCAAGCCGGCAGACGCAGAACGGGGAAATATCATGCAAGTCGGTTCTATTGTCCGATCCGTGCATATCGCTGTGCCTGCGGGCGCACGCGGAATCGTCATGCGCATTCTGGGCGACATGGCCATGGTGGCGTGGTACGCGGGTGAGCCCGGCACGTCGCTGCAACTGAACACGGAACCCTTCTTCCTGGAAGATCTGATCGACACCGGCGAATGTGTGCGTCCGGCCGGCGCGCCGCTGCACTGAGCCGATTGTCGCGGGTTGGCGGCCGTCATCCGACGGGCCGCGCGGTGTCGTCGTGATATGCCGTTGCGATTTGCCGGCGCGCTCCGTTGTCGCCGGTTAATGCCGCGCGTCAGCGGGCTTCCCGTCCGCCAACGCTACGGCAACGCTCGTCTTTGACGGCGGCGCGGCGCACAATGCGGGCATGAACGAAGACACCCAGGATATCGGGGACGGCTCAGCCGTGCCCTTCGCCCGGCTAACGCCGGAATGCATGCTCGACGCGATCGACAGCGTGCTGATGAGCGCCGGCGCGCGCACCGACGGGCGCATGCTGCCGCTCAACAGTTACGAGAACCGCGTGTATCAGGTCGGCGTCGAGGATGGCGCACCGCTGGTCGCGAAGTTTTATCGGCCGCAGCGCTGGTCGGACGCTGCGATTCTCGAAGAACATGCATTCGTCGCCGAGCTTGCCGAACGCGAGATTCCCGCGGTGTCGGCGCGCGAGTTCGAAGGCCGCACGCTGCACACGTTCGACGGTTTTCGCTTCGCGCTCTTCGAGCGGCGCGGCGGCCGGGCGCCCGAACTCGAACAGCGCGACACGCTCGAGTGGCTCGGGCGCTTTATCGGGCGGATTCATGCCGTGGGCCGCACACAACAATACACGCAGCGTCCCACGCTCGACATTGCGACGTTCGGTTACGAGCCTCGCGATTTCCTGATCGCGCAAGGCTTCATTCCGGAAAATCTGCGCGAAGCCTGGCTGACCGTTGTGAATCTCGCGCTGGAGGGCGTCGAACACGCGTTCGAGCGCGCCGGCGATATCGCGACGCTGCGCGTGCATGGCGATTGCCATCCGAGCAACGTGCTATGGACCGATGCCGGCCCGCATTTCGTCGATTTCGACGACAGCCGGATGGGTCCCGCAGTGCAGGATCTGTGGCTGCTGCTGCCCGGCGAACGGGCTGACGCATCGCGCGCGTTGACGGACCTGCTCGCCGGCTACGAGGACTTCTGCGAATTCGAGCCGCGCGAGTTGCATCTGATCGAAGCGCTGCGCACGCTGCGGCTGATTCACTACTCGGCATGGATCGCGCGGCGCTGGAACGACCCGGCTTTTCCGGTCGCGTTTCCGTGGTTCAACACGCAGCGCTATTGGGAAGATCGCGTCCTCGAACTGCGCGAGCAGGTCGGCGCGATGCAGGAAGGGCCGCTATGGCCGGTTTGATCGATTGTCGTACGGCGCGCCTGCGCGCAACAGGTTCACGGCCCTTCTGCGATGACTTTCCGCGCGGCCGGCGGCGCCCCGTCCGGCAGGCTTGAGTTGCCCGCGCCCACACCTTGATCGGCGTTACGCGCGCCGGCCAGGGTCGATTTGACGATCACCTGCGCGCGCACGTCGCGCCCGATCGTCTCGATGCCGGCGCGCATCTGCGCAAACTCGTCCGGTGAGCACACTTCGCGGCTAAAGCGCGTGTTGCCGTCGCGCGTGATCGTGATCGCGTTCGCCTGCGGATCGTACCGGTAGGTCGAGTGGAAATCGATAAAACGGTCTTCCGCTTGCGCGGCCACGGGCATGTCCAGCACGCTGAAATTCGCGGGCAGCACGATGCGTGCGCGCTCGTGCAATTCGACGTTGCGGCAGACAAACGGCTGCGTGCGCTGCCGTTCGCCGAGCCAGTAACGCGCATCGGACTGAAACCCGCCGACGAAGCTCGTCAGCGCCGGAATCGACGCGGCCGCGCCGGGCAGCACGAAATCGTCGAGCGAGCCTTTCATCGTGACGACTAGCGGACCGTCCGATGCATCGAGCGCATTGGTCGACAGCGTCGCATTGCCGCTCAGGTTGGCCGCGCGCAATTCCCCTTGAATCGCTTCTTCGCGTTGCGCGGGCGTTTGCAGGCGCAGCATCGCGCGACCCTGCTCGGCGCCCCAGCCGGTTGCCTGCAGGCGGTAGACGAAGCTTGCCGAGCCGTCGGGCGCCACGGTGATGGTCAGGTCGCTGTGGCGCGCAGTCGTTGCCGTGGCCGGCGTATGGCCGAGCACGCGTTGCTCGACGAGCACGGTGGGCCGGTCCATATCGGTCGACGGCAGGTAGCCGAACTCGACATTCGGCGCGGTGGAGTCCGCATACTGTTGCAGGTCCGGCAGCCATGTGATGACGTGGTTCAGTACGCCGAAACCCGGCACCGACGGCAGCGAATAGACCGTACCGCTGTTGATCAGCGCCGGCTCGTTGCGTATGCCGACGGCGTCGAGCAGCGCGCCGTAGAGCGCGACGTGGTCCTTGCAGTCGCCATAGCGCAACGCGAGGATGTCGGCGGCGTGATGCGGCACGACCGCGCCGCGCCCAATATTGACGGCGACATAGCGAATGTTCTTGCGTACCCAGTCGTACAACGTCTTCGCTTTGTCGTGCGGTGCGCTGTCCGCCTCGGTCAGCGTGCGCGCGAGACGGACGATGGCCGGGTCCGATGCGCTGGGGTCGGCTGCCGATGCCTCGTAGGTCGCCGCAAAGGCCGCGTAGTCGCGGAAGGTCGACACCATCAGCCGGTCGCCATAGCTGATGTACGAGATCGAACCGTATTCGAGACGCCCGAAACGGGCCTTGTCGTAGCGGAATTCGTAGCGCGTGCGGCGGGTCTCGCCCTGCCCATAGCTGACGGGCGGCACGGCGGTGAAACCGCGCGCGTCCGCGTAGAGCGGCATATCGGCGGGCAGGTCGTAGATCAGGCGGAAGTGATGGGTCGGCGCAAGGTCGGGAGGCGTGAAGTCGCTGAAATAGCCTGGCACGATGGGCACGCGCTGCGTTTTCCGGTACTTCAGGTGAATCAGCGCGCCGGGTTCCACAGCGGGAAACACAATGACCTTTTCGAGAATGTCCTGAAACGTCGGTGCGTCGAACGAACGCGCTTCCTGCACGTCGTGAATCTGCTCGGGCCGTACGTCGTGGCGCACGCCATCCGCGCCCACCGTATACGCGTCGAACACATCGACGCTCGCCATATTCCGGTTGAACCAGATGTAGTGTTGCGCAACGCGAGCGACGCCCGCTTCAGTGTTCACGCGTAGCGTGATGTCGTCGAGCTTCGTGTACGAGCCGTCGGCGTTGACGGTGAATGTCTGTGTTTCCTGCTCGTTCGTGTAGGGTTCGGCAGGATTGGATGACCCGACGGCAGAGCGCCTCGCCGGGTCGTTCGCGATGCGGTTGTCTGCGCTGATGCCGGCGCGCGGGCCGTCAGAATCGCTGCTGCTCGCGGCCCACGCGCGGGGCGCGGCAGCGCCGGCGTTCGAGACGCCGGCGGCCCAGACGCAAGCCGCCATGAAGGCGAGCACAAGAGGACGCATGAGGTCGTACACGCGCGATGACGGTGGGTGGGGTGGCCGGACTTCACACTTAAAAGGCCCACAAATCGGCTGTCAAGCGGCGAACGTACGTAATGCGGCGGGTTGGTCCCGCGCATAAGCGCGGCACATAAATACGACACGTGAATGCGGCGCGAATGCGCTACGCAAATGTGCCGAACGAATGTGCCGAACAAACGCGCCACGCAAACGCGCCACGCAAACGCGCCACGCAAACGCGCCACGCAAATGCGCCACGCAAATGCGCCACGCAAATGCGCCACGCAAATGCGCCACGCAAATGCGGTCCGTCAACGCGATACCTCGGCGCAAGATACTCAGCGAGATGCCCCGAGCGCGGGCTGACGTCACGCTAGCGGGCGTGACGTGGGACCGGCGCGATGCCCGTTGCATGCGCCGACCCATGACAGAAACCGCCGGTCTGGCTATGCCTTGCTGCTGAACACGCCAAAGTTGGTGATCTTCACTTCACCTTCGGGAAAGCGCGCGATGATATCCAGCTCTCCGCCGAGCCCGCGAATATGGTCGCGCAACGTCGAGACATACGAGTCCGCGCGCTGTTCGAACTTGGCAATGCTCGGCTGCTTCACGTGCAGCACGACGGCCAGTTCTTCCTGCGACATGCCGCGAGCCCGGCGCAGCTCGCTCAATGCCATTTCCGCCATCAGGCGGTGCGCCTTGTCATGGGCGCGTGCCTGAGATTCGGGCGACATTTTCGCCCGCAATTCCGCAAACTTTTTGGCCATGATTGATTTCCTCCTCTTTCAATTGCGCGAGATGCTCGCAATACAGTGCGTCGGCGCGCGGCACATTCTGCTCGTACCAACGCCCGTCGCCGGTCTTGTCGCCGCCCAGCAGCAAAATGGCGGTTCGCGTGGGGTCGAACGCGTACAGCACACGAAACGGCCGGCCGTCATGCTGGATGCGCAATTCGCGCATCGGACCGTAACGCGAGCCTTTGACCTGACTCGAATGCGGATGACACAAATACGGGCCGTACTCTTCGAGCAACTGCACCGACGCCGCGACCGACTCCTGTTCCGCTTCGCTCAGATCGCTCCACCAGTCACCGAATGGATCGGTGTATTCAACTTCCCAGCGCATGAACTATAGCCTCCAGAGAATATTCCGTCAAGGGAATGAACGGTGATGATGATCACCGGAATATCCGTGCGCGGAAATACCGCTGCACAAAGAGGCTCATGCTATGAAGATCGGGAGGAAAGCGGCAGTCAGCCAAATGGCCAACGTTGAGGAAAACGGAAGAAAGGGGAGCCGGCCGCGCGATTCGTCGCGCGGCCGGCGTCGCGGGCGTGTTACGCGTGCCGCTCGTTGAGTTCGGCGGGGATGCCGCAAACCGTCGCGCCGTTTGCCGCGACTTCCCGCGCGGCCTTCGCGCCTTCGACCTGCAGCAGCGTCGGCAGCGACACGCCGTTTTTCGCCGCCGTGACTTCGGCGAGAATCGACACCGCGATCTCAGGCGGCGTGCGGCTGCCGATGTAAATGCCGACCGGGCCGTGCAGCCGTGCAAGCTCGGTGTCGGTCAGATCGAATTCCTTGAGCCGTTCGCGGCGCGCCGCGTTGTTGCGCCGCGACCCGAGCGCGCCGACGTAGAACGCGGGTGTCTTCAGCGCTTCCATCAGCGCAAGATCGTCGAGCTTCGGGTCGTGTGTCAGCGCGATCACCGCACAGCGTTCATCGAGCTTCATCTCGAGCACCGTATCGTCGGGCATCGTGCGCACGATGGTCGTGCCCGGCACGTTCCACTCGTCCGTGTACTCCTCGCGCGGGTCGCAAACCGTGACCTGGTAGTCGAGACCGACCGCGATATTGCACAGGTAGCGCGACAGCTGGCCGGCGCCGATCACGAGCATCCGGTAGCGCGGCCCGTGAATGGTCAGCAGGCGCCGGTCGTCGAAGTCGACGCCGTCGGTTGCCTGCGCGGCGCCGTAGCGAACCGCGCCGTCGCTCATATCGAGCGTGCGCGCGACGAGCCGGCCTGCTTCGACCGCCTCGCACAGTTCGGCGATGCCGCTTGCGCGGCCGAGCGGTTCGAGCACGAGCTGGATCGTGCCGCCGCACGGCAGACCGAAGCGGTGGGCTTCTTCGGCGCTGATGCCGTACTTCACCGCCTCCGGAAGCGTCTGTTCGATGCCGCGGCGGCGCACGCGGTCGATCAGATCGTCCTCGATGCAGCCGCCCGACACCGAGCCCACCACCAGCCCGTCGTCGCGCACCGCGAGCATCGCGCCTTCCGGCCGCGGCGACGAGCCCCATGTCTTGACCACCGTCACCAGCAGTGCGCGGTGACCTTCATCGAGCCAGCGCGCACTGGATTTCAGGACCTCGAGATCCACGCTGTCCATGATTTCTTCCTCTTCGGTTCGGCGCCTTCGCCTTCGCCTGCGGCATCGGCGGCGCCGGTTGCTTCGTCGGTGGGCTTGTCGGCTTCCTGCAAGGAACTGTCGGTGCTTTCGCCGTCCGCGCCGCCGCCTGTCAACTGTGCGCTGAAGCGCTTGAAAAATTCGCCGGCGATCTTGCGCGCGGCGCCGTCGACGAGCCGCGAGCCGATCTGCGCAAGCTTGCCGCCGACTTGCGCGCTCGCCGTGTACGACAGCGTCGTGGCGTCGTCACCGTCCGGCGCGAGGGTGACGTGCGCATTGCCCTTGCCGAAGCCCGCCGCACCGCCCTGACCTTCAAACACAATCGTATACGTATGCGGCGCATCGATATCGGTCAGCAGCATACGCCCTTTGAAGCGCGCCTTAACGGGACCGACCGACGCGCTCATCGACACCGCGTAAGCATTCTCGCCGTCCGAGTCGATGCTCTCGCAGCCCGGAATCGACGCACGCAGCACCGCGGTGTCGTTCAATGCTTCCCATGCGCGTTGTTGCGACACGGGCAGCGTGTAACTCTCGGTCAATTCCATCGCGTGCCTCCTGCAGGTGGGGTTGCACTCGCGGCGGTGCGGGGCGCCGCCGTTGTTGCGCGCTGCTGCTCGCGGTGCATGGCGTGCGGCGCGTGCGTCAGATGGGTCGCGTGCGACAGCTGGCCGAGTTGTGCGAGATCGCGGCCGAACGCGCTCAGGCTGTCGAGATTATGGACCGGCCGGTGTGCGTCCACATGCGGCAGGATCGCCAGAACGCCGCGCGCTTTCGGTGCGAACTCGCTGTAGCGCAGCAACGGATTGAGCCAGACGATGCGGTGCGCGAAGCGGCGCAGGCGGCTCATTTCGTCGGCGAGCAGGTCGATGGCCTCGTGGTCGAGGCCATCGGTCACGAGGAGCACGGTTGCCCTGCCGGTCAGCACACGGCGTGCCCAACGCCGGTTGAACTCGGCGAGCGCCGCACCGATGCGCGTGCCGCCGGACCAGTCGACCACCTGCTCCGCGAGCGCCGCGATCGCCACGTCCGGATCGCGCTCGCGCAGCGCGCGCGTCGCATTGGTCAGACGCGTGCCGAACAGGAACACCTGCAGCCGCTCGCGTGATTGCAGCAACGCATGGCAGAAGTACAGCACTGCCCGCGAGTAGCTGCTCATCGAGCCGGAAATGTCGAGCAGCAGCACGAGCGGCGGTTTGCGTTCGACTGCCGCGCGATATTTCCAGACGGTCCAGTCGCCGCCGGCGCGCACCGCGTGGCGCGCGCTCGCGCGCAGGTCCGCATGCGTGCCGCGCGATGCGGCCTTCAGACGGCGCGTGCGTTCCATCGCGAGCGGCAGACGGTGGCTGCGGATCACATGGCGCAGCGTGCGCCATTCGTCCGCGGTGAGCGTATCGAAGTCGCGATGGCGCAGCCGTTCTTCGGCGCTGAACGTGACGTGCGCATGCAGTTCGTGCTGCTCCATCACCGGCGCGCGGCGCGCGGGGTGTTGCGCGGGCGGCCGCGCGGCGAGCGCGTCGGCGAGGCGGTTGTTGCGTTTGGGCGGCGGGATCGCGCTGCCTACTTTCGGCAGCAGCAGCGCGCGCACCTTGCCGGTCCAGTCGGGGTCGCGCCAGAACAGATCGAACGCGGCGTCGAACAGCTCCCGTTCATCGGGCGCACGCACGAGCAGCGCGGCCAGTGCCGCGCGCACATCGTCGCGGCGCTCGAGGCCGACCCAACGCAATGCGTCGAGCACGTCGACCGCTTGCGCCGGCGACATCGGCAGGCCTGCCGCGCGCAACAGCCGCACGAAATGGACGACGTTGCGGGCGAGCATCGGCAAGCCTTCGATGGCTGACGGATCCGACGCATCGCCTGGTTTGCGCGAGGCGCGATCGGCGCGCGTGGCGGCGCGGCGCGCGTCGGTTTGCGCGCTGCCATGCGCGTCTCGCGCGGCATTCGGTCCGGCATCCGGCCCGGCATTTTCACCGGCATCCGGTGCGGCAGGTGTGCGCGGCGTTGGGTTCATCGGCGTCACTCCGCTGCGGCGAGGCATTGTGCGATCTGCTCGGGGTCCATGCGCGCGAGATCGTCCTGATACTTGAGCAGCACGCCCAGCGTGTCCTGCACCGATTGCGGATCGAGTTCCGCGATGCTCAGCGCGGCAAGCGCGCGGCACCAGTCGATCGTCTCCGCGATGCCCGGCGCCTTGAACAGATCCATGCCGCGCAACTGATGCACGAAGCCCACCGCACGCCGTTGCAATGCTTCGCTCGTGTCCGGTGCGCGCGCGGCGACGATCGCCAGTTCGCGCTCGCGTTCCGGGTAGCCGATCCACTGGTACAAACAGCGTCGCTTCAGCGCGTCATGCACCTCGCGTGTGCGGTTCGACGTCATCACGACGAGCGGCCGCTGCTGCGCGCGCACCGTGCCGTACTCGGGAATCGACACCTGAAAGTCGGACAGCAATTCGAGCAGAAACGCTTCGAACGGTTCGTCGGCGCGATCGATCTCGTCGATCAGCAGCACGCGGCGCGCACCAGGATGCCGTTCATCCGGCAGCAGCGCCTGCAGCAGCGGGCGCTTCAACAGGAATTCGCTGCGATACAGCGTGTCGTTGCCGGGCCTTTCGCCGGCCGCCTCCGCGATGCGCAATGCCATGATCTGCCGCGGATAGTCCCATTCGTACAGCGCGCTCGCGGTGTCGAGACCTTCGTAGCACTGCAGCCGCAGCATCGACGTGCCGAGCATGCCGGCCGCCGCCTTCGCGAGCTCGGTTTTGCCGACGCCGGGCTCGCCTTCGACGAAGAGCGGCCGTTCCATCCGCAACGCGAGAAACAGCGCGGTCGCGAGTTCGCGGCTCGCGAAGTAGTCTTGCGCGGCGAGTTGTGCGAGGGTGTCGTCGATCGAAGCGGGTTGCATGATTGTCTCGGACGCAAGGCATCGCGCTGACGGTGCGGGAACGGCCCAGCCCGGACGCGCCGGGCGGGCCGCTCGATGGTCGCGCGACGGTTAAGGGACTCAATGGCGCCGCCGCGGCGTCGCAGTGGCGCGCAGTGGCGTCTTGAACCCGCGTTAGCCGGTTGCCCGCTCGACCGCGCGCGCAGCGAGGATCGGAATCAGATGTGCCCGATATTCTGCGCTTGCGTGCAGATCTGTGTTGAGTCCGTCCGCCGAGACCGTCACCGCGCGGGCCGCCGCCGGCGAGAAGTCGGCCGAGAGCGCCTGCTCGAGCGCGGCCACGCGAAACACCGAGGGCGCCGCGCCGGTCACCGCGACCCGCACGCCGCCCGCCTGCTGCGCGACGAACACGCCGACGAGCGCGAAGTGCGAAGCCGGATTACGGAACTTCTCGTAAGCGGCTTTTTCCGCGCGCGGAAACTCGACCGACACGATCAGCTCGTCGGGTGCGAGCGCGGTTTCATACATGCCGACGAAAAAGTCTTCGGCGCCGATGCGGCGGCGATCGGTGACCACCGTCGCGCCGAGGCCGAGCACCGCGGCCGGATAGCACGCGGCCGGATCGTCGTTCGCGAGTGAGCCGCCGATCGTGCCGAGCGCGCGCACCTGGCGGTCGCCGATATGCGCGGCGAGATCGGCGAGGCCGGGCAGCATGCGGCGCACCTCCGCATGGCTCGCGACATCCGCGTGACACACCGCGGCGCCGATCGTCAACGTTTTGCCATCCGTACGAATCTCCTTCAACGCCGGAATGCGCGTGACGTCGATCAGCTTCGACGGCTGCGCAAGACGCAGACGCATCGTCGGCAACAGGCTCTGGCCGCCGGCCAGGTATTTGGCTTCGCCGTCCGCGGCGAGCGCCGACACCGCGGCTTTCGGATCGGCCGCGCGTTGATAGTCGAACGTGTACATGTGGGCTCCTCCGCTCAGGCTTGATGGGGTGCGGCTTGCGATGCGCTGGCCGCCTGCATCGCGGACCAGATCCGATGCGGCGTCGCCGGCATCTGCAGGTCGGTGACGCCAAGCGGCGCGAGCGCATCGATGAGCGCGTTGATCACCGCCGGCGGCGAGCCGATTGCGCCTGCCTCGCCGCAGCCCTTCACACCGAGCGGATTGTGCGTGCAGGGCGTGCCCTTGGCGGTTTCCACCGTGAAGTTCGGCAGGTCGGACGCATGCGGCATCGCGTAGTCCATGTACGAGCCGGACAGCAGCTGGCCGGTTTCATTGTCGTACACGCAGCGCTCGAGCATCGCCTGACCGATACCCTGCCCGAGGCCCCCATGCACCTGTCCTTCGACGATCATCGGGTTGATCACATTGCCGAAGTCGTCGACCGCGGTGAAGCGCTCGATGCGCGCCTCGCCGGTGTCGACATCGACTTCGACTTCGCAGATATACGCGCCCGCCGGATACGTGAAGTTGGTCGGATCGTAAAACGCGCTTTCGTCGAGGCCGGGTTCGAGCTTGTCGAGCGGATAGTTGTGCGGCACATACGCGGCGAGCGAGACGTCGGTGAAGGTCCTGGTGCGATCGGTGCCGGCCACGCGGAATGCGCCGTCCTTGAACTCGATATCGTCCGGCGACGCTTCGAGCAGATGCGCGGCAATCTTCTTCGCTTTCGCTTCGATCTTGTCGAGCGCCTTCACGATTGCCGAGCCGCCGACCGCGATCGAGCGCGACCCGTAGGTGCCCATACCGAATGGAATCCGGCCGGTATCGCCGTGCACGATCTCGACGTTTTCGATCGGCATGCCGAGCCGGTCGGCAACGACTTGCGCGAAGGTCGTCTCGTGTCCCTGGCCGTGGCTGTGCGAGCCGGTAAACACGGTGACCGAGCCGGTCGGATGCACGCGGATCTCGCCCGCCTCGAACAGGCCCGCACGTGCGCCGAGCGCGCCCGCGACGTTCGACGGCGCGAGCCCGCACGCTTCGATATAGCACGAGTAGCCGAGCCCGCGCCGTTTGCCTTTCTGCTCCGACGCCTGTCTGCGTGCCGCGAATCCTTCGACATCGGCAAGCTGCATCGCGCGCGACAGGATGGTGTCGTAATCGCCGGTGTCGTAGGTGAGGCCGACCGGCGTCGCATACGGGAACGAACGGATAAAGTTGCGGCGCCGCAATTCGGCCGGGTCCATATGCAGTTCGCGCGCCGCGGTTTCGACGAGGCGCTCGACCACATAGGTCGCTTCCGGGCGCCCGGCGCCGCGGTATGCGTCGACCGGCACGGTGTTGGTGAACACCGCTTTGACTTCGGCGTAGATCGCGGGCGTCGCGTACTGGCCGGCGAGCAGCGTCGCGTACAGCACCGTCGGCACGCTCGACGCGAACGTCGACAGATACGCGCCCATATTCGCGATCGTATGAACGCGCATTGCGAGGAACGTGCCGTCCTTGTCCATCGCGAGCTCGGCCCTGGTCACGTGATCGCGGCCGTGCGCGTCGGAGAGGAACGCTTCGGAACGCTCGGCGGTCCACTTGACCGGGCGCCGCACCTTCTTCGACGCCCACGTCACCGCGACGTCTTCCGCGTACAGGAAAATCTTCGAGCCGAAGCCGCCGCCGACGTCCGGCGCGATCACGCGCACCTTCGATTCAGGCAACGCGAGCACGAACGCGGCCATCAGCAGCCGTTCGACATGCGGGTTCTGGTTCGCGACGTACACGGTGTAGCTGTCGTCGTGCGGCGCCCAGGCGGCGTTGACCGCGCGCGGCTCGATCGCATTCGGCACGAGGCGGTTGTTGACGATGTCGAGCGTCGTCACGTGCGCGGCCTTCGCGAACGCGGCGTCGGTCGCGGCCTTGTCGCCGTGGCCCCACGTGAAGCACGTGTTGTCGGGCAGTTCGTCGTGCACCGCCGGCCGGCCGGCGTCGGCCGCATGCGCGGTATCGACGTTGGCGGGCAGCGCCTCGTAGTCGACGTCGATCAGCTCGAGCGCGTCTTTTGCCGCGTTCACCGAATCGGCGATCACGAGCGCGACCTGGTCGCCGACATGACGCACCTTCGTATGCGCGATCACCGGATGCGGCGGCTCGTTCATCGGCTTGCCGTCGATGCTGTGAATCAGCCAGCCGCATGGCAGCCCGCCGACCTTGTCCCCCGCGAGGTCCGCGCCGGTGAAGATCGCGACGACGCCGGGCGACTGCCTGGCCGCCGTCGTATCGATGCTTCTGATGCGCGCATGCGCGTGCGGCGAGCGCAGAAACACCGCGTACGACTGCTGCGGCAGGATCACGTCGTCGGTGTATTGGCCGTTGCCGGTCAGAAAGCGCGCGTCTTCCTTGCGAAGGACGGAGGCGCCGATCATGCGATGGGTTTCGGGTGCGTTCATCGTCGGGCTCCTCAGGCGGTGACCTTGGCGGTGTTTGGCGTGGCGCCCGCGCCGGCCTGCATTGCGGCCGCGCCCTCGACGATCGCCCTCACGATATTGTGATAGCCCGTACAGCGGCACAGGTTGCCGTCGAGCTGTGCGCGCACGTCGTCACCGGTGAGTTGCGGGTGGGTCGCGACCAGTGCGGTTGCGCTCATTACCATGCCGGGCGTGCAGAACCCGCATTGCAGCCCATGGCACTCGCGAAACGCGGCCTGCATCGGATGCAGTTCGCCGTTCTTCGACAGTCCTTCGATGGTCGTGAGGTCCGCGCCGTCCGCCTGGGCCGCGAGCATGTTGCACGATTTGATCGCGCGCCCGTTCAGATGGATCGTGCACGCGCCGCACTGCGCGGTGTCGCAGCCGATATGCGTGCCGGTCAGCCGCAGCTGATCGCGCAAAAACTGAACAAGTAGCGTGTGGGGCTCGACGTTCGCGGTAACGGGTGCGCCGTTTACCGTCAGGCTGATGCTGATCGGCATGGATGTCTCCGGTGTCGACCAGAGTTAGCGCTTCAGCGCTTACTCTGGTCCCACGCCGCGTTACTGCAGGTCAGCGCTTCAGCGCTTACCTGGAGTTGCGCGGCGAGTCGACCACAGCTGAGCGCATTAGCACATCACTCCAGTCCCATGTCTTGCGGGGATAGAGACCGGCACGGGCCCACACTCACTACCTACCGCCTGCCTGCTGTGAGGGTCCGGTTCGGTTGGTGCTTGTTGTGATTTGCGAATAAAAAGTAAAACACAAATCGGCGGGGGCGGCTATCGGGGGAAATCGTCGCTGAGGTGGCGGCGGCATTCGGGGCAACGGCCGCGACAGCCAGCACGGCGGCGCGGCCGGGCCGGTTCGTATGCCAGCACCGTCAAGGATGCGCGGCGCGCCGCATCAGCGGGCGCGCCGTTCGAACTGCCTGGAATTGACTGGAAAGGAACGGGCAGGCGTGTTGCGCGCGTCAGTGCGGAAGCACACCATGCGCGAGCTTCGAGCGGCGGCGCGAGTAGCCGAAATAGATTGCCATGCCGAGCGCAAGCCAGATCACAAACGCGAGCCATGTGACGCCCGCGAGATTCACCATCAGGAACAGGCACGACGCGACCGCGAGCACCGGCACGACCGGCACGCCCGGACAGCGGAAGGCGCGCGGCAGGTCGGGGTGCGTGCGGCGCAGGATCAGCACCGCGATCGACACCATCGAGAAGGCCGCGAGCGTGCCGATATTGATCAGTTCGGCGAGCACGTCGAGCGGCACCAGCGCGCCGATCAACCCGAAGAAGAGTCCGCACAGCCAGGTGGTCAGGAACGGTGTCGCGAAACGCGGATGCACGCGCGAGAGCGCCGCCGGCAACAGGCCGTCGCGCGACATCGCGAAGATCACGCGCGTCTGGCCGTAGGCCATCACGAGTATCACCGTCAGCATGCCGAGCACCGCGCCGAGATCGATCAGGCCGGCGACCCAGTTCTGCCCCGCCACCTGCAGCGCATACGAAACCGGATGCGAGATATGCG
Organism: Paraburkholderia solisilvae; assembly: GCF_902859875.1. Taxonomy (GTDB): domain Bacteria; phylum Pseudomonadota; class Gammaproteobacteria; order Burkholderiales; family Burkholderiaceae; genus Paraburkholderia; species Paraburkholderia solisilvae. The sequence continues at coordinate 4,659 of NZ_CADIKF010000044.1, read as the reverse complement.
CGAACTGCGCCGACGGCACGATGCCGGTGACGACCGCGGCCACCGCCACATACAGCACCGCGCAGACCGCGAGCGAGGCGATGATGCCGATCGGGAGGTCGCGTTTCGGGTCCTTCACCTCCTCGGCCGCCGACGATACGGAATCGAAGCCGATAAACGCGAAGAACATCACCGCGGCGGCGCCGAATACGCCCGACCAGCCATTCGGCATAAACGGATGCCAGTTCGCCGGGCTCACGTGAAAGACGCCGACGGCGATTACCAGCAGCACGACCGTCACCTTGATCGCAACCATCAGATTATTGACGCGCGTCGACTCGCGCACGCCGACCGACAGCAGCGTCGTGATCGCGATCATCACGACGAACGCGGGCAGGTTGAAGAGCGTGGTGTGACCGGGCAGCGCGCCGGGCGCCGCGGTGAGCGCGACCGGCAGCGAAACGCCGAAGCCCGCGAGCAGCGACTGCAGATAGCCGGACCAGCCGACCGACACCGCTGAAGTAGCAAGCCCGTATTCGAGCATCAGGTCCCAGCCGATGATCCATGCGGCGAGCTCGCCGAGCGTCGCATAGGAATACGTGTAGATCGAACCGGCGACCGGAATGGTCGACGCGAACTCCGCATAGGCGAGCGCCGCGAAGCCGCAGGCGATGGCGGCGATCACGAAGGAGATCATCAGGGCGGGGCCCGCCTGCACGGCGCCGGTGCCGGTGAGCACGAAAATGCCGGTGCCGATGATGGCGCCGACGCCAAGGAACGTCAGATCGAGCGCGCCGAGCGCTTTTTTCAGTCCGGCAGCTTGCGCGCCCGCGAGCATGTGCTCGACGTTCTTCCTGCGAAATACGGACATGGGCGAAGGGTCTCCAATAACGCGCGCATGGGGCGCGCCGAATGCCGGGGAACCTTCGATTTTAGCCGATGCGCGGTAGCAGCCTTCGGGGAGCTTTCGGTGGCGACGTCGAGACGGCGTGCAACGGATGTCTTTGCCCGGACGTACCGGCCGGTTGATGCAGGCGAGGCCGCAGCTCAGGCGGTCATCGCCGGATTCAGATCGACGAGCCGGTTCGTCATCACGTAGAAGGTCAGCTCCGCGTTATTGCGCAGCTTCATCTTTTCGAGCAGCCGCGTGCGGTACACGCTGACGGTCTTCACCGACAGCGACAGCGCGAGCGCGATATCGGTGAGCCGTTTGCCCGACGCGAGCATGCAAAGCGTCTGGTACTCGCGGTCGGACAGCTTCTCGTGCGGCATCTGCTCGCCGTCGAACGACACGTAGTTCGCGAGCGCCTCGGCCATCGCCGGGCTCACGTACTTGCGGCCCGCGGCGACCTGCTGGATCGCGGCGATCATCTGCGCGGCGTCGACGGTTTTCGACAGATAGCCGGCCGCGCCCGCCTTCAGCGCGCGCACCGCATACTGGTCCTCGCGGTACATCGAAAACATCAGCACCGGTACGCGCGGCACCTTGCGCTTCATGCGCTTGAGCACTTCGACGCCGTTCAGGTCCGGCAACGAGACGTCGAGCAGGATCACGTCGTACACACGCTGTCCGGCTTCCATCAGCGCTTCCGCGCCGCTTTGGGCTTCCGCGACCTCGCTGGCGACGCCCCGGTCGAGCAGCAACTGGCGCACGCCCTGGCGAACCACGGCGTGATCTTCGGCGAGAAGGATACGCAGATTCATCGTTGCGTCGTGATCAACTCATGAAAGTGCGGCGTGGCGCCGCAGACCGGATTCGGGGGCAAGCAGCGCGCGCCACGCGAACCGCGCATGAATCGTGGTGCCTGGCCGCGCGTTGCGCGCGATCTGCTTCGACCGGGATGTCCGGAGGATGGCGAGCTCGCCATCGTATGCGTCGCAGCGGGCACGGATGCCGGCAAGGCCGAACTGTCGCTCGCCGCAAGCGGCGCCGCGCGGCAGGCCGATGCCGTCATCGGCGACGACGAGCGTCAGGTACTCGGCATCGGTTTCGATGCGCAGGTCCGCGCCTGATGCGCGCGCGTGCTTCGCGACATTGTTCAGCGCCTCCTGTGCGACCCGGAAAACCGCGAGCACGGCGTCGCGCGGCAGGTATGTCAAACGTGCGTCGGCCGCGTACACGAAGCCTGTGCGCAGGCCGGTGCGGGTCGCGAAGCTGCGGGTCCATTGCGACAACGCGTGCACGATTCCACTGTCGAGTGACGGCGCGTGAAGGGCGTCGATCGCGCCACGCGTCGCGTCCGACACCGCGTCGAGCGAGTCCTTTGCAATCGCGAGCGATGCGCTGCATTGCGCCGGCGCGTCGGCGGGCAGCCAGGTTTCGAGGTTCGCGAGCGCGAAGCGCGTTGCGGTCAGCTCGGCGCCCGCGCTGTCGTGCAATTCCTGCGCGAGGTGGCGCAGCGCGGTTTCCTGTGCGCGCACGACCTCGGCCGCCAGTTCGCGCACGCGGGCGCGCAGGCGGTCGATCTCGGCTTCAGCGGCGACTCGGGATGGCGCGCCGGTGGCGGCGGCATCCGCGCCGGCGGCGGGCGCGCGTTCGTCGGCGCTGCGCGATGCGGCAAGCGCATTGCCGACATCGTGTGCAATCGGGTGCGGTGTATGGGCGCCAATCGGTACTACGGTCGACCTGTCCATGCTTTCCCTGTCAGAAAGTGGCTTGACCGGCGAACTGGCGGTGCGCCGACAGCGAAAATGCAGAAAAACGCATGCGAACCCCTAACCTCCCAGACGTGCCCGCCCGCGGACCTCGCGTTGACGGACAATCGCTACGCCCGGGCGTAACGAAATTTACATTCGGTAACAAGTCGGCGGCAACTTGGTCGTAAGCGCCGCGTGTGGGTACTGCGCCGCGATGATATCCCAAAAAAAGAAAAAAATGCAGGCAGGGCAAGGCTGAGCGCGTAAATTTCACCTGCGGAATTGCGCCTTTTCGGACCCGGTATGTAGGAAAAATGCTGACAAGGCAGGTGCGCTCGGTGCGTCAATTTGTAACGCCAGCCGGCAGGGTGCGGTACGGACGGGGCGACGCGATCTGCTTTAGGCAAATGACATGCTTCAGAAAGCAAATCGAATGAAAAGCGCGCGCAAAAAAAAGACCGGGACGCGGTCCCGGTCTTGTTGTTTTTTTGCCGAGCGCCGGCAGGCGTGTTCGGCGAAAAACGATCGCGCTCGTGCAGCCGATCAGCCGACGAACGCCTTTTCGATCACATAGTGGCCCGGCGAGTTGTTGCTGCCTTCCTCGAAGCCCATGCTGTCCAGCAGCTCGCGCGTGTCGCGCAGCATGTGCGGGCTGCCGCATAGCATCACGCGGTCGTTGTCTTTCGAGAAGTGCGGCAGATCGAGGTCGGCGAAGAGCTTTTGCGTTTCGATCAGCTCGGTGATACGCCCGCGATTCTGGAACGCTTCGCGCGTGACCGTCGGGTAGTACACGAGCTTGTCGCGGATCAGTTCGCCGATATGCTCGTGAGCCGGCAGGTGATCGGTGATGTATTCCTTGTACGCGAGCTCGTCGACGAAACGGCACGTGTGCGTGAGCACGACCTTCTCGTAGCGGTCGTACACGTCCGGGTCCTTGATGATCGACATGAACGGCGCGAGGCCCGTGCCGGTCGACAGCAGCCACAGCGTCTTGCCGGGCAGCAGGTTGTCGGCCATCAGCGTGCCGGTCGGCTTCTTGCCGATCAGGACCTGGTCGCCGACCTTCAGGTGCTGCAGCCGCGACGTGAGCGGGCCGTCCTGCACCTTGATGCTGAGAAATTCGAGGTTCTCTTCGTAGTTCGCGCTCGCCATGCTGTAAGCGCGGATCAACGGCTTGCCGTCGACCTCGAGGCCGACCATGGTGAACTGGCCGTTTTCGAAGCGGAACGACGCGTCGCGCGTGCAGGTAAAGCTGAAAAGCGTGTCGGTCCAGTGATGGACGCTAAGGACGGTTTGTGAATTCAGATTGCTCATGGCTTCCTGGATGAGGCGAAAACAAGGCTGACCTGCGAGGCCGACCCGTCAGGTCGACCCGCGTGGCAGCCAGATCAGGCAGCCAGATCAAACTGAACTGCCGCCGCAGCCGCGCGTCGCCCCGTCAATTCAATGTATGGAAACAGGGCGGTGCTGCACGGAAAAATGCTGCGTAATCCCCTATTTTACCGCGTTACCGATCAACCAGCCGCTTCGCGGGTTAACCGGCGGGCCGATGCGGGCGCGGCGGCGTCGACGCGCCGCTGGTGCCCATGGTGCGATTGCGCGGGTTTTGCGTCGCGACCGCGGCGACGCAATGAACCTTGAAGCGCAGTGACCGGTATGCGGGAAGACAGCCGGGAAACGCATGTGACATGCGCTGTTGTGGGGCAGAGCGCCTTCGGTGCTCCAGAACATCACGGCACAAGCGCCGGAGCGGCCGACGGGTCACGCGATAATACCGAAACCCGCGCGGCGCGGGCGCATTGACCCTGCTTGCAAAGCTGGAACCCGGCTCGCTGGAACCATGGTGAAGACGGCTGCGGCCGGCGTTCTTCAGAAAGGGAGACGGGGGGTTACGGTGTGGTGCTCAGTCGTTCTGCGTCGTTCTGCGCCCGGCCGCGGCGAGCTTCGCGCCAAGGCCGGGTAACGTGGCCGCACCGCACCGCACCGCACCGCACCGCACCGCACCGCACGGCACCGCACGGCACCGCACGGCACCGCACGGCG
>NZ_CADIKF010000043.1 GCF_902859875.1 Paraburkholderia solisilvae | reverse complement strand
GCCGTGCGCGAAGTTGATGATGCCCAGAATGCCGTACACCATCGTGTAGCCCAGTGCGATGATCGCGTAGACGCTACCAAGCACCAGTCCGTTGATGATCTGCTGGATGAAAATATCCATTTAATGCTCCTTGGCCCGTGCGACTGGATTCACGTTCATCGTCCGCCGGTGGAGCGGTGGTGAAGCACGGAATCGCAACGGCACTGCGGTACTGATATAAGAGACCGGTAAGGGTTATTCGCATCGAACCTGCGCGCGGCCGGATTGCAACAGCGCCCACGTTCGATGCGGATGCAAAAACGGCACCGACGGGATGGTTCGGTGCCGCCACGCTTGATTCCGTCATCACATCTTCACGACGTCGAGGACCGTCTTCTTGCCGTCCTTGAAGTCGTATAGCGTAATGGCGCCTTCTTTCAAATCACCCTTGTCGTCGAATGCGATGTGGCCGATTACCCCGTTGTAATCGGTGGACGGCATCGCAGCCAGCACCTTGGGCGCGTCGATCGAATTGGCGCGCTTCATTGCGTCGACGATCACATACACAGCGTCATACGTGAACGGTGCGTAAATCTGCACCGGCGTGTGGAAGCGGTCGGCGTACTTCTTCTCGAAGTCCGCGCCCCGCTCCATTTTCGAAAGCGCAAGTCCCGCTTCCGAACAGACGAGGTTCTGCACGGCTTGACCCGCGAGTTCCTCTACCTTGTCGGTGCACACGCCGTCGCCGCCAAGGATTTTTGCCCTGATACCGAGCGCCGCCGCCTGTTTGGTGAACGGCCCGCCCGTCGCATCCATGCCGCCGAACATAATGACGTCCGGCTGAACGCTTTTGATCCTGGTAAGAATGGCCCGGAAGTCCGTGGCCCGGTCATTCGTCGCTTCACGCGCGACGATCGTCGCACCGCTCGCCTGCGCGCTCTTCGCAAACTCGTCAGCAAGTCCCTTGCCATACGCGGTCGCATCGTCGACCACCGCGATCCGTTTCGCGTTCAACGCCTTCGTCGCATAGTTGGCAAGCGCGGGGCCTTGCTGCGCGTCGGTCGCGACCACGCGATAGGTGGTCTTGAAGCCCTGCTGCGTATAAGCCGGATTCGTCGACGACGGCGAAATCTGCACGATGCCCGCATCGCTGTAGATCTTCGACGCGGGGATCGATACGCCCGAATTCAGATGCCCGACCACCGCGACCACATGATCGTCGACGAGGCGCTGCGCGACCTGCGCACCGGTCTTCGGGTCACCCGCGTCGTCCTGCGCGTCGAGTTCGAGCTGGATCTTGCGGCCGTCGATCGTCAGTCCCTGCGCATTGATTTCCTCGACCGCGAGCCGCGCGCCATTTTCGTTGTCCTTGCCAAGGTGCGCGATCGGTCCGGTCAACGGCGCCGCATGGCCGATTTTCACCACCGTCGCCGCGTTTGCGTCATTGTTTGCCCCGCTCGCACTCGCCGGCGCTGCCGACGCCGCGGTCGCCGCCGACGCGGCCGTGCTCGCTTCACCGTCGTTTCTCTTGCTGCACCCGGTCGACATCACGACCGCGGCCGCGATAGACACGGCGAAAGCAAACTTGACATGCATCAAATAGGTCTCCTGCGCCTTGCTAAATCCGATGTTCCGAAGCGCCCGAAGCCTTAAGAACGCGCGCATTGTAACTCCAATTATGGGATGGGCAATATTGTTGAATGCGCAGGGTTTTCCTGCATTGCAACCGGATTTTGGGAACCGTATCGCGAGGCTGGCGCAACCCGGTTGCGATGCATTCTTGTGCCACAGTTGCACCATTTGAGATAAGCGGTTGCGTGGCCCGCCAGCCTTGTATTTGCGTGGAGAGCGCCGTGCGTAAAGGCGTTGGTTCTGATTTGCGGCCTGGCGCCCGGTACCCGCACGGATGCACCGATATGGTGCGATGCGATGCTTGCAGCTATCCACCGGACCGTCGTTTAAAAAGGGAGCGATTGCCGTTTACCATCCAAATTACGCCGCCAAATTCACAAAAACTGTGCGACCAACCACATCTGGAATGGCTCTACGCTTCGATATGGCACTTATTTTATTGAGCGCACCATGAAAAAAGCGCGCCGCGAAGGCGCGCCTTTCTGTTTTGTGCTGCGTGCGATTGCACGCTCGCGATCACATGCAGTCAGGTGGGTAGACCCAGCCCGCGCGGCAGCGGAAACGCAATGTTCTCTTCGATTCCGTCAAGTGCTCGTACACTGCGCACGCCCATCTCGCGCAGGCGGCCGATCACGGCCTGCGCGAGCGCTTCAGGCGCCGACGCGCCGGCGGTCACGCCGATCCGCTTCTTTTCGATGACCCATTGCGGGTCGATCTGATCCGGCGAATCGACCATGTACGCGGGCACGCCCAGTTTCTCGGCCAATTCGCGCAACCGGTTCGAATTCGAACTGTTCGGGCTCCCAACCACGATCACGACGTCGCACTGCGGCGCCATGAATTTGACCGCGTCCTGCCGGTTTTGCGTCGCGTAGCAGATGTCCTGCTTTTTCGGCTCGCGGATTTGCGGATATTTGGCCTTTAGCGCCGCGATGATCTCGGCCGCGTCATCCACCGACAGCGTCGTCTGCGTGACGAATGCGATCCGGTCCGGCTCGGCCAGCACGAGCGCCCGCACATCGTCGATATCTTCGACGAGATACATGCCCTGCTCGGTCTGGCCCATCGTGCCCTCGACTTCCGGGTGGCCCTTGTGGCCGATCATCACGATATCGAACCCTTCCGCGCGCATCTTCGCGACTTCGATATGCACCTTCGTGACAAGCGGACAGGTCGCGTCGTACACGCGCAACCCGCGCGACTCGGCCTCGGCGCGCACCGCCTTCGACACGCCGTGCGCGCTGAAGATGACTGTGCTGCCCGACGGTACTTCGTCGAGCTGCTCGATGAAAATCGCCCCCTTTTTGCGCAGATCCTCGACGACATACGCGTTATGGACGATTTCGTGGCGCACGTAGATGGGTGAGCCATACAGTTTGATCGCGCGCTCGACGATCTCGATGGCGCGATCGACGCCGGCACAGAACCCGCGTGGCTGCGCCAGCAGGATTTCCGTTTCGGCGAGAGTCGTATCCATGATGCTCATGTTTACAGGATTCCGATGATTTTCACTTCGAACGTCAGCGCCTGGCCGGCGAGCGGGTGATTGAAATCAAACAGGGCCGAGGTTTCACCGACCTCTTTCAGCACGCCCGCGTAGCGGCCGCCGCCCGGCGCATTGAATTCGACGAGATCGCCGGGAGAAAAATCCTCGCCGATCATGCTGTTTTCGCGCAACGTGGCAAGCGACACCCGCTGGATCAACTCAGGATTGCGGGGACCGAAAGCCTGTCCGGACATTAGCTGAAAGGTCGAATGGTGGCCGACCTTCAATCCCAGCAAAATATCCTCTAGCGGCGGCGCCAGCTGGCCTGCCCCCAGAAGCAGCGTGGCCGGCTTGTCGGCGAAGGTGTTGACGATTTCGGCGCCATCGGCAAGCGAAAGCCGGTAATGAAGCGTGATGTGCGAACCCGGTTTCACTTCGGAGATGTCGATGATACTCATGCAGTACTCGTTCGGTCGGAATGCGCGGCGCGCGGTCGCGCCGGGCGCTGCTGCGCAGGACACCTGCGCGACGGCGGCTGCGGCGCGCGCCGCGGTGGTCCGCGCAGCGCGACGCGCGGGGTATCGCGACGCTCCGGGTATGGACGCCTCGCGCCGCGGCGCCGGGCGCAAAGGTTCCATTGTAAGCCACATATGCGGTACCGGCTCGCCCGGCGCACCTGCGGCGCGAGGCCGCGCGCCGCTGCGCCGCAAAGGACGCTGAAATGGACGCAAGCCCGTGCCCCGCCGCCGTGCACCCGGCGCCGTGCCTGTTGTTTCCGCCCGCCGAGCCGTCGCCCCGGAACCGCCGCGGCGGCATTCCGCCGAAAGATGACATGCCTCGCGAGCGGCTCCTCAAGCTCGGGCCGTCCGCGCTGTCCAATACGGAGTTGATCGCGCTGATCCTCGGTTCCGGGCTGCCCGGGCATAACGTGTTCGAGATGGCGCGCACGCTGGAAGACCGCTTCAAATCGATGCGCGCGATGCTCAACGCGACAGAGAAAGACTTCGACGGTCTGCATGGCATCGGCCGCGCGAAAATCGCCCAGATGCTCGCGATCGTCGAGATCGTCCGGCGCGCGCTCCACGAGGAACTCGAGCACCGTTCGCTGCTCGATTCGCCACATGCCGTCGACGAATATTTGCGCCTGAAGATCGGCGGCCTGTCGCACGAGGTGTTCTACTGTCTTTATCTGGACGCCCGGCACCGGCTGATCCAGGCGGAAGAGGTCGCGCGCGGCTCGTTGACGCAGATGGCCGTCTACCCGCGCGAAATCGTGCGGCGCGCGCTGCTGCTGAATACGGCGGGACTGATCGTCGCGCACAATCATCCGTCCGGTGCGGCAAAGCCCAGCGCCGCGGACCGGCAACTGACCCGGGTGTTGCACGAGGCGCTCGCGCTCGTCGATATCAAGCTGCTCGACCATATCGTGGTCGGCGCGAGCGACGTATACTCGTTCTCCCGGAACGGCCTGATCTGACCCGGAGCAGGCGCCTCGCCGTCAACGCGCGTCCCCGCCGCCCTGGCTTCCGGTCGCCAAAAAGTTTGATTTTGCGGGATTTTTTCTGCTAGAATCGCCGTCTGCCTCTTTTCAAACCACCTGTAACCCTGTTCGAAGCAGCCTTTCAAGGCTTTCCGGAATGGATGGAATCCGCGGCCGAACACCCATAGCAGTCTGATGGGTCGTCGCCAGCGCCTCTTTCCAGGAAACTTATACGGCGTTCGGGCGCAGAATTTAAGCGTATTAGGAGTGCTCTCATGGCACGCGTATGCCAAGTAACTGGGAAAGCGCCGATGAGCGGCAACAACGTTTCCCACGCGAACAACAAAACCAAGCGTCGTTTTCTTCCGAACCTGCAAAGCCGCCGTTTCTGGGTTGAAAGCGAGAACCGTTGGGTGCGTCTGCGCGTTTCGAACGCCGGCCTGCGCCTGATCGACAAGAACGGTATCGACGTAGTGCTCGCTGATCTGCGCGCACGCGGCGAAGCCTAAGGAGTAAGTCATGGCGAAAGGCGCACGCGACAAGATCAAGCTGGAATCCACCGCCGGCACCGGTCACTTCTATACGACCACCAAGAACAAGCGCAACATGCCCGAAAAGATGGAGATCAAGAAGTTCGATCCCGTCGCCCGCAAGCATGTCGCGTACAAGGAAACCAAGATCAAGTAAGCCTGGTTTCTTCAGTAAGAATGCCCCGCCACTGTGCGGGGCATTTTCTTTTGCGGCCCGTCGCGACAGCGTCCAGGTTTCCTGCTCACACCCGCTGCCTTTTAGCCTAGGCCGTTTGGCCAGCTTTCCCTTGCGGTCCGCGACGCGTATGCTCTTTGGTTTCTTACCGGCACGCGGCCTACGGCGCGGCGCGACAACAGGAAATGACGGAGATGCAGCAGATAAATTTCGATGTGGCGATTGTCGGAAGCGGGCTGGCCGGCTTGAGTGTCGCGCTGAACCTCGCGCAGTCGCGGCGGGTCGCGGTCATCGCGAAACGTTCGTTGATGGATGGGGCGAGCGACTGGGCGCAAGGCGGCATCGCCGCGGTGCTCGATTCGGCCGATAGCGTCGAGAACCATGTGCGCGACACGCTGATCGCCGGCGCGGGCCTGTGCGACGAAGCGGCGACGCGCTTTATCGTCGAGCACGGCCGCGAAGCGATCGAATGGTTGATCGCGCAAGGTGTGCCCTTTACGAAAGACGACGCGGCTGAACTCGGCTTTCATCTGACGCGCGAAGGCGGTCACAGCCATCGTCGCATTATCCATGCGGCAGATGCGACAGGCCACGCGGTTGTCGCCACGTTGACCGAGCGCGTGCGCAACCATCCGAATATCACACTGCTCGAAGACCACTACGCGATCGATCTGATCACGTCCGATCGCCTTGGCCTGCCCGGCCGTCGCTGCCACGGCCTCTACGCGCTCGAACTGACGAGCGGCCGCACCGTCACGATCGAAGCGCCGCATACGGTGCTCGCCACGGGCGGCGCAGGGAAGGTCTATCTGTACACGACGAACCCCGACACCGCGACCGGCGACGGCATCGCGATGGCATGGCGCGCCGGCTGCCGCGTCGCGAACATGGAGTTCATCCAGTTTCATCCAACGTGCCTGTTTCACCCTTACGCGAAGTCGTTCCTGATTTCCGAAGCCGTGCGCGGCGAAGGCGGCCTGCTCAAGCTGCCGGACGGCACGCGCTTCATGCCCGCTCACGACGAGCGCGCCGAACTGGCGCCTCGCGATATCGTCGCGCGAGCCATCGACTTCGAGATCAAGAAGCGCGGCATCGACTGTGTGTATCTCGACATCAGCCACCAGCCGGCCGCGTTCCTGCACGAGCATTTCCCGACTATCCTCGCGCGCTGCCTCGAGTTCGGCATCGACATCACGAAGCAGCCCATTCCAGTCGTGCCGGCCGCGCACTATACATGCGGTGGCGTCGTCACGGATCTCGCGGGTCGCACCGATCTCGCAGGGCTCTATGCGGTCGGCGAAACGTCCTGCACCGGCCTGCATGGCGCCAACCGGCTCGCCAGCAACTCGCTACTCGAATGCATCGTGATCGGCCGGTCGGCGGCCGCCGCGATCGAGCAGGCGGGCTTTGGCGCGACCGTGCATGCGCCGCTGCCCGACTGGGACGAAAGCCGCGTATCGGACCCGGACGAAGAAGTGGTGGTCGCGCACAACTGGGACGAACTGCGCCGGCTGATGTGGAATTACGTCGGCATCGTGCGGACCGACAAACGTCTCGCGCGCGCGAAACATCGTCTGTCGCTGCTGCGCGACGAGATTCACGAGTATTACGCGAATTTCAAGGTGAGCCGCGATCTGCTTGAACTACGCAATCTGGTCGATGTCGGGTCGCTGATCGTCGAAGGCGCACGCTCCCGGCGCGAAAGCCGCGGTCTGCACTTCAGCCGCGACTGGCCTACGGCATTGCCGAAAGCGTTGCCAACCGTGTTGTCGCCGGAGCGTGTGCCGAATCGCAATATGTGATGCAGGATGCGTCGGCATGAAAAAGCCATCACGCGCACCGCCTGCGGCGCGCGTGATGGCTTTTTACTTTACGTCCCGCGCCGCGCGCGGTCGACATAACATCATGCCTGGTGTGGCAGGCATACTCCGGCGCGGCTAGCCGGTCGAGGCCAGCGGTTAGATAATCCGCATCGAGAAATCGGTTGCCCGCACGTCCTTCGTCAGCGACCCGACCGAAATACGGTCCACGCCGGTTTCGGCAATCGTACGGATCGACTCGAAGTTCACGCCGCCCGACACTTCGAGCACCGCACGGCCGGCCGTGATCCGCACGGCATCGCGCATCGCCTCGAACGAGAAGTTATCGAGCAGCACCGAACGCGCACCATGCGCCAGCGCCGTTTCGAGCTGTTCGAGCGTTTCCACTTCGATCTGAACCGGCACTTTGGCGTTGAGCGCCAACGCGGCGTCCATCGCGGCGGCCACGCCGCCCGCTGCGGCAATGTGGTTTTCCTTGATCAGAATGCCGTCGTAGAGCGCGAGACGCTGATTCGCGCCGCCGCCAACGCGCACCGCGTACTTCTGCGCAAGCCGCAGCCCCGGCAATGTCTTGCGCGTATCGAGCACCTGCGCGTGCGTATGGCTGATTGCATCCGCAAAACGCCGCGTCGCAGTCGCGACGCCAGACAACATCTGCAAGAAGTTCATCGCGTTGCGCTCGGCAGTCAGCAGCGAACGCGCGGGGCCGCGCAACGCGCACACGGTCGTGTCGGCCGTCATCCGGTCGCCTTCGCGATAGCGCCAGCGCACATCGATACGCGGATCGACGCGCCGCATCACTTCGTTGAACCACATCACGCCGCACAGCACGGCTTCCTCGCGCACGATGATCCGCGCATCGCGCATCTCGTCGGCCGGCACCAGGCGCCCCGTCACATCGCCGCTGCCGACGTCCTCAGCCAGCGCATCGGCGACATTGCGAGCCAGTGCCGCGTCGAACGCGTCGCCGTACTGCGCGCGAATTTCGGCGAAAAGCGGCGATACCACATCGCCCAGATAGTTCGGTTGCTCGTTGGCGCCCATCAGGCCGCTCCCACGTTCGAAAACAGCGCGCCGTCGCGCGCGAGGTCGCCGCTCGCCTGCACGCGCTTCTTGTGTTGCGCGGCGAAATCCAGCATCCGGTCGATCGGCCGCTTCGCGCGCTCACCGATCGCCGCATCGACAAAAATCTCGTTATGGCCGCGTTCAAGCACGTCCGCAAGATTGGCGAGACCGTTCATCGCCATCCACGGACAATGCGCGCAACTCTTGCAGGTCGCGCTGTTGCCGGCGGTCGGCGCTTCGATAAAGGTCTTGCCGGGCGCCGCAAGACGCATCTTGTGCAGAATGCCGAGGTCGGTGGCAACGATAAAATGCGTCGCGTCGAGCCGTTGCGCCGCGTCGATCAGTTGCGTGGTCGAGCCGACCACATCGGCTTGCGCGACCACGCTTTCCGGCGACTCCGGATGAACGAGCACTTTCGCGTGCGGATACTCGCTGCGCAGCACGTCGAGTTCGATGCCTTTGAACTCGTCGTGCACGAGACACGAGCCCTGCCATAGCAGCATGTCCGCACCGGTCTTCTTCTGGATGTAACCGCCGAGATGCCGGTCCGGCGCCCAGATGATCTTTTCGCCGCGCGCATGCAAATCCGCGACGATCTCGAGCCCGATCGACGACGTGACCATCCAGTCCGCGCGCGCCTTCACCGCGGCGCTGGTGTTCGCATAGACCACGACCGTGCGGTCCGGATGCGCATCGCAAAACGCCGAGAACTCATCGGCCGGACAACCCAGATCGAGCGAGCACGTCGCGTCCAGATCCGGCATCAGAATTCGCTTGGCCGGACTCAGAATTTTCGCGGTTTCGCCCATGAAGCGCACCCCGGCCACGACCAGCGTTTGCGCATCGTGATCGCGGCCGAAACGCGCCATTTCCAGCGAATCCGCCACGCAGCCGCCCGTTTCGTCCGCCAGCTCCTGCAATTCCGCATCGACGTAATAGTGCGCGACGAGCACCGCCTTCTCGCGCTTGAGCAACGCGCGAATGCGCGCCTTCAACTCGCGCCGTTCTTCAGCGGATGGCGCGAGCGGCACTTTGGTCCACGCCTCGCCGACGCCACAGGTCGTACCTTGCGCGAGCGGCCGATCGTACTCGACGGTCCTGATTACCTGATCCATCATTTCCTCAGTCCAGACAGGGGCGCGTGAAATGCGGCCACTCGCGTCATTCATGAATGTGCATTTCGCAAGCCCAGAATGCGAAAAACCCCGCCAACGCGGGGTTTGTGACGTACTCAGAGTTTAATGGATTTCGTCGGGTCAGGCGTAGCGCCGCAAGCGCAGCGCGAATTCCTGCAGCGCCTTGATGCCGCTCTGTTCCGCGCGATGACACCAGTCCTGCAGCTGCGCAAGCAGCTGCTCGCGAGACGCATTCGAGCGCTCCCACATCGCCGCGAGTTCGTTGCGCAATTCGATATAGGTCCGCAGCTTCTGGCTGTTCGCGAAGATCTGCGGCAACTGACGTTTCTGCGGCTCGTCGAGGCCCGCTTCTTCCTTGTGGAACCAGTTGCGCGCGCCACGCATCACCTGATACTTCTCGCGCGCGCCCACTTCCTTCAGATGCGCGAGCTCCTGGCGATACGCGCGCTTGAGCGCCTTGCCGTAACGCGCCATCACTTCGTAACGGTTAGCGAGGACCGCCTGCAACGTGTCCTGATCGAGCACGAGCTTGCCGGAACCGAGGCGCGGCGTCGGCGCGACCTTCTTCACCGTTGCGAGCCGGCACGCCGACATCACGCGGATGTACATCCAGCCGATATCGAACTCGTACCACTTGTTCGACAGCTTCGCCGACGTGGCGTACGTGTGGTGGTTGTTGTGCAGTTCTTCGCCGCCGATCAGGATGCCCCACGGGAAGATGTTGGTGCTGGCGTCCGCTGAATTGAAGTTGCGGTAGCCCCAGAAGTGCGCGAGACCGTTGACGACACCCGCCGCCCAGAACGGAATCCAGACCATCTGCACGGCCCACACGGTCAGGCCGACGACACCGAACAGCGCGACGTTCAGCACCATCATCAGGCTCACGCCGAGGATCGGAAACTTCGTATAGACGTTGCGCTCGATCCAGTCGTTCGGTGTGCCGTGACTGAACTTGCGCATCGTTTCTTCATTCTTTGCTTCCACGCGATAAAGCTCGGCGCCTTCGAGCAGCACCTTCCAGATGCCGCGCGTTTGCGGGCTGTGCGGATCTTCTTCCGTCTCGCACTTGGCGTGGTGCTTGCGGTGAATCGCAGCCCATTGGCCGGTGAGCATGCCGGTGGTCATCCAGAGCCAGAAACGGAAGAAATGACTGACTGCGGGATGCAGGTCGAGTGCCCGATGCGCCTGGCAGCGGTGCAGATAGACCGTCACGCCGATAATCGTGACGTGCGTGACGACGAGCGTGTAAATGACGAGTTGCCACCACGAAAAGCGCAGCAGCCCATGGGCGAGGAAGTCGAGCAGCGAGTTGAGCAAGGCAATTTACCTGTGGAACGGACGACACCCGCGTGAGTATTCAAGGCGAATGTCAAGAAAGTGAAAGCGTGCGATCGAATTGGACGCCATTCTACTTGATGGGGTTCCAAGTCGTTGTAAAAAATAAGAAATTTGTTGCGGCGAATCAATTGGGGGCACTACCCAGGCGCCCTGAAACCACCTGTGGGCTTCGTGCGGCGCGGCCCGTGCAACGCCGCGATCAACCAACGCCTGCGCGGGCGCTACGCGGCGGCGCCGGACCCACTGTCAGCCGGCGCGGCTGTCGATATAGTCTGCGCATCCGCAGTGCCTGCTCCGACGATCCGCACCTCCCGTTGCGCATACGGAATCGAGATGCCCTGCTCCGCAAACAGCCGCCAGATATTGCGATTGACCGCGGAACGCACGCCCGACGTGCCGGTGGCCGCATCCGCGACCCAGTAGCCGAGCTCGAGATTGATGCCGTCCGGTCCGAAGCCGATCAGATAAGAGGCCGGCGCCGGCTCCTGCAGCACACGCTCGACGCCCGTCGCCGCCTGCGTGAGCAGCGCCATCGCCTGCTCGACGTCGCTCGCATACGCGACTTGCAGGTTCGCCTTCAGATACCCGCGCGTCAGATACGACGACTGGTTCTGCACGACGTCGGTGATGAGCCGTTCGTTCGGAATCAGCGTTTCGATGCCGTCGAGGCCGCGCACCACGGTATATCGCGTGCGGATCTGCGTGACCTGGCCCTGCAGTCCGCCGACGTTGATCGTGTCGCCGATGCGCAGCGACCGGTCGATCAGGATGATGAAGCCCGACACGTAGTTGCTTGCAATCTTCTGCAGCCCGAAGCCGAGGCCGACGCCGAGCGCGCCGCCGAACACACCGAGCACCGTGATGTCGATACCGACCAGCGACAGGCTGATCAGCACCGCCGCCAGCACGAACAGCGCACGGCCGACCCGCGCGAGCACGACCTTCAGGTTCGCATCGAGCGTAGCCGAGCGCATCACGCGTTCTTCGAACGCGGCGCCGAGCCACATCGCGACCACCATCGTCACGGCAACCCACAGCAGCCCCGAGCACAGCGACAGCAGCGTGATGTGGGTATTCGCGATCCTGAAGCTCACGCCGGCCATCCAGTCGAGCACGGTGCCCTGGATGCCCAGCACCGTCAGCACCATGCCGGTCCACACGACGAGCGACACGATCCGTTCGACCAGCACGAGCCACGTGTGTGCCTGCCCGTCGCGGCCGAACACGCGCCGCGCGAAAAAGAACACGATATAGATCAGCCCGATGCCGACCAGCGGCACCAGCGCGAGATCGAGCAGCGACGTATGGATAAACGGGCTCACGATCGCGCGCGCGATCCACACGAAGAACGCGCCGATCAGCGGAAAGAATGCGCGGTTCAGCGCTTCGGCGCCGAAGCGCAACGCCTGATAGCGCGTATCGCGCCGCGCATCGAGCGTACGGCGCAACAGCCGCGCGACGAGCCACGCCAGCGCGAGCGCGCCGACCAGCACGGCGGCCTGCCAGAGCGTCGCGCGCTGGCCGACGTCGCGCAGCAAATCGCTCAGCGGCTCGAAGAACGGGGAATTCTGCATGGTTGTATTCGTATGCCGTTCTGCCGGTCGGCGGTCAGTCGCGGCGCTCCAGCACCGCTGCGAAGAAGCCGTCGGTCGCATGCCGGTGCGGCCAGAGCGACAGATAGTCGCCGCTGTCCAGCTCGATGCGCTGTTCCGCGAGCACGTCGCGCGCGGGGACCAGCGCGAAATCCGGATGATCGGCGAGGAACTGCGTCACCACCGCTTCGTTCTCCGCTTCGAGAATGCTGCAGGTCGCGTAGACGAGCCGGCCGCCCTTCTTCACGAGGCGCGCCGCGCTCGCGAGAATCGACGTCTGCTTCGGCGTGAGCTCGCCGATCGACTCGGGCGACTGCCGCCACTTCAGGTCCGGATTGCGCCGCAGTGTGCCGAGGCCGCTGCATGGCGCATCGACCAGCACGCGGTCGATCTTGCCCGCAAGGCGCTTGATCTTCGCATCGTGCTCGCTATCGATCAGCACCGGGTTCACGTTCGACAGGCCGCTTCTCGCGAGACGCGGCTTGAGCTTCGTGAGACGCCGCTCGGAAATGTCGAACGCGTACAGACGCCCGGTCGAGCGCATCATCGCGCCGAGCGCGAGTGTCTTGCCGCCCGCGCCCGCGCAGAAATCGACGATCATCTCGCCGCGCCGCGGCGCCACCAGCGCGCACAACAGCTGGCTGCCCTCGTCCTGCACCTCGACCCAGCCGTTCTGGAACGCATCGAGTTTGGTGAGCGGCGGCTTGCCGGCCACGCGCACACCCTGCGGCGCGAACGGCATCGCGGCGGCTTCGATACCGGCCTTCGACAGCGCTTGCAACACATCGTCGCGGCTCGCCTTCATCGGGTTCGCGCGCAAGTCGAGCGGCGCCGGATAGTTCAGCGCGGCCGCCAGTTGCACGAGCTCCTGCGGCTCGAAACGCTTCGCGAGCGCCTCGTAGATCCAGTCCGGCAGATTCATCCGGATACGCTGCGGCAGGCTGGCCGGGTCGATCTTCGAGACCCGCTCGAGCCATTCGCCTTCCGCTTCGGTGACGAACGGCTTGAGCGCCGTACGGCCCGCCGTTTGCATCAGGCCGAGCAGCACGAGCCGGCGCACCGGACTGCCGCTGCCGCTTTCGGCCAGGTGTGCGAATTCCATGCGCCGGCGCAGCACCGCAAACACCGCTTCGGCGATCACGCCGCGCTCGCCGTGGCCGAGCTTCGGATGGGCGCGAAAGAAGCGGCTTGTCGCCGCGTCCGCCGGACCTTCAAATTTCAATACTTCTGCGAGCAATGTCTCGCTCTGACCAATCAGGAAACCATGCAGCCTCATGCGTCCTCCGCGGTGGCGTTGTTGTCAGCCGCCAGCGTGGCGCGACCGGTGTCGTCGAAGAAAAATGCCTGCGGTTCGGGCGGCGTCAGCGTGACGCGCTCGCCGGCGAGCGCGAGGCGCCCTTCGACGAACCAGCGCACCGCGCGCGGGTAGATCAGATGTTCGGTGGCCAGCACGCGCGCGGCGAGCGCCGCTGCGTCGTCGCCGGCACGCACCGGCACCACGGACTGCGCAACGATCGGCCCGTGATCGAGCCGCGGCGTGACGAAATGCACCGACGCGCCATGCACGCACACGCCGGCGTCGAGCGCCTGCTGATGCGTCTTCAAGCCCGGAAAGCACGGCAGCAGCGACGGGTGGATGTTCAGCATCCGGCCCGCGTAACGTTCGACGAAGCCATCGGTCAGCACGCGCATGAAGCCGGCCAGCACCAGCAGATCCGGCGCGTAGCCGTCGATCGTATCGGCGAGCGCGGCGTCGAACGACGCCCGGTCGGGAAACGCGCGGTGGTCGACCACCGCGGTGGGAATGCGTTGTGATGCGGCGAACTGCAGCCCGGCGGCGTCCGGACGGTTGGCAATCACGGCCGCGACTTGCGCCGGCCAGCGCTCGCTGGCGCACGCGCGCACGATCGCCTGCATGTTGCTGCCCCGTCCGGAAATCAGAATGACGAGTTTTTTCATCCGCGGATTTTATCATCCGGCACCGCGCGGCCCGCGCCGCGCCGCCGCTGGCGGCCCCGACCGTTTATAATCGTGTGTTTTGCGGGAATCCGTCCCGCTTCATTGATCGCTTCTCTATCGCAGCACCTGCCGAACCAGCCACCGGTATCCACCAGCGCCCGCTATCGTGAGAGTTTTTCGGGGTCTTCCCAATGCCGAAAGCCGCGCGCCTTGCGCGCTCACTATCGGCAACTTCGACGGTGTCCACCGCGGACATCAAGCGTTGCTCGCGCACGTGCGCGCGGCCGCCGATGCACGCGGGCTGCCCGTCTGCGTGATGACCTTCGAACCCCACCCGCGCGAATTCTTCAACCCGGCCGGCGCGCCGCCGCGTATCGCGATGCTGCGCGACAAGCTGGAGGCGCTGCGCATGAACGGCGTCGACCGCGTCGTGGTCGAGCACTTCAACCAGCGCTTCGCGAGCCAGTCGCCGGACGCGTTCGTCGAGCGGATTATCGTCAACGGGCTGCACGCGCGCTGGGTGATCATCGGCGACGATTTCCGCTATGGCGCCAGGCGCGCCGGCGATTTTTCATCGCTGAAAGCAGCCGGTGAGCGCTTCGGCTTCGAAGTCGAGCAGATGCAGACGGTGGCCGATCCATCCGGCGCGCGCATTTCCAGCTCCGGCGTGCGCGCGGCGCTGGTCGCGGGCGACCTCGATGCGGCGCGCGCGGCGCTCGGCCGCGACTATCTGATCAGCGGGCACGTCACGCACGGGCTGAAGCTGGGCCGCGATCTCGGCTTCCCGACGCTGAACCTGCCGATCGCGCACAAGCGCCCCGCGTTGTCGGGCATTTTCGTCGTGCGCGTGCACGGCGTCGAAGCCGAACCGCTGCCCGGCGTCGCGAGCCTCGGTCTGCGCCCGACCGTCGACGATTCCGGCCGCGTGCTGCTCGAAGTGCATTTGCTCGACTGGCATGGCGACGCGTATGGCAAACTCGTGCGCGTCGAGTTTCTGAAGAAGTTGCGCGACGAGGCAAAGTTTGTCGACCTCGAAACCCTGTCCGCGGCCATCGCGCGCGATGTGACGAATGCCCGCGCGTGGTTCGCGGCACTCGGCGCGCCGGGCGCCGTGGCGGAAGGCGCGCCCGGCAGCCGGTCGACGGGCTTCTCGACGTCGGCTACCGACCGAATTAGATAAAACGGCCGCGGTGCGTGCGCGCGGCGCTGCGCGCATCGCCGGGGCCGCCTGCATCGTCAGTACGCGCCGCACACGGCGGCGTCGTGCACACGCCGCACAAGCATCGCGGGCAAACCGGACAGGTGGGAACGAAGGGGGTGAACCGGGGGCGTGAGCCAATCCGGCACAGTCCGCCGGACACACCCGACGGCCCCCCGAGGCACACGAGCCGCGTTGCACCTGTCGCGCGAACCCGCGCCAACCGTATTCATCGCTACGTCACCATGAGCAACAAGAAAGCCGATTCGAAACCTCAAGCCAAGTATCCGGTCAACCTGCTGGATACGCCGTTCCCGATGCGCGGCGATCTGCCCAAACGCGAGCCGCAATGGGTCAAGGACTGGCAGGAACGCAAGATCTACGAGAAGATCCGCGCGGCCAGCAACGGTCGCAAAAAGTTCATCCTGCACGACGGGCCGCCGTATGCGAACGGCGACATCCATCTTGGTCACGCAGTGAACAAGATCCTGAAGGACATGATCGTCAAGGCGCGCAATATGGCGGGCTTCGACGCGGTCTACGTGCCAGGTTGGGATTGCCACGGCATGCCGATCGAAATCCAGATCGAAAAGCAGTTCGGCAAATCGCTGCCGGCCGCCGAAGTGATGCAGAAGGCGCGCGCTTATGCGACCGAGCAGATCGAGAAGCAGAAGGTGGGCTTCCGGCGCCTCGGTGTGCTTGGCGACTGGGACAATCCGTACAAGACGATGAACTTCGCGAACGAAGCCGGGGAAATCCGCGCACTCGCGAAGATCATGGAAAAAGGCTACGTGTTTCGCGGCCTGAAGCCGGTGAACTGGTGCTTCGACTGCGGCTCGGCGCTCGCGGAAGCGGAAGTCGAGTACAAGGACAAGACCGATCCGACGATCGACGTGCTGTTCACCTTCGCGGAGCCCGACAGGACCGCGCAGGCGTTCGGCTTGCCCGCGCTGCCGCGCGCCGACGGCGGCATCGTGATCTGGACCACCACACCGTGGACGATCCCGGCGAACCAGGCGCTCAATGTGCATCCGGAAGTCGTGTACGCGCTCGTCGATACGCAACGCGGCCTGCTGATTCTCGCTGAAGAGCGCGTCGAAGCGTGCATGAAGGACTTCGAGCTGCAAGGCCGCGTCATCGCAACCACGCCGGGCGCGAAGCTCGCGAACCTGCGTTTTCATCATCCGCTGTCGTCCGCACACCCGGGGTATAAGCGCACGTCGCCGGTTTATCCCGGCGACTACGTGACCACCGACACCGGCACCGGTATCGTCCACTCGTCGCCGGCCTACGGCGTCGAAGACTTTGTGTCGTGCAAGGCGCACGGCATGGCGGACTCCGACATCATCAACCCGGTGATGGGCGACGGCCGTTATATCGAATCGCTTGCGCTGTTCGGCGGGCTATCGATCTGGGTCGCGAACCCGAAGATCGTCGATGCGCTGCGCGCGGCCGGTACGCTGTTGCGCAGCGAGAAGTACACGCACAGCTATATGCACTGCTGGCGCCACAAGACGCCGATCATCTACCGCGCGACGTCGCAATGGTTCGCCGGCATGGACGTGAAGCCGCGCGATACGGACAAGACCCTGCGCGAAACCGCGCTCGAAGGCATCGAAGCGACCGCGTTCTATCCGTCGTGGGGCAAGCAGCGCCTGTTCTCGATGATCGCGAACCGCCCGGACTGGACGCTGTCGCGTCAGCGCCAATGGGGCGTGCCGATGGCGTTCTTCGTGCACAAGGAAACCGGCGAACTGCATCCGCGCACGCTCGAGCTGCTCGAGGAAGTCGCGAAGCGCGTCGAGGTATCCGGTATCGAGGCGTGGCAATCGCTCGACCCGCGCGAATTGATCGGCGACGACGCGAACCTGTACGAAAAGAACCGCGACACGCTCGACGTCTGGTTCGATTCGGGCACCACGCACTGGCATGTGCTGCGCGGCTCGCACAAGGATGAACTGCAGTTCCCCGCCGACCTGTACCTCGAGGGCTCCGACCAGCACCGCGGCTGGTTCCACTCGTCGCTGCTGACCGCGTCGATGCTCGACGGCCGGCCGCCGTACAACGCGCTGCTCACGCACGGCTTCACGGTGGACGGCGAAGGCCGCAAGATGAGCAAGTCGCTCGGCAACGGCATCGATCCGCACGAAGTCGCGAATCGCCTCGGCGCGGAAATCATCCGCCTGTGGATCGCGTCGACCGACTATTCGGGCGAGCTCGCGATCTCCGAGGAAATCTTGAAGCGGGTCACCGAAAGCTACCGGCGCATCCGCAATACACTGCGCTTCCTGCTCGCCAACCTGTCGGATTTCGATTTCGCGCAGCATGCGCAGCCGGCCGGCGAATGGCTCGAGATCGACCGCTATGCGGTAGCGCTGACGGCGGCGCTGCAAACCGATATCCTCGCGCACTATGACCGGTACGAATTCCACCCGGTCGTCGCGAAGCTGCAGACGTTCTGCTCGGAAGACCTCGGCGGCTTTTATCTCGATGTGCTGAAGGACCGTCTGTACACGAGCGCGCCAAACTCCGCCGCGCGCCGTTCCGCACAGACCGCGCTGTATCACATCGCGCACGGCTTGCTGCGGATGATGGCGCCGTTCCTGTCGTTCACCGCCGAGGAAGCGTGGCAGGTATTCCAGCCGCACAGCGAAACCATCTTCACCGAGACCTATCACGCGTATCCGATTGTGCCGGACAGCGCCGCGCTGCTCGATAAGTGGACGCTGCTGCGCGCGGTCCGCGGCGATGTGACGAAGGCGCTCGAAGAGGCGCGTGTCGCGAATCTGATCGGCTCGTCGCTGCAGGCTGAAGTCGAACTGCGCGCGAGCGGTGCGCGTTACGACGCGCTCGCGAGTCTCCACGACGACCTGAAATTCGTGCTGATCACGTCGGCGGCAAAAGTCGTCAAGGTGGCAAGCGAGGCGGAAGAAGGCGTCGAGGTGATCGCGTCGACGTATCTGAAGTGCGAGCGATGCTGGCACTATCGCGCGGATGTCGGCGCACACGCCGAGCATCCGACGCTGTGCGGCCGCTGCGTCAGCAATCTGTTCGGCAACGGCGAAGCAAGGAGCGCGGCATAATGTCCAGAAGCCTGTCGAAATCCGCCAGCGGGTCGCTCGCGCCATGGCTCGGCGTCGCGCTGATCGTCATTCTCGCCGATCAGTTGACCAAGATCGCCATTGCGAAAGTGTTCGCGTATGGCGAAGCGCATGTGATCGCACCGTTCTTCAATCTGGTGCTCGTGTACAACCGCGGCGCCGCGTTCAGCTTTCTCGCAATGGCGGGCGGCTGGCAACGCTGGGCGTTTACGCTGCTCGGCATCGTCGCGGCGCTGGTGATCTGCTATCTGCTCAAGCGTCACGGCACGCAGAAGATGTTTTGCACGGCGCTCGCGCTGATTCTCGGCGGCGCGCTCGGCAACGTGATCGACCGGCTGATGTACGGCCACGTGATCGACTTTCTCGATTTCCACGTCGGCCGCTGGCATTGGCCGGCGTTCAATCTCGCCGACAGTGCGATCACGATCGGCGCGGTGCTGCTCGTGATCGACGAATTGCGGCGCGTGCGCGGCGCGCGCTGACGGTGCGATTCGGGGCGGTGCCGGATTTGAGTCGGAGGTTTGCGCCAGGGCGCGCACGTCGCGAATCGACGTCGCGCATTGGCGTCAGGTGAGCGACGCCCCCGGCGTCATGTTTAGTCGGAGACTTCAGGTGGCAAGCAAGCTGACCCATGATGCGCGCGGCGCGTCGACCGTGAAAGCGGCTAACGCTGAAGCCAGCGACCCGCCAACGCGTATCGCCGCCGAAGATTCCGCGGATGTATCCGCGGCCGGCTTCGCGCCTGCCGCGGCGAGCGGTGAACTGGCCGGCAAGCACGTGCTGCTCGGCATGACAGGCGGCATCGCGTGCTACAAGATCGCCGAGCTCACGCGCCTGCTGGTCAAGGCCGGCGCGACCGTGCAGATCGCGATGACCGACGCGGCCACGCAGTTCATCACGCCGGTCACGATGCAGGCGCTGTCCGGCCGCCCGGTCTACACGAGCCAGTGGGACGCGCGCATTCCGAACAATATGCCGCATATCGATCTGTCGCGCGAAGCGGACGCGATCGTAATCGCGCCCGCATCGACCGATTTTCTCGCGAAGCTTGCGCATGGATTAGCCGACGATCTGCTGTCGACGCTTTGCATCGCGCGCGACTGCCCGCTGCTGGTGGTGCCCGCAATGAACCGGCAGATGTGGACCCACCCGGCGACGCAGCGCAACGTCGCGCTCCTGCGCGGCGACGGCGTAGAGGTGCTCGGGCCCGACTCCGGCGCACAGGCGTGCGGCGAAACCGGCGACGGACGCATGCTCGAGCCGGAGGCCACCTACGAGGCAATCGTCTCGTTCTTCCAGCCGAAGATTCTCGCCGGCCGGCGCGTGCTGCTGACCGCCGGCCCGACCTTCGAACCGCTCGACCCGGTGCGCGGCATCACGAACCGCTCGAGCGGCAAGATGGGCTTCGCGCTCGCGCGCGCCGCGCAACAGGCGGGCGCGGACGTGCATATCGTCGCCGGCCCGGTCGCGCTCGATACGCCATGGGGCGTGCATCGCGAAGACGTGCAGACTGCGCAGCAGATGCACGACGCGGTGATGCGCGCAGTGGCGGACTACGACATCTTCATCGGCGTAGCCGCCGTCGCGGACTGGCGCGCGGATCATGTCAGCGAGCACAAGATCAAGAAGACGGCCGACCGTGCGGTGCCGGCGTTCACATTCGTCGAGAATCCGGACATCCTGTCGTCGGTCGCGAATCTGACGCATCCGCCATATTGCGTCGGTTTTGCCGCGGAAAGCGGCGACCTCGACGTGCATGGCGAAGAAAAGCGCGTACGCAAGAATGTGCCGCTGCTGGTCGGCAACCTCGGCCCGTTGACCTTCGGCCTCGACGACAACGAAGTCGCGCTGTTCGAAGCGGCGGGCATCACCCGGCTGCCGCGCGCCGGCAAACAGGCAATCGCGCGTGCGTTGATTGCCGAGATCGCGCGGCGTCTGCCGGACGCGAGCCTGATCGGCTAGGCGCCGGCCGCCGCCCGCTTCGCGTATCGACACTCTGGCTATTTGGGAGCACTGCTGTCATGACGCTACTTTCCGTGCTCGATCAGACGCCCGTGATCGACGGACACTCGGTGGCCGATGCGATTGCCGCAACGGTCGAACTCGCGCAACTCGCCGACGATCTCGGCTACACACGCTACTGGTGCGCCGAGCATCATGGTTTGCGCGGTGTATCGAACCCTTGTCCTGAAGTGATGCTGGCGCGTCTGGGCAGCGTGACGAAGCGCATTCGCATCGGCTCGGGCGGCGTGATGCTGCCGTACTACAGTCCGTTCAAGATCGCCGAGCAGTTCCTGATGCTGGAAGCGCTGTTTCCGAATCGCATCGATCTCGGCGTCGGACGTGCGCCGGGCGGCGACATGCGCACCGCGCAGGCGGTCGCGTCCGGCACGTACAACCGCGGCGATATCTTCCCGCAGCAGGTGGCCGATCTGGTCGGCTTGATGAACGGCACGCTGCCTTCCGACCACCTCGCGTACGGCGTGCTCCTGCAGCCGCAAATCGACACGCGTCCGCAACTGTGGATGCTCGGTTCGAGCGACTTCGGCGGCATGCTGGCCGCGCAACTCGGCATTCGCTTTTCGTTTGCGCACTTCATCAATGCGCATTTCGGGCATACGGTTGCGCACGCGTATCGCGAACGCTTTCAGGCGAGCCATGAAGCGAAACCCTATCTTGCGGCCGCCGTGTTCGTGATCTGCGCGGACACCGAGCGCGAAGCCGCGGAGCTCGAAAAAGCCGTCGATCTGCGTCGCGTACAAATGGCGTATGGGCTGAATGCGCCGATTCCGTCAATTGCGCAAGGTGTCGCGCAGGAGTACGGCGCGCGCGAACAGCTGATCATCGACCGCGAGAAACCGCGCAGCATCATCGGCACGCCGCAGACGGTGACCGAACGTCTGCACGCGTTGCAGGAGCAGTTCGATGCCGACGAACTGATCGTGCTCACCGTCGCAGGCAGTTACGAGGCGCGGCTGCGGTCGTACGAACTGCTCGCCGATGCGTTCGAGCTCGGCCGCTGACCTTGGCCGCCAGGTCGCGACGTTCCTTGTCGAATGATCGAATTCCAATCCGAAACAGCAACCAAACCTGCATGAAACTCGACCTGAAGATTCTCGATGCGCGGATGCGCGACTATCTGCCGGCTTACGCCACGCCGGGCAGCGCAGGGCTCGACCTGCGCGCCTGTCTCGATGAACCGCTCACGCTTCATCCGGGCGATACGGCGCTCATACCGACGGGGCTCGCGGTGCACGTCGGCGACCCCGGCTATGCGGCGTTGATCCTGCCGCGCTCGGGCCTTGGGCACAAACACGGCATCGTGCTTGGCAATCTGGTGGGCTTGATCGACTCGGATTACCAGGGCCAGTTGATGATCTCAACATGGAACCGCGGCCAGACTACATTTGCGCTTAACCCGATGGAACGGCTCGCGCAACTCGTGATCGTGCCGGTCGTGCAGGCGCAGTTCAATATCGTCGATGAGTTTGTCGCGAGCGAACGCGGCGACGGCGGATTTGGGAGTACCGGCAAGCATTGATGATGTTGAGTGGCTCGCCATAAAAAAACGGCGCGGGGTTTTAACCCGCGCCGTTTTACCTTGAAGCGACCCGACTTCAGTCCACTTCGACCGCTTCCGGATTCGGATTACGCGGCGGCAGCGACTGCTCGTCGAAAGTCAGTTGCACTTTCTCTTCCTGATCGACGTCGACCGTGACACGGCCACCGTTCATCAGCTTGCCGAACAGCAGTTCGTCGGCCAATGCGCGACGGATCGTGTCCTGAATCAGACGCTGCATCGGACGCGCGCCCATCAGCGGATCGAAACCGTGTTTCGCGAGATGCGCGCGCAACCCGTCGGTGAAGAGCGCGTCGACCTTCTTCTCATGCAACTGGTCTTCCAGCTGCATCAGGAACTTGTCGACCACGCGCATGATGATCTCTTCATCGAGCGAGCGGAAGCTGATCGTCGCATCCAGACGGTTGCGGAACTCCGGCGTGAACATCCGCTTGATGTCGGCCATTTCATCGCCGGTTTCGCGGCGCGTCGTGAAGCCCAACGTCGACTTCTGCATCGCCTCAGCACCGGCGTTGGTCGTCATGATGATGATCACGTTGCGGAAATCCGCCTTGCGACCGTTGTTGTCGGTCAGCGTGCCGTGATCCATCACCTGCAGCAGCACGTTGAAGATGTCCGGATGCGCCTTCTCGATTTCATCGAGCAACAGCACGCAGTGCGGCTTCTTCGTGACGGCTTCAGTCAGCAGTCCGCCCTGGTCGAACCCGACGTATCCGGGCGGCGCACCGATCAAACGGCTCACCGCGTGACGCTCCATATATTCCGACATATCGAAGCGGATCAGCTCGATGCCGAGCGTGAACGCGAGTTGCCGCGCCACTTCGGTCTTGCCGACGCCGGTCGGGCCGGAGAACAGGAACGCGCCGATCGGCTTGTCGGTCTTGCCCAGACCCGCGCGCGCCATCTTGATCGACGCCGACAGCGCGTCGATTGCCGGATCCTGACCGAACACCACCGCTTTCAGGTCGCGGTCGAGCGTCTGCAGCTTGCTGCGATCGTCCTGCGACACGCTTTGCGCCGGCACACGCGCGATCTTCGAGATGATTTCCTCGATCTCGCCCTTGCCGATGGTCCGCTTCTGCTTCGACTTCGGCAAAATGCGTTGCGCTGCGCCCGCTTCGTCGATCACGTCGATCGCCTTGTCCGGCAGATGACGGTCTGTGATGAAACGCGCCGACAACTCAGCCGCCGCCGACAGCGCACCCGACGAATATTTCACGCCATGGTGCTCTTCGAAGCGCGATTTCAGGCCGCGCAAAATCGCCACCGTCTGTTCGACCGTCGGTTCCGTCACGTCGATCTTCTGGAAGCGGCGCGACAGCGCGGCGTCTTTTTCGAAGATGCCGCGGAATTCCGTGAAGGTCGTCGCGCCGATGCACTTGAGCGTGCCCGACGACAACGCCGGCTTCAGCAGATTCGACGCGTCGAGCGTGCCGCCCGATGCGGCGCCCGCGCCGATCAGCGTATGGATCTCGTCGATGAACAGAATGGCGTGCGGACGCTCCTTCAGTTCCTTGAGCACCGTCTTCAGCCGCTGTTCGAAGTCGCCGCGATACTTCGTGCCGGCAAGCAGCGCGCCCATGTCGAGCGAATACACCTGCGCGTCGGCCAGAATATCCGGTACTTCGCCGCGCGTGATGCGCCATGCGAGCCCTTCGGCGATCGCCGTCTTGCCGACGCCGGCCTCGCCCACCAGCAGCGGATTATTCTTGCGCCGACGGCACAGCACCTGCACGACGCGCTCGACTTCCGCTTCGCGTCCGATCAGCGGATCGATGCGGCCGTCCTTCGCCATCTGGTTCAGGTTCTGCGTGAACTGTGCAAGCGGCGTTTCCTTCTGCGCGGCCGCTTCGTCGGACTCGGCGTTCGAATCGCTGGCCTTCGCCGCATCCGTGCTGTTCGTCTTCGCGATGCCGTGCGAGATGAAATTCACCACGTCCAGACGCGTCACGCCCTGCTGCTGCAGGTAGTACACCGCGTGCGAATCCTTCTCGCCGAAGATCGCGACCAGCACGTTCGCGCCGGTCACTTCCTTCTTACCGTTCGACGTGGACTGCACGTGCATGATCGCGCGCTGGATCACACGCTGGAAACCCAGCGTGGGCTGCGTATCGACGTCGTCCGTGCCGGGCACGGTCGGCGTGTTGTCGTGAATGAAGTTGCGCAGGTTCTGACGCAGGTCTTCGATGTTGGCCGCGCAAGCGCGCAGCACTTCGGCGGCCGTTGGATTGTCCAACAGCGCCAGCAAAAGATGTTCGACCGTTATGAACTCATGCCGTGCCTGGCGTGCTTCCATGAACGCCATATGCAGGCTGACTTCCAGTTCCTGGGCAATCATGCTTCCTCCATCACACACTGCAGCGGATGCCCGGCCTGCCGTGCGTGGGTAACGACTTGCTCGACTTTGGTCGACGCGATGTCCCGCGTGTAGACCCCACAAACTCCCCTGCCTTCGCGATGCACCTTTAGCATAATCTGCGTAGCGGTCTCACGATCTTTATTGAAATATTCCTGCACGACCATCACGACGAATTCCATCGGCGTGAAGTCGTCATTCAACAGTACCACCTTGTACATGGCCGGCGGTTTCAGCTTTTGTTCCTGCCGCTCCAGTACCGTGTTGTCCTGCTTGTCCGGGATAATCGCCATACACCCATTCTAAACAACTCGGACAGGCCCGCAATCCTGTCAAAACCCAACCGGCCGACCAGCCGGCCACAGCCGGTGATCACGTCGGCCGCGGCCCGCGGGCGTTGGCCCGTCGCGCTTGCGCAATGCGCGGGGCCGATCGCGGAACCAGCCCTCCGATACATCCTCTTTCGTTCCAGAGTGCGGCTCATGGCC
Source organism: Paraburkholderia solisilvae (assembly GCF_902859875.1). Taxonomy (GTDB): domain Bacteria; phylum Pseudomonadota; class Gammaproteobacteria; order Burkholderiales; family Burkholderiaceae; genus Paraburkholderia; species Paraburkholderia solisilvae. The sequence continues at coordinate 39,749 of NZ_CADIKF010000043.1, read as the reverse complement.
GCTGTCGAAACGAGTATCGCACAACCTGCGCCAGCGAATGTGAAGCTCGCCCGCGCCGTGCCGGACAGCACGCAGCGGGTAGACTGCAAAGCGCCGCCACAAGCGGCATGTGAGTCGATTATGCGACTTTTCAAGATACGCCGCTTGGGTCACCGCACATAAGAAAAGAAGGAAAAACCCTGGAAATTGGTTCTTTACAACGGCGCACATAGCGTCTCAAAATTTTCTTGACACTCGAATAAAGAGCCTCAACAATCAAGCTGGCACTTTTTTCAACGTGCGGTCTATACGAAAAAATGCCGTTGGTGAGCTTGTGAGGAGGAGCGACTGCATTCTGCGGTCGTTGGGCTTTTCGAGGGCTCGTGTGATTGAGTTACAGGGGAAGTTGGTATGGCAACTGGTACGGTCAAATGGTTCAATGACGCGAAAGGTTTCGGATTCATTACGCCCGACGAAGGCGGTGAGGATCTGTTTGCACACTTTTCGGCTATCCAGATGAACGGGTTCAAGACCCTGAAGGAAGGCCAGAAGGTGAGTTTCGAGGTCGTGCAAGGCCCCAAAGGCAAACAGGCATCGAACATCCAGGCTGCAGCCTGAACCTGTTCGATTCCCGTACCCTTTAAAGAACCCGGCTTCACGCCGGGTTCCTCGTTTTAAAGCCCGACGGCTTTTGAAACCCGGCCTATGCCGGGTTTTTTCTTTGGCGTTTTTCTTCACGGTTCGAGCGTCGGCATCTATATCCGGCGATCAAACCACTTTCAACGTCGCCATCATCCCCAGATCTTCGTGCTCGAGAATATGGCAGTGGAACATCCGCTCGCCGGGCATTTTCTGCACTGTCGCAATACGCACCGTCTCGCCGGGCCGAACATTGACTGTATCGCGCCAGGCGAGAAACGGTTCGGGCATCTTCTTACCCTCCCGCTCGCGCTCGATAATCTGAAACTGCGTGCCGTGCAGATGAAACGGGTGATCCATGTCGGTACGATTTTCGATCGACCAATGCTCGATATCGCCGCGACGGCTCGTCAGCGCAATGCGCGACGCATCGAAGGTCGCGCCGTTGATCATGAATTTCATCCCCGCCGGCATCTCGCTCATCGTCGCGTCGGGCCGGTGCATCGCTGCCATATCCATCTCTTCGGAGAAGACCACGGATTTTTGCGTCGCGACCACCCCTGCCGGCGGCTGCAATGCTTCGATCGGACGCAGTGGTGAAGGAAGCGCGTGCGACGTCGGCGCCGCACCCGCAGCGGCGCCGGCCGGCGCGAAGCGCACGTCGGCGAGTACGCGCGCGGGATCGGGCGTGAGGCTGCCGTGCATGTTGCCGGTTGTCATCGCCATCTTGCGCCGGTCATAGACGGCAGCCGTGAGCGCCGTCTGCGACGGCCACTGGCCCGCGCGCACGATCAGCTCCGCGCGCTCGCCCGGCGCCAGCAGCAATTCGGTCAGTCCGTCGCGCGCGTCACCGAGCAGACCGCCATCGGTGCCGACCTGCGCGAACGGGTAGCTCACGCCAAGCGACAGTCTCAGATAGCGGGCATTGCACCCATTCCAGACTCGCCAGCGCTCGTCGCGCGCGACCACGATGCGCGGCTGCCGCGCGCCGTTGACCAGCACGAACTGGCCTTCGCGGCCGTTCATCCAGTCCATCAGGTCGTTCGGCGCGACTGCCCCGTCCGCGGCCAGTTTCAGGTCCGTGAAAAAGAGATGCCGTTCGGGCCACGCGGCGAGCGGATCATCCGCCGCGCGCACGATGATGGGGCCCGCAAGTCCGCGATACACCTGTCCTGCCGACATCGTGTGTGGATGCGGGTGATACCAATAGGTGCCGGCGCTGCCGCGCGGCAGCGTAAAGCGATAGACGCGCGATTCGCCCGGCGCGACCGGATCGGACGGATTGCCGTCCTGATCGGGCGGGACGGGCAAGCCGTGCCAGTGCACTGTCGACGGTTGCGGCAGGCGGTTCACGAAACGGATTTCAACCGTATCTTCTTCATGCACTTCGATCAGCGGGCCGATGATGGGGCCCTTGGCCGCATCGCCGTAAAGCCAGAATGAGGTCTGCTTGCCGGGCATCAGTTGGCGGCTCACCGGTTGAGCGACGAGCGTCGCGCGGAACGTGCCCGGGTCGCCGCTTTCATTCGCGAGCTTGCGCAGCGGTGCGAGCGGCGCGCCGGCCGGCAGCGCGTTCGGCGAGGCGAGCGCGCTGGCCGCTGGCTGTGCGGCGGGGGACGACATGCCGGGCATACCGGCCATGTTGTGCATGTCGTGCATGTCACCCATGCCTTCCATACCCGGCATGTCGTCCATGTCGTGGCCCGCGTGCTGTGCGAATGCACCGCGCGCGCCCATCGACGCCGCTGCGGACGCGACGGCGGCGCGCAGCGCGTGCGCGAGAAATTGCCTACGAATCATCTGTCTGATTCCTTGTTTATTGCGCGGCGGGCGCGACCGGCGTCCGCTCGCGTGAAATTCGTATGGGTGTGGACAGGCGCGTCGAAGTCATCGGAATTCGATACCGGCCTGAAGCGCAGTCCGCGTTCGTTGGTGACGAAACCTTAGCGCAGCATGCGCCGAACGTGTCTGATTGTCAGACGCGATCGATCGGCGGGCGCACTGGCGGCGCGCGCGTGATGCCGGCGTAGCGCGGCGCGGTGCGTGAATGCGCGAGCCCCTTTGTGCTTGCGTGCGTGGAGAACCGCGAGTTGCCCATCAACGCCGCGCAGTGCGCTCCGCAATCGGTCATACAGCATAAGCAGCAATGATGAGAAGCACGTTGCCGGTCGTCGACAGAAACCAAATGCGCCGGACCAGACGCAGCCGTCTCAACCCGCGCTGCTTCTTCGCTCCGGCCGAGGACTTGCTCGTGCGCGCATATGACGACCAGTCGCAGCGGATCATCGTCGCGCGCATGCGCTCGAGCGCCTTGGGTCGTCAGCATGGCGAGCGACAACACGATCAAGAAGCGCAAAAACGACGTCATTTCCCTGTGGTCGGTAACGGTTCGGGAGAAGGATAGCGCAGGTAGTCGTACCTCGTAGCCGACTGGGCGAATGCCCCTGCGTTGCTGGGCGAACCCGTAATGCCGTTGTTTGCAAAGAAGTACGAGGCTTCCTTTCCGGAGAACCCGGGCGACGTTTTCAAAGGTAAATCGCTTTCCTTCAGTCTCCGCGAACGGTGCAATGTTTCTATGTGATGACACGAATAAAATTCGTTGCTGGGTGGCCTTTTCAAGACGTAAAAGGAATACCGAATGTATGCTATGGGAGCAACTCGAATTTTGCTTCAGCGATATAAAATGAGATAATCCGCCGTTGCTCCTCGAGCCTTGGCCCGAACACAGTTGGAGACCACCCACGGTGCGGGTTTATTTTATTCGCCCGGTATCGAGAAATCATTAAAGGGATTGTTGTGTCATATCGTGGCCTGAACGTCGCGCTTGTCATTCCCTGCTACAACGAGGGTCTGTCGATTGCGCAAGTCGTCCGTGAATTTCGTTGCGCGATGCCCGGCATCGACGTCTTTGTTTTCGACAATAATTCTACCGACGATACAACAGCCATCGCGCGTGCGCACGGAGCGCAAGTCATGCGGGTGACGTTGCAGGGCAAGGGTAACGTCGTGCGCCGGATGTTTGCGGACGTCGAAGCTGACATCTATGTGATGGTCGATGGAGATGGCACCTATCACGCACTATCGGTAACGGCATTGATCGACAAGCTAGTCGACGAGCGACTGGACATGGTGGTGGGTTGCCGCGCGACGCCCCGGGACATCGCGCGCGAGGCGTATCGGCGTGGCCATCAATGGGGAAACCGCTTGCTGACACAAGCCGTCGTTCAGATTTTTGGCGGCCACTTTACCGACATGCTCTCCGGTTACCGCGTATTTACGCGGCGGTATGCGAAGTCGTTCCCAGCACTGTCAAAGGGGTTTGAAATCGAAACCGAACTGACCGTTCATGCACTGGAACTCCGCATGCCGATCGGTGAGATCACAACTCCGTATGGCGCACGCGTGGAAGGGTCGGCGAGCAAACTGTCCACGTTCCGGGATGGCTGGCGGATTCTGAGGACGATTGTCAAACTGTACGTGACGGAACGACCGCTTGCGTTCTTCGGTATCGTTGCGTTGCTGCTTGCGTTGTTGTCGGTCGGGATAACTGTTCCGCTACTGGTTACCTATCTCGAGACGGGACTCGTCGCGAGAATCCCAACGGCTATTCTGTCGGCCGCCATTATGGTTTGCGCTTTGTTGTCACTATTTTCCGGGCTGATTCTCGATAACGTCGCGAGGGGCCGGCAGGAACTCAAGCGGCTCTCGTATCTTTCCGTTCCGGTAAAATCCGCGAGTGAAGAGATACATGAATCAGTTTCGATGCAGCCCGTCGCCAAGGCTGCAGCCCTCTAATACGATTCAGAGTACAAACTATTGAAGTTTTTGCGCCCATTTTTCTGGTTCATACTATCCGGAGTTGCCGGTTTTCTGGTCGACGCGGGAGTGTTATATTGCCTCGCGCCATCGTTGGGACTTTATCTGTCCCGTGTCATCTCCTTTCTGTGCGCGGTATTCACCACGTGGCTGATCAACCGCGCGCTGACCTTTCGATCACTTCATTCTGGGCAATCAACGAGAAAAGAATTCATGATCTACCTTTTCTTGATGCTCGGAGGCGGTGCCGTGAATTATGCGACCTATGTAATATTGATAGCAATTGTCCCGGTCGTTGCGCAACACCCTTTTCTTGGTGTGGGTGGCGGCAGTATTGCTGGAATGTTTATTAATTTCTGCGCGTCCCGCCTTTTTTTATTTAAATACAAACGGTCGTTTGATTCATTATGAAAGCACTAAATTCGGCAAATCGCAGCGGATTTAGCCACCCTCAAAATGACAAGCTCGTCGTATTGTTTGCAACTTTCAATATTATTGTTTGTCTCGCAGGAATTATCAATATCCTGGCCACTTCCAGCGTGCTCACGATCCTGGATGATTCAATTGGCTATCTCTATCCCGCCGCTCATTACATGGATGGGCAGCCTTACGTTCACACAAATGGACGTGGCTTCGTCTTTCCGATGTTCCTGACAATCCTTATGGAGATACATCGATCTCAACGGACTATTCTGATTGCGCAGCATGCGCTCTATTGCATCACGCTGGTTTGCTGTTGGATTGTGATGGTTGTAATATTCAAAAGCATCCAGTTTAAGACCCGCGTAAGCTGGGTGATTTCAGCGATTTTGTTTAGCACCGGCTTTGCCTTATTTTGCTTCAATGGCAGTGCACTGGCCTTAGCTTACACTGTAATGCCCGAGCCGCTTTATTCGGCCCTTCTTACGCTGGTAATTTTGCTGATTGCGATGCATTTTTCGACGAAAAAGTCGACGGCAAAAAAATGGACTTTGCTATCGCTTGCCTTTTTGGGAGCAGTTATCCCTCTCGTCAAACCTCATTTTATTTTGTCCGCAGTTGCGACCCCGCTTACCGTCGCTATCAATTCGAAAAAGACGTCTCGGAAAGCAGCTTTTGCCATCGCGATGGCTGGATTGTTTCTAGTCACTCCCCTCTACCTGTTTGAGAAGACACTCCAAAAAAAGTATGATTTCGCCGTTAGCACGACATTTGGTCCTGAAACGCTATTTTGCAATAACGCGGACATTGTCTACAGATATTTGAACCAAAAGCAACCGCAAACAAATATCCCACTACAGCTTGAATTGAAAAAAATTCTCGACGCGGGTCCAGGTTGGTGGGTATTAAACGGTTTTAACGGTGACAAATGTATGTACGGGCCGGCCGCAGAGATCCTGAGTACGACATTTCACAAAACCCCGGTCGCAGCAAGTGAATTTTTCATTCAAACATATATTCAATCAGCCCTATATTCACCTACTATCGTCGCCAATAGAATCGGCACGCAGTTCTCATACCTGACAAGTTTTCCGTTGTCAGCCAAGGACGCGCCAACTCCCATTAACTGTAATATTGTTTCCGAAGGCGTAAAACTCGGATCCCTGTTTGCAACTCTTCATGATGAATGCATGCGAGATCTAGGCAAAAACACAAGCTTTCGAACCATCGATCCCGACGTATTTAACGCACTATTTGTCATCCTGATACCGCTGGCGGCCGTAACTCTGTTTGTGTGCATGCTTTCTCGAAAAGCGCGCGCACATATACCAATGGAAATTCGGGCGACCTTCATTTCGCTTTTTTCAATCTACGTATCCACCAATCTTCTCATTGCGCTTGTACACACTTTCGACATTGAACGGTACATCGCCATGCAGGCGCCGCTCATGGTTTGCCTTTTCGCATCCTCGATCGCCGTCGTGGTATCCGCTGCGCAAGCGATCCTGAACTGGACGCCGCCACCACTGACCAGTCGCGCCTAGCCGCATCTGATAAAAAGCACACACAAACAAAAACCCCGGCGCACCTGACATGTGCCGGGGTTTTGCTCAATACCTCAAAAACTACACTGCTTACATATTCTCAATCATCACCTGCCCAAAGCCCGAGCACGACACCTGCGTCGCGCCTTCCATCAGACGGGCGAAGTCATACGTCACGCGCTTCTGCAGAATCGACTTTTCCATCGACGCGATAATCACATCCGCCGCTTCGGTCCAGCCCAGATGGCGCAGCATCATTTCCGCCGACAGAATTTCCGAACCCGGGTTCACATAGTCCTTACCCGCGTACTTCGGCGCAGTGCCGTGCGTGGCTTCGAACATCGCGACCGAATCCGACATGTTCGCACCCGGCGCGATACCGATACCGCCGACTTGCGCAGCCAGTGCATCCGAGACGTAATCGCCGTTCAGGTTCAGCGTCGCGATCACGTCGTATTCAGCCGGACGCAGCAGGATCTGCTGCAGGAACGCGTCCGCAATCACGTCCTTCACGACGATCTCGCTACCCGTCTTCGGGTTCTTGAACTTCATCCACGGACCGCCGTCCACCAGCTCCGCGCCGAATTCCTTCTGCGCAAGCGCATAGCCGTAATCACGGAACGCGCCTTCGGTGAACTTCATGATGTTGCCCTTGTGCACCAGCGTAACCGAGCGGCGATCATTGTCGATCGCGTACTGGATAGCCTTGCGCACGAGACGCTCAGTGCCTTCCTTCGACACCGGCTTCACACCGATCGCCGACGTTTCCGGGAAGCGGATCTTCTTCACGCCCATTTCTTCGCGCAGGAACTTGATGACCTTCTTCGCCTGCTCCGATTCCGCGGCCCACTCGATGCCCGCGTAAATATCTTCCGAGTTCTCGCGGAAGATCACCATGTTGGTCTTCTCCGGCTCACGCACCGGCGAAGGCACACCCTTGAAGTACTGCACCGGACGCAGGCAGACATACAAATCGAGTTCCTGACGCAGCGCGACGTTCAGCGAGCGGATACCGCCGCCGACCGGCGTCGTGAGCGGGCCCTTGATCGACACCACATATTCCTTCACCACCGACAGCGTTTCTTCCGGCAGCCACACATCCGGACCATAGACCTTGGTCGCCTTCTCGCCGGCAAACACTTCCATCCAGTGGATCTTCTTCTTGCCGCCATACGCCTTCGCGACCGCCGCATCGACGACCTTGATCATCACCGGCGTGATATCGACACCGGTGCCGTCGCCTTCGATGTACGGGATGATCGGCTGGTCGGAAACATTGAGCGAGAAATCCGCGTTGACGGTGATCTTGTCACCGCCCGTCGGAACCTTGATGTGCTGATACGCCATGATCGGACTCCAGTAATGGCTGTGCTGGTGAAATCAGATGGGGAGACTGCGAAACCGGGGCGCTCGTCGTACACGCAGGCCTGACGCCCATGAGCGGCCAAGCCGCTATTCTAGCCCACCGCGGCGCCCGGAGGCTTCGACGGGAAGGCTGGCATCCACGAACGCGCAATGTCTTAGGTCTTATATAAGACAAAAGACTGAGCGGTGCGTATTATGCATTAATATCCGGCCATTTGCCACGGTGCGCCTTGCAGCTTATCGCTTGCGACGTACCGCAGCGCGTCCTTTCGCCGCAGAAAATTTACGCATGACGCTGCTCGCCCTGAATAAGCCCTACGGCACGATCTGCCAGTTCTCCCCGCATGACACGCGCGCGTCGCTCGCAGATTGGGTGCGCGTGCCGGGCGTCTATCCCGCCGGGCGGCTCGACTCGGATAGCGAAGGCCTGCTGCTGCTCACCGACGATGGCGCGCTTCAGGCGCGCATTGCCGAGCCGCGTCACAAACTTGTCAAACGCTACTGGGCGCAAGTCGAAGGCACGCCGCGCGACGCGGACCTGAAAGCGCTCGCGCGCGGCGTCGATCTCGGCGACTACGTGACGCGTCCGTGCCGTGCCGCATTCGTCGCGCCGCCCGACACGCTGTGGCCGCGCAACCCGCCGATTCGCCATCGCGCGGCAATTCCGACCGCCTGGATCGAACTGTCCATCACCGAGGGCAAGAACCGGCAAGTGCGCCGGATGACCGCCGCCGTGGGCTTTCCGACGCTGCGCCTCGTGCGCGTCGGCGTCGGCGCGCTCGATGTCTTCTCACTCGGCCTCGAGCCCGGCGACACGCGCGAACTGCCCGCCCGCGCGCCGTGGGACGGACTCGCGTAAGCGCACCCGCGTCGCGCAGCATGCGCGCGTGGATCGTCTAAGTCGTTGTACCGGCAAGCATTTCAGCGCCCTTCGCCGGCCTGAGCACAGCACTTGCCTCCGGCCATCGCGCGATGTGACAAAAATTCACAAAGATTTTCGTCAACCGCCGCGCGACACCACGCGTTACACGCGCAGATGCCGACCGGGCTATCCGGCATTCGGCCCTGCCGGGCCTTCGCGTCATCCTGCAAACCCGCTGCCGCGCTCGCGCGGGTCTCGCAAGCTCGCAGCCGTCTCGCGAAAGTTTCCATCGAAATTTCTGTGAAGCGGCTGTCAACCGAAAGGTGGATGACACGTTGAACGACATGACTCGACCAACGGGTCATTTGGTTAATTAACTAAAGCTGAGGATTCACAAAATGAACAAACTGATCGCCGCTCTGGTCGCTGGCCTCTTCGCAACGGCAGCATTCGCACAAGCTTCGGCACCGGCTGCTGACGCAGCAGCTCCGGCTTCGTCGGCTCACAAGGCAACGAAGAAGCACGCACACAAGAAGTCGTCGAAGAAGGCTGCTGCGGCTGCCGCTGCTTCGGGCGCTTCGGAATAAGTTTGAAGAGATAACGCAGTCAAGAACACGGTTGTACCTGCCGTTCTTACGGCGTTGAAAGGCAGATTGCCGCGAGGCTATCTGCCTTTTTCTTTTTCGACGCGCTCGCGTAACATTCGCGATTCATCTTCAGCAAGGAGTTCCGTCGTGCGATTCAACCCGCGCTCGCTATGGGCGAATTTTGCGGCACGCTGTGCGCTTGCCGTTGCGTTGTCGGTCGTCGCGCTGTCGTTTGCCGCCTTGCCGGCGCGCGATGCGTTCGCGCAGATTCCACCCGGCGCGAAGCAGCCCGGCGACTTCCCTCGCGCGAAACTGACCGCCGGCATGTTCGTGATCGACGCCGGCGTCGCCGCGAACGATCCTGACCGCGAACAGGGCCTGATGTACCGCACCGAACTCAAGCCGAACGAAGGCATGCTGTTCGTCTTCAACGAGAACGCGGTGCACTGCTTCTGGATGAAGAACACGTTGATCCCGCTGTCCATCGCATTTATCCGCGCGGACGGCACGATCACCGATATCGACGAGATGCAGGCCGAAACCACCAACAACCATTGCCCACGCAATAACGGCGTCTACGCGCTCGAGATGAGCAAGGGCTGGTTCGAGTCGAAGGGCATCAAGCCCGGCACGAAGATTCAAGGGTTGCCGCAACCGCAGTGACCCGGCGGCGACGGTCGCGGCCATCTCGCGCGGCGTGAGCGGTTCGCGATTCGAGCGAACCGGCGCCGCGCGCCGCATCGCCACCGCGCAATCGCGGTAAGCGCGGTAAGCGCGGTAAGCGCGGTAAGCGCGGTAAGCGCCTTCATCCTCCCGCAAAAGCCGGCTTGCGTACCCATCCGTGCAAGCCGGTTTTCTGCATCCGCACGGCGCGCAGCACCGCAGCGCTCGCATCATCGCGTTGCACGACGACATCCACGCGATTTGCCGCACGCGCGCTTGCGCTTTGCCGCGGCGCGGAAGATTCAAGCAAAAGGCGATCCGACACGCTATCCTTGTAGTCTCTGCCAGTCGCGCCGCAGCCGACCGGATAGGGTGGTCACCCGCCCGGCGGACAAGAGGCGGCGCGCTATTCCATGGAGGTTCACGTGCCCCGCAAGACTCCCATCGAGCGCTATCGAAACATTGGGATTAGCGCTCACATCGATGCCGGCAAAACTACCACCACCGAGCGCATCCTTTTCTACACCGGCGTGACTCACAAGATCGGCGAGGTTCACGACGGCGCGGCGACGATGGACTGGATGGAGCAGGAGCAGGAGCGCGGCATCACGATCACGTCGGCCGCGACGACGGCCTTCTGGAAGGGCATGGCCGGCAATTATCCGGAGCACCGGATCAACATCATCGACACCCCTGGCCACGTCGACTTCACCATCGAAGTCGAGCGCTCGATGCGCGTGCTCGACGGCGCGTGCATGGTGTACGACTCGGTCGGCGGCGTGCAGCCGCAGTCGGAAACCGTCTGGCGTCAGGCGAACAAGTACAAGGTGCCGCGCATCGCGTTCGTCAACAAGATGGACCGCGTCGGCGCGGACTTCTTCCGCGTGCAGCGGCAAATCGGCGAGCGCCTGAAGGGCGTCGCGGTGCCGATCCAGATTCCGATCGGCGCCGAGGAGCATTTCGAAGGCGTGGTCGACCTCGTGAAGATGAAGGCGGTCGTCTGGGACGACGAGAGCCAGGGTATCAAGTTCGAGTACCGGGAAATCCCTGCGAATCTCGTCGATCTCGCGCACGAATGGCGCGGCAAGATGGTCGAGGCCGCGGCCGAAGCGGACGAAGTGCTGCTCGAAAAATACCTCGAAGACCACGAAAGCCTGACCGAAGAAGACATCAAGGGCGCGCTCAGAAAACGCACGATCGCCAACGAGATCGTGCCGATGCTGTGCGGCAGCGCGTTCAAGAACAAGGGCGTGCAGGCAATGCTCGACGCGGTGATCGACTATCTGCCGTCGCCGGTCGACGTGCCCGCCATTCTCGGCCACGACGAAAACGACAACGAAGCGGAACGCCATCCGAGCGACGACGAGCCATTCTCGTCACTCGCGTTCAAGATCATGACGGACCCGTTCGTCGGCCAGCTGATCTTCTTCCGCGTGTACTCGGGCGTCGTCGAATCGGGCGATACGGTCTACAACGCGGTGAAGGAAAAGAAAGAACGCCTCGGCCGCATCCTGCAGATGCACGCGAACGAGCGCAAGGAAATCAAGGAAGTGCGCGCGGGCGATATCGCGGCGGCCGTCGGTCTGAAGGAAGCGACCACCGGCGACACGCTGTGCGACCCGAACCACGTGATCATCCTCGAGCGGATGATCTTCCCGGAGCCGGTGATCTCGCAGGCCGTCGAGCCGAAGACCAAGGCCGACCAGGAAAAGATGGGCATCGCGCTCAATCGTCTCGCGCAGGAAGACCCGTCGTTCCGCGTCGCCTCCGACGAGGAATCCGGCCAGACGATCATCTCCGGCATGGGCGAGCTGCACCTCGAAATCCTCGTCGACCGGATGAAGCGCGAGTTCGGCGTCGAGGCAACCGTCGGCAAGCCGCAGGTTGCGTATCGCGAGACGGTGCGCATCAAGGTCGAAGGCGTCGAAGGCAAATTCGTCAAGCAGTCGGGCGGTCGCGGCCAGTACGGCCACGCGGTGATTTCGCTGGAACCCGATCCCGGCAAGGGCTATCAGTTCATCGACGCGATCAAGGGCGGCGTGATTCCGCGCGAATTCATCCCCGCGGTCGACAAGGGCATTCAGGACACGTTGAAGGCCGGCGTGCTCGCGGGCTATCCGGTAGTCGACGTGAAGGTGACGTTGACCTTCGGTTCGTACCACGATGTCGACTCGAACGAAAACGCGTTCCGGATGGCCGGCTCGATGGCTTTCAAGGATGCGATGCGCAAAGCGAAGCCGGTGCTGCTCGAACCGATGATGGCCGTCGAAGTGGAGACGCCGGAAGACTTCATGGGCAACGTGATGGGTGACCTGTCCGGCCGGCGCGGCATGGTGCAGGGCATGGAAGACATCGCGGGCGGCGGCGGCAAGCTGGTGCGCGCCGAAGTGCCGCTCGCGGAAATGTTCGGCTACTCGACGTCGTTGCGCTCGCTCACGCAAGGCCGCGCGACGTACACGATGGAGTTCAAGCACTACGCCGAAACGCCGACCAACGTGTCCGAAGCGATCATCAACGCGAAGCAGAAGTAACCGGCACTGAATGTCTTGCCGGACCTGTCGAAGCCCGTTCGTTCCGAACGGGCTTTTTCTTTGCGCGCACGAACAGTCCGCTTCGATGCGAGCCATTTTTGACCATGCCAGAATGACTGGCAGCGCGCCCGCCGCGCCAGCGTAAGGAGACAACTCATGAGCCACGACCACGACAACCCGCAGCAACCGGCGCACGGTGCACACGACAAGCCAGTCGACTGGCGCGAGCACGGCGTGAAAGTGATCCGCGGCGACCAGCTCGATACGAACACCGCACAAACGCCGGGCATGAACCGCGCGGCCGCGATCAACGCGGCACGCGTCGGCGCGCAGAAAATCTGGGCCGGCACGGTGACGATTCACCCGAATGCGAAGACGGGCGCGCATCATCACGGCGCGCTCGAAAGCGTGATCTACGTGGTGCGCGGCCACGCGCGGATGCGCTGGGGCGAGCACCTCGAGTTCACCGCGGAAGCGGGCCCGGGCGACTTTATCTTCGTGCCGCCGTATGTGCCGCACCAGGAAATCAATGCGAGCACCGACGAGCCGCTCGAATGCGTACTGGTGCGCAGCGACAACGAGGCCGTCGTCGTGAATCTGAATATCGATGCGGTCGAAAAGCCGGAAACGGTTTACTGGGTCGATCCGATCCATAAACATCCGCATCAACACTGACCTCAGCGCCCTTTTTTCATGACGCCGACCGCCACGCCGCGCCCAAGCCCGCCGACACGCAAACTCGTCATCCTGTATGCGGCGTTGATAGCCGCGAATCTCAGCGCATGGGCGTGGGCGCTGATCGCGTTCCGCCACTATCCGCTGCTGCTCGGCACCGCGCTGCTTGCGTACGGCTTCGGTCTGCGTCATGCGGTGGACGCCGACCATATCGCGGCAATCGATGCGGTCACACGCAAGCTGATGCAGCAGGGCAAGCAGCCGCTCGGCATCGGCCTCGCGTTTTCGCTCGGCCACTCGACCATCGTGATCGCCGCGACGATCGGTATCGCGCTCACTGCGCTATCGTTGCATGGCCGCTTCGACGAATTCAAGGCGGTCGGGGGCACGGTCGGCACGCTGGTATCGTCGACCTTTCTGCTGGTGCTGGCGGGCGTGAATCTCGCGATCCTGCGCGACGTATGGCGCCGCTACCGGCACGCGCAGCATGGCGGCGGCGACCCCGACGCCGTGCACGCCAGCCATCGAGCCGCGGCACACGCGGCCGCGCCGGGCGGACTGCTGTCGCGTGCGCTCAAGCCGCTCTTTCGCGTCGTCACGAAAAGCTGGCACATGTATCCGGTCGGCGTGCTGTTCGGCCTCGGCTTCGACACCGCGACTGAAATCGGCCTGCTCGCAATCGCCGCCGCAGAGGCCAGCAAAGGCCTGCCGCTGTATTCGATCCTCGTGTTTCCGGCGCTCTTCACCGCCGGCATGACACTCGTCGACTCGACCGACAACGTGCTGATGGTCCACGCGTATGGCTGGGCAATGGACGATCCGAAACGCAAGCTCTACTACAACGCGAGCATCACGTTCGTCTCGGCGCTGGTCGCGATCGTGATCGGCGGCATCGAAGCGCTCGGCCTCATCGCCGACCGGTTGGGCTTGTCCGGCGGCGCATGGGACGCCGTCGCCGCGGTCAATGCGCGCTTCGGCATGCTCGGCTATACGATCGTCGCCGCGTTCATGGCGTGCTGGATCGGCTCGATCCTGTTTCACCGCTGGCGGCGCGCGCCGGCGCCGCAATGAAACCGCACTGAGGCCGAACTTAATCCAGGCCGAGGCCGAGCGACGAAATCACCGTGCAGCCGGGCCGCCTCACGCGTTGAACGCACCGGCGTCGCAACGCCGGTTCCGGCGCCATCGCCGAAGCGCCAACCCCGCCCGCCACCCTATCGTCGCCCTGCCACCATCCGACGCCATCACCCGAACGAGCGCCGATCGTTGTCAACGCGAGACAGGCCCCGGCGCCGCCACAGCGGTTCGCCGCGGCAAACGCGCCGAACCTCCAGGCAATCGCTTACACTCAACGCTCATCCATCGTCGCAGTACCGCTCGCACCGCCGCGCGGCCACGGGTCGCCCAGTCGCGCATGGCGCTCAACAGAACGAACCGGACTATCCATCGATGAAGACCCCCGCGGACCTACCGTACCTGCAGCGTTTCCCGCATCTGCGCCGGGCCCTCGACCGCGCCAGGCAAGGCGCCGATCCGTACGGCAATCACGCGATCGACGAATTCGTCGCGGGCCGCCTGTCACGCCGCGAACTGCTGCGCTACGCAAGCGCGATCGGGCTTTCGCTCGCGGGCACCTGCCTTTTCGCCCCCCGCGACGCGCGTGCGCAAGGTGCACCGGGTGCACCGGGTGCACCAAACGCGACGATCCGCGTGGCGCATCTGATGCCGGCCGGCGCGGTCGATCCACTCACCGTTACCGACGCCGGCAGCCTGGCGCTGCTGAACCAGACCGGCGAATTCCTGCTCGACGACGACAGCGAAAAGCTGATGCTGCGGCCCGCGCTCGCGCTGTCGTGGAAGCCGAACGCGAAGGGCGACGTGTGGACCTTCAAACTGCGCCAGAACGTGAAGTTCACGAGCGGCGAAGCGTTCACCGCGAAAGACGTGGCCGCGACCTTCGATCGCCTCGCCGATCCGGCAAGCGGCTCGGCCGCGCTGTCGGTCTTGAAGGGTGTGTTGTCCAAAGGCGGCACGAAGGTCGTCGACGATCAGACCGTCGAATTCCATCTCGACGCGCCGACCGGCAATTTCCCGTACTACGTTTCGTCGGACAACTACAACGCGATCATCCTGCCGGCGAGCTACACCGGCAATTACGAAAAGACCTTTATCGGCACCGGCGCATTCAGGCTGGAGAAGTATCAGCCGAAGGTTGGCGCGTCGTTCGTGCGCAATCCCGACTACTGGGGCGAAAAGGCGTTGCCGGAACGCGTGCAGTTCGTGTTCTACGCAGACCAGCAAGCACAGATTCTCGCGCTGCAAGGCCACCAGGCGGACGTGATGGGCACCTTCACCGTGCAGGGCGGACTGGGCCTGCTGAATAACCCCGATTTCAAGGTGATCGGCGTGAAGTCGAGCGCGCACCGCCAGATTCACATGCGCAACGACAGCCCGCAGTTCAGGGACAAACGTGTCCGGCAAGCGATGGCGCTGTCGATCGACCGCGACGTGATCGTCCGCGGTCTGTTTCGCGGCCGCGCGCAGGTCGGCAACGACAGCCCGTTCGCGCCGGTGTTTGCCTGTTCGGACACGGGCGTGCCGCAACGCAAGATCGACGTCGCGAAAGCGAAGCAACTGCTCGCGCAGGCGGGCGTGCCGAACGGCTTCGACATCACGCTCACCACCGAAAAGTACATGGAGCTGCCGGACCTTGCGGTGGTCGTGCAGAACTACGCGAAAGCGATCGGCGTACGCATCAATCTGAAGGTCGAGAGCCAGTCGATGTACTACGGCGCAGGCGTGCCGGGCAAATCCGACTGGCTCGATGCGCCGCTCGGCATCACCGACTACGGCGCACGCGGCGTGCCGAACGTGTTCCTGAAGGCGCCGTTGACGAGCACGGGTACGTGGAATGCTGCGCATTTCCGGAATCCGCAGTACGACAGGCTCGTTGCGAATTTCGACGCTGCGCTCGACATCACATCGCAAAAGCGCGTTGCTGCGCAAATCCAGACGCTATTGCTCGATGAAACGCCGGTGATCATTCCATTCTTTTACGATCAGTTGATTGCAGCACGGGCCAAACTGAACGGCGTGCGCTTCACCGCGCTCGCACAGCTGTATTTCGATCGCGCGGTGATTGCCGCGTAACGAGGTAACGCCTTCGATCCTGCTGCCGGATTGGCTGGAACCGCATGCACTGCTGCACCTGTTCGCCGCAACCATTTTGCCTGGGACCGGAGTAAGCGCCCAAGCGCTCGCTCCATCGACGCGCCGCAAGGGAAATCGATGTCGACTACTGCCTCCACCGTCACACGCGGCGCTTCGGGCAACGCGGCGCGCGTCGCGGGTTTTCTCGCGACGCGTCTTGCGCTCGCGCTCGTCACGCTGTGGCTGCTGTCGGTGCTCGTCTTCGCGGGCGGCCAGTTGCTGCCCGGCGACGTCGGCCGCGCGATTCTCGGACCGCTCGCCGATGCGCGCGCAGTCGCGGCGCTCAACCATCAGATCGGCGCGGACCGGCCGCTCCTCACGCAATACATGCAGTGGATCGGGCATCTGCTGCACGGCGATATGGGCACGTCGTATGTGTTTCGCGAACCGGTTGCGCCGTTTATCGGCAGCGCGCTCGCGAATTCCGCGAAGCTCGGCCTGCTCGCGTTTTGCGTGGTCGTGCCGCTCGGCATGGCGGGCGGCGTGTGGGCCGCGTTGAACGAAGGACGCTGGCTCGACCGCACAATCAGCATCGTCGGATTGTCGGCGACGGTGGTGCCCGAGTTCGTATCGTCGATCGTGCTGATTCTCGTGTTCGGCGTCTGGCTGCGCTGGCTGCCGATCGAAGCCTCCGCGCCGCCCGGCGCCGGCGTGCCCGAACAGCTGCGCCACCTGATTTTGCCGGTGCTGCCGCTCGTCTTTATCTTCTTCGGCTACATCGCGCGAATGGCGCGCGCGGGCACCGTCGAAGCGCTCGATGCGGACTACACGCGCACCGCGATTCTCAAAGGATTGCCGCCGCATGTCGTGATCTTCCGCCACGTGCTGCGCAATGCGCTGCTCCCGACGATCACCGTCGCGGCGACGCAGTTCGGCTATATGATCGGCGGCCTCGTTGTCGTCGAGACGCTGTTTCACTACGAAGGCATCGGCTCGCTGATCTACAACGCCGCGAAGGCGAAGGACTTTCCGATGCTCGAAGCCGGCGTGCTGACGGTGGGCGTCGTCTATACGGTGGCCAATTTCGTCGCGGATGCGTTGCATGTGACGCTCAATCCGCGGCTGCGTGTGAGGAGCGCCGAATGACGGGCGCCACTCCGGGTACATCTGAAACGTCCGGCGCGGTCGCCGCCGGCACAACGGCTGAAGCCGCAGCGGCCGCCCTGCCGCCGGGCGCGCAGGGACCTCGCTACGAGCGCCTGCGCCTGCTGGTGTTGTCGCCGGGCTTCGTCGTCGGCGTGCTGATCATGCTGTGGTGGGTCGCGTGTGCACTGGCGGGCAAGTGGATCGCGCCACACGACGCCTACGCATCGGACCCGCTCAACTCGCTGCTGCCACCCGATCACGCACACTGGTTCGGCACCGACCAGCTCGGCCGCGATATCTGCTCGCGTGTCATCGTCGGCGCGCGCGACATCCTGACGATCGCGCCGCTCGCAACGCTGGTCGGCACGGTGGCCGGCACCACGCTGGGACTGATCGTCGGCTACTTCGGCGGCTGGGTCGATCATGTGATCGGCCGCGCGATCGACGCCGTGCTCGCACTGCCGCTCGTGATCGTCGCGCTGCTCGCGCTTGCCGCGGTCGGCTCATCGAACCTCACCGTGATTCTCGTGATCGGCATCACGTTCATGCCGATCACCGCGCGCACCGTACGCGCCGCGGTGCTCGCCGAACGCCATCTCGACTATGTCGCCGCCGCGCAATTGCGCGGCGAGCACGCGCTCTACATCATGTTCGCGGAGATCCTGCCGAACATATTGCCGCCGATCGTCGTCGAAGCGACCGTGCGTCTCGGCTACGCGATCTTTTCGGTCGCCACGCTGTCGTTCCTCGGCTTCGGCATCCAGCCGCCGTCCGCGGACTGGGGGCTCGCCTTGTCCGAGTCGTATACGCTGATGGCCGGCGGCGCATGGTGGACGGTCGTGTTCGACGCGGCGGCAATCGCGTCGCTGGTGGTCGGCGTGAATCTGATTGCAGACAGCGTGCAAGGAGTATTCGACCGATGAGCGCATCGCCGGCTGCCGCGTTCCCCGCATTCGACGTTTCGAAGCACGACCGGACGGACGCGCTGACGATCGTCGGCCTCACCGTCGCGTACCGCGTGCGCGGCCGCGATCGCGACGTGCTGCAGGACGTGTCGTTTCGCGTGCGGCGCGGCGAATCGTATGGACTCGTCGGCGAATCGGGCTGCGGCAAGTCGACGGTCGCGATGGCCGTGTTGCGTTATCTCCCACGCAACGGCCGCGTGAAAGCGGGCCGCATGTCGATTGCCGGGCAGGACGTCGCGTCGCTCGACGCGGCGGCGCTGCGCGAACTGCGCGCCAATGCGATTTCGATCGTCTATCAGGATCCGTCGCGTGCACTGAACCCGTCGCTGACGATCGCGCGCCAGGTTGCGGAAGCGTTCGAAGTATCCGGCGCGACGTATGACGAAGCCATGCGGCGCACGCTCGAGATGCTGCGGCGTGTGAGGATCGCCGCGCCCGAGCGCGTGATGGAAAGTTATCCGCATGAACTGTCGGGCGGCATGCAGCAACGCGTGGTGATTGCGATGGCGCTCGCGTCGAATCCGGCGCTGCTGATTCTCGACGAACCGACTACCGGACTCGACGCGACAGTCGAAGCCGAAGTGCTCGACCTGATCGCGCAGTTGCGCAGCGAGTACGGCACCGCGGTGCTCTTTATCAGCCACAACCTCGCGGTGATCGGCAAGATGTGCGAACGGGTCGGCGTGCTGTACGCGGGTAAGCTCGTCGAGGAAGGCGCGACAAGCGACGTATTCACGCGGCCGCGCCATCCGTATACGGTCGGCCTGTTGCGCTGCCTGCCGAGCCCCGGCCGCAGCAAGGACACGGATCGGCTCGACACGATCGCGGGCAGTTTGCCGCCGCCCGGTTCGAGCGCGCGAGGTTGCATTTACGCGGACCGCTGCCGCCTCGCTGACGAGCGCTGCCGCCGCGACGCACCGCCGCCGCACCGGATGAGCGCGCCGCACGGCGATCAGATGTCGCGCTGTCATTATCATGAGCGGGCGACCGAATTGCCGCGCACCAGTTCGAATGCGTCCGCACGCGCGGCACAAGCGCCGCTCGCCGCGCCGACGCCCGGGCACGCCGAGCGCGTGCTGCGCGCGGACCGCGTGTCGAAGACTTTCCATGCATCGGGCAGCACCGTCTACGCGGTTGACACGGTATCGCTCGAACTCGCGGCTGGCGAGACGCTCGGCCTCGTCGGCGAATCGGGCAGCGGCAAAACGACGCTCGCGAAAATGCTGCTCGGACTGATCGCACCGGACGAAGGCGGCGTGCTCGAACTCGACGGGTCGCCGTTGGCATCGCGCGTGACGCGACGCAACGACGAGCAGGTGAAGTCGCTGCAAATCGTGTTTCAGAACCCCGATTCCGCGCTCAATCGCGCACATTCGGTGAAATGGCTGATCGGCCGCGCGCTGTCGCGGCTGACTTCGCTGCGCGGCCTCGCGCGCGAGGAACGGCTCGCGTCGCTCGCCGCCGCGGTGCGTTTGCCGGACCGCTATCTGAGCGCGCGCACGCGGCAGCTGTCCGGCGGGCTCAAGCAGCGCGTCGCGATCGCGCGGGCCTTCGCCGGCGACCCGCGCGTGGTCGTCTGCGACGAGCCGACCTCTGCGCTCGACGTATCGGTGCAGGCCGCGATCCTGAACCTGCTGGTCGATCTGCAGCGCGAACATCGCGTGAGTTACGTCTTTATCTCGCACGATCTGCATGTCGTGCGCTATCTGTCGGATCGCATCGCGGTACTGTACGTCGGGCGGCTGCTCGAGATCGGACCGGCCGCCGCGGTGTTCGAAGGACCGCATCACCCGTATACCGAGGCGCTGCTGTCGGCAGTCCCGACACTCGATGCGCACGCAACGATCGCCGGCCGACCGCGCATTCAGCTCGAAGGCGAGCCGCCGAGTCCCGCGGCGCCGCCTTCGGGCTGCGTGTTCCATACGCGCTGCCCGCGCAAGATCGGCGCGATCTGCGAACAGCAGGACCCGCCCACCTCCGATGCCGGCCACGGTCATCAGATTCGCTGCCATATCCCCATCGACGAGCTTCGCTCGCTTCAACGCCGCGCATGAAACGTCGCACGTGCTGATATGGCGCGACCGTTTCAGCGTCGAAACGTTTTCCGCCGATTTACGCCCACCTGCAATCGATGCGCGCATGCCGCACCGCATGTGACGTGCGTTTGCTGCCAATGGCATGTTTATCGCTAGATGCGGTGCGTCCGGCTTTGCGGCGATCGGCCTGATGATCGCCGCACGACGGCAGGCAAGCGGATCGACAGTTGACGGGCGATCCAGGGGAGCGTGTCGCGCGCCGGGCAAACGCATGCACGACGTGCGACGCACAAGACAAGCTACGGGGCAATAAAGGCGGCGGGCTACGCGACGACGAAGTCTCGCGACCCGCCCGCCGACAAGAATGGAACAAAGGAAATCGCGGCAAGAACGGGGCCGCAGGTTTCAGGGAGAAGTGCGATGAAGACCACACACGTTATTACGCACTGCAATCTTTCTGGCCGGCATGCGATGTCGATCGTGCTCGGCGCGGCGGTTTGGGTCGCGGCTGCGCACATCGCGCGCGCGGAGGAAGTGATTCCGCAATGGGTCGTCGTCGCGGATGCGGCACTGCCGGCGAGCAGCGTGTCGGTCGCCGGGCAGCCGGGACGCGGTGAATCCGGCGCACCGGGAGAGCCAGTGGCCACCGGTCAGTCGGCCGCCGATCAGACGACCGTGACCGCGGCCGACGACGCGGCAGCGGTGTTCACACCCGATAGTTGTATCGGCAACCAGAACAACTGCGGACCGTACGCACGCGGTGGTGCGCGGGGTGGCTCCGGCGCGGCGGGTGCCGCGTCATCGGGTGGCAGTGGCTCGTCCGGAAACGGTGGCGGCGCTTCCGCTTCCGGCGGTCCTGGTAGTGGCGGTGGCCGGGGCAGCGGAAACGGTGGTGGTGGTGGTGGTGGTGGTGGTGGTGGTGGTGGTGGTGGTGGCGGCGGTGGCGGCGGTGGCGGTGGCGGCGGTGGCGGTGGTGGCGGCGGTGGCGGCGGTGGTAACAGCGGCGGCTGTGGTTGTGGCGGCGGCAGTGCGGGCGCAGGTGGTCCGAGCGGTGGCCATGGAGGCGGCTTTGGCGCGGGCGGCTTCGGTGGTGGTTTTGGCGGCGGCTTTGGAGGCGGTTTTGGAGGCGGCTTCGGCAAGGGCAGCGGCGGCTCAGGCGGCAGTGGTGGCGGTCACGGCGGCGGCAACGGGCATTAGATTCCGGCGAACGGCGCCCCCGCGCCGTTCCAGCCGCGACAGACCACGTGACCCGCTCATAACAGGCAGCGCCGCGCCGGCAGTGGCGGCGGTGGCAGTGGCGGTGATCGTTCGATCCCCCGGTCGACTGTCACCGCCCGCATCGCAAACGCGTCGGGCGGCGGGTCAAACACAACGCACGCCGCCGCCCCTGCGCGACGGGAAGAAGACCTCGTCGAACCATCGTCACAATATCTCGAGCGGCTGCTTGCGAAGCGGCGGACGAAAGTGTGCATCGATTGCCGCGCAATCGTCGGCGGTAAGCTGCAGCTCCGCGGCGCGCCGGTTGTCGCGTACGTGCTCGGCGCGCCCCGCCTTCGGAATCGCGAATACGTCCGGTTGCAGCAGCACCCACGCGAGCGCGACCTGAAACACCGACGCGCCGTGCGCAGCGGCAATCTCGTTGAGCGGCGAGCGCTTGGGCAGCCGCGCGTGATCGACCGGGCTATACGCCATCGCCGGGATGCTGCGCGACTTCAACCACGGCAGCAGATCGAATTCCGGCCCGCGCCGCGCGACGTTATACAGCACCTGATTGGTCGCACACGCATCGCCGTGCGGCACGGCGGCGAGCTCTTCCATATCGTCGAGGTCGAAGTTGCTGACGCCCCAATGGCGGATCTTGCCGGCCTGGCGCAATGCCTCGAAGCCCGCGACGGTTTCCTCGAGCGGCTCCGAACCACGCCAATGCAGCAGATACAGATCGAGCCGGTCGGTCTTCAAACGTTTCAGCGACCGCTCGCACGCGGCCTGCACGCCGCGCCGGCTCGCGTTATGCGGATACACCTTGCTGACGAGAAACACATCGTCGCGCACGCCCGCGAGCGCTTCGCCGACGAGCGACTCAGTCGAACCCTGGCCGTACATTTCCGCGGTATCGATCAGCGTCATGCCGAGCGCGATGCCCTCGCGCAGCGCGGCGATCTCCGCGGCGCGCTGCGACGCGCGCTCGCCCATCTCCCACGTGCCCTGCCCCAGCTTAGGAATGCGCTCGCCGTCGGGCAGCGTCACGTTGGCGATGTCGGTCGTCATGAGTCTCTCCATGTCTCGAGGGTGCGGCGCCGCCATGCGGTGCGTGCATTCGAGTTTAGCGTCTTGGCGGCGAACGCATCGGCAAGCCAGGCAAAAGCCCGCTATAACGCGGCGCGCCGATGTCATAAAATTGCCGCCTGCCCTTCTTGCGCACATTTCATGAACATAACGTCGGAAGACCGCTGGCGCGATCTGCGCCCGGACCCGGAAAACGATACCCCGCTCTACTTGCAACTCGCCCGCAAGCTCGGCCACGCCATTCATGACAATCGCTGGAACCCGGGCGAAGCGCTGCCCTCCGAGCGCGTGCTATCCGAAGCGCTGGGTGTATCGCGCATCACCGCGCGCAAGGCGATCGCGCTGCTCGTCGAACAGGGGCTGATCCGCCGCACGCAAGGCGCGGGCAGCTTTATCACGCCGCGTTATGAAGATCCTTTGTCGCGCCTGTCGAGCTTCAGCGAAATGCTGCGCCGGCGCGGCTTCACGCCGAGCTCGCAATGGCTCGCACGCGAGATCGTGCCCGCCAATCGCGATGAAGTGATCCGCCTCGGGCTGTCTCCGGCGGCCGCGGTCACGCGCTTGCGCCGTCTGCGGCTCGCGGACGGCATCGTGATGGCCGTCGAAAATTCGACCTTTCCCGCTTCGGTGATTCCCGATCCGCATGCGATCGGCGATTCGCTGTACTCGTACCTCGAGCAGCGCGGGCTCACCATCGTGCGCGCGCTGCAGCACTTTCGCGCGGTCAATGCGAGCGACGAGATCGCACAGCAGATGAGCATCGCGCCGAACGAGGCGTTGCTGCTGATCACCCGCGTCGGCTATACGGCGGACCAGCGTGCGATCGAACTGACCGATACGTATTGCCGCAACGACTATTACGACTTCGTCGCCGAGTTGCGCAAATAGCGAAGCGGCGGCGCGCTAGCTTGCCCAGCGCGCGTCATCGGCGCCGATCGGCACCGGCGGCCGGTCGTAGCGTGCCGGCGTGTGCGCGAGTTGCTCGGCGGGCGGCGTGCCGAGCACACGTCCGAACGGCGAATCGACCGCTTCGAGGCAGTCCCTCACATCGTCGAACCCGACCTCGGGCGTTTGCCAGCCGTCTTCGATCTGCCCGAGCGTGTGCAGCCAGCGGCCGGTTTGCGCGAGCGACAGCCGCACATGCCAGCTGCCGCCCTCGGTCGCGCGGCGCGTGAGCGCCACCATCGCGCCGAATGCGGCGAGATAGCCGGTGCCGTGGTCGAGCGCCTGACACGGCAAATGCTTCGGCGCGTCGACGCCCGCCGCGCGCGCCTCGGTATGCGCGATGCCGCTCGCGGACTGCACGAGACTGTCGAAACCGCGACGCTGCGCCCACGGCCCTTCGTGCCCATACGCACAGATCGATACGCAGACAATGCCGGGCTTCAATCGCGCGAGCGCCTGCGGGCCGAAACCGCGTGCGGCGAGCGCGCCTGGCCGGTACGCCTGCAGGAACACGTCGGCATCGCGTGTCAGCGACGCCAGTTGTTCGCGGCCCGCCGCTTCGCGCAGGTCGAGCGTCGCGGAACGCTTGCCGCGGCCGGTGTCGATCACGAGCGGCGCGATATTCGGCAGATGCGGCCCGTTGACGAGCAGCACCTGCGCGCCGTGCGACGCGAGCGCGCGGCCCGCGACGGGCCCCGCGATGATCCGCGACAGGTCCAGCACACGCACGCCGGAGAGCGGCTGCCCGGGCAATTCGCCGGCACGGCCCGACGACGCGGCGATCGGCTGCGGCGGCGCGTCGCCGATCCGCTCGATCTCGAAGAGCGGCAGACTCGCGATAGCCTGCGCCTGCTCGAGCGCCGCCCATTCGTGCGGCGTGCGGATCAGCGCGGCGGGCAACCCTGCGTCGGCAAGTGTCTGGTCGAGCGCGGCGCCGTCCCAGTCGCCGCGAATGGCCTGTGCAACGGCGGCCCGATCATTCGCGCAACCGAGAATGTTCAGCACGCCGTCGAGGTGATGCGCAAAGTTCGTATGCAATTGCACCCAACGGCCATCGCGGGTCTCGAAGAAACCGAACATCGGACTGCGCATTTCGGGCGCCGGCGCGTCATTCACGCGCAGATACCGCTCGCTGCGAAACGCCGTGAGCGCGCGCCGCACATCGACGCTCACATGTTGCCGTTGGCCGCCGCGCAAGCGATAGCACTCGGCCGCGGCGAGCCCGGTTGCGGCAATCGTCGCGGCAGCGAGCGTGCCGACCCGAAACACCGACGGCAAAGCAGGATCGTCGCCCGTTATCGATACGGCGTCGAGCGCGGCGGCATCGCAGCCGGCCGCGGTCCACAGATGGTCCAGCGCAACCCGAGGCGTGGTCATGATTCAAGGTGGCGTCGCGCGCCGCCGCAGTGGCATGGGCGACCAGTCTAGAATCCGGCCGCGCGGCGATCAAGACAAACGACGCGCGGCGCGTTTGCCGCACGAGCGGCGCGGGACACTTGCGCCACCGCGCACGCCGCCTGAACCGATCGCAGGGAACATATGGAACACGCGGGTTACATGCGGATCACACGCGGATCACACGCGATCGTTCAATAGCGCCCGAGGTATCGGGCCGCCGCGCCATTCAGACCGGCAACAACCAGCGCGGCACCCAGTTCCGCGCCGACCAGCGGCGCAACGGCCACGCCGCAAAGTGACGGCTGCCCGACAGCACGACGCGTGCGCCATGACGCCCGGCGCTGATCCACGCGGTCACGCCGCGCGGCAGCCGGTACGATTCACCGCTGGCAAGCCAGTAGTCTTCAGGTTTGCCCTCGACGGTCAGCCAGACTTCGCCGGCCGTCACTTTCAGCGTAGCCGGCTGCGCGACGCGCCACGCGGCCGCCGGCTCGCCGTGTTCGAGTTCGAAAATACGGATTTCGCGCATCGCCGTGCTCCTTGCAAGGCATTTCGGTAAGTTCATTATTGACGTACGATGGCGCCAATCACATGCACAGTACCGAACACTTTCAACGGAACTGTGCAGTTAAAAAAACGGACACTTTCGCTTACCTAGCCAGAGGTGCGGCCCACGAGGGTAGTCAGATGAAACTCGATATCGAACTCGATCGCGACAGCGGCGTGCCGCTCACCGAGCAGATCGTCAATGGCGTCACGCAATGGATCGGTTCGCGCGCCGCGCACGCCGGCACCAAGCTGCCGTCGATCCGCCAGCTGGCCGCCGACTGTCAGATCAGCCGCTTTCCGGTCATCGAGGCGTACGACCGGCTCGTGTCGCTTGGCTATCTGGATTCGCGGCACGGCTCGGGGTTTTATGTCGCGCAACGCACGCGCGCGGGCCTCGACAGCAGCCAGGGCACCTCGGACCCGCGGCGCGCCGAAGAAGAGTCGTACCACATCCTGCAGCAGCTGAATCATCCGGGTGGCTCGCTGAAACTCGGCAGCGGCTTTATCCCCGAAGCGTGGCGCGACGTCGACAGCCTCGCGCAAGCGATCCGCCACGTCTCGCGCACCGACTCCGCGAGCCTGATCGACTACGCGACGCCGCTCGGCAATGCGGTATTGCGCGAGCACCTGCGCAGCCGCTCGGCGCAACTCGGCATGGAGGTCGACGCCTCGCAAATCCTGATCACGCAGGGCGCGAGCCAGGCGCTCGACCTGCTGATGCGCTACCTGCTGAAAGCCGGCGACACGATGTTCGTCGAAGACCCCGGCTACTACAACCTGTTCGGCCTCCTGAAACTGCACGGCGTGAAGCTGGTCGGCATTCCGCGCACCCGCAACGGCCCCGATCTCGACGTGCTGCAGGCACAGTTGCAGCAGCATCGGCCGAAGCTCTTCTTTATCAACAGCGTGTTCCACAATCCGACCGGCACGACGATCGCCCCGCACGTCGCGTTCCGTCTGCTGCAACTCGCGCGCGAGCACGACTTCACGATCATCGAAGACGACATCTATGCGGACTTCCAGACCGAAGCGACCGACCGGCTCGCGACGCTCGATCAGTTCGAACATGTGATCTACATCGGCGGGCTGTCGAAAACGCTGTCGTCATCGCTGCGCATCGGCTACACGATCGCGCGCCACGCGATCATCCAGGATCTCGCCGACATCAAGATGCTGACCACCATCGGCGGGTCGCGTTTCGCGGAAGCGGTCGCGGTCGCGCTGCTCGAGCGCGGCATGTATCGCAAGCATCTCGAACGGCTGCGCCGGCGCATGCACGACGCGCTGGGCGCATCCGTGCAGATGCTCGAAACGGCCGGCTGGGAAGTGTTCGAGAAGCCGCTTGGCGGCAACATCATCTGGGCGCGCGTGCCGCATATCGAAGATTCGCGCGTGCTTGCCGATTGCGGCACGCCGCTTGGCGTGACCGTCGCGCCGGGCCACTACTTTCGCCCGAACGCGGAACCGAGTCCGTGGATCCGCATCAACGCGGCCTATACGCAAGATCCGCGGGCGCGGGCGTTCTTCGAAGCGGCGGCGCAACTGAAAGCGTGATCCAGGCGACGCCGACGGCGCGCGTCATACGCCGCGCTTGTCGCGCTTGTCACACTTGTCGCGCTTGTCACACTCGTCGCACTCGCCGATCACGCGCCTACCGCACCACGCCGCAAGCGGCGCGGCGGCGGATGCGCAATGCATCGCTATCCTCCACAGGTCTGCCGCTTGCACCGCGAACGCATGACGCGTCATATGACGTGTCGTTTCCGCTGCCCCTGCACAACCGGATCTGCCCGCCGACACAGTTTCTGCTTAAAATATCGCCCGACCGGTTCAACCGGCTCGCCCTTCGCACTCCATGGCCAATACGACAACATCCGAGACACCTCCCGCCAAGCCGTCCGCCCGCGCCCTCACGGTCATGCTATGGATCGTCGCGACCGGCTTCTTCATGCAGACGCTCGACGCGACCATCGTCAACACCGCGCTGCCCGCGATGGCGACCAGCCTCGGCGAATTGCCGCTGCGCATGCAATCGGTGGTGATCGCATACTCGCTGACGATGGCGGTGATGATCCCGGTCTCCGGCTGGCTCGCCGACAAGCTCGGCACGCGGCGCGTATTCATGAGCGCGATCTTCGTGTTCTCGGTCGGCTCGCTGCTGTGCGCGAGCGCGCATACGCTGCCGCAACTGGTGCTGTGGCGCATCCTGCAAGGCGCCGGCGGCGCGATGCTGCTGCCGGTCGGGCGCCTCGCGGTGCTGCGTGTGTTTCCGGCCGAACGCTACCTGCCCGCGCTGTCGTTCGTCGCGATACCGGGCTTGATCGGTCCGCTGATCGGCCCGACGCTCGGCGGCTGGCTCGTGAAGATCGCGTCATGGCACTGGATCTTCCTGATCAACGTGCCGGTCGGCGTAGTCGGCGTGATCGCAACGTCCATCTTCATGCCCGATTCGCGTAATCCGGATACCGCGAAATTCGACCTGAAAGGCTATCTGCTCCTGATCGTCGCGATGATCGCCATCTCGATGGCGCTCGACGGGCACGGCGAGTTCGGCTTCGAACACGCGACCGTGCTGGTGCTGCTTATCCTGAGCCTCGGCTTTTTCACCGCATACGGGCTGCACGCGGTGCGCACGCCGCAGCCGCTCTTCTCGCTCGACCTGTTCAGGATTCACACGTTCAGCGTCGGCATTCTGGGCAATCTGTTCGCGCGCATCGGCAGCGGCGCGATGCCGTATCTGCTGCCGCTGCTGCTGCAGGTGAGTCTCGGCTACAGCGCCTTCGAAGCCGGTCTGATGATGCTGCCGGTCGCCGCGGCGGGCATGACCTCCAAGCGTCTCGTCACGCGGCTGATCTTCCACTACGGCTATCGGCCCGTACTCGTGACGAACACCGTGCTGGTCGGCCTCGCGATGGCGAGCTTCGCGCTGACGAGCCCCAACCAGCCGCTGTGGCTGCGCCTCGTGCAGCTCGCGTTTTTCGGCGGCGTGAACTCGATGCAGTTCACCGCCATGAATACGCTGACGCTGAAGGACCTCGGCACCGGCGGCGCCAGCAGCGGCAACAGCCTCTTTTCGCTGGTGCAGATGCTGTCGATGAGCCTCGGTGTCACGGTCGCGGGCGCGATGCTGACCACCTTCACCGGCATCATCCCGCGCGTCACCGAAGCGAACACGCTGCCGGCCTTTCACGCGACGTTTATCTGCGTGGGCATCATCACCGCCGGGACGTCGTGGATCTTCGCGCAGCTCGCGCAGGATATCCGCCGGCCGGCGCCGAAGACGGATCCGTCGGAACGAACCTGACTTCGCGCCTGACGGCCCGCTTCGAGCCGCAACGGGGCGTCGCACACGTCAATGCGCGCATCGTGCACCAACGTCGTGCGCACAACCGGCGTGCACCTCGCCGACCGGCCCGGTCGGCAAAGCGCAAAGCCTTGCCGGAAAGCCATCCGTCAGATGACGCGACAGTTTGCCCTTGCGCATGTTTCTTGCTGGCCGATCCTGTAAACTAAATGCTTCGCGCCCGTGCGCACTCCAGCGAATGATTGACACGATGAGCATGGTCGAACTCGATCCTCCTGGCTTTCAGCCGCCGCGCCCTGTTGCGGGGGAGGAAGGTTCCCGACGCACGGTGCGCTACGGCGGCTATACCGTCTTCAGCGTGTTCCAGCCGGTGTTTTCGGTGTCGCATCGGCGCGCGATCGGCTATCACGCGTCGCTGCGCGTGCACGATGAAAACGCACTGCAAGTGCCGTCGCACGAAGTGTTTTCGCAAGCCGCGCGGCGCGGCGACCTGCTCGAACTCGGGCGGCTCGCCGAATCGCTGCATCTGGGCAACTTCAACGCATTCGACAGCCATGACGAATGGCTTTTCCTGAGCCTGCATCCGGCCGCGCTGATGGATCTGAGCTATGGCGACGCATTGCTGGCCGGCCTGAAGTCGCTCGGTCTGCCGCCGCAACGCGTGGTGCTCGAAGTCACCGAGCAGGCCGGCGGCGAAACCACGCGCTTCGCGGAAATCATCGATGCGCTGCGCAAGTCGGGCTTTCTGATCGCGCTCGACGGCTTCGGCGCCAAGCATTCGAACATCGACCGCGTATGGACGCTGCGCCCCGATATCGTCACGCTCGACCGCGGCATTCTTGCGCAGGCCACCGAGCATTCGCATATCGAGCGGGTGCTGCCCGGCATCGTGTCGCTGCTGCATGAATCCGGGCAGCTCGTGCTGATGGGCAATCTGACCACTGAAAACGATGCGCTGATCGCGCTCGAATGCAACGTCGATTTCGTGCAAGGCACGTACTTCGCGAGCCCGAGCGTCGAGCCGGTCAAACCGCAGGCGACGGTGAGCCTGATGGACAGCCTGTCCGCCGCGCTGCGCAAGCGGGTTGCATCGCGCGAACAGGCGCAGGCGGAACGGCTGGCGCCGTTCGTCGCCGCGCTCGAGCACGCGAGCGCACAGCTTGCCGACGGCGCGACCATCGCGGACGCGACCGGGCCGCTGCTCGCACTGCGCGAAACCGCGCGCTGTTTTCTGCTCGATGGGTCGGGACGGCAGATCGGCGATAACGTGCTGCCGACCGGGCGCGCATCGCAGCGCGCGAAACGCTTCCGTCCGCTGCTGCATTCAGAAGGCGCGAGTTGGGAGCGACGCCCCTATTTCATCCAGGCGGTACGCGCGCCGGGCCATGTGCAACTGACGCCGCCGTATCTGTCGATCAACGAAGCGCACCTGTGCGTGACCGCGTCGATTGCATCGCAGACCGCGCTCGGCATGCAGGTGCTATGCGTCGATATCAACTGGGACGGCGCCGCACCGCGTCCATGACGGTTGCTGCGCGGCGATCCGCTGCGCTTGCTGCACTATGCGCCGGATAGCCGGGAGACCGAACGCGCGATTGACCGCTTGCAGCGCCACCCGGTCCGTGACGATACGCAGTGCGGCGATCGCACCATATGCGGTCGATACATGCAACTGCGCAACGATTTCTCCATCCACCAGCAAGACAATATTCGGCGTGCCGCCGGCGTGAACGCAGAACGCTTCGGCCTGCACGGCGCCGCTTGCGCCGCTTGTGCAGCCTGCGCCGTTATCATGCGGCCGACCGGATACTGCGCGCGCCACGATTTCATCCGTTAGCACAGCGACCCGCGCGGCGGCAGCCTGCGCTGTGAGCGCGGTATCGGCAGCGCCATTCGCTTGCGTGCAGTCGATACGGCCGTCGTCTTCCGTGATCGCAATCGGCACGCTGTCGCTAAAGAGGCGCACGAGGCCCGCGTGGTCCTGCGCATCGATGGCTGCCCGCAAGCGTTCGACGATGCGCGCGTGCTGCGCGGCATCCGCCGCTTTCGACGGCGTGCCCGCGCGCCGCAGGCGCTCCTTCGCGCGATGGACGATCTGCCGGCAATGAGCCGGCGTCTTCGCGAGAATCTTCGCGATTTCCGCATAGTCGCAGTCGAGCGCTTCGTGCAGCACGAACGCGATGCGCTCGTCGGGCTTCAAACGCTCGACCAGCAGCGTGACGCCGTATGACATCTGCGAAGCGTGCAGTGCCGGTTGGTCGGCCGCAGGCGCGAGCGCATCGAGCCACGGCTGCGGCAGCCTGCCGGCGAGGTGCGATGCACGCTCGGTACGCAGGCGGCGCAGGCGGTCGATCGCGAGCCGCGTCGTGACGGTCATGAGCCACGCTTCGGGCGACCGGATGGCGCCTGCGCCCTGGCCTTGCGCGCCATGCCATTTCAACCAGGCGTCCTGGACCACGTCCTCCGCCTCCGCGCGGCTGCCGAGCCGACGCTGCGCATGCGCAACCAGCTTGCGCCGCAACGCGGCGAATGCGGCGTCCGGCGCGTATGCGCTGGCTTCTGTTGCGCTGACTGCTTCGCTGACTGCTTCGCTGACTGCTTCGCGGCTGGCTTCACAGCCTGCTTCACAGCTTGTTCCGCCCGCGCCACCTGTTTCGCCTTGACGCACGCTATTCGCGTCGCTCGCGTGACTCGTTTCGTCCATACCACCCGCCTCCGTGCGTTGCGCGTCGTCGTCCATTCGTCATGCTCCTCGATGGTCACACGGGCGCTTCACATCGCGCCCCGCTTCCCTGTAGACGCACGAACGCATCATGCCGTGACACCTGATCGAAAAAATTCTTTTCGTCACGCGCCCCACTGACCGCGCGTCTTCGCTGACAGGCATCGCGCCGATTGCGCGCGGCCCCATTTACGTCATTTCACCCTGGCTACCCGATCCAGCGAGGACCCTATGCCTGTGCGCCACCCGCTTGCATCTTCCTTTCCGTCAGCATCAGCGTCCGCGTCCGGCTTCGGCCTCGTGCCGACCGTCATTGAACAGTCCAGTCGCGGCGAACGCGCATACGACATCTACTCACGGCTGTTGCGCGAACGCATCGTGTTTCTGGTCGGCCCGGTCAACGAGCAGTCGGCGAGTCTGATCGTCGCACAGCTGTTGTTTCTCGAATCGGAGAACCCCGATAAGGATATTGCGTTCTATATCAACTCGCCAGGCGGTTCCGTTTATGACGGCCTCTCGATTTACGACACGATGCAGTTCATCAAGCCGGATGTATCGACGCTGTGCACCGGTTTCGCGGCAAGCATGGGCACGTTCCTGCTGGCCGCGGGCGCGCACGGCAAGCGCTACGCGCTGCCGAACGCGCGCATCATGATCCACCAGCCGTCGGGCGGCAGCCAGGGCACGGCCGCCGACGTCGAGATCCAGGCCAGGGAAGTGCTTTATTTGCGCACACGGTTGAATGCGCTACTCGCGCAGTGCACCGGGCAAAGCGTCGCGCAGATCGAGAAGGACACCGATCGGGACAATTTCATGTCGGCCGACGCCGCGCGAAGCTATGGGCTGATCGACGACGTGCTAGAAACGCGCACCGCGCCGCTGCTCAACACGCGATGAGCGATGAACCATGCGCGCCGTGTGCCGCGTCGTACAGCGCACAGGGCGCACGTCGCACGTCGTCGCGCAACTCACGCAAGACGCGCACCCAGATACGCGGACAGGACCGCCTTGTATTCGCCGACCAGCGCGGCCCGCTCCTTCGGCTTTGCGGGAACGTAAAGCGCACTCATGCTCTTTACGACCTGCAGCGTCACTTCGGCGACGCGAAACGCTTCGTCGCCGGACAATGCCGGCTGATAGCGCTGAAACAGTTCGGCGAAGCGCTTGCGCAGCCGGTTGCGCACCGCCGCGTCGCGCCTGAAATTGAGCGATACCGATAACAACGGCAGGTACGCCGGATGCGTCTTCATAAACTCGACCAGCAACGCGAAGATGCGCTCGACCAGTTGCGGCACCATCAGCCCGTCCGCGCTCGCGGTGAGCGCCGACCAACGCGCATCCATCGTGTCGCCGTAACGCGTGCGCAGCGCGAACACCAGTGCGTCCTTGTTCGGAAAGTATTGATAGATCGCGCCGATCGATGCGCCGGCGCGTTCGGCGATCTCGGTCATCGTCGCCGCCTCGAAGCCGCGCTGCGCGATCGTTGCGGCGGCCGCGTCAAGCAGTTCTTCGACGCGGCGCGCGGCGCGCGGCTGTTGCGGCACACGCCGCGCGGTCATTCCTGTAGCTGAGGCCATGCTCATTTTTCGAGTATGATGATTTGAGGCAATCCTCACATAAAGGTGTTCCATGGCGCAAGCCCTTTCCATCGATCCGCAAGCCACCGCGCTCGTGCTGATCGACTTGCAGCAGAGCAATATCGCGCGGCAGCTGGAGCCTCATGCGAGCGCGCAAGTCGTGCAGAATTCGGTGCGCGCGGCGCAGGCGCTGCGCGCAGCCGGCGGCGCCATCGTGTATGTGCGGGTGGATATCGCCGAACTGTTGTCGCTGCCGGCCGACGCACCTTTGCGCGCGCCCGGCTCGCCGGCGCCGCCGCCGTCGGCATCGGAGCTCGTACCCGAAGCAGGCGTGCACCCGGGCGACTTCATCGTGACCAAGCGTCAGTGGGGCGCGTTCTATGGCACCGACCTCGAACAGCGGTTGCAGCGGCGCGGCATTCGCACCATCGCGCTGACCGGCA
Organism: Paraburkholderia solisilvae; assembly: GCF_902859875.1. Classification (GTDB taxonomy): domain Bacteria; phylum Pseudomonadota; class Gammaproteobacteria; order Burkholderiales; family Burkholderiaceae; genus Paraburkholderia; species Paraburkholderia solisilvae. Next base: position 6,147 of record NZ_CADIKF010000043.1, on the reverse strand, counting down.
TCGCGACCAACTTCGGCGTCGAATCGACCGCGCGCGCCGCGTTCGATCAGGGCTACGAGCTGGTGTTCATCGAGGACGCCATGAGCACCTTCAGCGCGGACGCGCACCGTTTCGCGGTGCAAGCCGTCTTCCCGCGCATGGGGCGAGTCCGTTCGACGGACGAATTCGTCGCCGCGGTGAGCGCGCCGCGGCCGTGAGAACCGGGTGATCCTGAACATGCGATGCGGCGGCAGCCGCATGACCGTCACGGCCGCTTCATGCAGCCGCACCGTATGGATCGGTGAAAGCCGCTTCGCCGCGAGGGCTTTTTTGCTGGCCGGCACTTGCCCTGTCCCTTACCATCTACTACTTTCTCTCTTTCCTGCCGCGACGTGAGGCAGGCCGGCCCGCATCCCAATGGAGAACCCCTCATGGCGTCATCTTCCGATACTGTCAGCATGGCGCTTTTCTGCGACTTCGAGAACGTCGCACTCGGCGTGCGTGATGCGAAGTACGAAAAATTCGACATCAAGCTCGTGCTCGAGCGGCTTCTGCTGAAGGGCAGCATCGTCGTCAAGAAGGCGTATTGCGACTGGGATCGCTACAAGGGCTTCAAGGCGACCATGCACGAAGCCAATTTCGAGCTGATCGAAATTCCGCATGTGCGGCAATCGGGAAAGAATTCGGCGGATATCCGGCTGGTCGTCGATGCGCTCGATCTGTGCTACACGAAATCGCACGTCAACACCTTTGTGATTATCAGCGGCGATTCGGATTTTTCGCCACTCGTGTCGAAGTTGCGCGAGAACGCGAAGCAGGTCATCGGCGTCGGCGTGCAACGCTCGACGTCCGATCTGCTCACCGCGAACTGCGACGAGTTTATTTTCTACGACGATCTGGTGCGCGAGAGCCAGCGTGCCGCCGCGAAACGCGAAGCGGCGCGCGCGCCGCAGCCGGCCGCGAAACGCGCGCCCGACGGCGACAAGCAGCGCAGGGAAGATCTCGACGCGCGCAAGACAAAGGCAATCGAAATTGCCGTGCAGACATTCGATGCGCTCGCAACCGACCGCGGCGACAGCGGCAAGATCTGGGCGTCGGTGCTGAAAAACGCGATCAAGCGGCGCAAGCCCGACTTCAACGAAACGTATTACGGCTTTCGCGCGTTCGGCAATCTGCTCGACGAAGCGCAAGCGCGCGGATTGCTCGAAGTGGGCCGCGACGAGAAATCGGGTACTTATGTGTATCGCCATGCGCTGATGGCGCCGGCCGGCGAAGCGGTTGTCGAAACCGCGAGCGAGGTGACCAGCGAGGCTGCACATGAAGCGGCAAGCAAGGCCGCAACAGGCCGCGGCCGCGGCGGCCGCAGGCACGCACGCGAATCGACCGGCGCGTCCGCAAGCGCGCCAGCGACGGCCGCGGATGGCGGCGAACGCGAATCGCAAACGGCAGTCGAGGGGTGGCGCGAAGTGACCGACGCGAGCGCGCAAACATCGCCCGAAGCCGAAGCGGAAACCGGCGAGCGAAGCGGCGCGTTCGCCACGCAAACGGCGGCCGATCACGCGGACACGCGCGCAACCAGGCGACCGGCGCGCAAGTCCGCTGCGAAGAAAGCGAGCAAAACGAAGCAGGCATCGGCCGAATCTGCCGCGGGCAACACGGCACGCGCGTCCGAAGAGTCGGCCTCCCGCGCAGATTCGCCGCAGGCATCGCCGGAACCGGACGCCTCGGCCACCGCCGCTCACGAAAGCGCATCGCCGTCCGGCAAGACCGCGCGCAAATCGGCGTCGCGCGGCCGCCGGCCACGCAAATCGACGGCGGCGACCGACGCCGGCTGATCCTCCAAACGCGCGGCGCGCCGCCACACGCCGCGCGCTCGCGCGGCACGCAAGCACGCAAGCACGCAGCGAACCGCGACACTTCACGCGCGGATGGAGCGGCGCCGCGTGCGGCACATCCTCACCGCGCATGCTAGATTCGCCAATCCCGTACGGGATTGGACATTCGACGCGCGTCGTGCCGGCTCACTCGTCCTACCGGTCACGCGCGCGTCCTTTCGAAGGTGTTTTATGAGCTACATTCCCCACCTCGCGCTGGTCGCCGGCGTGATGCTGCTCGCGTGCGCGAGCCCCGGTCCCGATCTGATGGCCGTGACGTCGCAGGCGCTTGCAAGGCGCCGCGCCGGACTCCTCGCCGCGTGCGGCATCGCGACCTCGCATGCGCTGTGGGCCACGCTTGCGATCTTCGGTCTGGGCCTGATCCTCGCGCAGCTCGCATGGCTGTACGGCGCGATCCGTGTAGCCGGCGCGCTGTATCTCGTCTACCTCGGAATCAGAATGCTCGCCGGTCTGCGTCAGCCCGCCGGCACGCTCGACGCCAGCGCCGCCGCCCCCACCAGCGCGTCTGGCGCGTATCGCCGCGGTTTGTTCGTCGGCCTGACCAATCCGAAAGGGGCCGCGTTCTTCGGCGGCCTGTTCGTGACCGTGCTGCCCGCGCATGCGCCGCTGTGGGTGCATGCGATGACGGTCGCGGTGGTGAGCCTCGTATCGCTCGGCTGGTTCAACGCGATGGCCATCGTGTTCTCGATGCAGCGTGTGCAACACGGCTATGGCCGCATCCGGAAGATTGTCGATGGCGCGATGGGCACGATCCTGATCGCGCTGGGCGCCAAACTCGCGCTCGACCGGTAAGCGCGCGCCGCCGCGGCGAGCGCGCCATGAAGAACGGCGCAAGCAGCCCGTCGTGAGAAGGTGAGAAGGGACGAAGAGACGAAGAGCCGATTCAAAAACAAAAGCCCTCGCAACGGAGGGCTTTCATTTCGACTACGCACTGCTGCCGGTTGTATCGCGAACTCTACGCAGAACCGCGTGAGTCACAACGTGCCGGATGAAGTGCCATCGGCACCGCATTAGCTCACGCGAAGTTCTTCGCAGCGAAGTCCCAGTTCACGATGTTCCAGAACGCCTCGACGAACTTCGGACGCGCATTGCGATAGTCGATGTAGTACGCGTGCTCCCACACGTCGATGGTCAGGAGCGGCTTCGCGTCCGTGGTGAGCGGCGTGGCGGCGTTGCTGGTCGACACGAGGTCGAGCGAGCCGTCGGGCTTCTTCACGAGCCACGCCCAGCCGGAACCGAACGTGCCGACTGCCGTCTTCGTAAACTCTTCCTTGAACTTGTCGAAGGAACCCCACTTCTTGTTGATCGCTTCGCCGAGCGCGCCGCTCGGTGCGCCGCCGCCTTGCGGCTTCAGGCTGTTCCAGAAAAACGTGTGATTCCAGATTTGCGCGGAGTTATTGAACACACCGCCCGACGATTTCTTGATGATTTCTTCAAGCGGCAGATTTTCGTATTCGGTGCCCTTGATCAGATTATTCAGGTTAGTCACATAGGTCTGATGGTGCTTGCCGTAATGAAACTCGAGTGTCTCTTCGGACATGTGCGGCGCGAGTGCGTTTTTCGCGTACGGCAGAGGCGGGAGCTGATGTTCCATGGTGCTTTCCTTCTATCTGTTTATGGGGAAGTCTGCGGACAACGCTTGGAGCAATGGATTGTAGGCGAGTTGGGATAACCCCGCAAACCGACGGTCTTTCGGCCATCGGCATGCCAATCGCGAGGTTCACGCGGCGCGCACGTATCGTGACCGCAGGTCTTCGCGCCACGTCGATGCCGCATTCCGTTCTGACCGGACGTGCCATCAAGTGTTGTATCAACAACGGTATCAAGCGGCGTACCCGGGCGGATATCGGGCCCGTTATCGGGACTCTTTATTGGCCCTGTTATTCAGCGCCATCCGCTCGTTTTATCCGCGCTCCTCGCGGCGTGCGGCTGTCTGATTTGCCCCATCCATGAAACGGCGTAATGAGTCCATCCGAATGCCCGCTCGCGACGCAGATAGAACGTTACGCAATTGCGCGTCGATCAGGTCAAATCTACAGTGCTCAGAAACCATCGGTCAGACGCGGCTGCACATCAGCGAGCGCGACGTCCGCCGAGCCCTCCGCCAGATGCACGGTCAAACGGCGCCCCGGTTTCAGCGCAGCCGGCGCGCGCACCGCGCGGCCGCTTTGCCCGTCGAGCAATGCGGCATAGCCGCGCTCGAGCGTACGTTGCGGACTGAGCACTTCGAGTCGCGCCGCAAACGAGGCAAGCCGCGCGGCGTCGCGTTCGTGCCGTCGCGCAAACGCGGCGCGCAGACGCTCGTCGAGCCGGCCAAGCGCACTGCGCTGCACCGCGACGTCCGGGCAGCCGCGCTGCCAGCGCATGTGCAGCAACGCGAAGCGTGCACGCGCATCGCGAACCGGCCGCGCACCCGCCGACGCGAGCCGCACGCTCAACTGCTGCAAATGCGTGCGTTGCCGCGCAAGCCGCTCCGCCGGCGAGACCAGACGGCGCGCCAGCCAGTCGAGCTGCTGCGCGCGCCGCTCCATCATGCGGCCGAAGCCGCGCGCGAGCGCCGCGTGCCGATGATCGAGCTCACGCAGCAGCAGCACACGCTGCGGGCTCACGAGTTCGGCGGCGCCGGTGGGGGTCGGCGCGCGCACGTCGGCTGCGAAATCGGCGATCGTGAAGTCGGTTTCGTGACCGACGCCGCTCACCACCGGCACCTCGCTCGCCGCGATCGCACGCGCGAGCACCTCTTCGTTGAACGCCCACAGGTCTTCGATCGAACCGCCGCCGCGGCACACGATCAACACGTCGACTTCGCGCCGCGCATTCACCGTTTCAACCATGGCCGCGAGTCGCGCGCCCACACCCACGCCCTGCACCGGCGCCGGATAGACGATCACCGGCACGTGCGGCGCGCGGCGCGCAAGCGTCGTCAGTACATCGCGCAGCGCGGCGGCCTGCAGCGACGTGACGATGCCGATCGCGCGCGGATGCGCGGGCAGCGCGCGTTTGCGCTCCGCGGCGAACAGCCCTTCGGCTTCGAGCTGCGCCTTGAGCTTCAGGAAGGCTTCGTACAGACGACCCTGGCCGGTGCGACGGACCGCCTCGACATTCAACTGCAGTTCGCCGCGCGGCTCATACATCGTGACGAGCGCGCGCACCTCGATGCGATCGCCTTCGCGCGGCGTGAACTCCGCATACTGCGCGCGACCGCGAAACATCACGCAGCGCATCTGCGCCTGCGCATCCTTGATCGAGAAGTACCAGTGACCGCTCGCGGCCCGCGTGAAGTTCGACACCTCGCCGGATACCCACACGAGTGGAAACGAGCGCTCGAGCATCGTGCCGATTGCACGGTTCAACGCCGATACCGGCACGACGGCATCGCTGCCGTTCGGAATGGACGAAGCAAAGGAACTATCTGGATTCATGCGGCGATCGGATCGATGAGTCGGAGTGACTGGCCGGACAGACGATAGACCGGCAAGGCGGCTGCGTCCACCCTTCGCGGATGCGGGTTAGTCACGTTGTTAAAAGTGTCCACATGTCGGGATGCTAAAGATAAGCGATCGAAAACAGCCCGGGAAACCCACTGATTTCGATATATCTATTTGATTTTTATGAGTTTTTTATCTCTTAAATGTATGCCTATAGCGGCGGAAGGCTTGGGCGGCGGTACTTGCGGGTCCATGCGGGGCAGGTTCTCCACAAAGTTATCCACAAGCCGGGTGCGCATCGCGCGGGTTTGCAAAGCGGCGCCTGGCCTGTCCGATGCTACAAGCGGCGACTTGCCGCGATACGGCTTCGCGCGCTAGAGTGCCGGGTCCCGGCGACCCGCCGGGTGTAGCCGTTGCAATCTTTGCAATCGATCGCCCCGGAGAATCCTGTCGATGTCGATCCCGTTCATCGTGTCGCGCGCACCGCTCCTGCAGCCAGGATGCAGCGTCCCCTTGCGCCGCCGCGCCGCACGCCCATGAACGAACTGCAAGCCCGCATCGAGACGTACATCGCGCGCGAATGGCAGCGGCGCGGTGCGTTCGCGTGGGCACTGTCGCCGCTCGCGTGCGTGTTCGGCGCCGTTGCGGCCGCACGCCGTGGCGCGTTCGCGGCGGGTTGGCTCGAACAGGTCAGCATTGGCGTGCCGGTCGTCGTGGTCGGCAATGTGACGGTCGGCGGCACGGGCAAGACGCCCACCGTGATCGCGCTCGTCGAAGCGCTGCGCGCGGCCGGCTTCGCACCCGGCGTGGTGTCGCGCGGTTACGGCGCGCGCGTGCGCACACCG
>NZ_CADIKF010000042.1 GCF_902859875.1 Paraburkholderia solisilvae | reverse complement strand
GGCCGGCGTTTCGGCGGCAAGCCGTCGGGCAGCGGCAGCACGAGCGGCAACGGCGGCCGCAGCTGGAGCGGCAAGTCGTCGTCGTCGGGCGGCGGCAGCCGTGAGGGCTACAGCGCGTCGCGCGAAGGCTATGGCGGTTCGCGTGACGGCGGCTACGGCGCGCGCCGCAGCGACGGCCCGCGCAATCCGCGCCGCGGCGGTTAACTCAGACGCGCGCAGCACGCACGCGCCAGAAACCGGACTTCCATCCGGGCTGGCGAACCCGAAAGCCGACGCATTGCGTCGGTTTTTTTTCGTCGATCCGCACTTTTCACAATACGGAAAATTTTTTTGCGTCGTAAAAAATCGTGTTGCGAGGCACAACAACACGTGTTGCGGGATGGAAAACAACCTTCCACAATACGGAATATTGAAATTAATATATTGATTTAAAAAGAAAAAATTAAAACAGAAAACGTTCGCCAACCCCTATTGCCGATCAGATGACTTGCCTAGACTCTTATATAAGACTTCGCGCCACGGACGCATCGAATGCATGCATCCACCCACGAAGTCAGCCATCCACCGATCGATCTTCAACGCAAAGGGAGCAACCATGTCACGCGAACAGCAGGCTCAGCAACTGCAGCAGCAATGGAGCAATGACCCGCGCTGGAAAGGCATCAAGCGCAGCTATACGGCCGACGACGTCGTGCGGCTGCGCGGCTCGCTCGCAGTCGAGCACACGATCGCGAAGCGCGGCGCCGAAAAACTGTGGGCCGCGATCCACACGGAACCGTTCGTCAACGCGCTCGGCGCGCTGACCGGCAATCAGGCGATGCAGCAGGTCAAGGCCGGCCTGAAAGCCATCTACCTGTCCGGCTGGCAGGTCGCGGGCGACGCGAACGTGGCCGGCGAAATGTATCCGGACCAGTCGCTGTACCCCGCGAACTCGGTGCCGCTCGTGGTGAAGCGGATCAACAACACGCTGACGCGCGCCGATCAGATTCAATGGTCCGAAGGCAAGAACCCGGGCGATGAAGGCTATATCGACTATTTCGCGCCGATCGTCGCGGATGCGGAAGCCGGCTTCGGCGGCGTGCTCAACGCGTTCGAGCTGATGAAGGCGATGATCGAAGCGGGCGCGGCCGGCGTGCACTTCGAGGACCAGCTCGCGTCGGTGAAGAAATGCGGCCATATGGGCGGCAAGGTGCTGGTGCCGACCCGCGAGAACGTCGCGAAGCTGACGGCCGCGCGTCTTGCGGCCGACCTCTGCGGCACGCCGACGCTGCTGATCGCGCGCACCGATGCGGAAGCCGCCGACCTCGTCACCTCCGACGTCGATGACAACGACCAGCCGTTCCTCACCGGCGAACGCACGGTTGAAGGCTTCTTCCGCACGCGGCCCGGTCTCGCGCAAGCGGTGTCGCGCGGCCTCGCGTACGCGCCGTACGCCGATATGATCTGGTGCGAGACCGGCAAGCCGGATCTCGAGTACGCGAAGAAATTCGCCGAAGCGATCCACAAGCAGTTTCCGGACAAGCTGCTGTCGTACAACTGCTCGCCGTCGTTCAACTGGAAGAAGAATCTCGACGACGCGACCATCGCGAAGTTCCAGAAGGAGCTCGGCGCGATGGGCTACAAGTTCCAGTTCATCACGCTCGCCGGCTTCCACGCGCTGAACTACTCGATGTTCAACCTCGCGCACGGTTATGCGCGCACGCAGATGAGCGCGTTCGTCGAGATGCAGCAGGCGGAATTCGCGGCGGCCGAACAGGGCTTCACGGCGGTGAAGCATCAACGTGAAGTCGGCACCGGCTATTTCGATGCGGTCACCCAGACGGTTGAGCGCGATGCGTCGACGACCGCGTTGCACGGCTCGACCGAAGACGAACAGTTCTTCGACAAGCCGGCCGCGCTCGACAAGAAGGTCGCGTAAGTCGGGCTCGCCTGATCAGAAGACAGGCGCCAGGGTGCGTGAGCTTCGGCGAGCAGTCCGTCGCCATGCACACCTGAGATGCATCGGCATTGGCATGGACGACATGAAGCGAGACGACCTCGGCGCGCGCACCGACTCAACGTCGTGCGCGCGCTCTTTCACGCGGCCCGTCGCGCGCGCCCATCGACCTCAGCGATACACGATCACCGGAATCTTCGTATGCGTGAGCACGCGTTGCGTCTCGCTGCCGATCAGCAGGCTGCCCAGGCCGCGCCGCCCATGCGAGGCCATGAAGATCACATCGCAGCCGCCCTGCTCGGCCGCTTCGATGATGCCGAGGTACGGCGACGGATGCACGCTGGTCTGGCTCGTGCACGCGACGCCCGCACCGCGCGCGGCCTCCTCGACTTCGCGCAGATGATCGCGCGCTTCGCGCTCGCTGCGGTCCTGGAATTCGACCGGCGGCTCGACCACCACTTCGGAAAACGGCGAGTAAGGATATTGCGGCAAACAGGCATAGGCGGTCACGCGCGCACCGACTGCTTGCGCCAGACCGATCGCGCCGTCGATCGCTTTCTTCGACAGTTCCGAGCCATCGGTCGGTACGAGGATATGCTTGAACATGGTGCTCTCCGTCGTCGACTGCGGGTGCACGAGTGGCCTGCTGCGCATCGACACCGGCGGCGAGCGCACCGGCGCGGCGGCGTCAGGCCTGCTGACACGATTGTAGTGCGCCGAAATTGCTGTCATGCGGCGCTTGAGGGTGAGTCCGCATATCGGAAACCCGCGCGGTGCGCGCGTCGATGCGACGCGCACCGACCGGCAGGACAGCGAACTTCGTGCTCAGCCCCAATAGTTGGGCTGCGCGTAGGTGTCCTTCAGGAAGTCGAGAAAGAGCCGCACGCGCAACGGCAAGTGGCGGCGCTGCGCGAAGACCGCATGAATACCGATCGGCGGTGCGGCGAATGCATCGAGCACGGTGACAAGACGCCCGGCCGCGAGATCCGCGCCGACTTCCCACCATGAACGCCACGCGAGCCCGTGGCCGGCCAGACACCAGTCGTGCAGCACCGCGCCGTCCGAGCATTCCATCGTGCCGGCCACCTTGATCGTCACCACCTTGCCGTCCTGCTCGAACACCCAGCCGCGTTGCTGGTTCGCGCTCGCCGCGAGCGCGAGGCAATTGTGATGCGCGAGGTCGGCCAGTGTGTGCGGCGTGCGCTGACGCATCAGATACGCCGGCGCGCCGACACACACGCGGCGATTCTCGCCCAGCCGCAGCGACACGAGCGACGAATCGGGCAACTCGCCGAGCCGCACTGCGCAATCGAAGCCTTCGTTGACGAGATCGACGAGCCGGTCCGACAGATCGAGCGTGACCGTCACGTCCGGATGCGCGGCCGTGAATGCGGCGACGAGCGGCGCGACATGGCGCCGCCCGAAGCCGGCCGGCGCCGACACGCGCAGGTGCCCGCTTGCCTTCACGCCGCCGGCCGACACGCTCGCTTCCGCGTTGTGCATGTCGTTCAGGATGCGCTGGCAGTCTTCGAGAAACGCCGTGCCTTCGAAGGTCAGCGTGATGCGCCGCGTGGTGCGCACCAGCAGCTTGACGCCCAGGCGCTCTTCGAGCGCGTCGATGCGGCGGCCGATGATCGCGGGCGCCACACCCTCGAGCTGCGCGGCCGCGGACAGACTGCCGCGCGCGACGACCGTGGCGAAGGTTTCGATCTGCTTGAAACGGTCCATCTGGACGGGATGCGCGCGCTGGTGGCGCGGCAAAGAGCAGCAAAAAGGACAGATTATGCGGGTGAAAGTAAAAGATCAAGTGAGCGTTCGGGTCTTTTTATCGCCCTACAGTCATTAATAAAATTCTTTTCTGAATCAGGCAAGCCGGCGCCGTGCGATGCCGTTTTCCGCACCCGCACCGCTGCCCCGGTGCGCCGACCGACCGGGCATCGCACGCGCCGCTTGCACTGACTCATCTGACCGGCCGAGGAGAGCACCTATGGCGAACCCGTCGACCCTTGCGCAGGGTATGACTGTATGAGCTGCGCGAACACAGCGCGGGCCTGAACGCGGGCCGCTGGGACTACATCTTTTCGGCGATCAAGAAGTTCAAACATGATCAGGCGTTCTGCCTTGCCGACCGCGCGCAGATCACGATGACCGCGCCGTTCATGCGCGCCTACGCGCTCGCGCTGCTGAAGACCTGCCACCGCCGTCACGCGCCTGCGATCGGCGTATGAGCGCGCTGATTCCGATCCGCAACGACCCGGCCGCGAACGAGAACGCGATGGCCGGCGTGCGCTCGGACAACGTCGGCGGACTTCACCGAGTTTCTGACGTTGCCGCTTTACGAAGCGTTGTGATGTGTGATGGGTGGTCGCTGCTGGCGTCGAGGCGCTACGCGATGCGCGTTGGTGTGCGCGATGCGCCTGCGCAGCGGATGCAGATGTACCCAAGCGCCCGTGTACTCGATGCACTTGTGCACCACCGGATGCGATCGAGCGCGTGTGCCCTGATGCCGTTGCACGCCGGCTGCACGATCAGACCGCAACGGGATGCCGACCGAAACCTGCTCAACAGCCTCGCGGGCTACGCTGCCTGCAAGGCTGTTTGCGTTTCACACGCACGCTACTTGCGTGCGCGCCGGTACGCAACCCAATCGCCGGAGCCGATCTCCGGCAACCCGCGCACCGCGTCGCGCTGCACCGGATAATAGATGCACGAAATCGCTTTACCGTCGACGTGAACCGTCACCTCATGCTGCATGAACAGCCCCGCCTCGCCCGGATAGACCTCCTCGATCTGATCGAGCACTGGCACAAGGCGTTCGTCAATCTGGTAGACGTCGCCCTTCACATGGACGCCGCCGTTGTCGGGCACGAGGCCCGGATAATCGCCGAAGTCGAATAGCCGGCCGCGCACCGATGCTTCGCCGATCAGCGTGGGCGTCGCGAGCGCGCTTCTCGCCGCCGCCTGACCAATGTCGTTCACTTCACCGGCGCGCAAAGTACCGTACACGAACACATAGCGCATCACGCGAATTCCTTTGTGTCAGATATTGCCCGGGTGTCGATACGGCTCGCGCTGCGCGGTATGCCGCCGCAGCGTGTCGCCGACCGGTCGACATTATGCAACGCAACGGCATCCACCTTCTCTGCTGCGGGTGGCGGCGGCGCCGCGGAGTTGCGCCCCTATCCCATACGCTCCGCGCTCCGTGTCGTGAACATCGCCCCTACAATGTGCGCTACGGAAATGCATGCAGCTTCCCGCCTCCGCCTACTGTGCACAGATGACTCACCCCACGCAGCCCGCTCTATCAGAACGCGTCGACTTCGCCGATATTCCTCCGGAATTCGCGCCGACGCGCACGCATCCGATTCGCGTGCGTTCGCGGCCGATGCCGGCCGGCGTGCGCGTTGCGCGCCACACGCACGCGTGGGCGCAGGTCGCGTACGCATCGCGCGGCGTGCTGCGCATGACCACCGTCGGCACGACGTGGATGGTGCCGCCGTCGCGCGCGATCTGGGTGCCGCCGCATGTGCTGCACGAGGTGACGATCGTCGAAGAGGCGTTTCTGCGCACGCTCTACGTGTATGAAGATGCGGTGCCGCCGGGACTCGATGCGTGCCGCGTGGTCGAGGTGTCGGGACTTCTGCGCGAAGTGATCGCCGCGCTCGATACGCCCGGTCTCGAACCCGAACGCGAACGGCTGCTCGGTTCGCTGGCGCTCGACGAGATCATTCGCTCCGAACCGCTGCCGCTCGCGGTGCCGATGCCGACCGAAAAGCGGCTGCGGGCGCTATGCGAAGCCGTGCTCGCCGACCCCGCCGCCACCGACTCGCTCGAGCGCTCGGCATCGGCGGTCGGCGCCAGCACGCGCACGATTGCGCGGCTCTTTCGTCAACAGCTCGGCGTGAGTTTTTCGCAGTGGCGCCAGCAGGCGGTGCTCGCGCGCGCCATTCCGTTATTGAGCCAGGGACGTCCGCTCTCGCAGGTTGCGCAGGCGCTCGGTTATCAAAGCCAGAGCGCGTTCTCGGCGATGTTCAGGCGGCAGTTCGGCGAAAGCCCGCGCGCGTTTATCGTGCGCGGCGCCGAACATCGCGATGCGAACGACGACGACTTGCATCCCGCGCACGATGCGGACGACGCGCTCGACGACGCGCAGCGGCACGCAACGCTGCGGCAAGATCTTTCAGGGTCGTGAATCCGGCGCTGCCCGGCGCCGGCGCGGATCAAACACGGCGCGCCATATGACGGATCGACCCGAGTTGCGCAAGACGCGGCCCGGCGAGCCGATACCCCATCCGCTGATAGAGCCGCGCCGCCGGGTTGTCGACGAACACGCGCAGCTGCAACTCGCGCAGTCCGCGTGCGCGGGCCCAGCGGTGCGACACATTCAGCAGATAGGTGCCCGCGCCGCGCCGGCGGTGACCGTCGGCAATCTGCACATCGCGAATATGCAGGGAATCGCCCTCTTCGGTGATGCGCAGCACGCCGATCCGCTCGCCGTCGGCTTCCAGAATGAAGTTTTCCGATTCGCGCCAGCTCGCGAGAAACAGATCGCCGCGCCAGACCAGATGGTGACGACGGTAGTAGCCGCCCATGTTGTTGCGCGTGAGCGCCTCCGCGAATGGAAAGTCATCCATGCTGGCCTCGCGCAACTGGAACGGGGATGGAGCTTCGGTCGGATCGAGCATCGCGGCGAGACGTAATGGGATTCAGGAGGGTGCGATCAACGTTAAGATACGCCGCCGCGGCTGGCAATGGCAGATTGCCCGCGCAGGAACACCCTGGCGTCGCCGCGCCGAAACGCAAAAAGCCCGCTGACGAATCAGCGGGCTTTTCTTGATCTGGCGGAGCGGACGGGACTCGAACCCGCGACCCCCGGCGTGACAGGCCGGTATTCTAACCAACTGAACTACCGCTCCAGTGCTGCTCTGTGCCCCGCGGGTCTCAGACTTTCCGCGGGGGATGCCGTGCGACACCGCTAACGCATGTGCCGCGCGACCCGTACGCAATCAGTTCGCGATTACTACCCAGCCAGTACGCAACGACGATGCAACTGCAACGCAACTGCAACGCAACTACGGCGCAACCTCGATGCAACTGCTACGCAACCGCTGGCGATGCCGGACGTTGCCGATATCTGGCGTCCCCTAGGGGATTCGAACCCCTGTACTCACCGTGAAAGGGTGATGTCCTAGGCCTCTAGACGAAGGGGACCTACGTACTGCGCTTATACCTTTAATGAAAAAGCCCGTTTAGGCGCACCTGCGATGCGCGCCGTAACGGGCTCAATCTTGGCGGAGTGGACGGGACTCGAACCCGCGACCCCCGGCGTGACAGGCCGGTATTCTAACCGACTGAACTACCACTCCAGTCTTGCTATCTTGCTTGCGAGTGTCGGTTATTTCTCTCAAGCCGCGTGGCCTGCAATACAGGCGTTACCTCGCCTCTACCGCAAACGACGCCGATATTCCTGGCGTCCCCTAGGGGATTCGAACCCCTGTACTCACCGTGAAAGGGTGATGTCCTAGGCCTCTAGACGAAGGGGACATAATCTTTGCAGATTTGTCGCAAACTGCTGCAGCATGACTTCTACCGCTGGCTTCCTTCGCTTATCTGCTGCTAACTTCTGACTGCAAATCAGCGAAGAACGCCATTCTAACTGGCTCACAGCGCTTTGTGAAGTGCTTTTTGCTACACGTTGACCGCTGCTGAGTCGACTTTTGCCACGACCTGAGCCGACTTTTACCGCGAATTTGCCGCGATTTTTACCGGGCCACCGCACTTCCGTTTCACAAAGTTCTGCTACATCAGCAGAGCCTGCGATTATACGCAGCGGACTGATCCGCCGGCAAGCGTTTTTGACACGCAGCGTCGATGCGACTCCGTGCGCACGACCGTCGCGCAAAACGCAACGCATCCGCCATTGCGGCCGTCAGTCAATTAAATGGCGTGTCCAGGAACACCCGCGGCCGCAATGCTTCGCTAAGCTTCGATTCAACCAGCATGCGCGCCGCTCGCCACGGTGATCCCGCCGCGCGCCTTAATCGCGGAACCGAAGCGCCATGCCTCAACAGCCCCCGACGACGGACAACCGGATCGACGCCACTCAGCTCAGCGGGCTCGAACTCGCAATGGACGGCTCGAGCTTCGCGCTGCAAGGCGCGGACTGCAGCGGGAACAGCTGGTCGCTGAATCTGCCGAGCGCGTGCCTGCAGCAACTGATCCTCACGCTGCCGAACCTCGCGGTCAAAGCGATGCGCGCGCAGCATCACGACGACTCGCTGCGCATCGTCTACCCGGCACACACGGTCGCCGTCGAACTGGCGAGCGACCACCAGACCTTCATCCTGACGCTGCGCACCGAAGACGGCTTTCACGTGTCGTTCGGACTCTCCGCCACGCAGTGCGAAACGATCGGCGACAGCCCGCGCCGCGCGCAGCTGATGTCGAAAGATTTGAGCCAGCCGTCGTAGTCCTCAGCGGCGCGGCGCCGCGCAAAGCGGTCGCGCGGTTCGCGGTTCGCGGTTCGCGCGCATCGCCGCGGAAGTCATCGCACACCACCTTGCCGGCGCGCGCGACCTCGCCCCACCTTGCCCGACCCGCATGCCGAGTCCTCGGCGCTCGGCGAGAACCGGGAATCCTCTGCCGCCCCTTCGTGCCAACCACACGCTCCGTGTTTCCCCTCGGTTGACGCACACCATCGACCCGCGCAGACTGCATTCATCAAGTGTGATCACAGGTCACACATCGCAACCGATTCGCATCCGCCGCCGCCGGAGGAACCCGTGACCACCCACGTAGCGACCAAGGCATTGCCGCCGCTCGAGCTCGTGGCGCGGGACACGATGGCAAGCCGCGTCTATGCTCAGTTGCGCGAAGCGATCATGACCGGCCGCTTCGCGCCGGGCCAATTGCTGAGTCTGCGCGGGGTCGCGGACGCGGTCGGTTCGTCGACCATGCCGGTGCGCGGCGCGCTCACGCGCCTGCAGGCGGAAGGCGCGCTGATCGACGGTCCCGGCCGCGCGCTGATGGTGCCGCCGATGACGCTCGAGCTGCTCGAAGAACTGCGCGACGTGCGCATCGCGCTCGAAGGCTGCGTGGCCGCGCGCGCCGCAACGCGCATGTCGCGTGTGCATCTCGCGGCGCTGCAGGACGTGTTCGACACGATGGACGCGCACGTCGAAGCCGGCGACGTCGCCGCCTATCTGCGCAGCAATTTCGAGTTTCACGTCGCGATCTACATGCATGGCGCGAGCGATGTCACGCTCGCGACGATCCAGAACCTGTGGATGCGCATCGGCCCGTTCCTGAAACTCGTCGCACCGGACATTCCGCATATGCGCCGTTCGATGGACGCGCACCGCAAGATCGTCGAAGCGCTCTGGCGCGGCGACGGCGAAGGCGCGCGCGCCGGCATCGCGCAGGACATCGGCGAAGCGGCGGACGATCTGCGCGAGCGGCTGATCGAACAGCAGGAGGCCAGCGCCTGAGCTGACCCGCGTCATCGGATGCGGCGGCGCGCCTGCAGTACGCGCACCGCCGCGGCAGTGCTGGGCAAAGTCGAAGTATCGCGTAGTAGCCCGAATCGTTGTATCGACACGTCGTACGGAATGGCCGGACGGCGCGTACACGACGGGCCATCACTCATACGAATCACGACGGAGACAACAGGCATGACGGTTCTATCCATGTTGACGCCGCGCGCGGGTCTGCGCGTGCTCGTGACAGGCGGCGCATCCGGCATCGGCCTCGCGATCGCGCAGGCGTTCGTCGAAACCGGCGCGCGCGTGCACGTGTGCGACGCGAGCCAGCAGACCATCGACGCGCTGCAACGCGCGCAGGACCAGGCGCAAACATCCGGCAGCGCGCCGATCACCGCGACGCTCGCGGATGTCGCCAACCGCGACGCGGTCGAGCGCGTGTTCGCCGACGTCGCGCAGCAGCTCGGCGGGCTCGACGTGCTGGTCAATAACGCGGGCATCGCGGGCCCGACCGGCGGCGTCGACGAGCTCGACGTCGGCGAATGGGAACAGACCGTCGATATCAACCTGAACGCGCAGTTCTACTTTGCGCGCCGTGCGGTGCCGCTGTTGCGCGATGCGCCCGAAGGCGGCGCGATCATCGCGCTGTCGTCGGTCGCGGGACGCCTCGGCTACGCGTACCGCACGCCCTACTCCGCGACCAAATGGGCGATCGTCGGCTTGACGAAGAGTCTCGCGATCGAACTCGGCCCGAGCGGCATCCGCGTGAATACGATCCAGCCCGGCATCGTCAAAGGGCCGCGCATCGAGCGCGTGATAGCCGCGCGCGCGAAGCAGCTCGATCTGTCGTACGAGGAGATGGAGCGGCTCTACCTCGACAAGATCTCGCTGCGCCGGATGACCACGCCCGAGGAAGTCGCGGCGACCGCGCTCTTTTTGTGCTCGCCGGCCGGCATGGGCATTTCCGGCCAGGCGATCTCGGTGTGCGGCAACGTCGAGGTGCTGTAGCCAGCCGCCGGCGCGCGACGCGACGCGACCGGCCGGCGCCAACCCGCCGGTCCGCCGCTGCAACCGACACAACCGATGCGACCGCCGTCGGCCCGTTTCACCGGTTTCACTTTCGCCGGCTCATCTGGCCCACGCATTGGGTCACGCAAGCAGCGAACACCTGACGAAACACGAGGACAACATGGCAGCCAAGCGAAAAGTCATCATCACCTGCGCGCCGACCGGCGCGATCCATACGCCGTCGATGTCGCCATATCTGCCGGTCACGCCGCAGCAGATCGCCGATGCGGCGCTCGCCGCCGCGAAAGAAGGCGCGGCGATCCTGCATCTGCATGCGCGCGACCCGAACGACGGCCGGCCGACGCAAGACCCGGCGGTGTTTCAGGAATTCCTGCCGCGCATCAAGGCCGAAACCGATGCGGTGATCAACCTGACGACCGGCGGCAGCCCGCATATGACGGTCGCCGAGCGGCTGCGCCCGGCGCACCACTTCAAGCCCGAGGTCGCGTCGCTGAATATGGGCTCGATGAATTTCGGCCTGTATCCGATGCTCGCGCGCTACAAGGATCTGAAGCACGACTGGGAACGTCAGCACCTCGAAAAGAGCCGCGACCTCGTGTTCAAGAACACGTTCGCCGATATCGAGTACATCCTGACCTCGTGCAGCGACAACGGCACGCGTTTCGAGCATGAGTGCTACGACATCTCGCACCTGTACAACCTCGCGCACTTCGTCGACCGCGGTCTCGTCAAGCCGCCGTTCTTCGTGCAGAGCGTGTTCGGCCTGCTGGGCGGCATCGGCGCGCATCCGGAAGACCTGATGCATATGCGCCGCACCGCGGATCGCCTGTTCGGCAACGACTACGTATGGTCGATTCTCGGCGCCGGACGCAACCAGCTTCCGCTCGCGTCGACCGGTGTCGCGCAGGGCTCGCATGCGCGCGTCGGCCTCGAAGATTCCTTGTGGATCGAGCCCGGCAAGCTGGCCGAATCGAGCGCCGCGCAGGTCGTGAAAATCCGTCAGGTGATCGAAGGGTTGTCGCTCGAAGTCGCGACGCCCACCGAGGCACGCGCGATGCTGAAATTGAAAGGCGCGAACGAAGTCAACTTCTGATGACGGAGGCGAGCGTGGCTACTCCCGAACTCAAGGTCGTCGCGATGCCGACCGGCTGGCTCACCGTGGACAAGTCGTCGCTGATCTACGCGCGCTACTACGGCCAGCAGATCCGCATTCCGGTGTGGTCGAGCGCGATCGTCGGCGCGCAGAAGAAGATTGTCGTCGATACCGGCATTCACGACCCCGCATGGGTCAGCAGCTTTATCTGCCCGTGCGACCAGGCGCCCGAAGAACGGCTCGAACGCGCATTGAAGGAATACGTCGGGTGGCGCGCAGACGACGTCGATATCGTGATCAACACTCACCTGCACTACGACCACTCCGGCGGCAACACGCTGTTTCGCAATGCGCGCTTTATCGTGCAGCAGACCGAATGGGAATACGCGGGCCGGCCGCTGCCGACGCAGGCGTCGTTGTATCAGGAGTTTCTGATCGGCCGCGAGCCGCTCGCGTGGTTTCGCTGGCAGTTCGTCAACGGCATCGCCGATATCGTGCCCGGCGTGCGCGTGATTCCGACACCCGGCCATACACCCGGTCACCAGTCGGTCGCGGTGAATACGGCGGAAGGCATCGTCGTCGTGACCGGCGATTGCGCGAACTGCATGGAGAACATCGTCGACGGCGTGCCGGTCGGCATCGTGCACGAGACGGCGGCCGAACTTGCGTCGTTAAAGCGCATCCGGCAGATCGCGGACTTCGTGATTCCCGGCCACGACCCGGACGTCGCGCCCGGTTCGGCCGGACTGCGTCTGCCGCCGTCGGCGCGCGTGCCGCATGTCGAAAACACCGCGACTTAATGGGCACGGCGCGCGATAGCGGCCGGCAACGTCGCGATTCAACGATCCAGCAGACGCAGTAACGGATGCAGTAGCAGGCTCAGTAGCAGGCGCGGCAGCAGGTGCATCACGAGTACAGCAACGCAGACTCACCAATAAACACAACCCAGGCAGGATTGGAGGCAGACATGAACACCTTGACGCACATCCTTGGTCGTGCGGCGCGGCTGCTACGCGGCGCCGCGCTCGGCGCGTCGCTCGTTGCCGCGTGCATCGGCGGACTCACGCTGTCGGGACCGGCCGCGGCCGCCGACAAGTACAAGATCTTCCTGTCGATGAGCTATGTCGGCAACGACTGGCAGACCGAAGCGGCCAACATGATCAAGGCGATGGCCGCGACGCCCGCACTGAAAGACAAGGTCGATCTCGAAGTGCAGGTTGCCGGCACCGACGCGCAAAAGCAGATCCAGCAGATCAATTCGATGGTGCAGGCCGGCGCGAAGGCCATCATCATCTATCCGATCTCGCCGACCGCGCTCAATCGCGCGATCAAGAACGCGTGCTCGAAGGGTGTGGTGGTCGCCGCCTACGACGGCGAAGTAACCGAGCCGTGCGCGCACAACGTCACGATCGACCAGCATCAGGCGGGCACCGTGACCGCCGAGTGGCTCGCGAAGACGCTGAACGGCAAGGGCAATATCGTGATGATCACCGGCGTGCCGGGCACCTCGGTCGACCGCGCGCGCACCGAAGCGGCCAAGCAGGTGTTCGCGAAATACCCGGGCATCAAGATCGTCGCGGAAGGCACCGGCATGTGGAGCCAGGCGACCGCGAAGACCGAACTGTCGAAGATTCTCGCCACCAACAGCTGGGACAAGATCGACGGCCTGTGGATGCAGGTCGGCTGCTTCACCGCTGCGTCGATGCAGCTCGATGCGGGCATTGCGGACGACAAGATCAAGCCGTGTGCGGGCGAATCGTCGAACGGCCACCGCGTGCAGATGCTGCCGCCGGGCGCCGTGAAGGGCGAAGGCAGCTATCGCTCGATCGGCTACCGGTCGATCTCGTACGGCGCGCCGCCCTACTCCGGCGCGGTCGCGTTGAAGCTTGCCGTGCAGAAGCTCGACGGCAAGGACTTTCCGGCGCGCGTGACGCTGAAGCTGCCGCTGGTCGAAACGGCGCAATCGAAGCTGTGCAAGACCGGCTCGATCGACGAACTGCGTGCGGGCTGCACCGCGTTCCCGCCGGACAAGGTGCCGCCGGGCTGGTTCGCCGACATCTATTCGGATGAGACGCGCGAAATCGGCCTCAACGCGGCGCTCAACGGCAAGCCGGACTAGCGCCCGACGCTGACGCCAACGCAAAAACGCGCGCGCCTCTTTCACGCCTCACGTTGCCCCGGAGTCCGACGATGTCGACAGTCATGACCGAACCTCGCGAAGCCCACGCGGATCACTGGGCGATCGATGTCGCGAACGTCACGAAACGCTTCGGCGCGACGGTCGCGCTGAACGACGCGTCGTTTCGCGTGCGGCGCGGCGCGGTGCATGCGCTGCTCGGCGAGAACGGCGCGGGCAAGTCGACCACGGTCAAGCTGCTATCCGGCCTGATCCGGCCGGACGAAGGCCGCATTGCGATTCTCGGCCGCGACGTGCAGATGCGCGAACCGAAAGACGCGCAGCGCGCCGGTGTGCAGACCGCGTTTCAGGAGATGACGCTGGTGCGCGACCTGACGGTCGCGCAGAACCTGCTGCTCGGCAACGAGCCGTCCGGCTGGTTCGGCCGCATCAGGCGCGCGGAAGCGCAGCGGCGCGTCACGCAGTGGCTCGAAACACTCGAGCTGACCGATGTGCGGCCCGGCGCATACGTGCGCGACCTCGCGCTGCCGGTGCGGCAAAAAATCGAAATCGCCAAGGCGATGGTGCGCGAGCCGCAAGTGCTGCTGCTCGACGAGCCGACCTCCGCGCTGTCCGGACGCGACGTCGCGTGGCTCGCGCGCCGCATCGACGAAATGAAGGCGCGCGGCGTCACCTTCGTGTTTATTTCGCACCGGATGCAGGAAGTGCGCGAGTTCTGCGACAGCCTGACGATCTACCGCAACGGCCGCGACGTCGGCGCCTTCGACACGCACGCGATCTCCGACGACGAAGTGATCCGCCTCGTAATCGGCCGCTCGATGGACGCGAAGTATCCGCCGAAGCAGCCGCCAACGTTTACTGCGTCGGCGCCCGCGCTCGAATTGCGCAATGTGCGCGTCGACGGCGTGGTCGACGATTTCAGCCTGAAGCTCGAGGCCGGTGAAGTGCACGGCATCGCGGCGCTGCAAGGAATGGGACAGCGCGAGCTGTTCGAGGCGCTGTTTGGCGCCGAATATATCGACGCGGGGCAGATGCGGGTGGACGGCCGTGCGGTGACGCTCACGTCCACCGCCGATTCGCTGAAAGCCGGCGTCGCGACCAGCCTGCTGCCCGAAGACCGCAAGACCGAAGGCCTGTTCCTGCGCCTGCCGGGCGGCGAAAACATTTCGCTGCCGGTGATCAAACGCTATACGCGCTTCGGCCTGATCGACCGCAAGCGCGAGCGCGCGGCGATCGAGCGCGTGCTCGCGCAGATGGAAGTGAATCCGCGCGCGCTCTACAAGCCCTGCCTGTCGTTCTCCGGCGGCAACCAGCAGAAGATCGCGATGGCCAAATGGCTGCTCACGCAAAGCCGCGTGTGGCTGATGTTCGATCCGACGCGCGGCATCGACGTCGGCACCAAGCATCAGATCTTCGTGCTGATGCGCGCGTTCGCGGCGGCGGGCGGCGCGGTGCTGTTCTATTCGACCGACGTGCCGGAGCTCGTCAACGTGTGCGACCGCGTCTCGGTGATGTACCGCGGCCGCAATGTCGCGGAGCTCGACGGCGACCGGCTGACTGAAGAAAACGTGATGCGCGGCATGCTGGCGAGCTGAGCGCGCCGCACCGATAGCGACCGATAACAACCGGCAGCACACCGCCCACGCTTGCCGTCGAGGTTACAAGGAAACGTTATGAGCAACGCAATCGCCTCTCCCGACAGCGACATCGTGCGCCCAGGCGCGCGCATCGGCTTCGGCGCGCGCATCGATCATCATCGCGGCCTGATCATCGCGATCGGCGCGCTGATCGCGATGCTGATCGCGTGGATCGCACTGTCGGCAACGCCGGTCGGACTGTACGACGTCGGCTCGCTGATCTCGAGCGTTACCACGCTCGCGCTGGTCGCGATCGGGCAGACCATCGTCGTATTGAGCGGCGGCTTCGATCTGTCCGCGTCGGCGGTGCTGTCGCTTGCGAATGTACTGGCGGTGCGCTTCGTGCACGGCTCGCCTGTCGAGCAATGGGCCGGCGTCGCGCTGGTGGTGGCGATCGGCGGCGGTGTCGGTCTGATCAACGGTGCGCTGATCGCATGGTTCCGGCTGCAATCGATCGTCGTCACGCTCGCGACGATGTTTATGGTGCAAGGCCTCACGCTGCTGATCCAGAACAAGCCCGGCGGCAGCGTCGGCGACCGGTTCGCGGGCTTCGTCACCGCGGATCTGATCCCGGACAAGCTGCCGATGTCGGCCGGCATTCTGATTGCCGCGCTGCTCGTCTGGGCGTTTATCCGCCGCACGCGGTTCGGCGTCGGGCTATACGCAATTGGCAGCGAGCCGGATAGCGCGTACGCGAACGGCACGCCCGTCACGCGCTATCGCATCATGACGTATGTGCTCGCCGGCATGTTCTACGCGCTCGCGGGGCTGTACGTGTCGGCACAAACCGGCTCGGCGGACCCGCTGGTCGGCCGGCCGCTGCTGCTGTCGATGTTCACCGCGGTCGTGCTCGGCGGCACGTGGCTCGGCGGCGGACGCGGCGGCTGCGTCGGCACCGTGTTCGCCGCGATGACGCTGATGGTGACCGTCAATATCCTGCTCGTGCTGAACGTATCCGCGTTCTTCACGACCATTGCCGAAGCGGTGATCCTGATTCTCGCGGTGCTCGGCTCGTCGATCGGCAAGCAGTCGGCCGCGCATGAATGCGCGCGGCACGCGCTGCATTGGTTCAAGGCGTGGCGCACCGGCACGCGTGCGCAAAACGGCGCCGGCGCGCGCCGCGTCGCATTCGAAGTCGCGGACTTCAAGCCGGTCGCGAACACCGAGCTGACCGGCCGGTGGCTGACCGACTGGATCGAGCGCAATCGCGAATGGGTGAAGTACATCGTGCCCGCGTATCTGCTGTTTTTCGGCGTGATCGCGGCGACCGGGTTCGTGTACGGGCCTGCGGTGCTCGCGAGCGCGAACTTCTATAGCAGCCTGCTGACGCTCACGCTGTTTCTCGCGATCCTCGGCCTCGGCCAGGGCGCGGTGATTCTGACCGGCGGCCTCGATCTGTCGGTGCCGTGGCTGATCACGCTGTCGGGCGTGCTGCTCACCGGTCTCACGCACGGCGTCAACGACGCGGCGCTGTGGGCGGTGCCCGCCGTGCTCGCGGCCGGTTTGCTGGTGGGACTTTTCAACGGCATCGGCGTCGTCGTGCTCGGCTTGCCGCCGATCGTCGTCACGCTCGCGGCGAACGGCCTGCTGCAAGGCATCACGCTGATCTACTGCAACGGCTCGCCGCAAGGCTGGGCGCCGCCCGCGATCAGCAACTTCACGAACGAGCATGCCGGACCGCTGTCGCTCGCCGCATGGAGCGTGCCGCTCGTGCTGATCGTCGCGTTGCTGCTGTTGCATCGCACGGCTTTCGGCCGGCGCGTGTATGCGGTCGGCAACTCGCCGGTCGCCGCGAAGCTGTCGGGCGTGCGAGTCGGCGCCACGCTCGTCGCCGTGTATTGCCTGTCCGCGCTGTGCTCGGCGATCGTCGGTTTGCTGCTCGCGGGCTTTAGCAGCCAGGCGTTTCTCGGCATGGGCGACCCGTATCTGCTGCCGTCGATCGCGGTGGTGGTGGTCGGCGGCGCATTGATTACCGGCGGCCGTGGGCACTACCTCGGCGTGTTCGGCGGCGCGCTGCTGCTGACCGCGCTCGGCACGCTGCTCGCGGGCACCACGGTGCCGCCGGCGGTGCGCGACATCATCAACGGACTGGTCGTGCTGGCCGCGGTCATTACGTTGCGCGACCGCAAGGGGTAGAAGGCGACAGCGGCGTAAAGGCGCGGCTCACGCGCGATAAATGCGCGCTCGCATGCGCAAGAACACGCATCAGCGCTCACGTACGAAGACACCCGCGTGCACGCGCGACGCGACGGCTGCATCGAACGGCGACACCTACGCAGCGCGAGCCGCTTCAAACAACGAGGCAATCGATAACGAGCACCGAGCGACCGGCTGCGCCGATCTCCGCCACACGACGCGCAGCCGTCGCGTCATTCCCGATGCAGTTCCCCCCAACACCGAACGACGGAGATACTCATGATCGAAACCCGCCTGCTGGTCGACGCGAACAACCATCTGGGAGAGGGTCCGCTGTGGGACGTGAAGGAACAGCGCCTGTACTGGATCGACAGCACCGCCGCCGAAATCTATCGCTGCCGCGCGGACGGCAGTGAAGTCGAGCGCTTTTTCGTGCCGCGACATATCGGCTCGATGGCGTTGTGCGAAAAAGGCGGCGCGGTGGTCGCGCTCGCCAACGGCCTGCATTTCTACGATTTCGACGCGCAGACCGTGCGTCTGATCGGCGACCCGGAAAGCGACGACCCGGAAACGCGCTTCAACGACGGCAAGGTCGACCGCCGCGGCCGCTTTATCGCGGGCACGATGGCGTATGACTTCGACCGCTATGACGCCGACCGCGGCCAGCGCCCGACGCGCAGCGGCGGCCTGTACCAGCTCGGCACGAACGGGAAGATCATCTGCCTCGATCGCGGTATCAGTTGCTCGAATGGCCCGTGCTGGAGCCCCGATAACCGCACGCTGTATTTCACCGACACCTATGACCGGCTGATGTATGCGTACGACTACGACATCGAGACCGGCGCGGCGACCAACCGCCGCGTCTTCGCGTCGGCGCGCGATATGGCCGGCACATTCGACGGCGCGACCGTCGACGCCGAAGGTTATGTGTGGAGCGCGCTCGTGTTCGGCGGACGCATCCTGCGCTTTGCGCCCGATGGCAAGCTCGACCGTGTCGTGCCGTTTCCGGTGCGCAATCTGACGAGCGTGATGTTCGGCGGCCCGAACCTCGATACGCTGTACGTGACGACGATGGGCCGCCCGATGTGGGGCATTCCGCAAAAAGAGCGCGATCGCGGCGGCCTGTTCGCGGTGACGGGCCTGGGTGTGAAAGGGCTGCCGGAGCCGCGCTTCGCGGGGTGACGCACGCCGGCCTACATTCGACTTACAACATCGCACGACATCGCTTCGCATCCGCGCAGCGCGCGCCCGGTATGCTGGTTAGAATAAGCGGCAACCGAGCAGCAACCCGGGCGGCCCACCCCGACGCGCTGGCGACTCCGCGGAAAACGCGGCTCGCTGCCGGCACGAGACCGGATTGAGCACGGACCGGGGGCGTGCTGATGCGCCGCTCCGGTCAATTCTCCGCACCACGCGAGGCAAGCGCTGCAGCGCTCACCCGGCGTAACGCGGCATGGGACGGCAGTTGGCGCTCAAGCGCCCGCTTCCGTCTACAAGGAAGGAGACAAGCGATGTGGTTCGTCGGAAAAAGCGAGCTTCTCTCGCTGATTGAACGCAATTGCCTCGAAGAGGTGATGCCGGCTTTCAGCGATCACCGCAGCCTGCGCAAGAACGCCATCATCTATCGGCCGGAAGACCGCAGCGAGTACGTGTATCTGCTCAAGGTCGGTCACGTGCGCCTTTACCGGCTCACCGAGGACGGCCAGGAAATCACGCTGTCGTTTATCAAGGCCGGCATGATCTTCGGCGACGGCGACGTGCTCAACGAAGCGAACTACTCGCACTACGCGCAAACGCTCGCGGAAAGCCGCATCTGCTATATCCGCAAGGCCGACTTCAAGGACCTGCTCACGCGCTACGACGTGATCAACCAGTTCGTGCTGCGCAGCCATCATCAACGCTGGCAGGAAGCGCAGAAGCTGATCGAAAACCTGTCGCTGCACGACGTGCGCAAGCGCCTCGTCAATATCCTGTCGATGTTCGCCACGCAAATCGGCACGCCGTTCGTGCACAACGGGCGTGCCGGCGCCGTGCTGATCGATCTGTCGATCGCGCAGGACAAGCTCGCCGAATTTATCGGCACGTCGCGCGAATCGGTGAACCGGCATTTCAGCGACCTGAAGGCGGCCAGCCTCGTCGATACGCACGAACGCAAGATCGTGCTGACGCCGGCCTTCATCGCGCAGTTCCTGCCGGAGCTCGCGCTGCCGGTGGCCGCCGGCGCTCCCGCGCTCGGCGCGAATGCCGCGTCGCTCGCGCCGGCCGCGTCGATGCCGGCCAAGCATGACCCGAAGCACGATCATGCGTACAAGGCGCCGCTAGCGCGCGCGTGACAGCGCGTCTTTCAACGACGCGACGCCGCTTTGCGGGCTCGACAGCACCGGCACGCGCGTCGCGCCAAGCGACGGCACGAGACGCGCCATCGACACCTGCGCGAGCACGACCACGTCCACCTCGTCCGCCAGCCCGACGATGGTGCGCTTGAGAATCTCGTCGTGCTGTTCGGTGTTGCCCGCGAGCAGCGCCTCGAACGCTTCTTCGGCGACCCGCTCGACCACGGTCACCTCACGCTTCTGTTCGGCCGCTTTCTTGCGGATCAAGCGCACGGTCGGCTCGAGCGTCGTCCTGACCGTCGCGACCACGCCGATGCGCGTGCCGAGACGGCTCGCTTCCGCCGCCATCGCTTCGTCGACCTTGACGATCGGCGTGCGGATCATGCCGCGCAGCAGATCGACCGCCTCGCCGACCGACGAGCACGCGTTCAACACATAGTCGGCGTTCATTGCCTGCGCGTTCGCCATATAGCTGTACATCCGCTGCGTGACTTCGGGCGTCAGATGGCCGGCCGTGCGCACGTCGTTCAACAGGCTGTCGTCGACGATGTTGATCACGCGGGCGTCAGGCAGTTGCTCCTTCAACTGGTCTTTCAACGGCTGCACCGTCACCGGGCCGGTGTGCAATACGACAATCGTGGTCATCTTTTTTCAGTCTCCATTTGAAAAAACGTTACGTTACGTCATGTCGCGATGCGCGGGTTCACCGGCACTATGCGGTGGCGGCCGCCATCACGCGTTCCTGCGTCGCGTCCGCGCGATCGAACACCCCATTGAGGCGCCCTTCGCGCACGACGAGAATCCGGTCGCTGATCGCGAGCACCTCCGGCAAATCCGACGAGATCGCGATAATCGCGATCCCCTGCGCGGCAAGCCGCGCGAGCAGCGCGTGCACCTCCGCTTTCGCGCCGATGTCGATACCGCGCGTCGGCTCATCGACGATCAACACGCGCGGCTCACGCGCCACCCATTTCGCGAGCACCACCTTCTGCTGGTTGCCGCCGCTCAGGTTGATCACCTTCTGCTCGATGGTCGGCGTCTTCACGCCGAGCGTGCGCACGAACTGACGGCACCGCTCGTCTTCCGCGGCGCGCCGGATAAACTGGAACGGCGCGTACGCTTCGAGATGCGTCAGACTGAAGTTCTCGCGCACGCTCATGCCGGCCACCAGTCCCTGCCCTTTGCGGTCTTCGGTCGCAAAGCCGATGCCGTGCGAGATCGCATCATGCGGGTTCGCAATCGCGACCCGCTTGCCTTCCATCCACACCTCGCCGGTACACGGCCGCATGCCGAAGATCATCTCCATGATTTCGGTGCGCCCCGAGCCGACCAGCCCCGCGATGCCGAGAATCTCGCCGCGATGCACGGCAAAACTGATGTCGCGAATCCGCGCCGGCGCGCGATCGCGCGTGCGCAGCGACAGATTGCGCACCTCGAGCACGACCTCGCGCGTCGCATGCGACGCGGACACCGCATACAGATCGCTCAACTCGCGATCGACCATCTTGCGCACCAGCCATTCGCGCGTGACATCGGCCATCGGCGCGCTGCCGACCGTCGAGCCGTCGCGCAGCACGCTCACGCGATCCGCCAGCTCGAACAGTTCCTCGAGCCGATGCGAAATATAGACGATGCCGATGTGCTGCGTGCGCAGCCGCTTGATCAGATCGAGCAGGATGCGCGTCTCATGATGGCTCAGCGACGCGGTCGGTTCATCCATGATGATGATCTTCGAGTCGCACGAGATGGCTTTCGCGATTTCGACCATCTGCTTCTGGCCGACGCTCAGCTCGCTCACCGGCGTACGTGGATCGAGCGACATGCCGATCGTATCGAGCAGCGTGCGCGCCGCTTCGTTCATCCGCGCGCGGTCGATCAGCCCGAAGCGGTTGCGCGGCTCACGCGCGAGAAAGATGTTCTCCGCGATATTCAGGTTATCAACGACCGACAGCTCCTGATAGATGATGCCGATGCCCAGCGCGCGCGCATGATTGCCGTCGCGCAACACCACGGGCTCGCCGTCGACGTGGATCTGTCCGCCCGTGTCGGGCGCGAGCACGCCCGTCAGGATTTTCATCAGCGTGCTCTTGCCCGCGCCGTTCTCGCCGGCAAGCGCGAGCACCTCGCCGCGTGCGACCTGCAAGGTCACGCGGTTGAGCGCGCGCACGCCGGGGAACGTCTTCGAGATATCGCGGACTTCGAGAAACGGCGTCATCGGGCGGCCTTGTATGCGACTTGTTCGTCCATCGAGCTTCGGCGGCAGCGCGGTGCCGCCGGCCTGCTTCGGCTGCTTCGGCTACTTCGTATAACTGCCGAGATTGTCCTTCGTAACGACCGTTACGCCGGTATCGATATCCTTCGCCTGCGTTTCCGTCCCCTGAATCTGCGCAGCCAGATGCTCGACCGCGAGGCGCCCCATCGTCACCGGCCGCTGCACCATGATCGCCTGAATCGTGCCGTCGCGAACGCCCTTCACGGTATCGGGCAAGTCGTCGAATGCGAGCACTTCGAGCTTGCCCTTCATCGAGCCGAACTCGCGCGTGTTCAGCACCTTCGCGACCGCCGGACCGCCGACCTGGCTCACGCCGAAAATACCCTTCAACTGCGGATGCGCGCGCAACGTCGTTTCGACGACCGATACGCCTTTCGCGAGATCGTCGTCGGTGCCCTGCGTCTCGACGACCTTGATGCCCGGATATTTCGTGAGCCCCTTCTTGATACCCGCAATGCGCTCGTTCAGATTCACCGCGCCGAGTTGCCCGGTGACGATCGCGACATCGCCGTTACCGTTCAGCGCCTTCGCCATGGTCTCCGCCATCTGCTCGCCGGCTGCCTCGTTGCTGGTGCCGATATACATCGAGCGGCCGCTGCCCGGCGAGTCCGAATCGTAGGTCAGCACCTTGATGCCGCTCTTTTCCGCGCGCTTCATCACGCTTTCGACCGACTTCGGTTCATTGACCGAAATCGCAATGCCGTCGACATGCTTCGACATCAGGTCTTCGATAATCTGCACCTGCGTCGAGCCCTGCGTGTTCTGCGGCACGACCCACTGATACTTCACGTCGAGCTTGCTCGCCGCGGCCTGCGCGCCGTGGTTGCAGTCGTCGAAGAACGGCACGGCGACCTTCGGAATCACCGCGATCGTGATGTCCTTCGCGTCTTTCGCGTCGGCCGCGCCCGCGGTGAGCGCGAAGATCGCAAGCAGCGCGAGGGCCGCGCCGGTCAGCTTTCGTTGCATGATGTCGTCTCCGTGTTTATTGGTCGGTTTGCTGCTCTGTCAGTTGTTGTTGCTCGCGTTCGCACAGCATTTACACAGCACGCGCGAGTTCGACGCCACGCGTCAGCGCCCTTTGCGGCGCAGCCGCCAGATGTCGATGCTCACTGCAATCAGGATCACGCAGCCGGTGATGGTCTGCTGCGCGTAGGTGTCGATATTGAGCAGCACCACGCCGTTCGTGATGATGCCGGCGAGCGCCGCGCCGATAATCGCGCCCTCGACGCTGCCGACGCCGCCCGACAGGCTCGCGCCGCCGATCGCGGCCGCCGCGATCACGTCGAGCTCGGCGCCGAAGCCGGCCGCGGGCTCCGCGGACACGAAGCGCGAGAAGCTGATCACGCCGGCGAGCGCGGCGATCGCGCCGGACAGCGCGTAGACGGTGAATTTCACGCGCGCGGTGCGCACGCCGCTCAACAGCGCCGCGGTTTCATTGCCGCCGGTCGCATACACATGGCGGCCGAAACGCGTGCGCCGCATCACGACTGAAAAGCACGCGGCGAGCACCGCCATTACGACCACCGGAAACGGAATCAAGCCGAGATAGCCCTGGCCGATGAACGTGAAGCTGTCGGGCACGTCCGGTGTGACCGGCACGCCTTTGGTGATGATGTACATCAGGCCGCGCCCGATCGACAGCGTGCCGAGCGTCGCAATGAACGGCGGCAACTGGATCCGTGTGACGAGAAACCCGTTGAAAGCGCCGACCACGACGCCGGTCATGAGCCCGGCCGCGACCGCGGTCATCGCACCGAGGCCATGCTGGAACGCGAGCGCGGTGACAAGCGACGACAGCCCCATCACCGAGCCGACTGACAGATCGATCCCGCCCGTAATGATGACAAGCATCATGCCGACCGCCATGATCGCGGTAAGCGAAAACGAGCGGAACACGCCCATCAGGTTGTTGGTCGTCAGGAAATAAGGCGAAAAGAGACTGATCAGCACCCCGACCCCGATCAGCACCGCGAAAATGTTCAGTTCGCGGATGCGCAGACACGCGCGCAGCATCGCGAGCGGCGCGGGCACGACCGGCGCTTCGGTTTTCGATGGGATGGCTCTCAACGGACGTCTCCTCGCCAATCGTGCGTTCGGTGCGATTCGGTGCGATGCAGCGCTCTTCAGCGCCAACCCGGTGACACTCAGGGGCGCCGCGCTCGACATCGGGACGATCTTAGGTGCAGAGTGCGCTGTGAAACTGTGACGGGCGTCATACAAACCTATTGGGGTTGTCCCGCGGGTCGTTTCAGCGGGTTGTCGGGAACCCGCCGGGCGGCGCCGACTATGACATGCGTCACAGCCATCATCGTCCGGAACTCGTTAAGCTTCGGGTAAGGCCCGAACCGGGACGCGCGGGCACCAGGCGCATGCGAACAGCGAGTTCGGCCTCTCACCATCCTTACAAGGAGCAAACCGCATGACGAAGCGAGTGGTTGTGACCGGCGGCAGCGGCCTCGCCGGCAAATGGGTTGTCGAGAATCTCGTCGAGCACGGCTATGAAGTGATGAATCTCGACCGCGTACCGATGCCCAAGCGCACCGCGCGCACGCTGATCACCGACATCACGGACGCGGGCCAGGTGTTCAACGCGCTCGCGTCGAGCACGTCGCCCACCGAGTTCGTCGACGATCTCGAACCGAAGCCGATCGATGCGATCGTCCATTTCGCGGCGATTCCGCGCATCATGGTCACGCCCGATAACGAAGTGTTTCGCATCAACGTGATGGGCACGTACAACATTCTCGACGCGGCATCGAAGCTCGGCATCCGTAAGGTGATCGTCGCATCGAGCGAAACGACGTATGGCGTCGTCTTCGCGCACCGGCACCGCAATCCGCAGTACTTTCCGCTCGACGAGCAGTACCCGGTCGACCCGATGGACAGTTATGCGACGTCGAAGGTGATCAACGAGGTCACCGCAAAGGCGTTCCATGCGCGCACCGGCGCGGATATCTACTGCTTCCGGATCGGCAACGTGCTCGAACCCGAGGACTATGCGAAGTTCAACAAGGTGTGGCTGAAAGACCCGGGACTGCGCAAACGCATCGCATGGAGCTATATCGACGGCCGCGATCTCGCGAACGCGTGCCGGCTCGCGATCGAAAAGGATGGGCTCGGCTTCGAGGTGATGAACATTGCCGCCGACGATGTCTCGTCCGACCTGCCGACCGCCGAACTGCTCAAGCGCTTCTATCCGGACGTGCCGGTGAAAAAGCAGTTGAGCGAGTTCGAGACGCTGCTGTCGAATGACAAGCTGAAGCGCCTGCTCGGCTGGAAGCAACAGCATTACTGGCGCGACGAGGCGAAGAAGCACGCTTGAGCGACGAGACGCGGGCGGGTGCGTGCGTATACGTCGCGTATGTGAGCGCACCCCGCCCGGGTGCGGCCGCCGTAGCGGCGGCGATCCGCTTCGATCGTCTGTCGTCTCTTTGCTTCACTCGCCGCTCATCCATCGATGGGCGGCGCAGGGGCGCGTAATCGCGCCCTTTCTTTTCGTCCTTTTCTGTTCGTCCTTTATTCTCTTCGCCCTTGCCCGCTGTTTTGTATCGTAATGTATCGATACGCGATACAGATACACGACCCATCATTTTCACCGCATTCGTGTCATCTTTCGGCGGCGATCCCGACATAAACGAGATACCTGCATGCGTTCCAATGCATGGACGGGTCACACTCACCGGAGATCACGATGCGACTCTCAACCCGAATTTCGACCTTCTGCGCGCACGCCGTGCTTCTGATGTCAGGCGTTGCCGTCACCGCCCACGCCGCGCCGGAGCGCACGTGCAGCGTGGCCAGCCCCGCGCATCGCGTCGCGCTGGTCGAGCTGTACACGAGCGAGGGCTGCGACAGCTGCCCGCCCGCCGACAACTGGCTCAGCCGGATGAACCGCGAGCGGCGCAGCGACATCTTCGTGCCGCTCGCGCTGCACGTCGACTACTGGGACAACGCGCAATGGCGCGACCGCTTTGCGCAGCCCGCGTTCACCGCGCGGCAGAAGTACCTCAGTTCGACCGGCGGCGGCAATATCGTCTACACGCCGGCGGTATTCGTCGGCGGGCGCGAATTGCGCGGCTGGTCGAACGCAACGAGCTTCGATGAACGTGTGCAGCAGCTCGATGCGCAACCGGCATCAGCCGATATCCGGATCGGCGCGCAGACGTCGGCGTCCGGCACGGTCGCGTTCGATGCCAGAATCGATGCGCGCACCCCGCTTCCCGCCGACGCTTATGCGTATGTCGCGGTGTACGAGGACGGTCTGCATAGCGATGTGAAAGGCGGCGAGAACGCGGGCGCGACGCTGCATCACGATCGCGTGACGCGCAAGTGGATCGGCCCGGTGCCGATCGTCGACGGCCATGCGCAGATTACCGGCACATATGCTGCCAGCGGCATGGAGCAAGGCGTGGTCGCTTTCGTCGAACGCGCGTCGACCGGCGAAGTGCTGCAGGCCGCCGACCTGCCCCGCTGCGGCGAAGCGGGCGATGCCGGCAGCGGCGGCGCCCAGCCGGTACGATGACATCGACGCGTTGCCGCATGCCGCATCGGCTGGCGCAACGTCGCTCTAACGCAGCATCGGCTGACGCAGGTCAGCCGAGCGATATCCCGATACCTGGCAATCCGCACAAATGGGTTGCTCGCGCAACGATCCATGACTCACCGAAGGAGCGGTCGATGAAATCGACTTGTAGCGGTCTTGTCGCCGCGTTGCTGATGACGCTCGTGTCTGCGTCCGTGTCGCTGCCTGCGGACGCGGCCAGCGCCGCGGAAGCGGCCTCGCCGATTTACGGCGTGACGATTCCGCACGGCTACCGGAAATGGCAATTCGTCGCGCCCGCCGAGGAAGCCGATCCGCTCAACGAACTGCGCATCGTGCTCGGCAATCCGACCGCGATGAAGGCGCTGGAAAAGAACACGCTGCCTTTTCCCGATGGCTCGATACTCGTCAAGCTCGCATGGAAGCGCGTGCCGTCCGCGGAGTTCGGCCCCGCTTCGGTGCCGGGCGCGGCGACCACGGTGCAGGTGATGGTGAAGGATTCGAAGCGGTATCCGGATTCAGGCGGCTGGGGCTTCGGCCGTTTTATCAACGGCCAGCCGACGGATCTCGCGCAGCATCAGACGTGCTTTGCATGTCATCAGGCGCGGGTGAAGAACCACGATTTTGTGTTTACGCGGCTCGCGCCGTAGGGTGATTCAAACCAAGGTGATTCAAACCAGCGCGCTTCGAATCGGGCGATGCATCGTGAGCGTCACGATGCATCGCACTGTCAGACTTCGATGGCTCGCACAGCACGTTACGCGTGAAAAACCCGCCGTAGAAAAAACAAAGCCCCGACTGATCGCTCGGGGCTTTTTTGATGGTGCTGCTTCCAGTACGTCTTTTCAACCTGATCTGTCTGCGGACCTGTGTGGTGGAGGTAAGCGGGATCGAACCGCTGACCTCTTGCATGCCATGCAAGCGCTCTCCCAGCTGAGCTATACCCCCTTGCAGAACAGAAGCGAGATTGTAGTCATCAAATCTGGCTTTGTAAATACCCTTGTTTTCGCGATTCGAAGAGCCGCACTGCGCGCCACGCGCATTAACGCGCACTGCGCAGCAGCAGCCGACACCGCTCAGCCCAGCACCTTACCGATGCGGCTCACCACCACGTCGCGGCCGAACAGCATCAGCACGCTGTCGATCGACGGCGTATGCGTGGTGCCGGCCACCAGCAGACGCACCGGCATCGCGAGCTGCGGCATTTTCAGCTTGTGCGCGGTCAGCACCGCCTTCATCGCCGCGGCGATCGCCTCCTTGGTCCACTCGACGGTTTTCAGCGCGCCGGCGAGCTCCGCGAGTGCCGGGCGCACCGCATCGGTCACGTGCTGCGCGAGCGCTTCCGGCTCCGGATTCGGCTCGCGATAGAACATCGCCGCGTTATCCGCGATGTCCTTCACCGTCGACGCCCGGTCCTTCAGCAGCCCGACCACCGCCGTCAGGTCCGCACCTTTCGCAAGTGCCGCGTCGTCGATATCGAGTGCCGCGAAGAACGGCTTCGCGAGCGCCGCGAGGCGTGCGTTGTCGGCTTCCTTGATGTAGTGGTTATTCAGCCAGTTGAGCTTGTCGTGATCGTACTGCGCGGGCGACTTGCCGAGATGGTCGAGATCGAACCATTCGATCAGTTGCTCGCGCGAAAAGATTTCGGCGTCGCCGTGCGACCAGCCGAGCCGCGCGAGATAGTTCAGCACCGCCTCGGGCAGGTAGCCGGCATCGCGATAGCCCATCACGCTCATCGCGCCGTGGCGCTTGCTCATCTTTTCGCCCTGCTCGTTCAGCACGGTCGGCAGGTGCGCGTAGACGGGCACGTCGCCGCCCAGCGCACGCAGGATGTTGATCTGGCGCGGCGTGTTGTTCACGTGATCGTCGCCGCGAATCACGTGCGTGATGCGCATGTCGAGATCGTCGACGACCACGCAGAAGTTGTACGTCGGCGTGCCGTCCGGGCGCGCGATGACGAGGTCGTCGAGTTCCTCGTTCGAGATCTCGACGCGCCCCTTCACCGCGTCGTCCCACGCGACCACGCCCGTGAGCGGATTGCGAAAGCGCATCACCGGCTGCACGCCCGCCGGCGGCGTCGGCAGCACCTTGCCCGGCTCGGGGCGCCACGTGCCGTCATAGCGCGGCTTGAGGCCCGCCGCGCGCTGCCGGTCGCGCAGCGCGTCGAGTTCTTCGGTCGACATGTAGCACGGGTATGCGAGGCCCTGCTCCATCATCTGCTGCAGCACGTCGCGATAGCGGTCCATGCGCTGCATCTGATAGAACGGACCCTCGTCGAAATCGAGACCGAGCCACGCCATGCCTTCGAGGATCGCGTCCACCGATTCCGACGTGGAGCGCTCGAGATCCGTATCTTCGATACGCAGAATGAACACGCCCTTCGACTTGCGCGCGAACGCCCACGGGTACAGCGCGGAGCGGATATTGCCGAGATGGATGAAGCCGGTGGGGCTCGGTGCGAAGCGGGTGCGAACAGGAGCGGTCATGGACGGTTACTCGAAAGCGGATGCCGGCATACGGCGACGGTCGCATGCGGTGTGAAATTCGGAAAGGCGAATTATACGGCGTGGAGCAGAAAAAACGGCTTTAGAAGCCAATCTGCTTGTGTGGCAGGCTGCGTGTTGAGCAGATTCTGCGTGAGCTGCAGACCGATCGTGCGTCCCAGGCAGATTCTGCAATCGCGGCAAGCCGATCCGCGTGTCGAACAGATGCTCCACAGATGTTTTGTCGCGCCGCCGAAGCGTTGATTTATGATGTGCGCCGCGGCCGCACGCCGCTGCTGGAGAATTCGTTGAAACAGCCCTCGCCCCGTCTTTCCCGCCGCACCTTTTCGCTGGCCGCGGCGTCCGCCGTCCTGAGCGCCTGCGCGCTGCCCGGCGGCAATCGACAGCCTGAACCTGTCAAACCGTCCGACAGCACCGCGGCAAACACCTCGCCGCCCGTGCCATCGAGCGCGCCTCCCGCCATCAAGCCGCCGCGCCCGCTGCGCGTCGGCCTCGCGCTCGGCGGCGGCGCCGCGCGCGGCTTCGCGCATATCGGGGTGATCAAGGCGCTCGAGGCGCGCAATATTCAGGTCGATCTGATCTGCGGCACGAGCGCGGGCTCGGTGGTCGGCGCGCTCTACGCATCCGGGATGAACGGCTTCGCGCTGAACCGCCTCGCGCTGAAAATGGACGAAGCGTCGATCAGCGACTGGGCGATGCCGTTTCGCACGCGCGGTTTTCTGCAAGGCGTCGCGCTGCAGAACTACCTGAACACGACGCTCGACAATCGGCCGATCGAAAAGATGGCCAAGCCGCTCGGCATCGTCGCGACCGATCTGAACACCGGCCAGCCGATCCTCTTTCAGCGCGGCAATACCGGCATCGCGGTGCGCGCGTCGTGCAGCGTGCCGTCGCTATTCGAGCCGGTGAAAATCGGCGCGCATGAATATGTGGACGGCGGTCTCGTGAGCCCCGTGCCGGCGTCGTTCGCGCGCCGCATGGGCGCCGACTTCGTGATCGCCGTCGATATTTCCGCACGGCCCGAAACCGCCCTGACGGCCAGTTCGTTCGACGTGCTGATGCAGACGTTCACGATCATGGGTCAAACCATCAAGGCGTACGAACTCGACAAGTACGCGGACGTCGTGATCCGTCCGAATCTCGCGGCGATGAGCGGCAGCGACTTCGGGCAGCGCAACGCGGCGATTCTCGCCGGCGAGGAAGCGGTGGCGAGGATCATGCCGGAACTGCAGCGCAAGCTCGCCGCGAGCCGCGTCGCGGCGTGAGTTCGCGCGACACCGACTCGCAGGGCGCGGGTCGCTCTCGTGCCGCACAGTGGCTTTGTGCAGTCACGACGCGCAGAGACAATCCGCGGTTACCCCGCGCAGTGGGCCGACGCGATTAGCCCACAGTTACCCGCGTTAGCCCATAAACGCGGCATCAAAACGAAAGGCCCGCTTCCGGCCGATTTCCGGAAAGCGGGCCTTTCAGTATTCGAACAACGCGCTGCCGTTACACAGACAGCGGTGCGGCATCCGTCAGTTACTGCCGCCGATCGTTGCGCTCACGCGTTGACGCAAATCTTGCTGCTGCGCCGGCGAGAACGACGTCTCGACGCGGCGCGCGCCGGTGAAACGCTTTTCCCAATACGCGTCATCCATGTCGTCGACACGGATCGTGCTGCCGGTGGACGGCGAGTGCACAAACTTGTTGTCGCCGATATAGATGCCGACGTGCGAGAACGTGCGGCGCATCGTGTTGAAGAACACCAGATCGCCCGGCTTCAGATCCGCCACGCGAACCTTCTCGCCGACGCGGCTCATTTCTTCCGCGCGGCGCGGCAGCGCGAGGCCCAGCGTGTCCTGGAACACGTAGCGCACGAAACCGCTGCAATCGAGGCCGGAATCCGGCGATGTGCCGCCCCAGCGGTAGCGCACGCCGATCATGTTCAGCGCGCCGACCACGACGTCGCCCGCCTTGCCGGCCACACCCGACAGGAACGAGCGGGCGCCGCTTTCGGGGCTCGGCGGCGCGTCGTTCGATGCGGCCGAGGCACGGGAAGAAGGGGAAGGAAGCTGGAGAGTCGATCCGGCGCCCGCGAAGCTGGCGGGCGTCGAAAAGTTGGCATTCTGGTTAAAGCTGCTTACTTCGTCGGCGAATGCGCCGGGAGCTGCCGCCATCAGTACGCCAATGAACATCCCGGCGACGACGCGCGTACAAGCCTGGGGTAGAGAGCGGTGCTGCATTGGTCGGTAGTTTTTGCCTAAAAATCAGCGGACTAGGAAAAAAGTTTGGTCGATACTAGCCAGTAAGTATTCAAGTGTCAAAAGGAATAGAAAAATACAATTGAGATCGACATACAATTGGTTACAGCGGTGATTTTTCACCACCAGACGCCGCATCGAGCAGCTTTCGGGTGTAAGGGTGCGACGGGGACGCAAAAATTTTCTCAACGTCCCCGCTCTCGACTATGGTTCCGTTTTTCATCACCGCGACCCGATGCGCCATCGCGCCGATCACCGCCAGGTCGTGGCTGATAAATATGAAGCCGAGGTTATATTTCTGCTGCAGCCCGGCGAGCAGCTTCAGCACCTGCTGCTGGATCGACACGTCGAGCGCGCTGGTCGGTTCGTCGAGAATCAGGATGCGCGGCTCCAGCACCAGCGAGCGCGCAATCGCGATCCGCTGACGCTGGCCGCCCGAGAATTCGTGCGGATAGCGGTACAGCGCGGTGCGGTCGATGCCGACCTCGCGCAGCACCGCGATCACCTTCTCGCGCCGCGCCGCCGCGTCGAGCTGCGGCCGGTGCAGCGCGAGCCCCTCGCCGACGATCCGCTCGATCGTATGGCGCGGCGACAGCGAGCTGAACGGGTCCTGAAACACCACCTGCAGGTTCGAGCGCAGCACCGTCTGTTCGCGGCCGCGATAGCTGGCGAGCGCCCGGCCCTGAAACTCGATCGCGCCCTGCACGGTGCGCTGCAGCCCAAGCAGGGCCATCGCGAGCGTCGACTTGCCGGACCCCGACTCGCCGACGATGCCGAGCGTCTCGCCCTGACGCACCCTCACCGTCGCGGCGTCGACCGCGCGAAACCGTCCGGCGCGCAGCCACCCGGCAAAGCCCGGCAGCTTCGTCCTGAAATCGACCGACACGTCGCGCGCGTCGAGCAGTACCGGCGCGATCGGCAGCACCGGCACGACCGCGCGTTGCGGACGGCTTTGCAGCAGGCGCTGCGTGTACGGATGCTGCGGCGACGCGAACAGCTGGTCGACCGGACCGCTTTCGACCAGCACGCCCTTCTCCATCACCGCGACCCGCTGCGCGAAATGGCGCACGAGATTCAGATCGTGCGTGATCAGCAGCACGGCCATACCGCGCTTTTCCGCTTCTTCGCGCTGCAGGTCGAGCAGCAGTTCGACGATCTGCGCGCGGATCGTCACATCGAGCGCGGTGGTCGGTTCGTCGGCGAGCAGAAGACGCGGCCGGCAGGCGAGCGCCATCGCGATCATCGCGCGCTGCCGCTGCCCGCCCGACAGCTGATGCGGGTAGCTATTGACGCGCGTGCCGGGCTCCGCGATGCCGGTGCGGCCGAGCAACTCGACCGCGCGCTTGCGCGCCTCGGCGGACGATACGCCGTCGTGCAGCACGATGGTTTCCGCGATCTGCTCGCCGATCGAATAGAGCGGGTTGAGCGCGGTCATCGGCTCCTGGAAGATCATCGCGATTGCCGAGCCGCGCAGCCCGCGCATTTCGCGCTCGCTTTTCGCGAGCAGGTCCTCGCCGTTGAAACGGATCGCGCCGCTCGTGTGCGCATCCTGCAGCAGACGCAGGATCGACAGCGCGGTCACGCTCTTGCCCGAGCCGGACTCGCCGACCAGCGCGACGCGTTCGCCGCGCGCAATCGAAAACGACACGTCGTTGACCGCGGCCGTTTCGTGGGTTCCGTCAAACGATACGCGCAGGTGCTCGACTTCAAGCAGCGGCGTATCGGCGTCGTGGCTCGGCAGCGCGTTGCCCGCCGTGTTGCTGGCCATCTCGCTCACTGGTTGCCTCCGGCGCGCATCGCATCGGACAGACGTGTATCGAGCGCATTGCGCAACGCGTCGCCCATAAACGTCAGCAGCAGCAGCGTGATGACCAGCACGCAAAACGTGGACAGCGAAATCCACCACGCGTCGAGGTTCGCCTTGCCCTGCGACAGCAGTTCGCCGAGACTCGGCGTCGGCGGCGGCACGCCCAGGCCGAGAAAATCGAGGCTCGTCAGCGCGAGAATCGCGCCGCTCATGCGGAACGGCAAAAACGTGATGACCGGCGTCAGGCTATTGGGCAGCACATGGCGCCAGATGATCTGCCCGTTCGACAGGCCCATCGCGCGCGCGGCGCGCACGTAGTCCTGCTGGCGGTTGCGCAGAAACTCCGCGCGCACGTAGTCCGACAGGCCGATCCAGCCGAATAGCGAGAGCAGCACGATCAGCAGGATAAAGCCGGGCTCGAAGATCGAGGCGAAGATGATCAGCAGATACAGCTCCGGCAACGCGCTCCAGATTTCAATGAGCCGCTGGCCGATGATGTCGGTCTTGCCGCCGAAAAAGCCTTGCACCGCGCCCGCCAGCACACCGAGCAACGTGCCGATCGCGGTCAGCACCAACGCGAACTCGACCGACACGCGAAAGCCGTACACGAGCCTTGCGAGCAGATCGCGGCCCTGTTCGTCGGTGCCGAACCAGTTGTCGCGCGACGGCGGCGCCGGATTCGGCACCGTCGAGAAGTAGTTCAGCGTGTCGTAGTAGTACGGATTCGGCGGATAGACCGCGAAGTTGCCGTTCAGCTCGAAGCGATGCCGGATGTACGGGTCGAGATAATCGGCGGGCGTCGGGAAGTCGCCGCCGAAGGTCGTTTCCGGATAGTTCTTGAAGAGCGGAAAATACAGATGCCCGTCGTAGCGAACCACGAGCGGCTTGTCGTTGCACCAGAGCGGCGCGGCCAGACTCGCCGCGAAGATGACGACAAATACGATCAGGCTCCAGTAGCCGAGCCGCTGCTGTTTGAAACGCTGCCACACGCGGCGCGTTGGCGTTGGCGACACGAAGGCGCGCACGGGCGTATCGCGCGAGATCGGTTCGGCATCGGTACGGACGCGGCTCAAATCAGCGCTCCATTTGTTCGAATTGAATGCGCGGGTCGACCCACACATAGCAGAGATCGGAAATCAGCTTGGTCGCAAGGCCGATCAGCGTGAACAGATACAACGTGCCGAGCACGACCGGATAGTCGCGCCGCATCACCGATTCATACGACAGCAGACCCAGCCCGTCGAGCGAGAACAGCGTTTCGATCAGCAGGCTGCCGGTGAAGAACGCGCCGATGAACGCCGCCGGAAAACCGACGATAAGCGGCAGCAGCGCATTGCGGAAAATGTGCTTCCACAGTACGCGCCGCTCGGACAGCCCTTTCGCGCGCGCGGTCAACACGTATTGCTTGCGAATCTCGTCGAGGAAGGCGTTCTTGGTCAGCATCGTCACCACCGCGAAGCTGCCGACCACCGACGCGACGATCGGCAACGTGATGTGCCACAGATAGTCGAGAATCTTGCCGCCGACGCTCAGTTGATCCCAGTTGTCCGACACGAGATTGCGCAGCGGAAAGAGCTGCAGAAAGCTGCCGCCGCCAAACAATACGAGCAGCAGCACGCCGAGCACGAAGCCTGGAATTGCGTAGCCGATCAGCACGACGAGGCTCGTCGCAACGTCGAAGTGCGAGCCGTTGCGCACCGCCTTCGCGATGCCGAGCGGGATGGAGATCAGATAGGTCAGGAAAAACGTCCACAGCCCGATGCTGATCGACACCGGCAGCTTCGATACGATCAGCGACCAGACGCTCTGGTGGCGAAAATAACTCTGCCCGAGATCGAAACGCGCGAAACGCTTGAGCATCAGCCCGTAGCGTTCGAGCGGCGGCTTGTCGAAGCCGTATAGCGCCTTCAGTTGCGCGACCTGCTGCGCGTCGACGCCGCTATGCGCGCGCAGCCCGAACGGCGTGCCGCCTTCCGCGCTATTCCTGCGCAATTCATGCACGGCCTGCTCGACCGGGCCGCCCGGCACGAACTGGATCACGATAAAGGTGACCGTCAGCACGCCAAGCAGCGTCGGGATCATGAGCAGCAGACGTTTGAGGATGTAGCTCCACATGGCGGCA
Source organism: Paraburkholderia solisilvae (assembly GCF_902859875.1). Lineage (GTDB taxonomy): Bacteria > Pseudomonadota > Gammaproteobacteria > Burkholderiales > Burkholderiaceae > Paraburkholderia > Paraburkholderia solisilvae. The sequence continues at coordinate 30,066 of NZ_CADIKF010000042.1, read as the reverse complement.
ATCCGGTGCGGTAATAAGTCGGTCGATCGAAAGGCTAGCTGCTCGGTTGCGTAACGGCGACGTCACGCCGGGTTGCGCATGGTTAGCTCGTGGTCGACATCGCGCGGCGCGCTAGTGCGCGGCCTGCGCTGGTGTCGCCGTTTGCGCGACGGGTTGGGCTGCGGGTTGGTTTGCCGGTTGTGCGGTCTGCGGCGGCGCGAACCACCACATCGACACGATCCACCCTTCCGCCGAATAGTACAGCGGCAAGGTCTGCGGCCACGCGAGTCCGCGCTTGTAGGCAACGCGATGCGTCGCGCTATACCACTGCGGCACCACATAGTAACCATGCAGCAGCACACGGTCGAGCGCGTGCGTCGCATCGGTCAACTGCTCGAGCGTTTGCGCACCGACGAGCGCACGCAGAATCGCATCGATCGCCGGCACCTTCAGCCCGATCAGATTGCCCGAGCCCGGCTCATCCGCGGCCTTGCTGCCGAAGCGGTCGACCATATCCGCGCCGGGCACCTGCACATCCGGATAGCGCAGCGTCGTCACATCGAAATCGAACGCATCGAGACGCTTCTGATAAACCGCAAAATCGGCCACCCGCACGCGCGCCGTAATACCGAGCTTTTGCAGGTTACGCAGATACGGCGCGATCACCGGCTCGAAACTCTGCGCGGAGCCGGAGTCGTCGAGAATCTCGAACTGGAACGGCTCGCCCTTCGCATTGCGCAACGCGCCGTCGCGGTACGTCCAGCCCGCTTGCGCGAGCAGCGAGCGCGCTTTCAGCAGATTCGCGCGCAGCGAACCGGGCGCGTCGGTATCCGGCTGCTTCGGCGGCAAGCCGAATACCGCCGGGCCGAGTTGCGCGCGCCACGGGTCGAGCAGCTTCAGCTCGCCCGGCGACGGCAGCCCTTTCGCCTGCCATTGCGTGTTGACGAAAAAGCTGTCGATCCGCTTGTACTGGTTGTAAAACAGTTGCCGGTCGAGCCATTGAAAATCGAGCGCGAGATCGAGCGCCTCGCGCACGCGCACATCCTGGAACAGCGGCCGCCGCTGGTTCAAAATGAAGCCCTGCATGCCGGTGCCGTTGTGCTGCACGAACTCGCGCTTGATCAGTTCACCGTCGTCGAACTTCTTGCCGACGTCGCGGCGCACCCAGCTGCGCGCGACATATTCGACGAGCACGTCGTACTCGCCCGCCTTGAAGGCCTCGAGACGCGCGGTCGGGTCGCCGTAGAGCTTGTACTGGAGGCGCTCGAAGTTGAACATGCCGATCCGCACCGGCAGCGCCGCACCCCAGTAGTTCGGATCGCGCCTGTAGGTGATGTTGCGGCCGTTGTCGTATTGCTCGATCAGATACGGCCCGCTGCCGATCGGCTTTTCGAAAGCGAGCTGATCGAACCGCGTGCGGCTGCCGTCGGGCTTCATCCCCCACTTGTGCGAAAACACCGGCATGCTGCCCGCGAGCAGCGGCAACTCGCGGTCGCGCTGACGGAACTCGAAGCGGATCGTGCTCGGGTCGACCACCACCGCGCGCGTGATGTCCGCGAAATACGCCGCAAATTGCGGCGCCGCCTGCGGGCTTTTCAGCGTATCGAATGAAAACTTCACGTCGGCGGCGGTCACCGGATCGCCGTTCGAAAAGTGCGCGTGAGGATTGATGTGGAAGGTGGTCGATAAGCCATCGGCCGCGACGTTGATGTCGTCCGCAAGCAGGCCGTATGCGGATGCGACTTCGTCCGAACTGCCGGTCGTCAGGCTCTCGAACAGCAAGTCGATGCCCGGCGCCGCATTGCCGCGCAGCGTGAACGGATTGAACTTGTCGAAGCTCGTCATGCGGCCCGGGTTGGCGAGCACGAGCGTGCCGCCCTTCGGCGCGTCCGGGTTCACATAGTCGAAGTGCTTGAAGTCCGGCGGGTATTTGGGCTCGCCGTATTGCGCGATCGCATACGCGGCGAAAGACTGCTGTGCCGTCAGCAGCGTCGTGAAGAGCGCGCCGCCAAGCATGGCGGCCCGCGTGATGCGCGACACGGTGCGCTGCTCGACCCGGGCCGCATATGACGCGTCGTGCCGCTTCGCGTTTCGCGTCACACCCTGTCCATTCGACAGCAAACGAATCACCCTACGCAACTTCTCGCAAAATGGTTCAGGCAGTCGTATGGCAAGCGTCATGGGAGCCTTATCGGGGAACGGGCGGTTGCAATGTGAGAGAATTCTACTCAAAATCCTGCGCGCGCCCGTTCAACCGGGCATGCAACGCACCGACCTCATTAGGAGAATCCATGGGCTTCCTCGCTGGCAAACGTATCCTGCTGACCGGCTTGCTGTCGAATCGTTCCATCGCCTACGGCATCGCGCAGGCCTGCAAGCGCGAAGGCGCCGAGCTCGCATTCACGTACGTCGGCGAGCGCTTCAAGGACCGCATCACCGAATTCGCGACCGAGTTCGGCAGCAACCTGGTGTTTCCGTGCGACGTCGCCGACGATGCGCAAATCGACGCGCTGTTCGCGTCGTTAAAGCAGCATTGGGACGGCCTCGACGGCCTCGTGCATTCGATCGGCTTCGCGCCGCGCGAGGCTATCGCGGGCGACTTCCTCGAAGGCGTCACACGCGAAAACTTCCGCATTGCGCACGATATTTCGGCGTACAGCTTCGCCGCACTCGCGAAGGCCGCGCAGCCGATGCTGTCGAACGACGCCGCGCTGCTCACGCTGACCTACCTCGGCTCCGAGCGCGCCATTCCGAACTACAACACGATGGGCCTCGCGAAGGCGTCGCTCGAAGCGAGCGTGCGTTATCTCGCGGTGTCGCTCGGCGGCAAGGGCGTGCGCGTGAACGGCATTTCGGCCGGCCCGATCAAGACGCTCGCGGCAAGCGGCATCAAAGGCTTCAGCAAGATTCTCGACTTCGTCGAAGACAACGCGCCGCTCAAGCGCAATGTGACGATCGAACAGGTCGGCAATACCGCGGCGTTCCTGCTGTCGGAACTGGCGGCCGGCGTCACCGCGGAGATCGTGCACGTCGACAGCGGCTTTAACGCGGTGGTGGGCGGGATGGCGGCGGTTGCGGAGTAATGGCCGAAGCGTCGCCGCACTGATCGAGAGGCTGCGCAAGCCGTTGCGGACGCAACGGGTATCAAAAGAAAAACCGCCCGTAGGGCGGTTTTTTGCTAGTCGACTCGAAGCGTGCGATGCGCGGCCTTACTTATCGTGCCGCGCGCTCACGACTTTTTAATGCCAGTGACCATCATGGCCATGGTCGTGGCCGTGATACCCGCCGTGGTATCCGCCATGACGGCGATTCCACTCGTCACGGCCCCAGTAGCGGTGGCCATCCCAGTAACGGTCGCCGTGCCAGCCGATAAAGATTGCAGGCCCAGCCACGACCGGAACCGGTTGATACACGACCGGCGGAGGCGGCGGTGCATACACCGGAGCCGGTGCGACGTAGACAGGTGCGGGAACGCCGAGGTTGACCCCGATATGCACTCCTCCAGCCATCGCCGCGCTCGAAGCGCCAATTGCGAGCGCACCTACCAGGAACGGAACAAGACGCGTGGTCTTCATGTGTTCACCTATTTTGCGAGTGTGTGTTCGTGTTTCGTTTTGTCGACTACCTGCGTCTCAATATAACAAACGGACGCTGACTGCATATTTCAACTTTGTAATAACTGATGCATAAGATCGCGTCTTTGTGCCGCCTGTAACGTTCAGTTACAGGCGACAGCATTTCGTGACGCAACGGCACGACGCAGCCGTTGCCGACTTATCGGCAGCAACCGCAAAAACTTGACAGTCCGCTTGCACGAAGCATAGCGATATCGTTGCAGCGTCTGGCCTCATTCCTTGCCTCGCCCGCTGGCAGCATGCGTTCGCATGTTGCGCAAAACGCCTTGAATTCAGGCCTCGCACGCGCATCGGAGCGAATCGCGGTCGCTGCGAAACCACCTGGTAATCCCAGGTAATCGATCATTTGCGCGCGGGTCGGCATGTTGCACATGTCGCTCGTGTGACTCGACGAACGCGATGCGCGAATACAAAAGCAGATGTCGCAAGCGCGCGACAAAAACGGACCGATCAGGCTGCAACGTCAAACCGCAAGGACGAAAAAATCAAATGCATTAAAAAACAAAACCCCGTAAGTCCGAGAACTTACGGGGTTCCACCGCCATTCCTGGCGGAGACGGAGGGATTCGAACCCTCGATCCAGGTTTTGGCCCAGATGCTCCCTTAGCAGGGGAGTGCCTTCGACCTCTCGGCCACGTCTCCCAAACCTTCGCTCGCGCCAGGGAGGCAGCGCGACGAAGCCAAGATAATAGCGGGTTCACGATGACAGGTCAATTTCCCTGGCACAATTTTTATGCCAGTGATGTCACCGCACTGTCATCGCTCAAAGCCCGCGCAGACGCCGCCCGAGCCGCATCTCGCCAGACCGGGCGACCCCGTCGGGGCCGAACCGGCGCGATGAGAATCGGCTGAATCTCAGCTGAGATTCGGCCGAGACTCAGCTGAGATTCAGGCCTGATCGAGTTCAAACGCCTTGTGCAATGCGCGCACCGCGAGCTCCATGTACTTCTCGTCGATCAGCACCGAGATCTTGATTTCGGAGGTCGAAATCATCTGGATGTTGATGCCCTCTTCCGACAGCGTGCGGAACATCTTGCTCGCGATGCCGACGTGCGAACGCATGCCGACGCCGACCACCGATACCTTCGACACCTTCGGGTCGCCCAGCACCTGCTCCGCGAAAATATGGCCCTTCACCTGATTCGTGAGGATGTCCATCGCGCGCTGGTAGTCGCCGCGGCCGACCGTGAACGTGAACGCCGTCTTGCCCTCGACGCTCTGATTCTGGATGATCATGTCGACATCGATATTCGCGTCGGCGATCGGGCCGAGAATCTGATACGCGATGCCCGGCTTGTCGGGCACACCCATCACGGCGATGCGGGCTTCGTCCCGCTGGAATGCAATGCCGGAGATGACTGCTTTTTCCATGGTCTCGTCTTCTTCAAAAGTAATCAAAGTACCCGACGCCATTTCCGTTTCGAGCGGCATGAGCGGATCGGTCAGGCTCGACAACACGCGCGTCTTCACCTGATATTTGCCGGCGAATTCCACCGAGCGGATCTGCAGGACCTTCGAGCCGAGGCTCGCCATTTCCAGCATTTCCTCGAAGGTCACGCGATCGAGCCGGCGCGCTTCTTCGACGACCCGCGGGTCGGTCGTGTACACGCCGTCGACGTCGGTGTAGATCAGGCACTCGTCCGCCTTCAGCGCCGCTGCCACCGCGACCGCCGACGTATCGGAGCCGCCGCGACCGAGCGTCGTGATATGGCCGTCCGGATCGATGCCCTGGAAGCCGGTGATCACGACCACCTTGCCCGCATCGAGGTCGCGCAGCACGCGCTCGCCGTCGATGTCGCTGATGCGCGCTTTCGTGAACGCGCTATCGGTTTTGACCGGGACTTGCCAGCCGGCGTAGCTGACCGCGTCGACGCCCGCGTCATGCAGCGCGATGGACAGCAAACCGACGCTGACCTGTTCGCCGGTCGACGCGATCATGTCGAGCTCGCGCGGGTTCGGCTGAGCGGTGATTTCTTTTGCGAGACCGAGCAGGCGGTTCGTTTCGCCGGACATCGCGGACGGCACCACGACCATCCGGTGGCCGGCCTGGTGCCATTTCGCGACTCGCTTCGCGACGTTCTTGATGCGCTCGACCGAGCCCATCGAGGTGCCGCCGTATTTGTGTACGATGAGTGCCATTGTCGTTCTAAACGGTAGGGAGAAGCTAAGGCACGCGCCGCCGTGCACGCTGAAAACCGTCCGCACAAGCTGGAAGCACAACGTTCGGGAACGACGGCAAGATGTGCGGCGCAGAGTCAGCGCGTGCGCGCCACGCGCGATTTGCCCTTCACCCGCTTTTCACGATGTTCCGGTGGCAGGACCAGGCCGGATGCGGCCGGGGTCGATCAGTTCGAACAGGCGGCAAGCGCAGCGCGCCTTCCGGGACCGGCAGTCACACCGCGCTTGAGTTCACGCCCGGGTTCACACCTGGGTGTGCGCGATGGTCCACGCCTGGCCTCACACTTTTGGCCTCACACTTCGCCCCCGCACTGCGCCGCTCATCTCGCTCCCCGCTCTTCGCTCACGATACGAACCCTGTAGGACTCGACGTGCCGGTGATGAAGCGGCTGAAGCGCGCTCGTGGTACTGGCGGACCGTGCGCGTGACACGTGTCGCGGTGATGTTTCGCCGTGACGTGTCGTGGTGATGTGTCGCGGTGATGTGTGAATCGCAACCTTGAACTGAAAACTCGACCGCGAGGCGCCGAAAAACGCGTAAGAAGCGGGTCGGGCAAACAAGATACCCTACCTGAAGCGACGCGAATTGACAAGTCTGGAACGCCGCAAACGCTTGTGCGCAAAGGATTTATGGGGAATTTACAAGCGCGATTGGCGGTTGCGATTGGTGGTTGCGATTGGTGGTTGCGATTGGTGGTTGCGATTGGCGGTTGCGGCGGTCTTTGCGGGCCGGTCGTTGCGGCCGGTCTTTGCGGCCGCGGAGCGACCGGCGAGCCGCCGCGAATACGCCGGCAGCCAACCGGCTCGCGCTGCGCTGAACCTGTACGGCGCGGCGATCCGCCCCACCCGTACGCATCACGCAATCAACAGATCCTCGCGCCATTCAATGCGAATCCAGCGGCTCGCGCCCAGGCGGCCGGCGCCCCGGCGGCTCGCAGCGTCAGGCTCGCTCGCGTGCGGCGTGGGGGTTGCCTCGCGCGCATGCCATGCGTCCAATGCCGTCAGGTTCACGCCAAGCAGCGGCACGAACAGCAGCAGATCGCCCGCAAAGAGCAGCGGCACATCGCGCTTCCATGACGGCACGCCCCGCTCCTGGAACAGATTCTTCAGCGTGCGGCTCGACCCATGCGCGTCGCAACGCATGCGCTCGCCGCCGCTGCGAGCGCGCGCGAACAACGGCTGGTTCAGCAATAGCGCAGCGGGAATCGCAACCGGATGATTGACGCCGGCATCCTCCCCGACCGACGAAACGCGGCCCTGGGAATCGCCATCCGGCGCAGCGCCGCTCCCCGCGTCGACAAACACAAACGTGCCGCGCCAGGCTGACAGTCGCCAGACCGCCGCTTCGCCGCGCCAGACCAATTCGGCGACCGGCCGCTCGATCAGCGCGGTCTCGTCGGCCGCGTCGCTGCTGTCGCCCGCCTCCCAATAGATCCGCCCGCGATAGCTGCGCAGCGTCTGGCCGGCGTGATCGACGCGCAAGCCGTGCGCGTCGCGCGCATCGCGCAGCTGCCGCAGCGCATCGGTGAGCCGCGCGGTCGATGCGGCCGGCAGGCCGAGCGTGCGCATCCAGTAGCGCAGCAGGTTCAGCGCGCGTTCGTCATCGAGCGCGACGAGCGCGGCACGCGCGAGCGTCTGTCCATCCGCGCTGGCGGTCGTTTGCATATCGATACGCGCAAGCTCGTCGACGAGACGCTGCGCCGCGCCCGCATGCGCAGCCGTGCGCGCCAGCGCATCGCGAAAGCCGGGAAAGTGCACCGCCAGTTGCGGCAGCACGTGATGACGCAATGCATTGCGCGCAAAGCGCGTATCGGTGTTCGATTCGTCGTCGATCCAGCGCAACGCGCGGCGCCTCGCGTAGTCTTCGAGTTGCGCGCGCAGCAGTTGCAGCAACGGCCGCACACGGGTCACGGCCGCACCGGCCGGCCGGTGCTCGGGCGCCATCGCCGCCAGCCCGGCGAGACCCGCGCCGCGCAGCAATTGCAGCAGCACGGTTTCGGCCTGGTCGTCCGCGTGCTGCGCAAGCCAGATGCGCTGCACCCGTTCGCCGTCGCACAGCGCATCGAGCGCGCGATAGCGCGCATCGCGCGCCGCCGCTTCGAGGCTCACGCCGGCCTCACGCCGCACTTCGACACGCCGCGCCGCGAATGCGACGCCAAGCGTCGCCGCCTGCGCTTCGCAATGCTCGAGCCAGCGGTCGGCATTCGGACTGAGCCCATGATGAATGTGAAACGCGACGCAGCGCTGCGCGCCCGCGACGCGCACGGCCGCATCGAGCAGCACGGTCGAATCGAGGCCGCCGCTGTAGGCGATCGCAATGCGGGTATCGGAAGGCTCGTCGGCAAGCGCAGCGCCGATCGCATCGAGCACGATGCGATCGGTGGAAGGGTCAGCGGGAGTATTCACGACGGTTCACGATGCGTATGAAGACGAGCCCCGAGGATGAGCGCCGAACGGGACCCGCGCGAGACCCACGCGAGACCCGAACACGCTCCGACGGCGAGTCGACGAAACGACCCGCCGGCCACCGACGACGCCTCGGCCACACCCGCGCCCACCCGGACCCGTACGCATTCGCGCCGCGCGTGACGTGTGCACGCGCTGCCGGCTTACGCGTCCGGCGTCGTTTCCTTGAACTTGCCGTACGCCATCAGCCGCTCGAAGCGGCGCTGACGCAGGTCGTTGGCGCTCATGCCCTGGAACTGGCGCAGCGAATCGGCCAGTGCCCGGCGCAGCATCGCGGCCATGCCCTTCGGATCGCGATGCGCGCCGCCGAGCGGTTCATTGACAATCTTGTCAATCAACCCGAGCGCCTTCAGGCGATGCGCGGTCAGACCGAGCGCTTCGGCTGCTTCGGGCGCCTTCGCGGCGCTCTTCCACAGAATCGACGCACAACCTTCCGGCGAGATCACCGAATATGTGGAGAACTGCAGCATCAGCACGCTGTCGCCGACTGCGATAGCCAGCGCGCCGCCCGAGCCGCCTTCACCGATGATCGTCGCGATGATCGGTATTTTCAGCTCGGCCATCACATACAGATTGCGGCCGATCGCTTCCGACTGGCCGCGCTCTTCCGCGCCGATGCCCGGATACGCACCGGGCGTATCGATAAACGTGAAGAGCGGCAAACCGAATTTCTCGGCCACGCGCATCAGGCGCTCGGCCTTGCGATAGCCTTCGGGACGCGGCATGCCGAAATTGCGCAGCGCGCGCTCTTTCGTATCGCGCCCTTTCTGATGGCCGATCACCATGCACGGCTGGCCGTTGAAACGCGCGAGGCCGCCGACGATCGACAGGTCGTCCGCATAGGAGCGGTCGCCGTGCAGTTCGTGGAAATCGGTGAACAGCTCGTTCACATAGTCGAGCGTGTACGGCCGCTGCGGATGACGCGCGATTTGCGACACCTGCCACGGCGACAGGTTCGCATAAAGATCCTTTGTGAGCTGCTGGCTCTTCTTCGACAGCCGCTCGATCTCTTCCGAAATATCGACGGCCGAATCGTCCTGCACGAAGCGCAATTCTTCGATTTTCGCTTCGAGTTCGGCGATGGGCTGTTCGAAATCCAGAAAGGTGGTCTTCATTGGTTTTTAATCCTTCGACTTACCGGCAGCGCGTATTCTAACCGCGCCCGCCTGCGTCAAAACCGTCGCAAAACTATTGAATCTCAAATTCCGATAGCACCCGCTCAAACCCGCTTGCGGCGGGCCGCTGCGAGGTGCGCCGAATCATGACCTCGCGGATGCGGTTCAATACGTGGCACTCGCCCGGGTTCGCCTCGAGCGCATGCACCACTTATTCTTCGGCCGCCAGCGGATCGAGGCTACGCCACATGTACCACGTCGCGACCGTGCGCCACGGTTCCCAGTTCGCAGCCACTTCGCGCGCTTCGCTGCGCGTGACCGGCTCGCCGCTAAAGTAGTTGACGCTGATCGCGCGAATCAGGCCGAGGTCGTCGAGCGGCAACACATCCGGACGCGACAGGTTGAAGATCAGGAACATCTCGGCGGTCCAGCGGCCGATGCCGCGAATCTGCGTGAGCTCCGCGATCACCGCCTCGTCGTCCATCGAGGTCCACTTGCCGACGTGCAACGCGCCGGACACGAAGTGTTGCGCGAGATCGAGAATGTAATCGGTTTTGCGTTTGGACAACCCGCACGCGATCAGCTTCGCCGCACCGAGCTTGATGACCTGCTGCGGCACGAGCCTCGGGCACGCGCTTTCGATACGCTCCCACACCGCCTGCGCGGTCGCGACGGAAATCTGCTGACCGACGACCGAGCGCGCGAGCGTGACGAACGGATCGCCGCGGCTCAGCAGATGCACGGGCCCGAACTTCGGAATCAGCTTCTTCAGGATGCGATCGCGCTTGACGAGATCCGCGCACGCGCGGTCCCAATACGCGGGCCGCGTGACTTCCGGCGCCAGACCGCCGATCTGCACCGGCACCGCGACTTCGGTATCGACGGACGCGCGCGTCGCGCGCACGACCTCGCCGTCGTGCAGCGGATCTGCTGCAAACGTCTGCTCGCTGCCGGCGAGTTCGGCCGGCAACTCGCCGTTGCCCTTCGCGCGCGCACGCGCTGCCTTCGCCGACGGCGGCTGCGCCGGACCGGCCGCGCCGTTCGATGCGCGCCGTGCAGCCGTCTTGCGCGGCGCCGCTGACGCACCGCCTTTTACGGATGCCGAAACAGACTTGCCCGCGGCTTTGGCCGCGCCCTTCGTTGCGCTGTCCGCGCGAGCCGCGGCGCCATCGGTGCGAACCCGTTTGACTGCCGCTGCGGTTCTCGTTTGAGACGCGGCACGTTTAGCCGGCGTCTTCGTGGCCGTTGCCATCCTGCCTCCTGCCTGGCGAATCGATCAGAGGGAAAGACGAGGTGCGCTCACACGCGCCGCCACTCGGTCAACCCGCCGGGTTTGTCTTCGAGTGCAACGCCGGCTTCGAGCAACTCAGCGCGAATCCGGTCTGCCTCGGCATAATTTTTAGCCTGCTTGGCGGCAACGCGCGCGGCAATCTTCGCGTCGATCTGCGCCACCTCGAGCCCACCCTCTTTCATGCTGCCCGCGGCCTGCTGCAGGAACACGCGCGGCTCGCGATCGAGGAAACCGATTACATGCGCAAGCTCACGCAATTGCCGTGCTAATGCCGCATCGCGCGTGCGATTCACCTCGTTGGCCAGTTCGAACAGCACCGCAACCGCCACCGGCGTATTGAAGTCGTCGTTCATCGCGTCGCGAAAACGCGCGGCGTACGCTTCGTTCCAGTCGAGCGGCGCCGGGTCCGCACTGACGTCTTTCAATGCCGTGTAAAGACGCGTCAATGCATTGCGCGCATCGTCGAGGTGCGCATCGCTATAGTTGAGCGGTGAACGGTAGTGCGCGCGCGCGATGAAGAAGCGCACCACTTCGGCGTCGTACTGCGCGAGCACCTCGCGGATCGTGAAGAAGTTGCCGAGCGACTTCGACATCTTCTCGTTGTCGATCTGCACATAGCCGTTGTGCATCCAGTAGTTGACAAACGTTTGCCCGGTTGCAGCCTCGCTCTGCGCGATTTCATTCTCATGGTGCGGAAACTGCAGGTCCTGACCGCCGCCGTGAATGTCGAATTGCTCGCCGAGCAACGTGCAGCCCATTGCGGAGCATTCAATATGCCAACCGGGGCGGCCGCGCCCATACTTCGAATCCCAGCCGGTGTCGGCCGGCTCGCCGGCTTTCGACTGCTTCCACAGCACGAAGTCGAGCGGGTCCTGCTTCGCATCGTTCGCGGCGACGCGCTCGCCCGCGCGCAAATCTTCGAGCGACTTGCCCGAGAGCTTGCCGTAGCCGGCGAACTTGCGCACCGCATAGTTGACGTCGCCATCGGCCGCCTGGTACGCGTAACCGTTCGCTTCGAGCTTCGCGATCATGCCGAGCATCTGCGGAATGAAGGCGGTCGCGCGCGGCTCGAGGTCCGGACGCTGCACCCCGAGCGCATCCGCGTCTTCGTGCATCGCCTGAATGAAACGGTCGGTCAGCGATTTGATCGACTCGCCGTTCTCGACGGCGCGGCGAATGATCTTGTCGTCGATGTCGGTGATGTTACGCACGTATGTTACGTTGTAACCGAGTGCGCGCAGCCAGCGTTGCACGATGTCGAAGACCACCATCACACGTGCATGGCCGATGTGGCAATAGTCGTACACGGTCATCCCGCACACGTACATCCGCACCACGCCGTCCTGCAGCGGCACGAAGTTTTGCTTGTCACGCGCGAGCGTGTTGTAGATGCGCAGTGATTCCATAGAGAACGATGCGTGGGCCGAAGGAAACCGCGTTGTGCTCGTTCATGCCGCGCGCCGCTGCGAGATACCTCATACGCGATGACACGCATATGGCGGTAACGGACGCAGGATGCGCCGACATGATCGACGGTGTGACCGGAGACCCGAAAAAAACCGCGCGAGCACCCTGACGCAGATTAACGGAAACCTGTCGCGCACCAGGTGCGGCGATCACACTGCCGGCAAAGCGGAGACGACCACGAGTGGCGAAAGACAGTCTGTGGTTCGACGGAACGCGCAGACCTTTTGTTAGAATGGCTCGGAGTATAACACCCAGACCTCTCCTATGAAATCTTCCAGCGGCCGCGCACGAGGCGCCGCGCACATTGCGGCGCCGGCGTCGCTCGTCACGCGCGACGGCACGCCGCGCGTCAATTTCAGCGCCGCTTTCTGCCTGACACTGTGTGGCCTTGCGCTGTTCATTCTGCCTCATGCGAACGCGTTCGCGCAGAAATCCCAGGCCGTTTCGCATGCGCCCGCGGTACGCGACGCGACCCCGGACGCCGATGCATCGATCGCGCAAAAGAACTGGAACGCCGCGCTTGCCGAACTGAATGCGCGCATCGCACAAAACCCGCGCGACGCGCAGGCGAAGTTCAAGCGCGCCACGGTGCTCGCACGCCTGAATCGCACCGACGACGCCATCGCCGCGTTCACCGAGTTGACCGAGACCTACCCCGAATTGCCCGAACCGTACAACAATCTCGCGGCGCTCTATGCGAAGCAGGGTCGCTACAGCGAAGCGCGCGCCGCACTCGAAACCGCGACGAAAGCGAGCCCCGGTTACGGGCTCGCGTATGAGAATCTCGGCGACCTGTATCTGCGCCTCGCCGATCAGGCGTATCGGCGTGCGCAGAGTCTCGGCAGCACGAGCGACACGACACGGCAACGCCTCGCCGACATCGAGAAAATCGTGGCGCCGCCGAAAGGGGCCGCGAAGCCCGCGGCAGCGAGCGAGGCCGTGACCGGCTACACCACGCGCGCCACCTCGAATATCACGGAGACACCTGCCTTCCAGTTCGGCGGCCCGAGCGGATCGCTGGCCATTCCGCCGTACGTCGCGCCGGCGAAGTGAGCGGCGCGACGGGTCGCGCAGTGAGCAGTGCAGTGAGTAGCGCGCGGGGCTGCAGAGTGGGCCATCTGCGCGGCCCGTTGAGCGGTGCTTTGAGCCGCGCGTCGGACTGCATGGTGGGCCGCATGCTGGATTGCTCGATGGGCTACGTGATGGGCTACGTGATGGGCTACGTGATGGGCTACGTGATGGGCTGCATGATGGGCTGCATGATGGGCCGCGCAGCGGACCACCCGGCGAGCCGCACGCTGAACCGCAAGCGCCGCGCGTCGCAACCTGTTACGGCCGTTCGTCACGCTTCGCAGCGCGCGGCAGCGCAGGCCGCGGCGCCGTCTCTACCCGCTTTATCCCTTAATCCTTAACCGAGGAACTCCATGAAACGCTTGTTGTTGGCGCTCGGCAGCGCCGCCCTCGTCGCGAACGCACCGGCGTTTGCGCAGCCCGCCGCGCAGGCCGCGCATCCGTCAGTCCTCTTCAAGACCTCGGACGGCGATATCCGCGTCGAACTGTATCCGGAGAAAGCGCCGAAGACAGTCGCCAATTTCCTCGACTACGTGAAGGCCGGCCAATACAACGGCACGATCTTTCATCGTGTGATTCCCGGTTTCATGATCCAGGGCGGCGGCTACACGACGAGCTTCGCCGAAAAACCGACGCGCGCGCCGATCCTGCTCGAAAGCCGCAATGGCGTGAAGAACACCGCCGGCACGCTCGCGATGGCGCGCACCAGCGACCCGAACTCGGCGACCGCGCAGTTCTTTATCAACACTGTCGACAACGCGAATCTCGACTACCCGAACCCGGACGGCAACGGCTACGCGGTGTTCGGCAAGGTGACGTCCGGCATGGACGTCGTGAAGAAAATCGAAGGCACGCCGACCACCTCCCGCGGCCCGATGAGCGACGTGCCGCAAAAGCCGATCGTGATCGAGTCGGCGACGGTGGTCGGCAAGTAGTAGTCTGAGAGGGCGCGCTCTTCCCACGCCGCGTCTGTCACCCACCCCTTTTGATCAAGGAACCCATCATGGTTGAACTGCATACGAACCACGGCGTCATCAAGCTCGAACTGGACGCCGGGAAGGCGCCGAAGACGGTCGAGAACTTCCTCGCGTACGTGAAGGCCGGCCACTACGACAATACGGTGTTTCACCGCGTGATCGACGGCTTCATGATCCAGGGCGGCGGCTTCGAGCCGGGCATGACGCAAAAGCCCACGCAAGCGCCGATCGACAACGAGGCGAACAATGGCCTGAAGAACGTGAACGGCTCGATTGCGATGGCGCGCACCAACGACCCGCATTCGGCCACCGCGCAATTCTTCATCAACGTGAACGACAACGACTTCCTGAACCATTCGTCGCCGACGCCGCAAGGCTGGGGCTATACGGTGTTCGGCAAGGTCGTCGACGGGCTCGACGTGGTCGACGCGATCCGCCAGGTGAAAACGGGTTCGAAGGGCTTTCACCAGGATGTGCCGGTCGACGATGTGATCATCGAGAAGGCGGTCGTCGTCGAATAACGACGGTTTGCGAGGGTGGTGCCCTCGTAACGTAACGCACACCGCGCGGCTGCAGCTATTCCATAATCGTCAAACGAGCAATCAAAGAGAAAGCACCGTCGATGCTGCAAGAAACGCCGCTGCGTAGCGTCGCCGCGGGCGTGCCTGGTGAGGGCAAGCGCCCGCACGCCGCACGCCCGTTTTTTTTCCTGTCGGATCTGCACCTTTCCGAGGCGATGCCGCGCACCGTCGCGGCATTCGAACATTTCGTGCGCGTCACGGCCGAACATGCGGATTCGGTGTTTATTCTCGGCGACCTGTTCGAATACTGGATCGGCGACGATATGCTCGCCGAACCGTTTCCCGCGCGCATGGCCGCGCTGATGCATACGCTGTCCGAGCGCGGCATCGCGCTCTATGTGATGCACGGCAACCGCGACTTTCTGCTGGGCAAGCGTTTCATGAAAGCGGCCGGCGCCATCTGGCTGCCGGATCCGTTCGTGATCACGTCGTTCGGCACGCGGATTGCGCTCGCGCACGGCGACGGTCAATGCACCGACGATCGCCGCTATCTGCGCTTTCGTCGCGTCGCGCGCAACCGCTTGGCGCAGTGGCTCTTTCTGCTGTGGCCGTACCGCTGGCGCAAGGCGCTTGCGGACCGGATGCGGCATGCCAGCGAGCAGAACCGCTCGCGGCCGGTATCGCCGCGCTACGACGTGACGCCCGAAGGCATCGCGGCGCTCTTCAAGCGGACCGGCACCGCGACCATCATTCACGGCCATACGCACCGCCCGGCCCGCCACCGCGAAGCGGGCGGCACGCGCTGGGTGCTGCCGGACTGGGATCTCGACCACGGCGAGCGCCGTGGCGGCTATCTGCGTATCGACGCCGAAGGCATTCGCGCGCTGCCGCTCGATTGACGCGGCCGGTGTTTGATGTGCGATGGCGTGGTTAGAGGCAATCGCTCAATCAGGCGTTGGGTGCTGCTGCAGGACCGGGACCTCGACCACGGCGAGCGCCGTGGCCACTATCTTCGCATTGACGCCGAAGGCATTTGCACGCTGCCGCCCGATTGACGAAGCCGCCTTTCGATGCGCGATGCCGTAGTTAAACGCAATCGCTCACTCAGCGCTTAGCTGCCTGCACGAACTCGCGCGACGGGATCGTGTCTGGGCTCATGGCGAAAGCCGGCGCTGCAGGTTAGGCGCGACGGCAAGCGCGAGCGGCACAACATCGGCCGCAAAGCGTCGCCGCGCATCACATGCGTGTATTGCGCATCGCGCGATGCGTCAATGCGGCTCGCCGCTCTCGCTCGACTCGACCTTCCCTTCCAGCGCCGCCGACAGGCGCCGCAAGTCGAATAGCGCGGCATCGGCGCCTTGCAGCGCCTCGAGGCTCGCGCCGAGTCTCTCGAGTGCGGCGACGATTTCATCCATGCGCTGCGACTGATTCGCCGCGTGGTTGATGAGTCCGTGAATGGCGAGCGACACCGGGTCGTCCGCATTCGGCGTGATGCCGTATGCACAGAATTCCGAACGTGCCGCGGCGGGTTTCGCCGGGCTGCCCGCTGCGCGCGCGGGCGCGATCACGCGCGCCGGATTGCCGACCGCGGTGCTGCCGGCCGGCACCGGCTTGACGACGACCGCGTTCGAGCCGATCTTCGCGTCCGCGCCGACCGTAAAGCCGCCGAGCACCTTCGCGCCCGCGCCGACGATCACGCCGCGGCCGAGCGTCGGGTGCCGCTTCGCGCCGCGCGTCAGCGACGTGCCCCCTAACGTCACGCCCTGGTAGATCGTGCAGTCGTCGCCGATCTCGGCGGTCTCGCCGATCACGACGCCCATACCGTGGTCGATGAACACGCGGCGGCCGACCGTCGCGCCCGGATGAATTTCGATGCCGGTGAGAAACCGGCCGATCTGCGATACGACGCGCGCAAGCCAGTAGCGCTTCGCGCGCCAGCACGCGTGCGCGACGCGATGCAGCACGAGCGCATGCAGGCCCGGGTAGCAGGTGAGCACTTCCCATGCGCTGCGTGCAGCGGGATCGCGCTCGCGGATCGTTGCGATGTCTTCGCGAAGTCTCGTGAACATGGCAGGGAGGACGGCGCCGTTGTGAAGGAGTCTTGGGGGAAAACGATACGGGCTCGTGCTCGTCAGTCGCAGCGCGCTGCGAGCCGACCGGTGCCGCGGTATCGGTGTTTTTGCTTGCAGCCCTCTTACGCCGACGCACGCCAACTCGTGCACGAATCGCGCACGTATCGGGCACAAATCGCGCACGAATCATGCACGAGTGGGCGCCGTTATCAGTCGGGCTGCTTTGCTTATTACGCTTCCGGCGATTGTAGGTCGATTCGCGCCGGCTTGCATGTCCCTGCGGACAGCAAGGTCGAACCGGCCACGCGACCCCGCACAGCATTGGTACGCCCCGTCGTGGTGCGACGCTCAGGGCCGCGGTTCAGGCGTGCGGTTCAGGACTTCGGCTCAGGATGTTTCGCTGTCCCTGCCTTTGGCTTTCAGCAGGATATGCTTCGCGATGCCACGCACGATATTGACCTCCTCGTGCTCGAGCGCCGTGCGCGCAAAGAGCCGTCGCAGCCGCGACATCAGCTTCTTCGGATTGGCCGGATCGAGGAACTCGAGGGCGATCAATGCATTCTCGAGATGCACGAACATGCGCTCGATTTCGTCGCTCGCGGCGCGCGCGGTCGATGCGCCGGCCGCCATTGCGGCGCTCGCCGACGCGCGCTCATCGGTCGCTTCCAGATACGCGATGCGCAGTTCATACGACAGCACCTGCACCGCCTGCGCGAGGTTCAGCGAGCTGTATGCGGGATTGGCGGGAATATGCGCAAGCGCGCTGCATCGTTCGACATCTTCGTTCGACAAGCCGGTGCGCTCGTTGCCGAACACCAGCGCGATGTCGCCGTGCACCGCATGCTCGCGCGCATGCGCGGCGGCTGCGCGCGGCGCGAGCTGCGGCGGCCCGTACTCGCGCGAGCGCGCGGTCAGCGCAAGCGACCATTGCGCGCCGGATAACGCATCCGCGAGCGTCGGCACGACGTGCGCGCAGGCGAGCACGTCGTCCGCACCGCTCGCCATCGCGATCGCTTCCGGATCGTTCTGCACGTTCGCGACGCGCGGCGCAACCAGCACGAGTCGCGAGAACCCCATCGTCTTCAGCGCGCGCGCCGCGGCGCCGACATTGCCTGGATGGCTCGGCTCGACGAGCACGAAGCGTGTCGACGTAAAGCCGCCGCGCACGGGGCTTGTGCTGTCGGTTGCGCTGTTGGTCGCGCTGTTGCTCGCGCTGTCGGCCGCACCGCCCGGCGCGACGCCGGACGCGCCGTCGCCCGCGGGTTGAGCGGTGGGGTCGCCTGTGCGATGACCTGCGGCCCGAGCACCGTCATCGTCCGCGCGATCATCCGCGACTCGAGCGGCGTCGCCGCCTGCGCGATCGCCCGTGGCTCGAGCAAGGCCGCCATCTGCGCGATGGCCCGTGCGGTGACCGGGCGCGTCGACAGGTTCGGCAGCGGAAAGTGCGGATGGCGGGCGCGATGCGTGCCGGCGTGCGTGTGATTGGACCACGATGGAAAACGACAGAGCGGGAGAAGCGCTATGGTAGCGCCAACTCATGCCCTCTTTCCATTGCCGCGGTGCGCGCACCCCCCGTTCAGTAGCGGATCGCGGCGCACCGCTTGCATGCCGCTTGCGTGCCTCATGCGCGCGGGCCGGACGCGATGGCGTGCCGCGCCGCTTCGCGACGGTGCGCGTGCACGCGCCCCCCGCGCGCCTGAACCCGCGAGACTCGGGTAAAATCACGCCATTCGCGCGTCATCATGTTTGCCGTATCGCCTTCAGCGCATCCACTGCGCCCTGGCGAGGCGGAGCACGCAAACCGGCGCCTCGCTCTTATCCAATTCGTCTTTCGTCGACGGAACGTTCGCAAACCGGCTCTGCCATATCGGCCGCACGCGTCGCCACGCGTGCCGTGCGGTATGTCACGCGCCCACTGCCCGGACAGCCGCCGTGCTATTCGGCAAAAGGATTCCGACTCATGCATCCCATGCTCAACATCGCGGTCAAAGCCGCTCGCCGCGCCGGTCAGATCATCAACCGCGCATCGCTCGATCTCGATCTGGTCCAGGTCTCGAAGAAGCAGCACAACGATTTCGTCACGGAAGTCGACAAGGCGTCGGAAGCGGCGATCATCGAAACGCTGACCACCGCCTACCCCGATCACGCCATCCTCGCCGAAGAATCCGGGCAGTCCGAAAACGAATCCGAATACTTGTGGATCATCGATCCGCTCGACGGCACCACGAATTTCATCCACGGTTTCCAGTACTACTGCGTGTCGATCGCGCTCGCGCACAAAGGCATCGTCACGCAGGCGGTGGTCTACGATCCGACGCGCAATGACCTCTTTACCGCCTCGCGCGGCCGCGGCGCGTATCTGAACGACCGCCGCATCCGCGTCGGCCGGCGCGACCGGCTCGCCGACGGCCTGATCGGCACCGGCTTTCCGTTTCGCGATAAAGACGGTCTCGGCGCGTACACCACGCTGTTCGGCGAGATGACCGAAGCCTGCGCGGGTCTGCGCCGCCCGGGCGCGGCGGCGCTCGATCTGGCGAACGTCGCCGCGGGGCGCCTCGACGGCTTCTTCGAACAGGGCATCAACGCGTGGGATGTGGCGGCGGGCAGCCTGCTCATCACCGAAGCGGGCGGTCTGGTGGGCAACTACACCGGCGATTCCGATTTCCTGCATTTGCACGAAATCGTGGCGGCCAATCCGAAGATGTACGCGCAGATGGTGCCGATCCTGTCGCGCTACAGCCGCACGAAACAGCAAGCGGCGTAACGCGTGTCAACCACAAAGCGGCTTCGGCCGCTTTGTGTTTTTGCGTCGGCGCCGCAGTGCCTGTACGCTGGCGCGTCTGCGTTGACGCAGTGGCGCTTGCGCATGGGTGCTGATGCTGGTGCCGGTGCATTGCTGCTTCCGCGTGGGCTGTCCGTTCGTTTTCGCGCCGGTGCGTTTGCGCTGTTGCATCTGCGCTCGCGTTTTTGCGCTGGCGCTCGCGCGCTGCTGCTTCTGCGTGGCCGTCCTCGCGTTTTCGCGCCAGCGCGTCTGCGTTGACGCATGGGCGCTCGCGCATCGGCGCTAACGCTCGCGCGACGCTACTTCCACGTGGCCGTCCCTGCGTCCTGACGGCTTCCGTCCGCCCGAGCTGTGCTTCAATCGCCGTCATGAAAAAAGGCTTCTACACGATCATCGCCGCGCAGTTCGTCTCGTCGCTCGCGGACAACGCACTGCTGATCGCGGCGATCCAGCAGCTCACGCTGATCCGCTCGCCGGCATGGATCACGCCGCTGCTGCAGATCTTTTTCACGATCTCCTACGTGCTGCTGGCGCCCTTCGTCGGCGCGTTCGCCGACGCGCTGCAAAAGCGCCACGTGATGTTCATTGCAAACGCTTTGAAAGCTGCCGGCTGCCTGCTAATGGTGTTCGGCGTGCATCCGATGATCGCGTACACGGTCGTCGGCGTCGGCGCCGCCGCCTATTCGCCGGCGAAGTACGGCATTCTCACCGAGCTGCTGCCGGCCGAACGGCTGATCGCGGCGAACGCGTGGCTCGAGTCCGCCACCGTGCTGTCGACGATTATCGGCACGATGCTCGGCGGCGCGCTGATCAGCAACCACGCGACGCGCTTCGTGTCGCATGCGCATCTGCCGCTCGTCGCCACCACCGCGGACCTCGCCATCCTCGTCGTGATGCTGACCTACGCGGGCGCCGCGGCGCTCAACGTCGGCATTCCGGATACCGGCGCGCGTTATCCGAACCGGCTGCTCGAACCGGGCAAGCTGGTCGGCGAGTTCGGCCGCTGCTTCAACGTGCTGTGGGCGGACCGGCTCGCACAAATCGCGCTATGGGTCACGACGGTGATGTGGGGCAGCGCGGTCACGCTGCAATTGCTGGTGCTGAAATGGGCCGACGTGAACCTCGGCCTGTCGCTGTCGAAGGGCGCGGTGATTCAAGGTGTCGCGGGGCTCGGCGTCGCGCTCGGCGCGGCGGCCGCCGCCGCGTGGATTCCGCTGCGCGGTTCGCTGCGCGTATTGCCGGTCGGCATCATCGCAGGCCTCTACATCGCCGCGATGGCGTTCTACGGCAAAGGGCTCTTCCCGGCCGGCGCGGGCCTGCGCGTCGGTCCGCTGTTCGCGCCCGCTTACATCATGCTTGCCTATCCGCTGATGATCATCCTCGGCGCGCTGTCCGGATTCTTTATCGTGCCGATGAACGCGGTGCTGCAGCATCGCGGCGCGACGCTGCTGTCCGCCGGTCACTCGATCGCGGTGCAGAACTTCAACCAGAGTCTCGCGGTGCTGCTGATGCTCGGCGCGTATGCGCTGCTGCTCACCACGAAGATGCCGGTGCCGTGGATCATCGTGCTGTTCGGCCTCTTCATCGCCGTGCTGATGTGGCTCGCGCAGCGGCACAGCGCGGCGAATGCGCGCAAGGTCGATATGGGCGCGCTGATTCGCGAATAAGCAGACGCTCGGGTGGGCGACTCAGCACCGCCGTGCCGCCATACCGCCGCATGAACGCGTGACAGGACCCTGGCCGTTCGGCCAGCTTCACATCGCTTGCCGAAGGGTTAAACTCACGCCCTGAACCGCAACGCACCAAAGACACCGAGGATGGGCATTCAAATCGCAGCCGCTGACGAAGCACCTGGAGCATCCGGAACCCCGCCGCGCGGCGGCGCGGGCGCAGCGCCCGATGCCGCGCATACGCCAATGATGCAGCAATACCTGCGCATCAAAAGCGAGCACCCTGGCACGCTCGTTTTCTACCGGATGGGCGACTTCTACGAACTCTTCTTCGACGATGCGGAAAAAGCCGCGCGGCTGCTCGATCTCACACTGACGCAGCGCGGCGCGTCGGCGGGCACGCCGATCAAGATGGCGGGCGTCCCTCACCATTCGGTCGAACAGTATCTCGCGAAGCTCGTGAAGCTTGGCGAATCGGTGGCGATCTGCGAACAGATCGGCGACCCGGCCACGTCGAAAGGGCCGGTCGAGCGCAAGGTCGTGCGCGTCGTCACGCCGGGCACGCTGACCGACGCCGCACTGCTGTCCGATAAAAGCGATGTGTATCTGATGGCCGTGTGCGTCGCGCACAACCGGCGCGGCGTCGCGACGACGGTCGGTCTCGCGTGGCTCAATCTCGCGAGCGGCGCGCTGCGTCTCGCGGAGGTCGCGCCGGACGGCGTCGCCGCCGCGCTCGAGCGGATCCGTCCGGCCGAGATCCTGGTCGCCGATGCGCCCGTGTCCGACGCGAATGCCTGGGCGCCGCCGGCCGGCAGCGTCAGGCTCACGCGCGCGCCGGGCTGGCATTTCGACATGACGTCGGGCAAGCAACGGCTTTGCGATCAACTCGATGTCGCAAGCCTCGACGGCTTCGGCGCGCAAACGCTCACCTGCGCATGCGGCGCGGCCGGTGCGCTGCTGCTCTACGCGGCGTCCACGCAAGGCCAGCAGTTGCGGCATGTGCGCAGCCTGAAGGTCGAGCTGGAATCCGAATACATCGGTCTCGATCCCGCCACGCGGCGCAACCTCGAGCTGACCGAGACGCTGCGCGGCACCGAATCGCCGACGCTCTGCTCGCTGCTCGACACCTGCTGCACGACGATGGGCAGCCGCCTGTTGCGGCATTGGCTGCATCATCCGCCGCGCGATGCGTCGTATGCGCAGGCGCGTCAGCAGGCCATCGGCGCGCTGCTCGACGCGTCCGCACAACTGAATCCCGCCACCAGCATCGACACCTTGCGCGGCGCACTGCGGCAAATCTCGGATATCGAACGCATCACCGGCCGGCTCGCGCTGCTGTCCGCGCGGCCGCGCGATCTGTCGAGCCTGCGCGACACCTTCATCGCACTGCCCGAGCTGCGCGCGCAGCTGGCGAGCGTAGCCGCGAATGCGAATTCGCTCGCGCGCGTCGATGCCGCGCTCGAACCGCCGGCCGCGTGCGTCGACCTGCTGTCGCGCGCGGTCGCCCCCGAGCCCGCGGCAATGATTCGCGACGGCGGCGTGATCGCGCGCGGCTACGACGCGGAGCTCGACGAACTGCGCGATATCTCCGAAAACTGCGGCCAGTTCCTGATCGACCTCGAAACGCGCGAGCGCGCGCGTACTGGCATCGGCAATCTGCGCGTCGAGTACAACAAGGTGCACGGCTTCTATATCGAAGTCACGCGCGGCCAGACCGACAAGGTGCCCGACGACTATCGGCGCCGCCAGACGCTGAAGAACGCCGAGCGCTACATCACGCCCGAACTGAAAACGTTCGAGGACAAGGCGCTGTCCGCGCAGGAGCGCGCGCTCGCACGCGAAAAGTCGCTGTACGACGCGCTGCTGCAGTCGCTATTGCCGTATATCGCGGACTGTCAACGCGTGGCCGGCGCGCTCGCCGAACTGGATCTGCTCGTCACGTTCGCGGAGCGTGCGCGCGCGCTCGACTGGGTTGCGCCGTCGTTCGAACCGACCGGCGGCATCGATATCGAACAGGGGCGGCACCCGGTGGTGGAAGCACAGGTCGAGCAGTTCATCGCGAACGACTGTCTGCTCTCCACCGAGCGCAAGCTGCTGCTGATCACCGGCCCGAACATGGGCGGCAAGTCGACCTTCATGCGGCAAACCGCGCTGATCGCGCTGATGGCCTACGTCGGCAGCTATGTGCCGGCGCGGCGCGCATCGTTTGGCCCGATCGACCGCATCTTCACGCGCATCGGCGCGGCCGACGACCTGGCCGGCGGCCGCTCGACCTTCATGGTCGAGATGACCGAAGCCGCCGCGATTCTCAACGACGCGAGCCCGCAAAGCCTCGTGCTGATGGATGAAATCGGCCGCGGTACGTCGACCTTCGACGGCCTCGCGCTCGCATGGGCGATCGCGCGGCATCTGCTCGCGCACAACGGCTGCCATACGCTCTTCGCGACCCACTACTTCGAGCTCACGCAGTTGCCGGCCGAGTTCGCGCAGGCCGCCAACGTGCATCTGTCCGCAGTCGAGCATGGTCACGGCATCGTGTTCCTGCATGCGGTCAACGAGGGGCCGGCGAATCAGAGCTACGGGCTGCAGGTCGCGCAACTGGCCGGCGTGCCGGCTGCGGTGATTCGCGCGGCGCGCAAGCATCTCGCCCATCTCGAACAGCAGTCCGCCGCGCAACCCGCGCCGCAACTGGACCTGTTCGCGCCGCCTCCGCTCCTGCAGGACGCGGACGACGACGATCAGCCCGACAGCGCCGCCGCGCTGTCCGATCCGGCCAGCGACGCGATCGTCGAACGCCTGCGCGCGATCGACCCGAACGGGCTGCGCCCGCGCGACGCGCTCGATCTGCTTTACGAATTGCATGAGCTGGCAGCGGCGCCGGATGCGCAGCGCTGAACGCGCGCGGCCCGCGTGGCGCGCGGCGGCGTGGCGCGCGGCACTCGCTGCCGCGTCGCTGGCATGGATAGGCGAGGCGCCGCTCGCCGCGCACGCCGCGTCTGCGCACTACGCGTTCGCGGTGCTCACCGGCACGCTGCATAGCGCCGCCGACGAAGCACCGACGCAACGTCTGATCGATGCGATCGGCCGCGATCCGCAGATTGCGTTTATCGTCTACGACGGCAATCTGAAAAGCGCCAGCGAACCCTGCCGCGATTCGCTCTATGAAACGCGTGAGGCGTTGCTGCAGGCGTCGAGGCCCGCGCTCGTGTTTATCCCCGGCCAGCATGACTGGACCGATTGCAGCAGCGCCGCGGCCGGCGGATTCGATCCGGTCGAACGTCTCGACCAGTTGCGGCAGACGCTCTTTACCGATGCGTCATCGATGGGTCAGAACCCGCTGCCGCTCGCGCGCGAAAGTGACGTGTCGCGCTTTCGCACGTATCGCGAAAACGTACGCTGGCAACTTGGCGATACGGTGTTCGTCGGTCTGAACGCGCCGAGCCCGAACAATCACTACCTGACCGCGGGCGGCCGTAACGGCGAATTCGAAGACCGTGTATTCGCGAACGCGTTCTGGCTCGACCACGCGGCCGAGTACGCGAAGCGGCGCGACGCGAAGGCGATTGTCGTGTTCGTCCAGGGCGATTTCGATCCGGAGCGCTATGAGCGGCGGGAGCGCTTCGCGTGGCTGCGCTTCGAGCACAAGCCGCGCGACGGCTTTCTGGAATTCAAGCGCAGCCTCGTGAAGCTCGCCGAAACCTTTCGCGGGCCGGTGCTGGTAATTCATCAGGACGACGAGACAGTGCGCGGCGGCTTTACGATCGACCAGCCGTTGCGCAACGACAAGGGCGCGCTGGTGACGAACCTCACGCGCATCGCGATCGCGCCGCGCAATCGCCTGACCCAGTGGATTCAGATCGACGCGGACTTCGCGCATCGTCCGCCGTTTCGCGTCAGCGTGCGCGATGTGCCGAAAGACCTGCCGCTGCTGCCGCCGCCGTCGCTGCCGGCGCGCAACGACAACGCCAATCCGCTGCCCGAACCGATGCCCGCGGTGCCCGAGTTTTCGCCCGCGTCGGACTTGCCGCCGCTCTTGCCGGAACCGCCGCAGCCGCAACCGGGCACGCCGTAAAGGTCCGCGCGCCGCCTACGGGCGCATGTGGGACGCGCAGTCCATCGCATGCACCGGGGCCCCATCGCACCCACCGCAGCAACGACACGCCGCCTCGATAAGCGGCATGTCACCGAACGCCGCACAAAAGCGAAGGGGACGAAGCGGTCGATGGCAGCGGGCGCGAGCCCGGATCGTCCACTTCGTCCCCTTCGATGGGAACGGGTGCGCCGGCAGAATCAGTGCAGCGTGGGGCCTGACTTCGGATCGAGGTCGTCGTCCTCGTCATCGCCGTCAAGCACTTCGAGGCCGTCCGCGCCATGCGCATGCTCGTGCTCGATTTCGTCTTCGGTGGCTTCGCGCACTTCCTTGACCGTCAGCGCGAAACGCAGCGCCATGCCCGCCAGCGGATGATTGCCGTCGAGCACCACCTTGTCTTCGGCGACATCGGTCACCGTGTAGATCATCGTATCGAGATCTTCGTCGCCTTCTTCCGGCGTGCCTTCGAACTGCATGCCGACTTCGAGCGGCTCGGGAAAGCGATCGCGCGGTTCGACCTTCACGAGTTCGGGATCGTACTCGCCGAACGCGTCTTGCGGCGCGAGCTGGATCTGGGTCTGGAAACCGGGCTCACGGCCGTCCAGCTCTTCCTCGATCTTGGGGAACGTGCCATCATAGCCGCCGTGCAGATAGACCATCGGCTCGTCGCTCTCCTCGATCAGATTGCCTTGCGCATCCGATAGCTTGTAGGCGACCGATACGACGGTGTTCTTTGCGATCTTCATTCGTTTCTCCAGATTACCGCACCTATTATACGATGCCCAAGCGGCCCCATGCCCAACCGGGCAGCCCAGGTTCAGCCCGGATTTCCTCGCATCAACCGCTGCAGAATCGCGCTGCGCATGCGCTCGCGCCGCCCGCGCCCGACCTGCCGACGCCGCTGCTGGGCAATCTGAGTCCGGCGCAATTCATGCGCCGCTACTGGCAGAAAAAACCCCTGTTGATCCGCGGTGCGATGCCCGGCCTCGCATCGCCGCTCACGCGCGATGAACTGTTCGCACTCGCCGATCGCGATGACGTCGAGAGCCGACTCATCACGCATGCGCGCAAAAAGTGGGCGCTCGAGCATGGCCCGTTCGCACCGGATGAACTGCCGTCAGTGAAACGGCGCGCATGGACGTTGCTCGTGCAAGGCGTCGATCTGCACGACGAGCGTGCGCGCACGCTGCTCGAGCGCTTTCGCTTCGTGCCGGACGCGCGGCTCGACGACCTGATGATGTCCTACGCGACCGATGGCGGCGGCGTCGGCCCGCACTTCGACTCCTACGATGTGTTTTTGCTGCAGGTGCATGGCAAGCGTCTGTGGCGCATCGGCGCGCAGCGCGACCTCACGCTCGAGCCCGGCTTGCCGTTGAAAGTTCTACAACGCTTTGAACCCGACACCGAATGGCTTCTCGAGCCCGGCGACATGCTGTATCTGCCGCCGCATATCGCCCATGACGGCATCGCGCAGGGCGAATGCATGACCTGTTCAATCGGCTTTCGCGCGCCTACCGCGACCGAGCTTACAGCTCAATTTCTATATCACCTCGCCGAAAGGCAGGAAGACGCAAACGTTTCATCGGCGCGCTATCGCGACCCGCAGCAGCCGGCCGTTACGCAGCCGGCCGAAGTGCCGGCCGCGCTCGTCGAAAAGGTGGGCGCGATCCTTGCTAAAGTCAGATGGAACGATGCGGACGTCGCGTCGTTTCTCGGCGCGTATCTCAGCGAGCCGAAGCCAAGCGTGGTATTCGATGCGCCGAAGCGTCCGCTCGACGAGATGCGTTTCATCCAGCAGGCCGCCCGTGCCGGGATTCGTCTGGACCGTAAAACCGTGCTGCTCTACGACCGGCGTGCGTACTATCTGAATGGCGAGGAAAACGCGCTCTCAGGCGCTAAAACATGGGTCACGGAACTGGCCAATCAACGCCGTCTGAGTGCGAAACGCTTTGTAACACTCTCGAGCCTTCCGTCGATGACAGCACGAGTTCACGAGTGGTATTGTGCGGGCTGGATACAGGTAGGCGAACTGGGATAAGATTTCGCCGCTTGATATACCGAAATCGCGGGATTTTGTCTGGGAACTACAACGTATTGGCCCCGGATTTGTCGACTGCAGATACGAAAGTGCATATAATTTCCGCCCAAGCCGTACGGGAAAGATTCACGCTCATGAAGTGCGTCTCCACCAGCGGCCCGGGTCGGTGTTAGAGCACATTACCGGTAAAATTGCGCTGTTGCTTACCTTTAACCATAAAAGGACGTGATCATGAAGAAATCCCTCCTCGTAGCATCTCTGTTGGCGGCTATGGCACTTGCTGCGTGCAGCAAGAGCGACAACTCTGCATCGTCGTCGGCTGCTAGCGACTCGGCTGCCGCATCGGCACCGGCCGCTGCTGCTTCGGACGCCGGCGCTGCCGCTTCGGATTCGGCTGCTGCCGCTTCGGGCGCTGCTGCTGCTGCGAGCGACGCTGCTGCTTCGGCTTCGACTGCTGCTTCGGACGCAGGCGCTGCCGCTTCGGACGCTGGTGCTTCGGCAGCAGCTCCGGCTTCGGGCGCAAGCCAGTAAGCTGTAGCGAAGGGCTCGCTGTCCGGCGAGCCTGTGCGGACAGACCGCGCGGGTCTGCCGCACACAACAGGAAAAACGCCACGGAATTCCACTCCGTGGCGTTTTGCTTTGCAGCGTCGGTTTCTGGCTACGCGTTCAGACGCCGATCGAACGGGCATCGTGCTGCATGCACGCGGCATATTAAACGCGCGGCGTTCGCTCCGCGAAGAACTCGCGCACAACATCCATTTCACGCGTGCGTTTGAACGGCGGCAGGCTTTGCCAGATGCGGCGGCCATACGGCTTATCGACGAGCCGCGTATCGCAGATCATCAGCACGCCGCGATCGGTCTCCGCGCGAATCAACCGCCCCGCGCCCTGCTTCAACGTGATCACCGCTTGCGGCAACTGATGGACCGCGAACGGACTCAGCCCCTTCTTCGTCAATGCATCCAGACGCGCGGATAGCACCGGGTCGTCGGGCGGCGCGAACGGCAGCTTGTCGATCACGACGAGCGACAGCGCATCGCCGCGCACGTCGACACCTTCCCAGAAGCTTTGACTGCCGACCAGAATCGCATTGCCATACGCGCGAAAGCGTTCGAGCAATTCGGTACGGCTCGCGTCGCCCTGCACGAGCAGCGGCATATTCCAGCCGCGTGCTTCGATCGTGTCGCGCAGCTTCATCGCGATACGGTCGACCGCGCGCAATGTCGTGCACAACATGAACACGCCGCCGCCGGCGGCTTCGATCGCCGGCAACGCGGCGTCGAACACCGCGTCGGTGAAGGTCGGCGACGATGGCTGCGGCAGATTGCGCGGCACGTAGAGCAAGCCTTGTGTCTCGTAGTCGAAAGGGCTTGGCAGCGTCATCGAGCGGCGCGCATTCAGGCCCATTTGCGCCGCGTAGTGCGTGAAGTCGCCGCGCACCGACAGCGTTGCCGACGTGAACACCCACGCGCGCGGCACGCCCGCGCGCTGCTTCGCGAAGATCGGCGCAACCGAGAGCGGCGTTTCGTGCAACTGCACCGTGTGCGAAAAGACCTCGATCCAGCGCACTTTTTCGTTCGGATCGGCTGGCTCGCGCGCGTCGCCGCCGCTGCCCGCGCCGGCATCCGGATTGCGCTCGACGCGCTCAGATGAGTCGGGCGCCGCGGTCCATCCCGCTAGCAGGTCCTGCAATTCACGCGCGCGCCGCAGACACGCACCGAGCGATTCGGCGCGCTCCGCCTGCCCGCCAAGCGCGTTGGCAAGCGCATCGAGCTCGCGTTGCAGTACATCGAGTGCGGCGAACAGCGGATGATCGTCCGGCAACTGGCCGACCGACACACGCAGCGAATCTTCCTTGAACGTCAGGCGCACATCGCGCGCCGCGCGTTCGAGCGCGGCGCCGAGCTTGACCCAGTCGAGCGCATCGCGCGCATGGCCGAGACCTTCCGCGACGGAATCGCGCGCGAGTTCGAGCAACTGCGCGGTGGACAGCGTCTCGCCGAAAAAGAGCGTCGCCGTCTCCGGCAACTGGTGCGCTTCGTCGAAGATGACCGTGTTCGCGGTGGGCAGCAGTTCAGCCATGCCGGTGTCGCGCAGCATGATATCGGCGAAGAACAGATGGTGATTCACGACGACGAGATCGGCCTGCTGCGCTTCGCGGCGCGCCTGCATCACGAAGCATTCCTTGTAGTGCGGGCATTCCTGGCCGAGGCAGTTATCGCGCGTGGAGGTCACCATCGACCAGACCGCGGCCGTCTCCGGCACGCTCGCGAGTTCGGCCTTGTCGCCGGTGCGCGTGAGCTTCGCGAAGCGCACGATCTCCTGCAGATACGACGTCTCCTGGCGCGACGGCAAACGACCGTTGTCCGCGGTGCGCTGCAGGTAGTAGTGGCACAGGTAGTTCGCGCGGCCCTTCAGCATCGCGACCGACACGGGCACCGCAAGCGCGTCGCGCACAGTCGGGATATCGCGCTGGAACAACTGGTCCTGCAGATGCTTGGTGCCGGTCGAGACGATCACCTTGCCGCCCCACAGCATCGCCGGCACGAGATACGCATAGGTCTTGCCGGTGCCGGTGCCCGCTTCGACGATCAGCGTGTTCTCGCCGCCGCTGTCGGCGTCGGCTGCCGCGTCTGCCGTGCCGGTCGCGCCTGCCGATGCAGCGGCGCCGCCGTCTTGCGCCGCACGCTGCGCGGCGGCCGACTGCAAGCGGCG
>NZ_CADIKF010000041.1 GCF_902859875.1 Paraburkholderia solisilvae | reverse complement strand
ACCGCCCTTCGTGGCCGCGGCGGCCGCGCGCCGGGCGGCCGCCGCCGACGGCAGCGGCATGAAGTCCGCATACTCGCGTTCCAGATACGGCTGCGCATGCTCGAGCATGAAACGCCGGAACGCGACACAGGTCGGCGACAGTTGCTTCGACGTCAGATGCACGATCTGCCAGGTCCGTTCGAGCGGCGTGCCGTTCACGTCGAGCACCGCCAGCGCGCCGGCGCGCAATTCGAGCGGCAGCGTATGCAGCGACAGCAGGCTCACCCCCATCCCGGCCATCACCGCCTGCTTGATCGTCTCGTTGCTGCCGAGCGTCACGCAACGCGCGGGCGTAAACAGGTTCTGCCTGAACATATGCTCGACCACCGCGCGCGTGCCCGAGCCCGGTTCGCGCAGCAGAAACGTGTCGCCGGCCAGCTCCTGCAGATCGAAACGCCGCGCGTCGCGCAACGGATGATCGAGCGGCGCGATGATCACATGCGGATGCCGCGCGAGCGGCTCTGCCGTGGTGCCGAGTTCCGGCGGCGGCCGTCCCATGATCGCGAGATCGGTTGCGTTGTCCTGCAACAGGCGCAGCAGCGTCTCGCGATTGCCGACCGAAAAATGCACGTCCACCTTCGGGTATTGCCGCGAATACAGCGCGAGCAGTTTCGGCGCGAAATAGGTCGCCGAGCTGACGATGCTGACCGCGATCGTGCCGCTATCCGCTTGCGCGAGCGACGTCATCGTGTCTTCAATGTCCTTGATCTCGCCGATGATGCGGCTCGCGTGATGCGACAGCCGCTCACCCGCTTCGGTCAGCGTAAGCCGCCGCGACACGCGCTCGAAGAGCGGCAAGCCGAGCGCCTCTTCGAGCTGGCGAATCTGCATCGACACCGCGGGCTGCGACAGATGCAACTCTTCGGCCGCGCGCGCGAAGCTCGGCAGACGGCTCGCGATCACGAAGATCTGCAATTGCCGAAGCGTCAGCGCGCGGATCAGGTTCATGTGCGGTTAGCGGCTCGCCCGCGGGCCGTTCGGCGGCGGGGCAGGCGCGCCATGTTCCGGAGGCGGCAGTTTGCGCAGCGCGCCCTGGAACGCGAGCGTCTCGACGAGCCGCGGATGCGCGAAATCGCTGTTTTCGCCGGGCACTTCGGTGCGAATCAGCGAGACGCCGCCGGGCACATCGTCGGCGAACACAAACGTATAGCGCTTGCCGACGTAGTCCGGAAAGCGCTGTGCGTTCGGGTCGTTCAGATAAGGTTGAATCTCGATCTTGTGCGCCTTCACGGGCTTGCCGTTCGCATTGCTCGTGACCTCCGTGACCGGCGGGTTCGCCGCGAGCGCGAGGCGCACACGCTTCTGGAAATAGCGGCGCTGGCCGCCAGTCCACTGCTCCATCTCGGCAATATCGTGCTCGAGGAAATACAGGATCACCGGATTGCACGGCAGCCCGCCGGACGGCACCTTGACCTCGCCGCTGCGGTCGCTGACGCTGGCATTGCTCGCCGAGTTATCGGGGCTCTGCACGAGTACGCGCACCGTGTCACTGGCCTTTTCGGGCGGCTTCGACAGGATCATCGAGTAGTCGAGCTCGGTCTGCGCCGCGACGCCGCGCAGATGCGGCGTCATGAACAGCATGCGTTCGGCCGGTGTGATCGGACTGGACGGCGCATCGGCCGATGCCGGCGACGCCGCGGATGCGGCCGGCTTCGCGGCCTGCGCGACGGGCGGCAGCGCGACTGCCGCAAGCAGCAGCAGACCGCCCGTCAGTGCACGGGCAAGCGGTCGCATCGGCGCTCGCCGCATCGCGCCGCAACCGGCATTGCCGGACCGCGCATCCTTGTCACGCGCGTCCATCATTGCGGCGCATTCGACGCGACCGGCGCACCGGCAAGCGGCAACAGCGGCACGTCGTAGCTGGTCAGAATCGAGTTGATCGTATCCTGATGGGTCGCGATCCACTGATCGATCTTGTCGTGCCACGCCTTTTCGCCATAGCGCGTGCCCATTGCGATTTCATAATCGAAACGGATGCCCGGCTGCGGCGGGAACGGTACGAGCTTCACATCATTGCCCGCGCGCTTCGCGAAGTAACCGGCAATCGGCCCCCAGACGAACACCACGTCCACATTGCCCTGTTTCAGGTCGCGCTGGATCATCTCGCCGGGAAACGCCTGCGGATCGCCGCTTTGCGCCTGGTACGACACCGCCTGATCGATCAGGTTGTTCGCGAGCAGCCAGTCCACCGCGGGCGTCTGCGAGAAAATGCCCAGCCGCAGCTTCTTCAGCTGATCGGGCGGCAGCTTCAGCAAATCCGTCGGCGTGTTGATATTCGCGAGCTCCGGCTTCTTGATGAACACCATCGCGTAAGTGGAATGCAGATACGCACGCGTGGTCGACGTCATGTCATAGCCGTGCGGCACGCCGATGATCAGATCGCATTTGTATCGATCGGTATTGGGTTCCTTCTCGCGCAGCGTATGGCGCACGAAGCCCATGCGCTGCGGAAAGTACGTGTATTCGACCTTGTAGCCGAAGTCCTTCGCCATCGCTTCCGCGATCTTGTTCTCGTAGCCTTCGCCCTTGTCGTTCGACAACGGCAGGTTGTTCGGGTCCGCGCATACGCGCAGCACCTTGTCGGCGCCGTCGTTGTTCGGCAGCGACGGCGCGCCCTGCGCATGCGCGAACTGCATCGCGCCGCCCGTGCATGACAACACGAGCGCGGCGCGCATCAACAGGGCGAATCTTGTGCGGGTTTTTCGAGCGGACATGACAATCTCCGGAACGGGAAACATCGGAATACCGATAAAGCCGACGGCACAGTCCGCATCAGGTCATTTGTCGATCGGTTGCAGATCGCCTGGATTGATCTTGCCGTCGGAGCGCCCCTTTAGATACGAATAAAGGTTTTCCCAATTCTTTTGCATCATCTGGCTCGAACTGAAGTCGGGCATACCCTTGTCGATGCGCCCGCCGAATACGGTGCGATGAAATTCGTTCTTGTCGATCGTCTTGAATGCGTCGATGAGCGACGGGCCGACGAGGCCTTCCTGCTTCGCGCCGTGGCAGCGTTCGCAAGCCAGCGCGCGCCACGTTTTCCACCCCAGGTACGTATCGTTGTCGACCTTGTTGCCGTCCACCACCTTGTAGGCAACCGGTTTCATCTGCGGGGCATTGGTCTGTCCATAAGCAACCGGCCACGCAAATGCAGCCACTGCTAACGGCAACAACATAAAACGGCCTTTCATGCGTTCGTCCCCCATCCACTCTCGACTCCGATGGCCGGCCGGCCATCGTCATGCGCGCATACCGGGTGCCATCGCACCGCGGCATGCGCGCCTCCGGAATTCCGCATCGCACCTTTTCAGCGCACGCGGATCGTCACGTCACGAAGCCCGCCTCAGCTCGGGATCGCGAAGATAAACAGCGTGCCGCCGAGCGCCGTGTACTTCGCGAGTTCGCGATAGCCGCCGACTGCGCCCAAGCCTTCGGTCGACTTCTGCAGGCCCGCTGCCATACCGATGCCGGCCCAGCCGCCGATGCCCGAATACACGCCGACGAACTGCTTGCCGTTGTACTGATACGTGAACACGTTGCCGATGATCCCGGACGGCGTCTTGAACTTCCACAGCTCCTTGCCGTCCTTGATCCGCACCGCCTTGATGTAGCCTTCGAGCGTGCCGTAGAACACCACGCCGCCGGCCGTGGCGAGCGCGCCGGACCACACCGAGAACTTCTCCGGCTTGGACCAGACGATCTTGCCCTTCGACGCGTCCCACGCGATGAAATTGCCCATCGCGCCGTTCTCGTTCGGCCCCGGGAACATCGACAGCGTTGCGCCGACATACGGCTGTCCTGACACGTAATCGACGTCGAACGGCTCGTAGTCCATACAAACGTGATTGGTCGGCACGAGGAAGAGACTCGAGTTCGGATCGAACGATGCGGGCTGCTGGTCTTTCGAGCCGAGCGCGGCCGGACAGATGCCCTTCACGTTGTGGTCGGGGCCGGCCTTTTGCGTCGAGTAGCTCGCGTTGCGGATCGGCAGACCGCTCTTCAGGTCGACGCTTTCCGCCCAGTTCACCGCCGGGTCGTACTTGCTCGCCACCAGCAGCTGGCCGGTTTCGCGATTCAGCGTATACCCGAAGCCATTGCGGTCGAAGTGCACGATGGCCGGCTCTTTCTTGCCGTTGATCGGAATGTCGGCGAGGATCATTTCATTCACGCCGTCATAGTCCCACTCGTCGTGCGGAGTCATCTGATACACCCACTTCGCCTTGCCGGTGTTCAGATCGCGCGCGAAGATCGACATCGACCATTTATTGTCACCGGGGCGTTGCGTCGGGTTCCATGTGCCCGGGTTGCCGGTGCCGTAGTAGACAAGATTCAGCTTGGGGTCCCACGCATACCAGCCCCACGTGGTGCCGCCGCCGAGTTTCCACTGGTCGCCCTTCCAGCTCTTTAACGAAGAGTCCGCACCGACCGGCACCATCTTGCCGTCCGTGTAGGTCATCGTCGCGTTCGGGTCGATCAGCATCTCGTTGTCGGGGCCTGTGCTGTAGGCTTTCCAGACCTCCTTGCCGGTCTTGATGTCGTAAGCGACGAGGCGCCCGCGCACGCCGAATTCGCCGCCCGAAATGCCGGTGAGCACCTTGTCGCCGAACACGTGCGGCGCATTGGTGTTGGTTTCACCCGCCTTCGGATCGCCGTTCTTCGCGGTCCACACGACGTCGCCGGTCTTCGCGTTCAGCGCGACGAGCGTCGTGTCGGCCTGCTGCAGGAAGATCTTGCCGTCGCCATACGCGAGCCCGCGGTTCACCGTATCGCAGCACATCACCGAAATGACCTGCGTGTCCTGCTTCGGCTCGTACTGCCAGAGGAAGGTTTGATCCTTCAGGTTGATCGCGATCACCTTGTTCGGGAACGGCGAATGAATGTACATCGTGTCGCCGATCACGAGCGGAGAGCCTTCGTGACCGCGCAGCACGCCCGTGGACATCGTCCATGCGACCTGCAGCTTGCCTACGTTACTTTCGTTGATCTGCTTGAGCGGGCTATAGCGGTGATTGGCATAGTCGCCAGCCTGTGATGCCCAGTTGGATGGGTTCTTCAGCAGCGAATCGAGCTGCGGATCGGCGTGTGCGAAGAAAGAACTCAGTGCCGTTGCCGCAGCCACCGCCAGTCCGAGAACCAGGGTGCGTACGTTCATGTCTCCTCCAGATTTGGGTAAACCGTCCACCTCACGATGACACGCTACCGCGCTGCACCAGCCGCGCCGTCCGGATGCGGGTAACGAGCGAAACCAAGCCGGGTTCATTGCCCAGCTCATGCGTATGAAGGCTGATCGCATATTCCATGCCGACCGTGCGCATCGGGGGTGTACCGCGCTTAACGGCGTCAACGTGTGCCGCTTCGCTTCGGATGACGATACATACTGTGTCAAATACGCGATACATTGAGGACGTCCAGCGCGCGTGCGCTTGCAGGTCCGCTTGTCGGTCCGCTTGCAGGTCCGCTTTCAGGTCGGTGTGCCGGTCCGTTTCCGGTCCGCTCGCATGCCGGTCACGCGCCGTCCTATGTCAATCACATCAGTCGAGGTCAGTCATGGCGCAAACCGAGCGGGTGTATTCCGATGACGAAGTGCGGGAGCGGCTCAAGGGTGCATTGCAGCACTGGTATATGGAAGACGGCTGGTTGCGGCGCAAGTACCGCACCGAAAGCTGGAAGGGCACGTTGATGGTGGTCAACACGGTCGGGCATCTCGCCGAAGCCGCATGGCATCACCCGGACCTGACCGTGTCCTATGCGTTCGTGATCGTCAAGCTCAAGACGCATACGGCCAAAGGCATCACGGACAAAGACTTCGCGCTCGCGAACAAGATCGAAGACGTGATTCAGTGGCAGCCGGGCAACGAAGGCGGCCCGCTCGAAGGCACACCCGCCGACGATCAGCGCTTCCGCTATATCAAGTACGACGCGCCGAAGAGCTGAGCGCGGGAACTGGCCAATTCGCGCCCAACCCGCGACCTGAACGCGACCTGAACACGGCCAAACCGCGACGAAACATCAACCCATTAGCGTCGGCACCGCAGTGACAAAGCGGCCGCATGGGCGGCGGCGCGGTGTGTCCCTGCGCGTGCGTGGTACGGCTTTTGCCTTGCTGTTGCCGAATGCAGCCCAGGTGGATTGCCGCTCACGATGCCGCTCGGGTTGCGGCTCAGGATGCGGCTCATGCAGCCGCCTGCGCACGCGCAACATGGGCCGCACCACGACTTCGCAAGCACACTCCCGGACACACTTGCCATGCCGATTGACTCTGACCGTTTAGCGCCGCTGTCGGCCGTGACCGTCGACGCGCCGGCCCGTTTGCATCTGGGCTTTCTGGATCCGAGCGGCTCGCTCGGGCGCGCGTTCGGCAGCATCGGACTCGTCATCGAAGGTCGCGGCACGCGCGTGACCGCGCGGCTTGCCGACGACACCACCCATATTGCGGATGCGTGCAGCGACGCGCAGCGCGCGCGGGTCGCACAGTATCTCGAGCGATTGCATCACGCATGGGGTGGCCCGCCGGTCGCCATCGACATCGAGCAGGCGCCGCGTGCGCATTGCGGTCTCGGCTCCGGCACGCAGCTCGCGCTTGCGGTCGGCACCGCGTTTGCGCGGCTCGCCGGCGTGCCCGCGACCAGCGATACGATCGCGCGGCTGCTCGGACGCGGCGCGCGCTCCGGCATCGGCGCGCTCGGCTTCGATCATGGCGGGCTGATCGTCGACGGCGGCCCCGCGCGCGGCGCGCGACCGCAGGATGCGCGCATGCCGCCGTTGCTGTGCCGGCAGCCGTTTCCGGATGCATGGCGCGTCGTGCTCGTCGACGACACCTCCCGCGAAGGCCTGCATGGCGATGAAGAACGGCGCGGCCTCGCATCGCTGCCGCCGTTTCCGCAGACGCTCGCCGCGCACCTGTGCCATCTGCTGATGATGCGGGTGCTGCCCGGCATCGCGGAGCAGGACTTCGACGCGTTCGCGGACGGCATTAGCGCGGTGCAGCAAACCATCGGCGAATACTTCGCGCCCGTGCAGGGCGGCGTGTATTCGAGCCCGGCGGTCGCCCGCGCGATCCAGGCCATCGCGAACCAGCAGAAGGCCGGCATCGGCCAGACGTCGTGGGGCCCAGTCGGCTTTGCGTTCGTGCGCAGCGGCGACGCGGCGGAACGCGCGCTGGCCGCCGCGCGCGCGGCGACGCGCGATACGCCGTCGGTCGTCTACGCGGCGACCGTCGCGCGCAATCGCGGTGCGACGCTGGCCGTCGCGCACACACATGGTTGCGGAGTCAACGTCGGATGACGCTGTACGCGCACCATTGTCCGACGCCCAACGGAACCGAAACCCCAAGCTCCCTTTGATATCACCCACTGCCATGTCCGAAGCTACCGAAAGGCCATACATCCTGCATATGTTCACAGCCACGCCGCAGATGAGTCCGTTCGACGTCAATATGGCGGCCGACGCGGGCTACCAGATCGTCGTGCCGTACTGCAATGTCGACGCGAGCAATGTCGTGCAGTTGACGCAAGACGCGATCTTTTCGCGCGGGCCGAAAGGCGTATCGCGCACCGGTATCTTTATCGGTGGACGCGACGTGATGCTCGCTGCCGATATGCTCGAAGACGCGCGCCAGGCGATGGTGCCGCCCTTCGAGGTCTCGGTGTTCGCCGATCCGAGCGGCGCATACACCACCTCCGCCGCGCTCGTCGCGCTGGTCGAGCGGCATCTGAAAACCGAGCACGGCGAAGAGTTCGGCGGCAAGCATGTGCTGCTGCTCGGCGGCACCGGCGCGGTCGGCCGCGTGTCGGCCGCGCTGATCGCCTCGCTCGGCGCCGACGTCAGGATTGCGAGCCATTCGGACGCGGCGCGCGCGCAGCGCGTGAGCGACGAAGTCAACCAGCGCTTCAGCACGACGACAGCCGGCATCGGCGTCGGCACGCCTGACGCGCTGCACGCGGCGCTCGCGCAAGCGGACGTCGTGATCGGCACCGCGGCGGCCGGCGTGCAGGTCGTCGCAAGCGCGGACCTCGCGCATGCGCAGCGCATGCGCGTTGCCGCCGACGTCAACGCGGTGCCGCCCGAAGGCATCGCCGGCGTCAACGTGATGGACAACGGCAAGCCGCTCGCCGGCGCTGCACGGCCCGATGCGGTCGGTATCGGCGCGCTCGCGATCGGCAACGTGAAATACCAGGTCGAGCATCGGCTGTTTCTGCGCATGCGCACCGGCGGCAAGCCGGTGTATCTCGGCTTCGCGGAAGCATTCGACGAGGCTCGCGCGATCGTCGCCGGCCGCGACTGACACCGGCCACCGGACGATGCGCGCGAGGCTTCCGGCTCGACCTTCGCCGCGTGCCGCGGCACGGCCGTACGCGCACGCGTACGACATTCGCGTGCCGTTCGTCGCGATCGCGGGACTGTCCGCGCGGCTTTTCACCGAATCGGCGGCGCGCTCGCGACTGAACGTCGCGGCACTCGATCTGTTTGGCGACCGCGATACGCGGCAATGCGCAAAGGTCTGGCTCGACATCGGCGGCACGGGCCTGGCGGTCGACCCCGACAAGCTCTTCGATGCGCTCGCGCGCGTCGCGCGGCTGCCACGCATGCTCGGGCTGATCGCGGGCAGCGGACTGGAGCCTTTCGCACGCGCATTGCATGAACGGCCGGATATGCCGCGATTCATCGGCAACGAGATGCAAACGATCGCGGCGGTGCGCGACCCGCGGCGCTTCTTTACGCTGCTCGATGAATTGGGCATCGCGCATCCGGAGGTATCCTTCGCGCAACCGGCTGACACACACGGATGGCTCGGCAAGCGCGCCGATGGATGCGGCGGCACGCATATCCGTGCGGCAAGCGAACCGGACGCCGCCGCGCCGCCCGATTACTTCCAGCGCCTCGCTGCCGGACGCTCGATGTCGGCGCTGTTTATCGCCGCAGGCGGCCGTGCGGTGACGATCGGCTTCGCCGACCAACTGAGCGCCTCTCACCACGCATTGCCGTTCGTGCATACGGGCTCGCTCGGCCCGATCGACCTGCCGGCGTCTATCGCCTCGCGCATCGACGGCATCGTGCATGCGCTCGTCGCGAAGACCGGACTCGTCGGCATGAACAGCCTCGACTTCCTGCTCGATGGCGATACGGTGAACGTGCTCGAAATCAATGCGCGGCCCTCGTCGACTGCCGCGCTCTACGAAATCGCATCGCCCGCCGCGTGGCCGCATGGACTGCTCGCCGCGCATCTCGACGCCTGTCTCAAAGGCCGCTTGCCGCGGCAGCCGGCGCGCAGCGCGCCGGACCGCTATGCCGCACAGCGCGTTGCATTCGCGCCCTTCAGCTTCACCGTCACGCAGCGCCTGAGCGACGCGCTGTTCGCCGCGCCATCGTGCCGCGACGTGCCGCAGCCTGGCATGCGCATCGCGGCCGGCGAACCGGTCTGCACGCTGATCGCGACCGCCGCGGCCCCCGCGCGGCTCTGCGGCGAACTGGAGCGGCAACACACGCGTCTCATCGAACTGATCGACACTTGCCACGAGTCCCACGATGACCTCACCCAACGAACCGGCTGATCCTTCGCATGCGCGCAGCAACACGCTGAGCGTCAACCAGCTCGCCGAACCGCTCGTCGCGCAACTGATCGCCGATGCGGCGCGGCTGCGCATCGACGTGTCCCGCACCGCATCCGGCACGACGATGGTCGACGCGGGCGTCGCCGTGCGCGGCAGCGTCGCGGCCGGCGTGCAGATCGCGCGCATCTGCATGGGCGGCCTCGGGCACGTCGCGCCGCGTGTTGCGCTCGAGCGCGAGCCGCTGTGGCCGACGATGATCGAAGTGCATACGTCGACGCCGGTGCTCGCGTGCCTCGGCAGCCAGTACGCGGGATGGAGCCTGTCGGCCAGCAAGGAGCAGAACAACGGCAAGAAGTTCTTCTCGCTCGGTTCGGGCCCGGCGCGCGCGCTCGCGTTCAAGGAACCGCTATTCGACGAACTCGGCTACCGCGACCGGCACGATGCCGGCGTACTCGTGATGGAAGTGCATCAACTGCCGCCGCAAGCGGTGATCGACAAGGTGCTGAACGACTGCGGCCTTGCGCCCGAGCGTCTGACGATCATCGTCACGCCGACACAATCTCTGGCGGGAACCGTGCAGGTGGTCGCGCGCGTCGTCGAAGTCGCACTGCACAAGGCGCATGTGATCGGCGCGCCGCTGGACGACATCGTCGAGGCGAGCGGCATCGCGCCGCTGCCGCCGCCCGCGCCCGATGCGCTCGCCGCCATGGGTCGCACGAACGATGCGATCCTGTACGGCGGCCGCGTGCATCTGACCGTCACCGGCGATGCGCTCGCACGGCGTCTTGCCGCGGAACTGCCGTCGTGGAATTCGCGCGATTACGGCCGCGCGTTCGCCGATATCTTCGCGTCGTTCAACCACGATTTCTATCAGATCGACCCTGCGCTGTTCGCGCCGGCCGAGGCGTGGATCAGCAGCCTCGAGAGCGGCGCGACCTATTACGGCGGACGGCTCGACGACGCGTTGCTGCATCGGCAGTGGGACGGCGCGGCGGACCCGCTCGCGTCGAGCGCGCCACCCTCCGCTGCGGCCGACTCAGGCGACACGGCGGGCACGCCATGAGCGAGACCGTGTTCGGCGCCGGCCTGCGCGTCGCGATCATGACCGACGAAACCGGCTGGCATACCGCACGCCTGAAAAAAGCGTTCCGCGCGCGCGGCGTCGACGCACGTTGCATCGACCTCGCCGCCTGCCGGATCGATACGACATGGCAACCGTACGGCCTCGCGCTGCCCGGCTTCGGCCACACCCTGCCCGATGCCGTATTCGTGCGCGGCATTGCGGGCGGCACATTCGAACAGGTGACACTCCGGCTCGGCGTGCTGCACGCGCTGCGCGAATGCGGCGTACCGGTCTATAACGACGCGCGCGCGATCGAGCGCAGCGTCGACAAATCGATGACGAGTTTTCTGCTGCACCGCAACGGCGTGCCGACGCCGCCGACATGGGCCGGCGAATCGGCCGCGTTTGCGCAGCGCGTGCTGATGCGCGAAACCGCGGCCGGACATCAGGTCGTGCTGAAGCCGCTATTCGGCTCGCAAGGCAAAGGCTTGCGACGGCTCGGCGCGAGTGCGCGCGGCGATGGCACGCTGGTGCCGTTGCCGTCGCTCGCGCGCTATCAGCAGGTCGCGTATTTGCAGCGTTTCGTCGGCCGTTCGGCGCAAGCGCGAACGGCGCGCGAGGCCGGCCCGGCGTTCGACTGGCGCGTGCTGGTGATCGGCGGGCGCGCGGTCGCGGCGATGCGGCGCAGCGGCGGCCGTGGCTGGATACACAACGTCGCGCGCGGCGCGCATTGCGAACCGGCCGAGCTCGACGAGACCCTCGCGCAACTCGCGGTGCGCGCGACACATGCGCTTGGACTCGACTATGCGGGCGTCGATCTGATTCCGCCACCTGTATCATCCGACGCGCCAGACGCACCCGGCGCGAGTCCGCTCGTACTCGAAGTCAACGGCGTCGCCGCATGGCGCGGCCTGCAAACAGTCACGCCGTTCGACATCGCCACGGCGCTCGTCGACGATCTGCTCGACCGCAGGCTCGCGGCCACCATCCCGCCCACCGCGCCGATGCGCCATGCAAGCCTCTGACGATCCGCTCGTGCTCGCACGTCATGCGTTCTTGCGCGCGTGCAGCCTCGACGTGGAAACGCGCAAACCGGGCAATGTCAGCGCGTATAGCGCCGGGCACCAGATGGATGCGCAGCAGTTCATCGCGAGCGCCGCCGCGAGTGCGCCCGCGCTGTTCGCGCACCGTACCCCCGTCGGCTCGCGCATGCTCGACGCGGTGATGCGCACACAGCAGGCGGCCGGCTGCAACACGAACCTGGGCATCGTGCTGCTGGTCGCACCGCTCGCCGCCGCGCTCGAAGAGCCCGGCAGCCTGCGCAGCGCCGCACACTGGCGCGACGCGAACCAACGCGTGCTCGCCGGTCTCACGGTCGACGACGCACGCGCCGCCTACCTCGCAATCCGCGCGGCAAACCCCGGCGGCCTCGGCGACGCGTCCGAACAATCGGTGCATGCGCAACCGACCATCGATCTGCGCAGCGCGATGCGGCTCGCGGCGACACGCGACAGCATCGCGCGCCAATACGAGAACGGCTTCGCCGACGTGTTCACGACCGGACTCGACGCGATCGCCGGCCTGCTACAGATAAACCCTGATGCGACGCCCGAGACCATCACGCTCGATGTGTTTCTTACGTTCCTCGCCCGATGGCCCGACTCGCACATTGTGCGCAAGCAGGGTGTGACGGTGGCGCAAAGTGTCACGCGCGAAGCGGGCAAACGGCACGCACAGTGGCGTCTTGCACCGCACGGTCCGCAAGCGGCGCGGCTCGATGCGTGGGATGCCGAATTAAAGCGGGAAGGCATCAATCCGGGCACGAGCGCCGATCTGACCGTCGCCACGCTGTTTGTCGCGATCTGTCTTGCACCGCAGCGCTTTCTGCGCGATGCGGCCGCACCTGAAGGGCCGTGAATTGGCACGCTTCCTGTTAGACGAAGTGATGGCGTTTTTCTCCGCTCGCCTGCGCGGCACACCGCCGTGCATCGCGAGCCACCCCCGCGTCGACAGATCCAACTTTATCGGAGGAACAGCATGGCCAAGATAAACCGCGTCCTGGTAGGCGAATCGCTCATCGGCGACGGCAATGAGGTCGCTCACATCGATCTTCTGATCGGACCGCGCGGGTCGGCTGCCGAAACCGCGTTCTGCAACGCACTCACCAACAACAAGGACGGCTTCACTTCGCTGCTCGCGGTGGTCGCTCCGAACCTGATGACCAAGCCGAACACGGTGATGTTCAACAAGGTGACCATCAAGGGCGCCAAACAGGCGGTGCAGATGTTCGGCCCCGCGCAGCATGCGGTCGCGCTGGCGGTCGCCGATTGCGTCGAGGACGGCACGATTCCGAAGGATGAAGCGGACGACCTCTTTATTTGCGTCGGCGTGTTCATCCACTGGCAGGCCGAGGACGACAAGAAGATTCAGGAATTCAACTACAAGGCGACACGCGAGGCATTGCAACGCGCGGTAGCGGGCGAGCCGAGCGCAGCGGAAGTGGTGTCGAAGAAGAGTTCGGCTGCACACCCGTTCGCGCCGAACTGAACGTCGATGCCTGAATGCCGTCCAGCAAAGCCGCGCGGCGACAGCGGTCCGGCGCGCGGCTCGCATGGCATCGGCTGACCATCATGGTGTTTCGATAAGAGGTCCTCGCATGACTTCACGTTGTCGCACGCGGCTCGCGCTCCTTTCTCTCGCTTGCGCCGCGTGCCTGCCGCTCGCCGCACTGGCCGGCGGCCCGGCATCCGGCGCTTCCGCCAGCAAGGCGCCCGCGCAAGGCTACAACTATCCGACCGAGGGACGCGTCGAATACGTGCTCGGCTGCATGGACGAAAACGGCCACGATTTTGCGAACGTCTACAAGTGCTCATGCACGATCGACAAGCTCGCCGCGCAACTGCCGTACGACGATTACGTCGAGCAATCGACCTTCTCGAAGTACGCGACGATGGGTGGCGAAGGCGGCGCCGAATTCCGCATGGACAAGGCGCGCGCGCAGACGAAGAAATTCCGCACCTTGCAGCAGACTGCGTACGATCAGTGCGGCTTAGGTAAACCCGCATCGTCCGCGGCGGCGAAATAGCGCCGCCGCGCCGCTCAATCGGGAATCAGCCCTTCGCCAAGCGACGCGCATGCGCCCCAGACGCTGCGCGTTTCGCTGCGCCGGCGCTCGATCAGCACGCCGACCGCGGCGACGTCGTCGAACTTCGCGGGTTTGCTGAGCGACACGCGAACCCAGTGCGCGCCGAACGCGCTGATCATCAATTGCGCGATCTGCTCGGCCAGTGCCTCCAGCAGTTGCACTTTGTGCGTTGCAAGAAGCGTATGCAGTTCGGTGCGCACCGCCGCATAGTTGACGGTATCCGTGATGCGATCGGTAGCGCATGCGCGAAGCCTCGGCACGCCGATCGCGAGATCGAGCCGCACCGGCTGCGCGGTGTGCAGCTCTGGCGCATCGATGCCGATCACCGTCTGGCCGGTGAAGCCTTCGATATACACGATGTCCAGCGCAGCGCGGACCAG
This sequence comes from Paraburkholderia solisilvae, assembly GCF_902859875.1. Classification (GTDB taxonomy): domain Bacteria; phylum Pseudomonadota; class Gammaproteobacteria; order Burkholderiales; family Burkholderiaceae; genus Paraburkholderia; species Paraburkholderia solisilvae. Next base: position 52,575 of record NZ_CADIKF010000041.1, on the reverse strand, counting down.
TGTCTCGGTCATCGTCTCGCCTTCGGCGAACCGTCCGTTCATATCGGCAAGCGGTACGTCGATCGGTTGCCGGGCCGCGCGAATTGCATCGAAACGCTCCATATGGGTCACTCCGCTACCTGTGGTGCTGGAATCATGTGAGTGCAGATCCTGACCGCCCGCGTTGCGCCATGCATATCAAATATGAAGGATGCGCAAAGAGCAGTCTGTGACACCAAGCAAAAAGCGCGCACGCAATGAGGTCCTTATAAGACTACTTATTGATGACGGGCGCTATCGGTTGTAGAGTGTTCGGCAACGGGCAATGAAGCAGGTGCCTACAATCGTCTGCTGTCTGCTGTGGCTTGGCGGACGCGCGGCACAGATCGCGCGGCGCACAGGGGAATAGACACACATATAAAGGCGTCGGCGCGCCGCTCGCACGGTGCGGACAGGCCGAACGCAATGGAGACGCCCCAACATGTCATCGCTCGCTGACATCAATTCGCATGTCCGTGATGTTCTGAATACGGTTCACAACCAGTCGCCCGTGCGTCATACGAGCGACTCGGTCGCGCAATCGTGGACGCGTTGCCTGAACGAGTTCGGTCTCGATCCGGGCCGCTTCATCATGCCGCCGGTGCTCACGCAGCATGAGCTCGCCGCGCGCCGTGAAGCCGCGAGCGATCTGATCGCATGCTCGAAGCTCGAAATGACCACGCTGTATCAGCAGCTCGCCGACCCGAGTCTCGCGGTCGTGCTGACCGATGCGGACGGCGTGATCGTGCATCAGGTGTCGTCGGTGCCGTTCGGCGAGGCTGTCGCCGCGGACGGCCTGCGCGTCGGCGCGGTGTGGAGCGAGCGCACCGCCGGCACGAACGGCATGGGCACCTGTCTGGCGGAGCGCGAGTGCCTCGCCGTCTATCAGCACGAACATTTCTATCCGCGCTATACGTCGCTGACCTGCTCCGCCGCGCCGATCTTCGACGATCGCGGCACGGTCGCCGGCGTGCTCGACGTGACGAGCCGCTCGAAACTGCTGCAGCAGCATTCTCTGGTGCTGGTCGGCATGTCGCGGCAGATGATCGAAAACCGGCTGATCGACTCGCGCTACCGGCGCGCGAACATGATCCACTTCCACAGCCGGCCCGAATTCGTCGGCACGCTGCACGCGGGCAAGCTCGCGGTCGACGATGAAGGCGTGGTGCTCGCGGCGAGCCGCAGCGCGCTGTTCCAGCTCGATCTGCGTTCGCCGGAGCAGTTGTGCGGCAAGCGCATCGAAGAAGCGTTCAACGCGAGCCTCGAAGACATGATCGCGCGCAGCATTCGCGGTTCGTTTCATCCGGTAACCGTCTACGGCGCGCATACGAACAACCGCTTCTTCCTCGTCGCGCAAACGCCGCGCGATGCGACCACCTTTGCGAGCGCCTTCCCGACCTTGCCCGCGACGCGCGCGGCCGGCGGCGATGCCACCCCGCGCGCGCGCACGGCAAAGAGCAAGGACACGCGCGCACCGGCAAGCGGGCGCCTCGACAAGCTGTCGCAACTCGAATTCGGCGACCCGCGGATGGCCTCGCAAATCCAGCTCGCGGCGCGCGCGATCCAGCGCAAGATTCCGATCATCCTGCGCGGCCAGACCGGCACCGGCAAGGAAGTCTTCGCGAATGCGCTGCACAGCATCAGCCCGAACAGCGGCGGCAGCTTTGTCGCGGTGAACTGCGCATCGCTGCCGGAAAACCTGATCGAAAGCGAGCTGTTCGGCTATCGCGCCGGCGCATTTACCGGCGCGCAGCGCGAAGGACGGCGCGGCAAGATCGTGCAGGCGAACAACGGCACGCTGTTTCTCGATGAAATCGGCGATATGCCAATGGCGCTGCAAGCGCGCCTGCTGCGCGTGCTCGAAGAACACGAGGTCTCGCCGCTAGGCACCGAGACCACGACGAAGGTCGATTTCCAGCTGATCAGCGCGAGCCACCGTAACCTGATGGATCTCGTGCAGCGCGGACTCTTCCGCGAAGACCTGTATTACCGGCTAAGCGGCATCGAAATCAATCTGCCCGCGCTGCGCGAGCGCGCGGATATCGGCGCGCTGATCGAGCATCTGCTGGACAGCGAATCGGACAAGGCGCCGCCGCTCAGCATCGAAGCGCGCCAGGCGCTGCTCAACTATGCGTGGCCTGGCAATATCCGCCAGTTGCGGCACGTGCTGCAAATGGCGATTGCGTTGTGCGACGGGCCGGAGATCCGCTGCGCGCATCTGCCGCCGGAAATCATGCAGGCCAACGGCGCGCCGGCGACCGTTGCGCGTGCAACGGAACCGCCTGGCGGTATCCCGGATATGCTCGCGCTGCCGGACGATTGCGACGTTTCGTCGCTCAACGCGATCCAGATCAAGGAACGCGAAACGGTGCTGGCGATGCTCGACGAGCACCGCTGGAACGTCAGCAATGTCGCGAAGACGCTCGGCATCAGCCGCAACACGTTGTACCGGAAGATGCACAGACTGTATATCCGGCTGTCGCACGACACGCCGTCCACGTCGCCGCTAGACGATGTGTGAGGTACGGCTGACCTCGCGGCCCGATTCGCGGCTCGACTTGCGGCTCGACTTGCGGCTCGACTTGCAGCTCAACTCGCGGCTGAACCATCCATGAGCGCGCCGTCGCCTGCCCGCCGCCCCGGCGAATTCCGTCCCGACGCGCGCTTTGCCTGGTGCGTGACGGGTTCCGGTCACCTGATCGAAGAATCGATCGACCTCGCGCTACAGCTGCCCGATGTCGATATGTTCCTTTCCGCGGCCGGCGAGGAAGTGCTGCCGCTATATGGATGGCCAGTCGCGAAGCTGCGCGAACGCTTTCGCGTGATGCGCGACAACAGCGCGAGCAGCGTGCCGGTCGGCATGCTGTACGAAGGCCTTTATCACACAGTGGTGATTGCGCCCGCAACCAGCAATACGGTGGCGAAATGCGCGTTCGGCATTTCCGATACGCTGCCGACCAATCTGTATGCGCAAGCCGGCAAGCAATGCGTGCCCGGCATCGTTTTCGCATGCGATACCGAGCCGACCGTGATTACGCAGAGTCCGCACGACTGGGTCGAGTTGCGGCCGCGCGCGATCGAACTCGAGAACGTCGAGCGGCTCGCACGCATCGAACACACCACCGTCGCGCGCTCGCTCGACGAACTGCGCGCCGCGCTCACGCAACGGCTGTCGACTCTCGGGCTCGCATGGAACACATCGTCTTCCTGACTGGCAGGCTCGCGGAAAAAAGCGTCGTGCAGGTGCTCGAAGATTTTGCGAATCCGCCGTTCACATGGGAGGTGCGCGAAATCGGCCTGCAGGTCGCCGGGCTGATGACCGCCGATCTGATCCGCCGGCGCGTGGCGGCGCCGCTCGACGCGGACCGCCTGATCGTGCCCGGCCGCTGCCGCGGCGATCTGGACGCGCTGACCGCGCATTTCGGCGTACCGGTGCAGCGCGGCCCGGAGGAGATCAAGGACTTGCCGCAATTCTTCGGACAGCAGGCCCGCAAGCTGGACCTGTCGCGCTACGAGACCGACATTTTCGCGGAGATCGTCGATGCGCCGCGGCTCGATCTCGACGGTATTGCCGCGCGCGCAAAACACTACGCTGATGAAGGCGCCGATGTGATCGACGTCGGCTGCCTGCCGGACACGCCGTTTCCGCATCTCGAAGACGCGGTGCGCATGCTGAAGGATGCGGGCTATCGGGTGAGCGTCGATTCGATGCTCAGCGACGAACTGCTGCGCGGCGGCCGTGCGGGCGCCGACTATCTGATGAGCCTGAATGCCGACACGCTGTGGATCGCGGACGAGGTGGCGGCCACGCCGATCGTCGTCGCGCGCGAGCCGCGCGATACCGCGTCGCTGCATGAGGCGATCGATACGCTGCTCGCACGCGGCAAGCCGTTTCTCGCGGATCCGATTCTCGACCCGATTCCGTTTGGCTTTGCGGCATCGGTCGCACGTTACGTCGCGCTGCGCGAACGCTATCCGCAGATCGCGATCATGCTTGGAATCGGCAACGTCACCGAATTGACCGAAGCGGATACGACCGGCATCAATGCCTTGCTGCTCGGTGTCGCGGCCGAGTTGCATATCGCCGCGGTGCTGACCACGTCGGTCAGCCTGCATGCGCGACGTGCGGTGCGCGAAGCGGATGTCGCGCGGCGCATCATGCACGCGGCGCAACAGGCGCAGGTGCTGCCGAAAGGCATTTCAGGCGACCTTGCCGCGCTGCATGCGAAGCGTCCGTTCCCGTATAGCGCGGATGAAATCGCGCAATTCGCGGCCGGTGTGCGCGATCCGAATTTTCGTGTGCAAGTATCGGGCGACGGCATTCACGTGTACAACCGCGATGGTCATCTGACGGCTTCCGATCCGTTCGAGCTCTATCCGCAGTTGAAGGTCCAAAACGATGGCGGGCATGCGTTCTATCTGGGCGTGCAACTCGCGCGGGCAGAAATTGCGTGGCAGCTTGGCAAACGCTTCGATCAGGATGAACCGCTCGACTGGGGCTGCGCGGTCGATCGGCCGGAGCAGGATCTCATCGCCTGGCATCTGCCGGGGAGCACGAAGAAAAAAGGCTGACGAGACTCGAATTGTGCGTTGAATTCCCGCGCTTCGACGTCCGATGAATGGCTCACCCACGTTGAAAGAAAACGACGGTCGCATGACCGCCACCGCCTGTCCAGCCACCAGCCAGCACCATCATTCTTCGTCGGACGTCCGCCGGTGTTAAACACACGGCTGTCGCAATGCGGTGCAAAATCGGCGCCGGCGCCCGTGTCTACTCGCACCGCCGCGGCACCCAGTGCTGCGGCACCTGCCGTCGCCAGACCTTTCGAGCGACCTTTCGAGCGGTGGAGAGCCGTCCATTGCACGGGTGCGGTGTCCGCAATGACGCGTTTGTGGCCGCCGCGAAACAGGTCGGCCCGGCGAGAACCCGAAGCGATGGGTGACCTGGAACTATACTGGGGCACCTGGAGGTTTCAATGACCGATCAAGACAGACTGCATCCGCTACGTCCGCTCCTGAAAAACTGGATCTGGGAGCATGGCCGAGTCGGCACTCGCTTTCTCGACTGCGTTGATGGCGAAATCAAGTTTGATGAAGGCAAGAAATCGCGTTTCGCAGCCGAAGAATATATTTACGTGCCGCTCGCGAAAGATCGTGAAGTCGACGATATAGCCGCGGAGGGTCCTGCAATCCAGGAAGCGGGACTTGCCCGCTTTTTGCGGGCGGCGCAGCTGGGCGCGCCACAGGAAGCCGGCTCTGTCGCGGAGGTCCAGCGCGCGGTACAGGACTGCCTGGAACTCGGCCTGTTCAGCGCGTATCAACGGGAAGCGCGCGACGCGTTGGCCCGCTACGCGCAGGAGCCCATGTTCGAGGACGAAATCCGGGCGGCGGTTGTCGACGACATCCGGCGTATTTACGTCGGCATGCGGGAGCAACTGGCGCTGTACGATTTCAGTGTGCTCTACGGCTTGCCCACGCCGCTGTTGGTCAGCGAGATGCCGTTCATCGACTGGCGCGCGCACGCCAGTCCGGCACTTCCGTTTGTCTCGCTTCCGCTAGGACCTTACTGTCTGCTGGTCGGCGCGCCGTCGGGCAGAAAAAGCAAAATCGCGCCGGTGGTCTGGAAGGCCGCCGCCACGTTGGGCCCATTGAAGGATCACAACCGCTGGATCGCGCAACATGCCCGTCTGTGGCTGGTAGCAACCACGGATGACCAGCTCGTCGCGACACAAAGCCGTCTTGCTTTGGCGATGGGCTCAAAGCAGGAGGAGGCGAAGCCCTAGACGAAGTCTCGCGTAGAGCGAGCGGGTAGCGAAACAACCGGATGTTCGTCCGTTGAATGTCTCGCTTCCAGTCGCTCAAACATCAGGATGCAAATGACGAACCGGGCTGATCGACTCGAGCATCGTTGCGAGATGGAGGATGGTCGACTCGGCCTGCCAGCTGCCAACAATCTGAACATTGATCGGCAGCCCCTCCTCGCTTGTACCGAACCGCATCGAGATGCCGGGCAAGCCCGTGACGTTGAGCGGGACGGCCGCGCTCCTGATATAAGAGACCTCCACCGTCTGACCGTTGATGGTGAGTGCGTCGACGCCATGTTTGTGGGCCGGGATTGGCAACACCTGGGTAATCAACGCGTCGTACTTCGCAAAGAATTCGGCGTATCCGTCGCGCAGCCGCTCTACGGCCAGTTCGGCATCGATATAGTCCTGCATGGACACATCGGGCCGGGTGAGCATGCGTTGGGTCGTCCTGTACAGTTCGTCGTGGCTGCGCCCGGCAGTTGCTTCCGCGAATTCCCGCTTCATTTCCATGACGTGCAGACGGTTGAACACGTCATTGGCGAAGTCTCGCTCGAGCGCAGGTATACGTACCGGCTCGACAAGGCATCCGACGTCCTGCAACGCTTGCGCTGCCGCTTGAACAGTGGCGGCAACTTCGGAATCGACAGGCCCGAAGCCGGGTCCCACCATCCAGCCCACGCGCAACTGCCGATGCGGCGAGCGCCCCATTCCCGCGTCAAACGGAACTGCGCTGGTCGCGAAAGCGTCCAGGCCGTCGGGACCCGACAACTGCGAAAACGCGAGGGCGAGATCGCGAATACTGCGAGCCATCGGGCCAACATGCCAGAAGCGGCGCGGTGCGCGCGGCCAGATTCCTGTCATCGGCACGCGCCCGTGCGTCGCCTTGAGCGCGACGATCCCGGTTTGCGCAGCGGGTCCGCGCACGGAGTTGCCGAGATCCGTGCCGAGTCCGAGCGGCGACATACCGGCTGCTATGGCCGCCGATTCACCGCCGCTCGAGCCGCCCGGTGTGCGCTGCAGGTCCCACGGATTGTTCGAACGGCCGCTGAGAAGATTGTCGGTTTCAAATGAGAACGAAAACTCAGGCAGGTTTGTCTTCGCGAGCAGAATACCGCCGGCCTTTTTGATTCGGGCGACGCTGGTTGCGTCGGCATCCGGTATGCGTCCCTTGAAAACCAGCGAGCCGCGTTGGGTCGGCACACCCGCGGTGTCGATCGAGTCCTTCACGGTAAAGGGCACACCATGCAGCGGCCCAAGCTCATGACCTTGCAGCACCGCGGCTTCCGCTGTCTTCGCGGCCTTCAGCGCGTCGTCTGCGACCGTGACGATGGCGTTGACTTTGGGATTGACGGCTTCGATTCGATCGAGATGCGCCTGCATGACCTCGACCGGCGAAATCTCCCGTTTGCGGATCAGTTCAGCCAGCCCTGTTGCATCCTGATACAAGATCTCTGACTTCATAGTCGAATTCCGATGATTGATAAACCAGCAGATTGGCGGCCCAGCCCGCTTCCTCAGGAACGATAGCCAGTCTTCGCAGACGACGAACGCATTGCAATCGACATGCCGCCGATGTTGTTACCTAACGTTTGTTAGGTGAAACTTTAGGCCTTATAATCCCAGTCGTCAACTCCCGTTTTTCAGAGGATATCCCCGAAAAAGAGCGGAACTCACCGTGCTTGCCTTTGCTCTCAAAGCAGCCGTACCGAGTTCCGGGAAATATATGGCTTTCATTCATTTATTTGTTGTGTATATACACAGTAGAACGACATGAGCACTTCAACCGTCGCGCCTTTGCCGAATCCCATGGACCTGCCAACGAGCACGAAACTCTTTGCGTTCGGCATCATGTGTCTTGGCTTCTTCATGGCGACCCTCGATATACAGATTGTCGCGTCGTCGCTACGCGACATTGGCGGCGGACTCTCTGCGAGCCAGGACGAGCTGTCTTGGGTACAAACGTCTTATCTGATTGCGGAAATCATCGTCATTCCGATGTCGGGCTGGCTAACCCGAGTCTTCTCGACACGCTGGGTGTTCGCATTTTCCGCACTCGGGTTCACGATTACCAGCATGCTCTGTGGGCTCGCGTGGGACATCAACTCGATGATCCTGTTTCGCGGTCTTCAAGGGGCGCTTGGCGCCGCCATGATACCCACCGTCTACACAACCGTATTCGTGATCTTCCCACCGAAGCAGCGGCTCATCGCATCAACCACAATCGGTGCGCTCTCGACGCTCGCGCCGACCATCGGGCCAGTCATCGGGGGGTGGGTGACGGCCGAGTGGTCGTGGCACTGGTTGTTCTACCTGAACGTAGTACCGGGCATCATCGTCGCCGCAGTTGTGCCCCGGTATGTCAACTTTGACCGCGCGGATCTTTCCCTGCTCAAAAAGGGCGACTATCTGGGCGTATTGCTGATGTCCGGGTGCCTCGGTTGCCTTGAATATGTGCTTGAAGAAGGGCCGCGCAAAAACTGGCTCGGCGACGATGTGATTCTCACGTGTACGTGGGTCTGCGCCATATGCGGCTTCCTGTTCCTCGTGCACGCATTCACCGCCAAAGAACCCATTGTCGACCTGCGTGCGCTGGCTGTCCGGAACTTCGGAATCTGCAGCCTCCTGTCGTTCATCATCGGTATCGGCATCTTCTGCACGGTCTTTCTGACACCCGTGTTTCTCACGCGCGTGCGAGGCTTCGATTCGCTTCAAACCGGCATTGCGTTACTGTCCGTCGGATGCTTCCAGTTGCTCGGCATGGTGGTGTATACGCTGCTCGCGAAATACATCAGCATGCGTCATCTCATGATGATCGGTCTCGCGATGTTCGGCATCGGCTGCTACCTTTATGTACCGTTGACCAACGACTGGGGCTGGGAACAGTTGCTGCTTCCTCAGGCGCTGCGCGGATTCGGTCAGCAATTTGCCATTCCGCCCATCGTCATCCTCGCATTGGGGTCTTTGCCGCCTGAGCGGCTCAGAGCGGCGAGCGGGCTTTTTAATCTGATGCGAAATCTCGGCGGTGCGATAGGTATCGCGGTCGTCAGCACGATGCTGAACGATCGCCTGAATTTCCACTATGAAATTCTCGCGGAGCACGTCAGCGTCGGTCGACCGGTCGTCGGGGCGTTTCTGCAGCAGCAGGCTGAACGGCTCTCGCACGCAGCGGGCGACGCGCTCAATGCCGCCAACGCCAGTATGGGCATGCTGCAGTCCCTTGTGATGCGCGAGGCGCTCACGCTGACATTCGCCGACACATTCCTTGCCGTCGCGCTGTGCTTCGGCGTGGGGCTCATCTGCGCGTTCTTTACGCGGCCGATCGGCAATGCTGCGCCGCCGCCCGACGCGCACTGAGGGGGCACGGCAGTACGTGCGCTTCGTTCACTTCGGCAAGAGTCCGCTCGCCCGGTAGCCTTCGATCAGCGCATCAAAGAGCGCTAGATCGGAACGGCCGCGCGCCATCAACTGGGCGCCGACGACTGCAGAAAAGATGGAGCGCGCTCGCTTCTTCGCTTCTCTCGGCCCGACGATGCCTGCTGCGGACAAGGTCTTGGCGAGCCATGCGGTATTGACATCAGCGAAGGTTTGAACCTCTGTCTTCACCACCTCGGGCAGATCGTCGTACTCGGCAGTCATAAAGCTTGCAAGACACATGCGATTGCCGTTTTCAAGCGACTTGCGAAACGTCACGTCGGGGTATCTGCGCAGGCGTTCGACGGGATCTCGCACTTCGGCCGATAGCGCTTCCAGCAGTGCGGCCGCGTCCTCCCAGTAGCGCCTCGCAACCGCGGCCGCGAGGTCGGCCTTGCTCGGAAAATGATGGTAAAGGCTCGCGGCCTTGATACCCACCTCTTCCGCAAGGCTACGGACGTTCAACCCGCCGTAACCATGCGCCTGTGCAATATCTCTAGCGGCCGCCAGGATCCTGTCGCTCGAATTCGTCTCTGCTCGGTTTTTCACGGGCTCGCTCTAAAAAGGAGTTGACGGTCCATATTATAGCCCCTAGCATTCCCCCTAACAAACGTTAGATAGTAACGTTGTCAGGCTTTGTACGTCCCCTGTCAATCATCCGCAGAGGTAGGTCATGAAATCTCAACTGGCGAAGTCCACCGTCCCGCCGGCCGCATCGCTGCTGGAAGCAGTCAGCCCGGTCCGGAGTCTTCACCCGGACTTGTCCAGCATGTGAGTTCGGTCATGAACCCCTATCTCTACGTTGCTGTGGGCGGAGTCGTCGGCAGTGTCGGCCGTTATTGGATCAAGCACCTCGCGGCCCGCGCGCCGGGCGGATCAATCGCCTGGCGCACGATACTGATCAACATCGCGGGCAGCTTCCTCATCGGCTTCTTCTCCGCCGTCATGCTGCCTGATGGGGCGCCGGCCATAAGCGCCGACCTGCGCACGCTTGTCATGGCCGGTGTCTGCGGCGGTTTCGCTGCCGTCTCGTTCTGCCTCCAGACGCTGGAACTGCTGCGCGCCGGCGCGTCGACGGGGCTCGCAAGCAATGTGCTGAGTTCGGTCGTTTTGTGCGTGGCCGCGGTGATGCTATGCATCGTCGCGGTGGTGTTGGGTCATGCGCTCGCCGTGTGCATCGGGGCACGCGCAGCGACGGCGTAGGCGGCCACGCGGCGCGCATTCGAGCTCCGCGGCGCAAGCCGTCAGCGGCCCCGCCACAAGATCGGGATCCGGAAAAGGAACTGCTCGGCGTCAACTAACCGGAAGTGCCCTCGTGAAAATTCGGACATGTCGAATCCAGTGAACATGCGACGCCGCCGCTTGTTGAGCGGCACCTCGGCTTTGGCTGGCCTTACCATGCTGGACCTGCCGAATGTGGCCAAGGCCAGCGCGCCGCCACAAACCGCCGCCTCACAGCGAACGGTTTCATCCACCTCATTCGGCCCGATCCGCCAGGTCGAGGCCGGCAAACTGAGCGTCGGTTACGCCGAGACGGGACCGGCCAATGGGCCGGTTGCCATCCTGCTGCACGGCTGGCCCCACGACATCCACAGTTTCGTCGACGTCGCCCCCATCCTGGCGGCCGCGGGCTACCGCGTCATCGTGCCGTACCTCAGAGGCTACGGTTCGACACGCATCCTTCGCGCGGACACGCCGCGCAACGGACAACAGTCCGTATTCGCAGTAGACATCATTGCGCTGATGGATGTGCTGAAAATCGATAAGGCAGTGATTGCCGGCTTTGACTGGGGAGGGCGCGCGGCCGATATCATCGCCGCGCTATGGCCCGAACGTTGTCGCGCGCTGGTATCGGTGAGCGGCTATCTGATCGGCAGCCAGCAGGCCAACCGGAAGCCGCAGGCGCCGCAGGCCGAACTGCAGGCATGGTTCCAGTATTACTTCGCGACGGAGCGCGGCGCCACAGGTTATGCGGAGCATCGCGCCGACTTCAACAGGATGATCTGGCAGCATGCCTCACCGCAATTCAAGTTCGACGACGCCACATTTCTGCGGACGGCTGCGGCGTTCGACAATCCGGACCATGTAGCGATCGTCATCCATAACTACCGTTGGCGGTTGGGATTGGCCCAGGGCGAAGCGGAGTACGACGATCTGGAAAGACGACTGGCGCAGGCGCCGAAGATCTCCGTGCCCACCATTACGTTAGAAGGCGATGCGAACGGCGCACCGCATCAGCCACCCGCTGCCTATGCGAAGCAGTTTACTGCCGGTTACCAGCATCGTGACATCAGCGGCGGCATCGGTCACAACTTGCCGCAAGAAGCGCCCAACGCATTTGCCGACGCGGTGCTGCAGGTCGTAAAACTATGACCGCGCGGTTCCGACGCGCACCCGCGGCCTGCCCGCCATTCGCAGCTGGCCGTGAACACACCACCTCGTGAACGCGATGCGTTAAGCGTGTCGTCCATCGTTTCAGACTCCGGCATCGGTTTTGCGCGGCAAAGGTTTGCCAGCGTGAATCATGCGACAGCCGGCGGCCTTACGGTTTGAAAATGGAATAGGCTTGTATATTGATGCGTTGAGTCTGTGGAATGCGGCAGCGGCCATGTGACGCGTGCAGCAAACTTTCAGCACCGCATGCTGCATCGGAAGCCTTGCAAACCGGCAGTGACACCATTCACTTCGAGACGTGGAAGCCCCATGAACACCGCTTACCAGCAATTGCGCAGCATCTTTGCCCGCATCAGCCGCTTTAACCATCTGTCAGCAATCGCCCATTGGGACATGCAAACGATGATGTCGCACGAGGGTAGTCAGGCGCGGTCTGAGGCACTGGCCGAGATTGACGTGCTGTGTCATCAGTTGCTGTGCGACCCGAAGGTGGGCGTGCTGCTGGAGAGCGCCTCGAAAGAAACATTGGAGGGCGCGGATGAAGCTAACCTGACCGAAATGCGCAACACCTATCGCCGGGCCGTTGTGTTGCCGGATGCATTGATCGAGGCGAGGTCTCTGGCCACCGGCAAGTGCGGCTTCGCATGGCGCACGCAGCGCCCTGCCAATGACTGGGTCGGCTTCGCGTCGAATCTGCATGAAGTGGTGAAGCTGACTCGCGAAGAAGCGAAAATCCGTGCCGAGGCGACCGGCGTGTCCCGATACGATGCGCTACTTGATTTGTACGAGCCGGGCATGCGAAGTGAGGAATTGGATCGCATTTTTGGCGACCTCAAAACGTGGCTGCCCGACCTGCTGCGACGGGTCGTGGCTAAACAGGCGCCTAATCCGCCGCTGCCCTTGCAAGGCCCGTTCGATCCAGGCAAGCAACGTGAACTGGCCTTGAAGGTGATGCGTATTCTGGGCTTTAATTTTTCGGCCGGTCGGCTGGACTCGAGCGCGCACCCGTTTTCTGGTGGCGTGCCGCAAGATGTGCGTATCACCACGCGCTACGACGAAACCAGTTTCATGCCCGCGCTGTTTGCCACCATACATGAAACCGGCCACGGGCGGTATGAGCAGAATCTGCCTCAGGCATGGCGTGACCAACCGGCCGGCCTCGCGCGCTCAATGGGCATTCACGAATCACAAAGCCTGATGTTTGAAATGCAGGTGGCGCGTAGCACGCCGTTTCTTCAGATGCTGCATCCACTCGTCGTAACGGCGTTTGGTCAATCGCCTGCGTTGACTGAAGCCAATTTCATCGCGCTGGCTCAACGGGCCAGACCGGGATTGATCCGCGTGGACGCGGACGAGATCAGTTATCCGTTGCATGTCATCTTGCGTTATGAGATTGAAAAGGCGTTGATCGAAGGTCAGATCGAGGTCGATGACATTCCCGCTTTGTGGAACCAGAAGATGCAGGACTATCTGGGCATCGGCACTGAAGGCAATTATCAGAACGGCTGCATGCAGGACATTCACTGGACTCAAGGGGCATTCGGCTACTTCCCGACGTACACGCTGGGCGCGATGTATGCGGCGCAGTTGTTCCAGGCCGCGCTCAGGGCTTTGCCGTCGCTGAACGGCGAAATTTCGGAGGAAAATCTGCAAGGCTTATCCGGCTGGCTCGAAGAGAATATCTGGAGCAAAGGCAGTCTCCATCGCACAGATAAACTCATGACCGACGCCACTGGTGAAGCGCTCAACACGAAGCACTTCCGCGCGCATCTGGAACGCCGCTATCTGTAAGCTGGGCCTGGCGTGCGGCGGCCTTTATTGCGGGAATTTCTCGCCCACCACACCCAGGCGGATTACGCAGGCTCAGGCCGGATCGTCAGGATGAAATGCTCCGGCCGTCGACGGTCGGTACGGCAACTTCGCTCAGGTACACTCATGTCCCTGCCATACGCGCGGTGATGCCATGGACAGTCAGCTTTATGTGATTTGCGGGCTTACATTCGTCATCCACGTGATCGCGACGTTGGCCTATGCCGTGCGGATCGCCGGCGTTCGCACGCGCCGCATAGCCTTATCGTTTTCGCTTTTCGGGATCATTGCACTGGTTTCCCGGACGGCCAATTCTCTTCAAGGGCCGTTCATCGCGAAACGGGTCGAACTGGATATCGCGCATCACATGGGTAGCGGGTTGCTCGCCGACTTTCGGCTATTCCTGCTCACCGCCACCGTCGCAAGCATTGCCGGGTCGTTTCTGATTCCTACGTTCCAGCGTTATTTCAGCCGCGCCGTCGATCACTTTCAGGCAAACCGGTCGATTCCCCGTCTGTTGCTGCGTATCTTCAGTCGTGCGGGCGTCGACTATATCCGCATTGGTGCGCGGCTTCCTTCGCGGCACAACGTCACGCAGTTGGCCGCGAGCACGGGATTGTCCTGGAAGGTCATCGTATTGAACGTCGTCGCCATGGCGATCTGGACAGTCGGTGTGTTCGCGTCGTTGTATGCCGGATATCTGAAGCCCGAGCTGCGCGTAACATGCGCGAACCTGTCGTCGGTCATCAACAGGTTCGCGACCGTCGTATTGGCGGTCATCATCGATCCGCAGGTTTCCGTCATGACCGACGATGTCATCGAAGGCCGGGTTTCGGAGAACAGCTTCCGCCGGGCCATCACGACGCTTGCGGGCGCGCGTGTGCTCGGCACGCTATGCGCACAGGCGATGCTCGTGCCGGCGGCATTTGTGATTGTCCGCGTTGCTGAATTCATCTAGCCCGCCGTCGCGAGCAAGCGCCGCTGACGCGCCGCGCAGCTGGACGGAGCAGGCGTATCCAAAACTGATCCACGACCACCGCCTCCCGAAGGGCGGCCACTTTGCCGCATGGGCATGGGAGCAGCCGCAAGCCTTCACCGATGAGGTGCGCGCGAGCTGCCAGTCGATACGCTGAACTTGACGACACAGACAACGCCGCATTCGCGTCGTCCGTGTCGTGTTTGCTTTTCGTTTTTCCCTGGCCGTGCCTCGACCTCAATTGCGCGACCCGTATCCGCTTTCGAGCACATCTACGCTCATCGTCTTCAGGCTCGCCGCATACTCGCGCGGCGACAGGCCAAAGCGTTCCCTGAACGCGCGGCTGAAGTGCGCCGCACTCGTAAAGCCGCACTGATACGCGACCTCCTGAATCGCACCGTGCGGCGTATTGTTGAACGCCTTAAGGTGGTGCGCGAGACATTCGAGAGGTGGACCCGCAAACGGGCGAACTATCCGCGGTTGCCGCGAGCGGATCGAATAAGCGGATGAGACGGGTGCCGCCGTGGTGCGCGCCGTGACTCGATCGGTCAAATAAACTCAAGCGCAGACAGTCTGCCGTTCGACACGACGCCGAACGGCTACGAAGCATCGCGCAACCGTTAATCCAGCGACTGCGCAAACGAGTTCAGGTACTTCATGCCGGTATCGCACATGATCGTCACAATCGTGGCGTTCGGGCCAAGACGTTCGGCAAGACGCAACGCGCCTGTGACGTTTGCGCCCGTGGACGTGCCGCAGAACAGTCCCTCCTCGGCCGCCAGTCGAAACGCCATGGCTCTCGCTTCGTCGGTGGAAACACGCCCGAGTTCGTCGGCAATCCTGTCATGCCAAAGCGGCACGACATAACCCGCGCCGATCCCGTCGATCTTATGCGCGCCGGTCGGGCCGCCCGACAATACCGCCGACTCCGCGGGTTCGACACCAACCACGCGAATCCGCGCATCGTGTTCGCGCAAACGCGTGGAGAGCCCGCGAATCGACGCGGCCGTGCCCACGCTGCCGACGAAGCCGTCGATGCGACCACGGGTTTGACGCCAGATTTCGTCGGCCATCCTGGTGTACGCGTCGAGCTGATCGGTGTTTTTCATCTGCGCGGTAATGTACGCGCCCATATCGTCCGCAATCCGATGCGCTTCGCGGATCATGTCCTTTGTCAGCTTCTCGGTCTGCTTGCCATTGTCGCTTGGGATAATCGTCAGCTTCGCGCCCAGCAGACGCATATGATCGAGCTTCTCTTTCGAGAACGCATCGGATGACACAAGATGCAGCGGATGTCGCTTGACGGAACACACCAGCGCCAACGAAACGCCTGTACTGCCGCCCGTGTATTCGACCACTGCGCCGCCGGGCTTGAGCCGTCCATCGCGTTCCGGCGCTTCGATCATCGCGAGCGCGATGCGGTCCTTCATACTCCCCGTGGGATTCTGGCTTTCCAGCTTGATGAAAATCCGCGCGCCGTTGGACGGCACGACATGGCGCAACGGCAACAGCGGCGTGTTGCCAATCGTGTCGAGAATGGTGCTGGGAGAAGAATTCATAGGTATTCCCGCAATAAGGATGAACAATAGGCCGCGTCGCGCGACTAGCTCGCCTGACCGAGCAACGCGACTGCGAACACGAGCGTCGCCGCGAAGCCGACCAGAAAGGCGACCGTGCGCACAATCGGAATACCTGCCGCATAGACAACGTAGTGAACCAGCCGCGCGAACAAATACAGCCTGGCCGCGAAGACCGTCGCCGGCGTGCTTATCCCGATCGCCGCGCAGATCAGCACGAGCGTCGCGAACACCGCGAGATTCTCGATCGCATTCGCGTGCGCGAGCCGTGCGCGTTCGGCCCAGGCCGGATCGCGCGGATACGAGGGGTCAGGATTGTTCAAGACCGCCGGCAAGCCGCGCGTCATGATTCTGGCGGCCGTGTACGGAATCCACATCAGGAGCGTCGCGCTCGCCGTGAGCGTCAGGACATCAAGTTCCGGCGTGAATTTCATGGGTGCGTGTTCCATCGGACTGAGGGCTGCGGCGATCGAAGTCGACGCCGGATTGCTTCGCAGTCTAGACTCGGAGACGGTTGCGCACTATAGTCACAAACGACATTAATAGCGACATTCACGACATTCACGACATTCACGACATTCACGACATTCACGACATTCACGACATTCACGACATTCACGACATTCACACGATATGCGATTGACCCTGCTCGTCTTCGATGAAGTGTTCGACACCGGCATGACGGTGCTGCTCGACACATTTGCCACAGCGAACGAACTGGCCGCGGCGCAAGGGTTCGACGCACCGCCTTTCGAAGTCACCCTGGTGGGCCCGCGCAAGCGCATACGCACGGCGCTGGGTTTGTCCGTGTCTGTCGAGCCGTTGAGTGCGGTTCGCCGGCCGGATTGGGTCATCGTTCCCGCGCTGAACGCCAAGCAATCCGAACGTTTGGCGCAAACCCTGCAACGTCCGGATATACGGAACGCGCTGCCCCAATTGCAGACCTGGCACGCCGCCGGGATTCACGTGGCGGCGGCATGCATCGGCACCTTTGTGCTCGCCGAATCAGGAATTCTGAACGGCGCAGAGGCGACGACAACGTGGTCGCTTGCGCCGTTTTTCCGGCAGCGCTATCCGACGGTCAAACTGGACGATTCCCGGATGATTGTCGAGTCCGGCCGGATCGTGACGGCGGGCGCCGCCATGGGGCATCTCGATCTTGCGCTCTGGCTGGTTCGTCATGCGACGCCGGAACTGGCCGCTCTGGTCGCCCGCTTCATGCTGATCGACAAACGTTCGTCCCAGGCGCACTACATCATTCCGGACTATCTGGCCCACGCCGATCCGCTAATCTCGAAGTTCGAAAGATGGGCCCGGGATAACCTGTCCAATGGCTTTTCACTGACGGACGCAGCAAAGGCCCTGGCGGTTCATTCGCGAACCCTGCAGCGCCGGACAGAAGCGGTGCTGGGCAAGTCGCCTTTGGAATTCTTTCAGGATCTGCGGATCGAGCGCGCGCGGCAACTTGTTTCGGAAGGGTGCGACCTGGAGACCATCGCGAGTGAAGTGGGTTACGCCGATTCGGCAACATTAAGAACGTTGCTGCGCCGCAAGCTGGGGCATGGCGTGAGAGAGCTTCGGGCGGAAATGCTATAGCGCCGCGGCCGGTTATTCAGGCCGCCCGACCGACGCCGGTAACGCGTAAACGCGAACCCAGTCGATATCGAATGTGGAATCTTTGACAACTTTGTCTATCGGCCAACCGCCGCCCAGCGCGTAGTCGAGCATCATGTAATAAGGCCCTGTCATATAGGCCGCGGCATTCGAGGTCGGCATCTGATTGGTCTGCACGCCGTCGATATACCAGGTGATGTGCACCGGGTCGATCTGGCAACCATAGATATGGTAGCCCTTCCAGGGCTTTGCGCCGTTCGGCATCGGCGTGGCAGGCGAGAAAAATTCCGCCCCTTCAGCACGCGCGCCGCCGGGCGCCCAGTTGTGCGACGCTTCTGAAATAATGGCGCGATCATCCGTGTACGTCTTGCCGTACCACTCGAAGATATCGATCTCCGAGAACCGTTTTCCCGACGCGTTATTGATGGACGTCGAACTCATCAGCCAGAATGCCGGCCAGGATCCCGTACCGGACTCCGGCATCTTCGCCCTCACTTCAAAATACCCGTAGCGTTGCGCAAAACCCTGGCCGGCTTCGTCCATCGACGAGATGTTGCCGGAACGCCAGGCGCCGGCAGCGTCCTTGTATGCCTTGATGGACAAGATGCCCCCGGAAACGCTGAGCGCGCGGCTATCCCACTTTGAAGCTGAGTAGTTTGCGGCCCGTCCGTAGGGCGGAATGTGAAACCAGGTCGCACTGCCTTTCGGCGAGCCGGTCGCGACGCTCAGACGATCGAAATTGTCTTCGAAGGTCAGCGTGTATCCGCTCAAATCGATGTCGCCCGCATGGGGAGCATCGCTCGAGGCCGGCGCAGGTACAGGTACAGGCGCCGACGTCGAAGCCGCATTCGATGCGGGATCCGCTGCGGCAACCAGGATTGACAGAACTGATATCGAAGCCACGATTAGCACCTGGCTTAAACGGCTCATCGCTTGCCCTCGCTCCATGCGCATCTGTCGCATCAATTTCGCAGAGTGCTTCACAAAGTTCTGTGCGACGGCGTACAGGCGAAGTCGATAGTCGAGTCGACGCGTGTACTGCGCCTACCAGTAGCCTGTCAACGCATTCACTCCGCGCTGGGTGATGCGCTGATGCCACTGCAGATCATCGAGGTTCGTCAGCCGCAGGCGCGGCAGACGCTCGAGCAATACGCTCAGCGACGTCTCGAGCTGCAGCAGCGCCAGCCGATACCCAAGGCAATGGTGAATGCCCGCGCCGAACGATAACTGCCGTGCATCATCGCGCGCGATATCGAGCCGATCCGGATCGATGAATTTCGCAGGGTCGCGATTCGCCGAACCCAGCACCAGCAGAACGACGGTGTTGCGCGGCACGGTCGTGCCGGCAATCTGAATGTCTTCCAGCGCAGTGCGGACCGTCGATTGCGCCGCGCCCTCGTAGCGCGCGCATTCGAGTACGGCCTGAGAAATCAGTTCGCGGTGCCGTTTGACAGAATGCAACTGCTCCGGATGACGATGCAACGCAACCAGCATATTGCCGATCATATTCGACGATGTCTCATGGCCCGCAGCGAACAACAGCATCAGATTCGCGATGACTTCGTCTTCGGTCAGCATCACGCCGCTTTCTTCGACGCTCAGCAACAGCGATATCAGATCGTCGCCGGGCTGCTTGCGGCGTGCCTCGATCACTTCCGTGAAATATCGCTCCAGCGTCGCGCAGGCTTTGTTCAGATCGCCGGGTTCATCAAACGGTATCGGCGACACGTCGAGCGTACGTGCCACCACGCGGGTCGCATCCGCGAGCGCGGCCGCGTCTTCGACCGGCAGGCCCAGCATGCGGCAGAGAGTCTGAACCGGCAACGGCCGCGCATAGCTCGCGACAAGGTCCGCGCTTTCGGCCTTCGTCAACCCGTCGACGAGCCGGTTCGCCGTGGCGCGCGCAATCTCGCGTATCGACTCGACTTGCCGCGCGTTGAATGCCTTCATCATCAGACTGCGTAATGGCGTATGAGCGGGCGCATTCATCGCGAGAATCGTCTGGCTCATGCGCCGGAATATCGGCTGATCCGGGCCGGCATGGCCATACCGCGTCTGGACGCTTTCCAGGTAAGCCCTGCCCATGCGGCGATCGTGAAGCAATGCATCGATGACGTCGTAGTGCCCTGTCATCATCAGGTTCGGCGCGACCGGCACGATCGGACCCTGCGCGCGCAAGGCCGCATAAGTCGGGTACGGGTTCTGGAAAAACGAGTCGGTCTGAAAGTCGGCAAGATTCATGTCGCTGCGTTCCCGTTTAAAGTGCATACGCACGTTAATAAATTAACGTGTGGCATCGCCGTTATATTCCCAGCCCGGTTGGACTCATCCACCGCTACGGTTCGGTATCGTTCTCTGCGTGAGATACGAAGAAATATCACGGCGTGGCCGAAGGAATACACGGCCGCGTTCGGCGGCCGATCAGTGATCGCCATACCGGAGAACTCGCACGCATTCTCTTAACCTCGTCACCGGGTTGAGTCCGAAAAAGCGCTCGAACGCGTTCCGTGCCCGGCCCATTTATCGTGCGACACCGCAGTTCACAATCGTTCACAATCCTGCCCGAATGCCTCTGCTAACGTGCGCGCGGTACCGGACACGTTAGAGAACGAGAATGGACAATCGCGCGAATCGGTTTGCTTACAAGAATATTCGGGGTGGGGTGGTCGCCGTTGACGACACGACGGCTTCTGGGCCTGGCGATCGCGGGCAGGACAAAGTTTCAAATGATCGGTCGAAGCGGCACACACGACGATACGAACGCTTTGCCCTCTCCTGCCTCGCGCTGGCGATGGCCGGCACGCTCCCGCGGCCGGCGTTGGCAGTGGTCATCCCGGGCGTGAACAGTCAGCAAAGCCTCGTCGATGCAATCAACACTGCCAACTCATCCACCGACGCCAGTTCCACCATCCAGTTGAGCGGGAGTTTCCAGCTCTCAGGCGCGCTACCAGGCACCACCAAGGCCATCACGATTGATACCGGAAGCTTCACGCTAACGGGCGCCACCTCATGGTCAGGCACGCTGACCATCGATGGAAATCTGGCTGGAGTCAATGGAGCCGGGAGTACAGGGGGAGCGGGCTCGCAGCTGAACGGTACAACCGTACCCACGACCGTCATCAATAACGGCGCGATAACTGCGGGCAGCGCCGGCGCTGGGCAAACCGGCGGTCTTGGCGTGTTTATGACAGACGCGACGCTCACGAACAACGGCACGATTAGCGGCGGAAGCTCGTCGTCCACCGGCGTGGGAGGAATCGGCGCCGAGATCCAGCGAGGCGCCACGCTGACCAACAACGGCACGATTCAGGGAGGAAATACCAATGGCGGCACGGGGGCCGGCTTTGGCGTGCTCGCGGGCGGCCCCGGTGCTATCTCGACATTGATCAACCATGGCACGATTCGCGGCGGCTCAGATCTGACGGGCGCCCATGTGGGCGCGGCAGGTGTGAGTTTTCGCCTCGGCACGGCGCCGATCGTCAATACCGGCACGATCATCGGCGGCAACGGGGCGGCTGCGATTCAGGTGAACAGCGGCAGCATGACGCTGACCAACAGCGGCACCCTGCAGGCCGGCACCGGCGGGGCCAATGCGATCCAGTTCACCGCCGGGAATACGGGCACCCTGTCGCTCGAGCTGCAAGCGGGATCCACCATCACGGGCAACGTCGTGGCCAATGCAGCGGCAGCGGGCAACAACACGCTGATCCTCGGCGGCGCCGCGAACGACGTATTCGACGTCTCATCGATCGGCGCCACCGCTCAGTACCAGAACTTCAATGTCTTCGAAAAGACCGGCACGAGCACCTGGGCTTTGACCGGCACGGGCACCACTGCTACGCCGTGGTCGATCCAGCAAGGCACGCTGCAGATCGGCAACGGCGGCACGAGCGGCAGCATCATCGGCAACGTCACCGACGACGCGACCCTCGCCTTCAACCGCAGCGATGCATTCACTTTCGATAACGTGATCAGCGGCACCGGCGCGGTCAATCAGGTCGGCACGGGCACAACGATCCTGACCGCCGCGAACAGCTACTCCGGCGGCACCAATGTGATGGCCGGCACGCTGGCGGTCGGCGATGCGGCGCATACGAACGCGACGATCGGATCGGGCCTGACAAGCGTCGCGGCAAGCGCGACGCTCGGCGGCTACGGCACGGTGTCGGGTTCGGTGAACAATAGCGGCACGGTTGCGGCGGCGAACGCGATCGCGTCATTCGCATCGGGCAGCACGGGTTCGTTCAACATCGGCGGCAATTTAAACAACGCGGGTCTCGTCAA
The DNA here is from genome assembly GCF_902859875.1 of Paraburkholderia solisilvae. Taxonomy (GTDB): domain Bacteria; phylum Pseudomonadota; class Gammaproteobacteria; order Burkholderiales; family Burkholderiaceae; genus Paraburkholderia; species Paraburkholderia solisilvae. The sequence continues at coordinate 30,685 of NZ_CADIKF010000041.1, read as the reverse complement.
TCTGGCAGCGGCATCCGGCCAGATCGGCAACGTGCTGAACGTCGCCGGCAACTATGCAGGCACGAACGGGCAACTCGCGCTGAACACGGTGCTCAACGCAGGCGGTGCCGCAGCGCAATCCGACCGGCTCGTCGTGGGCGGCAATGCCAGCGGCACGACGGGCATCAAGGTCAATGGGTCGGGTTCAGGGGCGCTGACCGTCGGCGACGGCATTCAACTCGTGCAGGTCAACGGCACGTCGGCAGCAAACAGTTTCCATCTCGTGGCGCCGGTTCAGGCCGGCGCATATCAGTACCTGCTGTATCAGGGTGGTGCGGCAAGCGCGAACGACTGGTATCTGCGATCGCAGTTCGAGGCGCCGGCATCCTCCGCAAACACCACGCCGCCAGCGAGCAACAATGCGGCTGCGGCAGCGCCGGTCGCATATCGTCCGGCAGTCGCCGGCTATTCCGTCACGCCGCTGCTCAACTTCGACTATGGCTATACGATCCTCGGCCGCTTGCAGGAGCGCGTCGGCGACATGGCGAGCGTCGAGTCGGGGCAATCGGCACAATCGGCACCATCGGCGCAATCGGGGCAACCTGCGAACAACAACGGCGTCTGGGGCCGCATCGGCGGACAGAACCTCGATGCGGACGCCGGCAACCGCTTCTCCGCCGACGAGCGTACCTTCTTCGCACAGTTCGGCAAGGACTGGACGCTCGCGCGCGGCGCCGACGGCGGCAGCACGCATGCGGGCGCAACGGTGACCATCGGGTCCACGTCCGCGTCATTCAGCGACAGCGCGCGAAGCACCGTCGGGCTGCCGGACTCGACCGGCACCGTTGAAACGCAGGCGCAATCGATTGGCGGCTACTGGACGCGGTACCTGCCTGACGGCACCTACTTCGACGGCGTCGGGCAACTGACGCATTATCACAACCGGTACGGCGATATTCTCGGCGACGGCGCCAGCCAGAACGGCTTTGGCGCAGGCGTTTCCGGAGAAGCCGGCAAGCCCTTCCTGCTCGGTTCGACCACCGTCGCGATCGAACCGCAGGCCCAACTGTTGTATCAATACCTGCACCTGAACGATTTCGACGACGGCATCTCGCCGGTCGGCGCGAATACGACGAACGGGTTGCGCGGCCGCCTCGGGTTCCGGCTCTTCAGGGCCAATCTGAGCAATGAATCGAAGACGTCGGCCGTCACGCCTTATTTCACCGCCGACGTGCTGCATGACTTCTTCTCGCCGGGACAAACTACGGTTGCCAGCACGTCGCTCGACAATGAGCTGGGCAAGACGTGGTACGAGCTCGGCGTCGGAATCACGGGCAGCTTCGGCAAAAGCGCTGAACTGTACGCGAACGTGAAATACGCGCATGACTTCAGCGGCGAGTACCGGCGCAACGTGTTCGCACAGGCGGGTTACCGGTTCAGCTGGTGATGTTTGTCGACTGTGTCAAATCAGACAATCGGAACGGCCACCATCAGCCGCTAGCCGATTGCTCGAAGGAGCGACGGCGTTCGTTGCCGGCTAGGCGCATCGCCACCACGAACGCCGCGGCGGACACCAGCGACACAAGCAACACCGCGCACTCGACCGGAACATAGTCACGTCCGATCGACCAGATCGCCGCCGCGGAAATCGGTGCGATGCCTTTGGCGACGTTCGACGGCATCGAAAGCAGGCCGCTCACCGCGCCGTAACCTTCCGTCCACATCACGTCCTGCACGATCGTCCCGCGCAAAATCGTCATCATCCCGTTGGCGCCGCCATACACGATCGCAAACAGAATCAGCAAAACGGGCGACTTGCCGGCGAGCATCAGAATCACGACAGAAGCCGGGAACGCTGTCGTGATCACCATACCCATGGCCGACGGCCGGACCTTGCGGCCGATCGTGAACCAGAGAATGCGCGCGAGCACCTGCGCCGGGCCAATGACCGCCATCGTTGCGATGACAACCGCCGGCGCTACGTTACGTTCAGTCAATAGCGGGACGAGGTGAAACGTCAGCGCTGCGAAGGTTGCGTAGTAGGCGGTAAAGCAGACGACCAGCGCCCAGAACGTCGGCGTTCGCAGCGCACGCTGCGTGCCGGCCGCGTTGTCGCGCCGTATTGCGGTCTTGTGGTCTGTGCGATCGGTGTGAGCGGTATGGCGGCCGATCGCGAGACCATTGAGCGGCACACAGATCGCCAGATTGATCGCGGCAAGCGCGAGCAGAGCGTCGCGCCAGCCGAGCGAGTCGACGAAGCCGTGTGTAAGCGGGATAAAGACCGTACTCGCGAAGCCGCCGACCAGTGTGATCAGCGTAATCCTCTTACGGAAGCTGCCGGGAAAGTTGCGCGTGATAATCGCGAATACCGGGTCGTAGAGGGTCGCGGCCATCGCTACGCCGAGGCCGATCCACGCGATAAACAGCGTAGTCAGACTATGCGCTTGCGACCACAACGCGAGCATCGCTGTGGCCAGCACCGAACCCCAGGTCATGATCTGCCGCCCGTGCCCGCGATCGATCCACACGCCGACCGGCCACGCGGCTAACCCCGATACGAGCAGACCGACCGATAGCGCGGCGTTGGTTGCCGTACGGCTCCATCCCATCGCGCTTTCCATCGGGACGACAAAGAGGGAAAACGCGTAATAGATCGCGCCCCACGCGACGAGTTGTGCTGCCGCGAGCGCCCACGTTGCGGCGCTGCCGCTATTCGCTTGTACGGTCATGAATCCTGCGAGCAAAAATGCGCGGCAACCTTCACGCGCGCGGAATCCGGCTGGCTTCGTACCAAGGCTGCGAACGATTCACGATACCAACGACCAGCAGCATCACCGGCACTTCGATCAGCACGCCAACGACCGTCGCGAGCGCAGCCCCCGAGTGAAAACCGAAGAGACTGATTGCCGTTGCGACGGCCAGTTCGAAAAAGTTACTCGCGCCAATCAGGCTCGACGGACCCGCGACGCAATGCGCGACACCGAGACGTCGGTTAAGCAGATACGCGAGCCCCGAATTGACTAACACCTGTACGAGGATCGGCACAGCGAGCATCGCAATCACGAGCGGCTCCCGCACGATCGCCTGCCCCTGAAAGGCAAAGAGCAGTACAAGTGTGGCGAGCAATGCGCAGATCGAATACGGGCCGAGACGTGCGACGGCTCGCCGGAAATGCGCGTCGCCGCGCGCGAGCAAACGGCGTCGGACGACTTGCGCGATAGCGACCGGAACGACGATATAAAGCGCGACCGAGATGATCAGCGTGTCCCACGGCACCGCGATTGCCGACAGGCCGAGCAGCAGCGCGACCAGCGGCGCAAACGCGATGATCATGATCGAGTCGTTGAGCGCGACCTGCGACAGCGTGAAATAGGGATCGCCCTTGCATAGTTGCGACCAGACGAACACCATCGCCGTACAAGGCGCGGCGGCAAGCAGAATCAGCCCGGCCACATAGCTGTCGAGCTGGTCCGCCCGAAGCCAGGGCGCAAACACGTGCCGCACAAAGACCCAGCCGAGCAGCGCCATCGAAAACGGCTTGACGAGCCAGTTCACAAACAGCGTGACGCCGATGCCGCGCCATTGGTTTCTGACCTGCGCCATCGCCGAAAAATCGATCTTGATCAGCATCGGCACGATCATCACCCAGATCAGCACGCCAACCGGCAGGTTCACGTGTGCGAGCTCCATGCGGCCGATTGCCTGGAAGATTTGCGGGAGGGCTTGCCCGACCGCGATGCCGGCCACGATGCACAGCGCGACCCAAGCTGTCAGATAGCGCTCGAAAAAGCCGATTGCCGGCCGCACGGTGCACGCCGCGGCGTCAGCGTTGCTCACTGGATTCCTCGGCAGGCTTCGCGCCGATCGCGCGCATTTCATGCTGGATTGCGCTGTGGTCGAGCACATGCAGCGGCAGGTTCACGAATTGACTGACGCGGTTCAAGATTTGTCGGAACACCTTGTCGAATTCTTTGCGCTTTTCATCGTCAGTGCCGTCAAATGCGGCCGGGTCTTCGAAGCCCCAGTGCGCAGTGACCGGTGTGCCCGGCCAGATCGGGCAGACTTCGCCCGCGGCCTGATCGCAGACGGTGATCACGAAATCCATATGCGGCGCATCGGGCATCGCGAATTCATCCCAGCTCTTGCTGCGCAAACGCGACGTGTCGTAACCCAACGCTTCGCAGCGCTCGACTGCAAACGGGTTGACGATGCCGGTAGGGTGACTGCCCGCGCTGTATGCGTGAAAACGGCCTTCGCCAAGCACATTGAACAGCGCTTCGGCGATGATGCTGCGTGCGCTGTTGCCGGTGCAAAGAATGAGGATGGACCAGGTTTTATCGTTCACGTGCGGCCCGGAAGGATGCCAACGACCGATAGGTGAAGGTGCATGCGCTTCATGATTTGTCTGCGCAACAGGAAGCCAGGTCGCCTGCCGCGCATGGCGCGCCGGCGCAGCAGTTCTCAGTGAGGAACGCAATGACGCCAGTCATCGCATCGAAATTGGCCGTGTAGATGATGAAGCGCCCTTCCTGTCTTGGTTTGACCAACTCCGCATGGGACAGGTCCTTCAGATGAAATGACAGGCTTGAAGGAGCCAGTCCGAGCTGCTGCGCGATTTCGCCGGCTGGCATCCCGTCCGGGCCGGCGACGACAAGCGCGCGGAAAATCGCGAGGCGTGATTCGTGAGCGAGCGCGCCCAACGCGCGTACGACGAGATTCGAGTCCATTGCGGCACGATACCCGGTTCATTTCGATATTTCAAGTATTATCGAAATGAACCGGCAGATGCCGGCACAAACGCCGACCGTTACCGATGGTCGCGCTTTTAGTACCCGACACATATCGACTGCGTCGTTTGAAAGTGTTGCCGAGCCGCATGCATGTCCGGTCGATCGCACGACAAACGAATGGTCGTCACCGGCGCCGGTCACACGAATGCGGTACAGAGTCCGTGGCTTTAAGCGATTGCCATATCGGACTTTATTCAAAAGCGCCCTTGACCGTATCCGCTTGCACTGGTGCCTTATAGACAACACCGTGGCCCTCTTCGCGCGCCTACCGCGACACGCCGCGCACACCTATGATGCTTTGTGCGGAGCGTTGCCGCTAACGGAATGGAGGATCAAACATGAAGATCGTCGTCATCGGTGGGACCGGCCTGATCGGCTCGAAGACTGTCGCGATTCTGCTCCAGGACGGACACGAGGTCGTCGCGGCCTCGCCCAGAAACGGCATCAATAGCGTGACTGGCGAAGGACTCGAGGCAGCCCTCACCGGCGCTCAGGTCGTGGTCGACCTGGCCAATTCGCCCTCCTTCGAAGACAAGGCGGTTCTGGCGTTCTTCGAAACCTCCACCCGCAACCTTCTTGCGGTGGAGAAAGCAGTGGGCGTGAAGCACCACGTCGCGTTGTCGATCGTCGGCATCGAGCGCACACCGGAGAATGGTTATTTCCGTGCCAAGGTTGCGCAGGAGAAGCTGATCCAGGCGGCCGGCATCCCTTATACCCTTGTCCGCGCGACCCAGTTTCTGGAGTTTCTCGGCGGCATCGCCGATTCGTGCACAGCAGAAAACGTCGTGAGGCTCTCACCCGGGCTGTTCCAGCCCATCGCAGCCGACGACGTTGCCGCCAGCGTCGCGGAGGTGGCAGTCGCAGCGCCCCGCAATGGCATCGTCGAGATTGCCGGTCCGGAACGCGCGCCGTTTGACGAACTGATCGCCCGCTATCTGAAGGCAGTCGGCGACCCGCGTCAGGTTGTGCGCGATCCCGACGCACGATACTTTGGCGGAATCGTCGAAGAACATTCACTGGTGCCATTGGGCGACGCGCGCCTCGGCCATGTCGGTCTGGATGAATGGGTCCGACGGTCAAAGGCGGGGGGGTGATTCTGCAACGCAACGAACCGGGCACGGTCCGGCGCCATAGCCTGGTCGCGGCGCAGCAGTCGCATCCGACATGGTAGCCTCGAAGCGCTGTAAAGCGGTTCTCCAGAAGACTATTCAGGCGACGCTCGCACAGGTCCGGCAATGTGGGCGAACTCATGCGAAGCTTAGGAGTGGCACCGAATGGCTTGCGCTAAAGCTACGTGCCACTGCCTGCGTCATACCGAAGGCGGCTCGCGATACGGCCAACCGTCATCCACAAGCCGTTTCGTTCGAATTCCCTATCGAAAGACTAAAGCCCGAAGGTTACTGCTCGGCTCGCATCTCACGGCCCGCAAGAGCCTGCCAGCGAGTGGTTTAACCACGAAACAGGCAGACAGGCAGATAGCCAGCCCCTTAACCGCATTCAGCGAAATCATCGAAGACGCAGTAACCGGCGACGTAGCCATATACTCGCCTTGGCAGCGTCGGCGGCCGACTAAGGCGCTCGATCCGAAAATTTCTGCCGGAAAGCATGTGCAAATTCGATCTGCCACATCGTTAAAAACGCAAACCGCTTGTCCCGAACAGCCAATAAAACATTGACATGGTGAAGCGCTCCATTGCATAAGACCGTCGAGTCTTGCCTCCGATGCAGTAGAAAATTTTCACAGCAGCTGATCGAATAATAGCTTCAGCCCGGACGACAACACATCGTCGGGCGCCATCGAAAAGCACACATCTGTCATATCCTGTGAGGCATCACTGCCTCGACCCGGTTCTGGATCGAGGGTCGGTCTGGCAGGCACCGTCAATGCCTGGCGAGGGTGAATGGCTGCGGTTTCGCCTACCAGACTCGTCGTCATGTCAGCTCGGTTGCTGACTACTGCACCGGAAAAATGTCGGCTCGGGAAGCTTCGCCGTTTTTGCCTTGCGAGAACATCGCTGGCAAAAATCGCGGAACTCTAGAAAAAGAGCGAGGAGTGAATTTCTCCATGCCGCTCAAACTAAACATCGATCGAAACTGCAAAGAATGGCCAGCCGCTTTCGCAAACAACTGGATTGGGAAGACATACACTTTTTCACGGTACTAGCCCGTCATCGCAGCTTGTCCGCAGCTGCGCGCGTCTTATCGGTCAACCATGCGACGGTGTCACGCCGCGTATCGACGCTCGAGAAAGTATTGGGCGAGAAGCTTGTCGACCGCCGGCCGGATGGGTATGTGCTGACATGCGCAGGTCGGCGAATTGTCGATGCTGCATACAATATGGAAAACCAGGCTGAATTGCTTAGACGCGGCGGAGCGGACACTTCCCTTAAGGGTCTGGTTCGTGTCCATGCCACGCCCACTCTTATCCAATGTTTCTTGGCTCATCCGCTCGCTGATCTCGCGAGGCGTCACGAGGCATTGGATATAGAGGTAGTTGTTGATGTCAGGCCGGTGAGCCTGGAAAGGCACGAAGCTGACATCGCCTTGCGGTTCAGCAGACCCGACGGACGCAATTTGATCATCAAATCTCTAGCGAAAATCGGCTACGGTTTTTACGCTTCCAAAGAGTGGAGCACGCGCCTCAGTAAAGGCGAACCCCCGATCTTTGTTGGATACAATGAAAGCTACGCTCATATGCCAAGTCCTGCATGGTTCAACGAGCAATTTCCCACAGCCCGCGTTGCCTTCCGCTCAAATAGTCAACGATTACAGGCAGACGCCGCACGTGCCGGCGCAGGGATAGCTCTAATACCTCATTTCCTGGGCCGGGCAGACGAGATGCTCACGCCCTGCTCTTTCGATGTGAGCCCTCCGTCACTCGATCTCTGGTTGGTGACACGCCGTCAAGACAGCGAAAATCCTGTCGTTAAGGTTGTGATCGATTGTGTGACGACCGTCCTGCACAGGAACCTGGATATTTTAGGAGAAGTAGTGCACTCCGATAAACGGCACGAAACATTGTAGGTAATCGAACGGATTTTACTTTCTTGGGCGAAAATTTCTGAGCCTGCTGTTGTTCGTCGAACAAGTTAGCGTGACATAAAAAAGAGAACGCTGCGGCCAGGAACCTTATCAAAATGCGATCTACGGTTCAGAGTGCAAGCGAAGCAGGTGCTTCGCTGTTAGAGCATCTGTGGAGATTTTCGTACTGTCTGACCGGTGACGAAAATGATGCAGAGTTTTTAGTCGAAATCGCACTTCGACACAGCGGTGGACGGTTCCACGATGAACAGCAATCGCTGATGCGTGCGCTTTCCGCGCTTTACCAATGCTGGACTGGCATGAGCGATAAACATTCGTTCCGCAAAGAACAGTCCTTAAAAGAAGGGCTTTTTCATCAACCGAATATTGTCGACTCTGAGGAGAGTGAACTTTCGGACGCCGCGTTGCGTCAATTGCTCATTCTGTCAGACAGGGAACGAGTGGCGATGCTGCTTACCGCTGGCATGGGCCTCGACTATGAGCAGGCATCGTCGATACTCAATGTGCCGGTCAACACTGTTTTGGAGTTGATTGCGAGCGCGCGTATTGCAATCGGAAGAATTGTGCTTTCCGCGCATTAGATATTTACCATGCCGTTGCTTCTGGAACGCTGCCGGCCGCGTTTCACGGCGATCGACTGCGCTCGAACATTGCCGGATCGCCTGGTTCAAAGCGCGGCACGACTCACCGAACAGCAGCCAGATGCTGCGCAAGCATGAAGCCGGATGCGGCGCCGGTTCCCGCGCCGGGCCAGGTGGAAGCGCCACACATGTACAAACCTTTTGCCGGGGTCGCATAGCGCGAATATCCGGCCGCCGGACGAAGAAAAAAGGACTGGTCCAGATGATGGCTTCCCGACAGACTATCCCCACCGATGAGATTGGCATTCTCACGCTCCAGGTCGACCGGCGAGAAAACACATCGCTGAATAATCTTTGCGCGCGTGCCAGGAGCGTATTGCTCAAGGATATCCAGAACCCGGTCGGCGTATTGCTCTTTGGCTTGATCCCAATCCCGCGTGCTGATGATGCCTGCAGCATCGCCTTTGATTTGCGCTGGAAGCGTTCGTACCTGAATCCAAAGTACGTGCTTGCCGGCCGGCGCGCGAGACGGATCAATAGTCGTTGGCTGGCCAACGACAAGCACCGGCAGTTCCGGCAGCATGCCGTCGCCCGCCTCTGCGTAGACGCGTGACATCATTGCCAGATTGGGTGCCACGTGCACGTACGCATATTCCCGGACGTGTGCCCCCGCCTTCCAGTCAGGCAGATCATGCATCGCGAGATGAATCATCATCGTGCCCGGTCCTGCACGCAAGCGCGACATGCGGCGGACAAAGCCCGCAAACTTCGGATGACGAGGCAGCAGTCTTTCAGCAAGAATCTTCGGGTGAACATTAGCCACAACGGCCCGCGACGCGTGAAGCATGCGACCATCCGCCAGAACGACTCCTGTGGCCCTGCCGTTGTCGATCTCGATGTTGACGACTGGCGATCCGGAGATCAGCATTCCTCCTTTTTCACGAATCGCGCCAACCATCGCCATAATGATCGTGTCGGCGCCGCCCTGCCCGATAACCATGCCAAATGCCTGACTCGCCATGCTCTCGAGATAGGGGAAAAGAGCTCCCCCTGCGATCTCGGGTGAGAAATCCAGATGCAACCCCCAGGCGGCCATCATCGTTTTGACTTTATGGTGTTCGAAGTGAGCGTCGAGAAAATCGCGTGGCGATGCAACCAGCAGGCGCATAAGGTCGTCAAGCCACGATAGGCCGTGCCTTCGCACCGCCCCAAAAATAATTCGGGCCGTTTTTATCGAAGGCATCCGGTTGTTAAGAAGCGCGAAGATGAAGGGTGCATCACGTTTAAAGATGTGGAGCATGTCCGTCCACGCCTGAGCATCGCGCGCGCACAGTCTTTCGATCCCGCCGACGGTGCTGTCGGGATCGGCGTCCACACCGAGGAAAGTGTCGTCCGGGAAGACCGTGGCGAAGCACCGGGGAGCAGCCACGAACGCAAGCCCATTGGCCGTCAATATTTCCCGGTGCCGGGCGAGGAATGGGGAACCAGCGAACATCGAGAGATTCATCGCTGCCACGTCATGGCGAAAACCAGGCGCCGTCAGTTCGCCAGTCTTAACCGCGCCGCCAAAGCGGTCCTTTGCCTCGACGATCGCGACGCGCCAGCCTTGCGTCAGCAGATGAAGTGCGGCGGCGAGTCCGTTGTGACCACCGCCGATGACCACCGCATCATACCGTTGCATGTCGATGCTCTCCGTTTCAGAATCTGACCACCCGCTTAAAGCTCGATGTGCAATAAGACGTCATCTATGTGCGTCGTCAAACCCGTATTTCCATCGCCGTCGTGCCGACGCTCTCCTAGTCCGGTGAGCGTCGGTGCCGTCACCGCGTGCCCCGACCTGCGCAATCCCGGCATGACGTCCTGCCATACCCAGCCGCCATGCCATGCTCCCGCGATCGACACATAGGTATGTTTGATCTGCGCTTTCATTTCGAATCGTCTTAACCCTTGAATCATCGTCCAGCCGCGCCCGTCATGCGAGAGACGTGCTATTCAATTGAGAAAATTTGAAGGCCCTTATGCGCCCCTGAAAAACAGCCCGTATGGGCCGCTGCCGCCTGCAGGGGTTGGCTATAACGTGGACGTCAACTTTCCGCGAGGGCGGCCCTGGCGTAGCGCTCGCGCATTCGCCAGGACATGCTCATTAAACGATGCTCATCTCGCTCACGCGCCGAATCCGCCATCGACCGCGAACACCGAGCCGGTAATGAAGCTCGCTCGCGGGCTCGCGAGAAACGCGACGGCCGCTGCGATTTCTTCAGGGCGGCCAAAGCGGCCAAAGGCGTTAGTCGACTTCAGCCAGTCAGAGAAAGGACCGTTTTCCGGGTTCATATCGGTATTCACGGCGCCCAGGCTGACAACGTTGACGGTGATACCCTTCTTTCCCAGATCACGCGCGGCCCCTTTGCTGAATCCCTCCACAGCCGCCTTTGACGACGTGTAGTCGGCCATCCCGGGTGCACCGACATGCGTCGTAACACCTGAGGACATCGAGATTATTCGACCGCCCTCTTTCATCAGGCGCGAGGCAACGCGGATAGCTGTCAGCACGCCATTGACGTTCACGGCCAGTTGATGTTCGAATGCACGAATGTCGACGGTGTCCTGAATGGTGCCTATGGCGAACACGCCAGCGTTGTTGACCAGAATATCCAGGCCGCCGAATTCTTTCGCAACAGACTCCATCATTTCGGTGACGGCGCCGGCATCCGCCTGGTCGGCCTGATAGGCACGCGCCTTCACACCCTTTGCCTGCATCTCGGCAACAACCTGCGCTGCCTTATCGGCTTGCCGACTATACGTGATCGCCACGTTAGCGCCCTGCTCGGCGAGCTCCTTAGCCACTGCCGCACCGATACCACGCGAACCACCGGTGACGATTGCGACTTTTCCTTGAAATACCCGATCCATCGTGACCTCCTGTCTATGTCCGCCGATCGGACAGCGGATCTGAGTGTATGCAGATCAGTCATAGAGAAAAACGGCTAATTATGTTTAGACTGTCTACAACAATGGACAGTCTTGAAGGCACAACCAGGAATGAATCAGTTACTCGCAATTCAGGTGTTTGCACGTGTTGTCGAAACCAGTTCATTTACCCGGGCAGCCGACTCGCTCGACATGCCCAAAGCGACGGTAAGCAAGCTGATCGCCGACCTGGAAAGTCATCTTGGCGTACGGCTTCTGCACAGGACCACACGCAAGCTGTCCATCACCGCGGACGGTCTCGCGTACTACGACCGTACCGAACCCCTCATACGCGAGCTGCAAGATATCGACACCAGTTTCGCCGCAGGCGCCCACATTCCACGCGGCCGCATCCGGGTGGACACAGGCGGATCGTTCGCGCGAATGGTGCTGGTTCCCGGACTGCCTGCCTTCCTCGCGCGCTATCCGGAGATCGCAGTCGACCTGGGGGTCACCGACCGGTCCCTCGACATCATTGGGGAGAACATCGACTGCGTTATACGCGGCGGTCCGATTACTGAAAACTCCATGGTCGCCAAGCTGGTCGGGCAAGTATCCTGGGTCACCTGCGCCGCGCCGTCTTATCTCGAGCAGTTCGGGATACCCCGGCATCCCAACGAGTTGCTCAAGGGGCACCGCTTTGTCGCTTACCGCTCGGCTCAGACCGGCCGCATATTGCCGGCGGAGTTCATCAGGAACTCGGAAAAGATCAGCCTGAGCGGCGCATCCGCCATCAGCATCAACGAAAGCAATGCTCACTGCGCCGCAGGCGTCGCGGGCATCGGCATCATCCAGACATTCACGTATACGGCCCAGCCGTACCTGCAGACGGGTGAACTGATCCCTGTCCTCACCGACTGGCGCCGCGACCTTTACGAGTTCCACGCGGTCTATCCGCTGAACCGCAACGCCAATCGGCGGGTTCGCGTCTTTATCGACTGGTTCAGCGAGTACATAGCCGGGATGCAATAGCGACGGCTTATAGCATCGTCTCCAGCCTGAGGCCGGCCTGGCATCCGCGCCGTTCTGAAGTGGAATGGCTGGCACTTCAGGGTTGGCCAAATCAGCCGCTGTGTTAACAGGCAGGCCAATTCCCATTCGAACCGCCTGAATGAAACGCGATGCCCACCCGACCTGCGACGAACGTTATTCTTCCTGCACCGGCATATGTTGCGGCCAACCGCCGGCCAGCGCCTTGTACAGCGCAATCGCGGTTGCCGCGCTACGCGTGCGAACTTCCGCAAAGGCGTCCTGCGCCTGGAGCTGGACGCGTTGCGCGTCGAGCACTTCGTAAAGCCCGATCGTGCCGGCCTGAAATTGCGTTCTTGCCAGTTGCGCGGCCCGCGTACTACTGGTGGCCGCATGTTCGAGGTATTCGTCTTCCCTGCGTGTGTTCGAATAGCGCACCAAGGCATTTTCCGTATCTTCGAGCGCTAGCAGGACCGTCTGCTGGTATTGCGCAAGCAAACCCGACGCATCCGCATTGCTCGCCGCGATGCGCGCCCGCACCCGGCCGACATCGAGAAACGACCAGTCGATGCCCAGCGCGACCAGGTTAGTTTCACTCCCGACATTGAACATCCCGCCAAAGGCAAAACTGCCGATCATGCCCTCCAGCGTCAGGCGAGGAAATAAATCGGCTGTCGCTACACCGACGCGTGCGGTCGCCGCATGCAGACGCTGCTCCGCCGCGGCGACATCGGGGCGGCGGCGCAGCAGGTTGCCAGGCGTGTCCGGATCGATTCGGGACGGCCGCGCAGGCAATGGCCCTGGCGTATCGAGCGCGGCGATCAGTTCGCCCGGCGTACGCCCGGTCAGCACGGCAAGCCGGTGTTCGTCCACCGCGATCTGCGCCTCCAATGCCGGCACGCGCGACGCCGTAGCTTCGAATTGAGCTTGCGCTCGCGAGGTATCGAAATCGGCATCGCGGCCGGCGTCCAAACGGGCGTTGACGATACGCAGCGTTTCGCGCTGGTTGCCGGCATTGTCGCGGGCTATGCGCAGCCGCTCCTGCGCGCCGCGCAGATGAACGTAGACGTTCGCGACCTCGCCGGCGACGCTGATCTGCAGTGCCTGCAGGTCGCTGGATGCGGCCGCCGTCTCCGCGCGTTGCGCTTCGATGTTGCGACGTACCCTGCCCCAAAGATCGAACTCCCAGCTCGCATTGGCGCTCAAGCTGTAGACGTCGGCGCTGCGCGGGAAACCGAAGGCCTGGTCCTGACTCACGCGTTGGTGGCCAACCTCGCCGCTAGCGGTGACCGTGGGGTAGCGGTCGAACTTCGCCTCGCGCAGCAACGCATTGTCGCTGTCGTAATGAGCGAGGGCCACGCGCAAATCGTTGTTTGTCGCGAGCGCGCGCTCGACCAGCGCACTCAGTTGCGGATCGTTAAAACTGCGCCAGAACTCGGTATCTCCCGCCGGCTCAGCCGGAGCGCCACTGCCCGTGCTCGATTCAGCACGTACGAAATGCTCGGGCATTCGTGCCGACATAGCCGGCTGTTGAAAGTCCGGGCCGACCGCGCATGCGGAAAGTGCGCTCGCGATCAGCACGGCCGTCAGGAGTCCGCGCTTATTCATATTCGAACTCCGGTCTGCGCTGCTCTTGCGGCACCGGCATTCTTTTATCGTAGCGCGTGGCCAGTTTGCGCAGCATCACATAGAACACCGGGGTCAGGAACAGGCCGAACAGCGTCACGCCGAGCATACCGGCGAACACCGTGATGCCTGTGGCGTGGCGCACCTCGCTGCCGGCGCCGTGTCCCAGCAACAATGGCACTGAACCTGCGATAAAGGCGATCGAAGTCATGACGATCGGGCGCAGGCGAAGGCGGCACGCTTCGAGCGCGGCATCGACGGTGCCTTTTCCCTGAATCTCCAGCTCACGAGCAAATTCGACGATCAGAATCGCGTTCTTGCACGCGAGGCCCATCAGCACGACCAGGCCGACCTGCACGAACACGTTGTTGTCGCCGCCGCTAAGCCACACGCCGAGCAGCGCCGAGCACATGCATACCGGCACAATCAGGATGACGGCCAGCGGCAATATCCAGCTCTCGTACAGCGCGGCCAGTACGAGGAAGACGAGTATCACGGCCACCGGGAACACCACCGCGGCCGCATGACTTTGGGTCACCTGCTGATAACTGAGATCGGTCCATTCGAGTTTGATGCCGGGGGGCAGCACTCGGTCAGCGATCTCCGTCAGCCGGGTGATCACCTGCGCCGACGAGAGCACCTTCGGATCCGAATCGCCAATGACATCGGCGGCCGGATAACCGTTGTAGCGAATCACCGGATCGGGGCCGAAGCTCGGCACGACTGTCACCATTGCGCCGATCGGCACCATCTCGCCGCTCGCGTTACGGGTGCGCAGTTTGCCGATGTCCGCCGTTTGCTGGCGAAACGAGGTATCGGCTTGCGCCATGACGCGATACACGCGCCCGAACATATTGAAGTCGTTGATATAGACCGAACCCAGATATGTTTGCATCGTGTCGAACAGATCGGTCAACGCAACGCCCTGCGCCTTGGCTTTGACACGATCGACCTGCACTTCGAGTTGCGGGATGTTGGCCTGGTAGGCGCTGACTGGATAGGTCATGCCAGGCGTTTTTGCGATCTCGGCCTGGAACGCATTTAGCGCATCCTGCAAGGCGCCATAACCGAGTCCCGCGCGATCTTCCAGGTAGAGCGAATAACCGGAGCCGTTGCCCAGACCCTGGATAGGCGGCGGCAGCAACGCAAAGGCAAAGCCGTCCTTGACCTCAGCGAACTTCGCGTTGAGTTCGTCGTTGATCTCCGCCGCGCTGCGGCGGCGCTGGTCGAACGGCTTGAGGATGATATAGCTCGCCGTCGTGTTGGGCGTGTTCACCCATTGCAAAGCATTGAAGCCCGCGTAGGCAGCCACGACATCGACACCGTCGACGCTGCGCGCAATTTCCCCCACCTGGCGCGTCACCGCGTCGGTACGGCCGAGCGACGCGCCTTCGGGCAACTTCGCACCGCCGAAAAGATAAAGCTTGTCTTGTGTCGGAATGAAACCGCCCGGCACCGTATGGAACAGCAAAGCAGTCGCCGCCAGCAGACCTGCATAGACTGCCAACACCAGGCCGCGCCGGCTGAAGCTGCGCGCTACGGTACCCTGATAATTCTCCGCACCGCGCTGGAAAAAGCGGTTGAATGGACGGAACAGCCAACCGAAGCCACGTTCGATGGCACGCGCGAGGGCATCCTTGGGCGCGTCGTGCGCCGTGAGCAATTTCGCAGCCAGCGCGGGCGACAAGGTCAATGAGTTGATTGCCGAGATCACCGTCGAAATCGCAATCGTCACCGCGAACTGCTTGTAGAACTGGCCCGTCACGCCGGTCAGAAACGCCATCGGCACAAACACCGCACACAGCACGAGCGCGATCGCTATGATCGGACCCGACACCTCACGCATCGCATGATGCGCGGCGTCGCGCGGGCTCAAGCCTCGCCCGATATAACGCTCGACATTTTCGACCACCACAATCGCATCATCCACCACGATGCCGATGGCCAGCACGAGACCGAACAGCGTCAATGTATTGACCGAGTAACCTAGCAGGTACAGAAAAGCAAACGTGCCGATCACGGAGACCGGCACCGAGATCAATGGAATAAGAGAAGCACGCCAGGTCTGCAGAAACAGAATCACCACCAGCACCACCAGCACGACCGCCTCGATCAGCGTGTGCTCCACCGCGCGGATCGAGTCGCGCACGAACACGGTCGGGTCCCATACCGCGCGGTATGCGATGCCGGGAGGGAAGTTTCTGGAGAGTTCGTCCAGCTTGCCGTAAACCGCATCGGCCACTTCCAGCTCGTTGGCGCCGGGTGAAAGAAAGATGCCGGCCATGCTCGCGTTCTGCTTGTCTTCAAACACACGCATCGTGTAGTCGCCGGCACCCAGCTCGACCCTGGCTACGTCGGCAAGACGCACGACCTGGCCGTCGGTCCCGCTCTTGAGCACAATGCCGCTGAATTCCTGCACGCTGCGCAGACGGCCGCGCACATTGATCGACACCAGCAGGTCGGTGGTCTTCGGCGACGGCTCCGCGCCGAGTTGCCCGGCCGAGACCTGCACGTTCTGTTCTCGCACCGCGTTGATCACGTCGGTGGCGGTCAGGCCGCGCGACGCGAGTTTGTCCGGATCGAGCCAGATACGCATCGCGTAGTCGCCCGAGCCGTATAGCGCGACATCCCCAATCCCTTTCAGACGCGACAGTTCATCCTTGACATGCAAGGTCAGGTAGTTCCGCAGATACATCGAGTCATAGCGATTGTCCGGTGAAGACAGACCCACATACATGAGCGGCGTGGCAGACTGCTTTTGCGTACTCACGCCGAATTGACGCACCGCTTCCGGCAGCCGCGTCAGCGCCTGACTGACGCGATTCTGCACGCGCACCGCGGCGACATCGGGATCGACGTCAGGGGCAAACGTGACGACCACTCGAAGGCCGCCGTCGGAGCTGGCAACCGACTTCATGTACATGATGCCTTCGACACCATTGATCGCCTCTTCCAAAGGCGTCGCCACCGACTCGGCGATTTCCTTCGGATTGGCGCCCGGATAGGTTGCGCGCACCACCACACTCGGCGGCACCACTTCCGGGTACTCGCTGACCGGAAGCAGCGGCATCGCGATCAGGCCGACGGCAAAGATGACGATCGACAGCACGATCGCAAAGATCGGCCGATCGATGAAGAACTTCGAGAAATCCATCGAGGGCTTTTTCATTTTGCGGCCTTCGCTTCAGTGCCGGAACCGGACACGTTCCCGGTCGACGCGCTCATCGGCACTTCCGTCGGCGTGACCGGAGCGCCGGGGAAGAAGATCCGCTGCATACCCGCGACGACCACTTTATCTCCCGCGACGAGGCCTGCCTGGACGACGCGCAGCCCGT
The DNA here is from genome assembly GCF_902859875.1 of Paraburkholderia solisilvae. GTDB lineage: Bacteria > Pseudomonadota > Gammaproteobacteria > Burkholderiales > Burkholderiaceae > Paraburkholderia > Paraburkholderia solisilvae. The sequence continues at coordinate 13,396 of NZ_CADIKF010000041.1, read as the reverse complement.
CGCTCATGCCCCCGAGTTCAACGTCCTTGCGCAGCGCCTTGTTGTCGCGTCCGAGCACGTAAACGTACTGACGGCTCTGGTCCGTCAACACCGCTTTGTCGTTGATCAGGATCACGTCGGTTTCATGTCCGCCCGCGAATTGCACGCGCGCGTACAGACCGGGTGTGAATGCGCGATCAGCGTTGCTTAGCCGGGCGCGCGCCTGAATCGTGCCGGTCGTCGGATTCACCTGATTGTCGATAAAATCGACCGTGCCTTCGTGTGAGAAATTGGTCTCGTCGGCAAGACCGACACGCACATTGAGCGCGGCCGCGCTGCCTTTGCGCTGGCGTGCCTGCGTGTTGTAGCGCAGGTAGCTGTGTTCGTCAGGGTCGAAATAAACGTAGACCGGGTCTTGCGACACCACTGAAGTCAGCAAGGTTTGATCGGCCACCGCCAGATTGCCGACGGTCAGCATGGCCCGGCTCACCCGCCCGTCAATCGGCGCGCGCACCTCGGTAAACTCGAGATTGAGCTTCGCAACGGCTACGGCTGCTTCGGCGTCGCGCACATCGGCTTCGCCCTGCAAAGCATTGGCATGGCGCGTTTCCGCCTCTTCTCTGGATGTGGCGCTGGCCTGCAGCAAGGTCTGCGCGCGCACGTCCTGGGCGCGCGCCAGCGAGGCAGTGGCGCGCGCGCGATCCAGTCGGGCGGCCGCGCTGTTTAGCGCGGCGCGATACGGCCGTTGGTCGATCACGAAGAGGAGATCGCCGCGGCGCACTTCCTCCCCTTCCTTATAGGCGATGCGCTGTATGTAACCGCTAATCCGCGGCCGGATTTCAACCGATTCGATCGCGCGGATGCGCCCGTTGAACTCATCCCATAGCGTCACTCGTCTCGAGACCGCTGAAGCAACATCGACTTTCGCCGCAGGCGCGCCGGTCGCCGCCCGGCATTCATGCTGCCAGCCGGCGACGAGCATCGACAGCGCGAGAACACCTCCGGCCAGAAGACGGGATACACGAAGACTCGCAGAACTTCTCATGGCCGAACTCTCCCTGCGTGACAACGCCAGCGATGGAGATGCAATAGTTAGCCGTCTCGCATCAACCAGGAAGAGCCATGAAAAACGAATCGCTATGGACCATGAATGGCCTGCGCTCAGGAGGCCCGGGAATTCATCGGATTGTCCTGCGCGTCATGTCGCTCCGGAGACGAGGTCGCGTAGACCATGACATGACGCTTGCGGATACAGTCAAAGGGATTTTGATGGGGATACCGTAGGCGCTAGCGGCCAGCTCCATTCGGGCGCGCAAAGGCGTTCAACCAGAAAATCGGCCAACGCATCGACCTTGGCCGGACGCGTGCGCGCCGAAGGCGTCACGAAGTAAAGGCTGCCCCTGGGCAACGTCCAATCGGTGAGGATGGCCTCCATCCGCCCGTCCCGCAGATATTCCGCGGCGATGAATTCCGGCAGTTCGGCGATGGCGAGGCCAGCAAGCACGGTCGGGACGAGGGCGTCCGCATTGGTGGCGCGCAGCGGCCCGGTGGGTATGATGGCCTGCTCCTCGCCCGCATCATTGCTGAACCGCCAGACGTCGCGACGCGCACGATACGCGTAGCCAAGACAATCATGCTGCATCAGGTCGTGGGGATGCGCGGGCCGGCCACGCCGTTGCAAATAGCTCGGTGCGGCAACAATGAACGGGGACGCGGCGCATATTCGCCGGGCGACCAGTGACGAATCAGGCAATACCGCGATCCTGAGCGCCGCATCGAAACCTTCTCCGACCAGATCGACCGTCGCGTCTGAAAGATGAAGATCGATCGACACCTCGGGATAGGCCCGAAAGAAATCCGGCAAGATCGGTGCGACCCAGCGCAGCCCGTAGGACATTGGAATGGCTAACCGGACGAGACCGCGCGGTTGCCCGGACAGGTCTCGCGCCGCGCCCTCGGTATCCTCCGCGTCCCGATAGATCCGGCTTGCGCTTTCAGCAACCGTGAGACCGAACTCCGTGAGCGCTAATTGCCGCGATGTACGGTTCAATAGCCGCGCACCCAGGCGCGCTTCCAATCGACTCACGCCGCGCGAAACCGTCGCGACGGATAGGCCCATCGCTCGCGCTGCCGCGGCAAACGATCGTTCCTCGGCCACCTTGGCGAACATTGCCAACCCTTCAAAGTCCGGCATTCTCGACATCGTCAATCCTGCAATGATGGTTTGCAAGCGATTCTATTTGCGGCACCTGGCAAAGTCGATATCGTAACCAGGGGCCGAATCGACCTTCGACGAGGGCGCTGAGGTCCCCGCGATGGCGCAGCCATTTTCCGATGAATCAGCAATCACTATCCTGGCGCCTGACGGCATCGAGTCTGTCGAGGTGCCCTGGCAGGAGCGACCGCATGCGTACCATTCTTTACCGAAGCTATGGCGAACCCGCCGACGTACTCGAAGTTGCCGACGTGCCCGATCTCGCCGCTCCCGCGGCGAACGAAGTGCTGATCCGGGTCATGAGCCGGCCGGTCCATCCGGGCGATCTGCTCGGAGTCGAAGGCCGCTACCGCGCGCCCGGCGATACCGCCAACGTCGCGCCGCAGGGCAATCGGCCCGGCTTTGAGGGTATGGGAATCATCGAGGAGATCGGCAGTGCCGTCGAGCCCTCCGCAGGCCTTTCTGTCGGCCTGCGGGTGGCATTCTTCCCCGGCCGCTGGGCCTGGGGTGAGCGGGTCGTCGTGCCGGCCTCTTTTGTGACGCCTGTACCGGCCGATGTGCCCGACGATATCGCGGCGCAACTGCACGTCAATCCGTTGACGGCGGCGATGCTGGTAAGAGCCGCCGAAGCGGCCGGCCTGACAACGGATGACGCGGGCGTGGCTGTGGTCACGGCCGCTGCTTCGAGCGTTGCGCGGTTTGTGACCGCGCTTGCGCGAGAGCGCGGCCTCGCCGTGATCGGCCTGGTCCGCAGCAACGAGAGCGTCAAGGAACTGAACACGAGCCCAAGCGGCATGCCGGTCATCTCCACCGCCGAGCCCGGATGGCAAGATCGTGTTCGGGACGCGGCCAAAGGCAGGCCGATTCGAGCCGTGCTGGATTGCGTCGGCGGAGAACTCGCCAGCAACCTGCTCGTCATGCTGGACAGCGGCGGTACGTTCATTTCGTATGGCGATCTGACGGCCGAACCGCTGCGCGCCACGGCACTATCGTTTTCGGTGCGCAATCTGCGCATTCATGGTGTCTCAATCGGCCGATGGGCAAACTTGCCGAACGACATTCGCGATCAGGACCTACGCACCGCAATCTCGCTCGCGCAACACGAGCCGGCGCTGTTCCGTGTGGCCGCATCGTATGAACTGACCGACGTGGCCCGAGCGGTTAGGCATTCGAAACAGGCAGGAAAGAACGGCGCAGTTTTGCTGACCTCTTTCTAGTACTGCTTTCCCGACCGATGCCGCCGACATCGACCGTGCGATTCTGCAAATTAGTCCAATGGCACGGAAGACGTGCCGCGCGTCCCCCTGATAGGTTAGGTTTCCTGCGAGAGCGGGTTGACCCAAGCTTCATCCTGACCGGGAGGTAGACATGGAACTGAGCAACAGCGACACCGCAGTCGTATTCATCGACCCTCAAAACGATGTGCTGAGCGAGCATGGTGTGAACTGGGACGCCGTGGGGGCCAGCGTGACGGAGAATCGCACGGTCGACAACATGGAGCGCATCTTCAAGGCGGCGAAGGCGAAGCACTACGAAGTCTTTATCTCGCCGCACTACTTCTATCCAACCGACTACACGTGGAAACTCAACGGCCCGCTCGAGCAGGGCGAAGTAGAGACCCGCAGCTTCGCGAGAAAGGGGCCGTTGAATCTCGATGGATTCGACGGTTCGGGAGCGGACTGGCTGAACCGGTTCAAGCCCTACATCGAAGACGGCAAGACGGTTGTGACGAGTCCGCACAAGGTATGGGGACCGCAGACCAACGACCTCGTTTTGCAATTGCGCAAACGGGGTATGGACAAGATCGTCCTTGGCGGCATGCTGGCCAATATATGCGTCGAATCTCATCTGCGCGAATTGCTCGAACAGGGCTTCGAGGTGGCGGTCGTCAAGGATGCGACTGCGGGACCGCGCCATCCGGCATGGGGAGACGGCTACCAGGCCGCCCTCGTCAACTACCAGTTCCTCGCGCACGCGGTGTTGACCACCGATGAGGTCGTCGCCGCGCTGAAATAGCGCGGTGCGGGCACATCGCGACGCGCGTCGCAGACCGTGTCACGCGGGCGCCGATGAGGCACAATCGTCGAACCACGGGTGCCTGCACGCAGGTGTGAAGGTACGCGTCACTCGCCAGCGTAGGGTCGGAAGATCGCCCGACACAGTGGCGCGGACATAGCAGCCGGAGTAACGTCTGGCCGCCCGTGGCCTCCGGTCCCCGCAACTCACGGGGGCTCGTCGCGATTGTCGCGATTGTCGCGATTCGTCGCGCTTGTGGCGACTCGTCGCGCCGGACACGCGCACGCATGTGCGCATCTGTCCACATTCAGGAGAACCAGGATGGTCAGCAAGAACACGATTTGTCTCTGGTACAACGGCGCCGCGCTGGACGCCGCGCAGTTCTACGCGGCCACTTTCCCGGACAGCGCCGTGGGCGCTGTCCTTCGCGCGCCAGGCGACTACCCTGCGGGCAAGCACGGCGATGTCCTGACGGTCGAGTTCACCGTGATGGGCATCCCTTGCCTCGGCCTGAATGGAGGCCCGGAATTCAGGCACAACGAGTCCTTTTCGTTCCAGGTCGCAACGGATGACCAGGCTGAAACGGACCGCTTGTGGAACGCGATTGTCGGAAACGGAGGCGAGGAAAGCGCGTGCGGCTGGTGCAAGGACAAATGGGGACTGTCCTGGCAGATCACGCCACGCGTCCTGATGGAAGCGATCGCCGATCCTGATCGGGCGGCCGCAAAGCGCGCGTTCGATGCCATGATGGAAATGGGAAAAATCGACATAGCTTCGATCGAGGCGGCTCGGCGGGGCTGATATTCGCAATCGGGCCGGTGCACAGGTGATCTGCCGCGCCGTCGGCATCGGTCAACGCACTGCGGACATCGCTCTTCCGCCGCACCGGAACACCGTCGCCGCCCTTGAGATATGATCGGCTTTTAACGAACCGGAATGGCCTTCATGCAAGTGTTCGTCGATGCCGACGCTTGTCCCGCTGTCATCAAAGACATGTTATTTCGGGCTGCGCAACGTACCAGAATGACGGTGACACTGGTTGCGAACCAGTATTTGCGTACGCCGCCGTCCCCCTTTATCAAATCCATTCAGGTGCCGGCCGGTTTCGACGCAGCCGATGCCCGTATCGTCGAACTGGTCACCTCCGGCGACCTGGTGATTACCGCAGACATACCGCTCGCCGCCGCGGTACTCGATAAAGCCGCACATGCGCTCGATCCGCGCGGAAACTGGTTCACCCGCGAAAACATTCAGGAACGCCTGACCATGCGCGACGTATCGGATCAGCTGCGCAGTGCAGGCATCGATACCGGCGGACCGGCCCCGTTCAGTACGCGCGACAGCAAGGCCTTTGCCGGCCAGCTCGATCGATTCCTCGCACGTCACGGCACGGCGCGTCGCGAGACGAATGAATAGCGGCAAGCGGTAGCGCGACGCACGTATGAAACCCATCCATCCAAGGTGGATAAGCGTATGAACCGATCATATAAAGTGGTTGACGTATTTACCTCGCGACCGCTTCTGGGCAATCCAGTAGCCGTGGTGCTCGACGCACAGGGTCTATCCACGGACGAAATGCAAGCCATCGCGCGCTGGACCAATCTATCCGAAACGACATTCGTCCTTCCGCCGACTGTAGACGAGGCTGACTACGGGTTGCGGATCTTCACTCCACGCAATGAGATCCCCTTTGCCGGGCATCCGACACTCGGCAGTGCTCATGCCATTCTGGAAGCAGGTCGTGTAACGGCTCGGCCCGGCGGGCAATTGATTCAACAATGCGGCGTCGGCCTCGTTGAGTTGACCATCGAAGAGCACAGCGGCGAGCGACAACTGGCCTTCAGGCTCCCTCCCGCCAGAATCGAACCGCTGCACGCGGCGGATATTGCGGATCTCGAGCTCATTCTCGGCTGCAAAGTCGACATCAAGACCGCGCCCGCCATCGTGAATGTCGGCGTCATCTGGGTCATCGCGCAGATGAACGATGCGGCGTCCGTACTCGATCTGCGGCCGGACCTCGCGAGGTTGGCGGCCTTCGAGCGCCGGCTCGGCGTCACGGGGCTGACCGTCTTCGGTACTCACGAGCGCGCGGATGCGGCGATCGAGGTGCGTAGCTTCGCACCGTCATCCGGCGTGGACGAAGATCCCGTCTGTGGAAGCGGCAATGGCAGCATCGCGGCGTTCCAGTGGGAACGCGGGCTGATGCCAGTTGGCGGCGGAAACTATGTGGCGACGCAGGGACGCCGTGTCGGTAGGGATGGACGAATCAAGGTGAACGTGGATGCGAGCGGGAATGTACGCGTCGGCGGTTCCTGCGTCACTTGCGCCGAGGGCTCGCTGAGGCTCTAACGGGCCACGCGGCTCGCGCCCGCAGTTCGCTCCCGCAGTTTTCGCTCCCGCAGTTTTCGCCCCCGCAGTTTTCGCCCCCGCAGTTTTCGCCCCCGCAGTTTTCGCCCCTTTACCTGGCTTTCGGGCATCGGCCCGTGCACAGGCAACGGACCCTCGCGCGAGGCGCACCGACAGTTGCGTCGTTGGCCCGGAGCGATGATTCGTGGTCCATATACGTCGTGTTGATGCTTGCCCGCTGTGGAAAACTCATCCCGCTATCGGGAACCCGCTATCGGAAACCCACAATCGGGAATCTGGCCGCTCGGCCGGATCCCTTTTCCTGCAGGTCAGCGGCGGGTAAATCCATTTCGGGCAGGACGCGCCGGTGCGCGCTCGTCCTTGTGCCGGAAGTTGATGCGGCCTTTCGTCAAATCGTAGACCGACAACTCCAGCGTGACGCGGTCGCCCGCGAGAATGCGAATATGGTTCTTGCGCATGCGGCCCGATGCGTACGCACCGACGACTGCGCCGTTTTCCAAAGTGACGCGGTAACGGCTGTCCGGCAGCACCTCGTCCACAACGCCGTCTAATTCCAGCAATTCTTCTTTTGCCAAACCGGTTCCTCCACAAAATGATTGACCTCGCCAGAAACCGGGATGCCGATCTCTGCAAGGGTTAGGCTGGCATCACGACCCAATGTCGAACGCGCGACAAAAAAGTGACGCGCGCGTCGTCTGCACGATTCGGGCAATTCGCCCGGTTCGCTATCAGGTCTCGGGGGTTTACTTCTTTTCGCCCGATTTGGCAGGTAGCGGCGCCTTCGGTGACGCCCAGTTCAAGGCTACGCCGGGAGTCGGCTTTGCCTTCGCCTGCTTGGGTTTCTTCGCTTCCTTGTTGCTGCGCAATTGACCCTTGGCCATGGCGGCCTCCTTGTGCATCGCGCGCGTGAAAAACGCGATAGATGGATCGTGTGACTGGACGTTCGCGTAGATGAGCACCGGACGTCCGGAAGCGAAACAGCCACCGCGATGGACCCACCGGAGAACCAACTGAACCAACGGCGGACCAACGGGGAGCGCAACCGAGGCAAGTGCTGCACGGTACAGCGTCGGGTCCCGCGAACGGGACCCGACGCTAACACGGCTTACAGCGGCGTGATGTTCGATGCTTGCAGGCCCTTGGGGCCGCGCTTCGTTTCGTAGCTGACTTTTTGATTTTCCGCGAGGGTCTTGAAACCATCGCCGCGAATTTCGGAGAAGTGAGCGAACAGGTCGTCGCCGCCCTTGTCAGGCGTGATGAAACCAAAACCTTTGCTGTCGTTGAACCACTTGACGGTACCGGTATCCATGAGAATTCCCTTTTTTAAAACGGTTGAGTGTTCGCGCCCGGATGCGGGTGCGAGAAAAAAAGCATCAAGGAGGGAGAGGACAACGAATACCGCGGGGGACGGACAATGATGAGCAATCGCGCTTCTTGAAGACTTCAACTGTCCACAGTACGCGTTGCCCACAGTCCAGTCAAGCTATTTCGGTTGAGCAAGGCCCGTCCCGGCAAGGCTGGCTGCCGGCACAGCGCCGAAACAGGCTTTAATCCGTCCGCCGTCCTGAACACCCGTACACTATCGTATCCGGATGTATGTCCGCTACGCGAGGCCCGCGCGCATGCCGACGATTGCTCTGATTATCCTGACGGTCGTGGTAACGCTCGTCATCGTGCTGGTCATCGCGAACCTGACGAGCGGCGAAAAGAAGATCGAGCACAAGATCGAACGGCTGTATGGAAGCGGCAATCCGCAGTTCACCCGCTCGATGGGGCTGCTGCTCGGGCCGCCGGTCATCGGGGGCAACCGCTTCGACGCGCTCGTGAACGGCGACGAGATCTTTCCGTCGATGCTGGACGGCATCCGCTCGGCACAGCATACGATCACCTTCGAAACCTTCATTTACTGGTCCGGCACGGTCGGCGAAGACATCGCGCGGGCGCTGTCCGAAAAGGCGCGTGCGGGTATCGCGGTGCATGTGCTGCTCGACTGGGTCGGCTCGTCGAAGATGGACAAGCGCTATCTGAAGATGCTGCGCGACGCCGGCGCGGAAGTCATCCAGTATCACAAGCCGCACTGGACGGGTCTCGGCCGCATGAATGACCGCACGCACCGCAAGCTGCTCGTGATCGACGGACATATCGGCTTCACAGGCGGCGTGGGCATCGCCGACGAATGGACCGGGCACGCGCAGGACGAGAAGCATTGGCGCGACATGCATTTTCGCGTCGAAGGCCCCGTGGTCGGGCACATGCAGGCGGTCTTCATGGACAACTGGGTCAAGGCGACCGGAAATGTGCTGCACGGCGCGCCATACTTTCCGGAAATCGACGCCGCGGGCGACGGCTTTGCGCACATGTTCAGCAGCTCGCCTTCAGGCGGCAGCGACGACATGCAGCTGATGTACCTGATGGCGGTCACCGCCGCGACGCAATCCATCCATTTGTCGAGCGCGTACTTCGTGCCGGACAAGCTGACCATCAACGCGCTCGTCGAGGCCGCGAAGCGCGGCGTCAAGGTGCGCGTCATCACGCCCGGCAAGCGCATCGACACCCACACGGTGCGGGAGGCGTCGCGGGCGTGCTGGGGCGACCTGCTCGCGGCGGGTGTCGAGATGCACGAGTATCAGCCGACCATGTTTCACTGCAAGCTGATGATCGTAGACGAGTATCTGGTGTCGGTCGGCTCGACGAACTTCGACAACCGCTCGTTCAAGCTCAACGACGAGGCCAACCTCAACATCTACGACCGCGACTTTGCGCGCCGGCAGACAGCGATTTTCGACGGCGACGTTGGCAACGCGAAACGCATTACGCTTGACGACTGGCGCCGCCGTCCGCTCGTCGAAAAACTGCTTGAACACGCTGTCGCGCTGCTCGATTCGCAACTCTGACGTTCGAGCGAACGGACAATTTCCGCTTCGGGTTATCGAATTCCGGATTGCCGGCCGAGCGGTATCTGAATACCGCGCAGATAAAAAATAAAGAATAACGATCGAATAAAAACGAATGACACGGCGAATTCACGTTCACCGGTTTCCGGTCAGGAGCCCAATGTGGACTTCGAGGCCGCCGCCGCATCCGCCAGCGGCGTTCCGACCGGCGGCAGCGTCGAATCTCGCAGCGCCGGAACCCTCGCGCGCACGTGTGCGAAGAAACGCGTGCGAAACAGCGCAGCCGAGAAACGCTCGGCATTCGCGCGGCAATCGGCGGGCGTAAAGCACTGCGCATGCGCGGCAAAATCTTCAACGGCTGCCATAATCGCTTCCACCGTCTGCTCGCCGAATACTATTCCGCTCGGGCGCGCATCGGACAGATCGCGTACCGTCTCGAGCGCACCGCCCTTGCCGAACGCGATGACCGGCGTGCCGCACGCCTGCGCTTCGACCACGGAACTGCCGAAGTCCTCATGGGCGGCAAATACGAACGCCTTCGCGCGCCGCATCCGGTCGAGCAGCACCGGGAAGCGCTGGTCCCCCATCAGCTCGACGTTCGGCGTCGCCTTCGCGCGCACCTTGCGCAGCTCCGGGCCGTCGCCAATCACAACAAGACGCCGCCCGGGCATCTTCGCAAACGCGTCGACGATCAGGTCGAGCTTCTGCTCCGGCACAAGCCGCGATGCGGCCAGATAGAAATCGTCTTTCTCCGTATGCAGCGCGAAGCCTTCGACATCGACTGGCGGAAAAATAACGGCCGCGTCGCGCTGATACGCCTTCCAGATGCGCCGCGCAGTCGATGTCGAGTTGGCGACGAATGAGTCGACCGAGTTGACGGTGGGAATATCCCAGGTACGGAGATAGTGCAGCACGAGCCGCGCGAATGCGGACTTGAGTCCGCTCTTGCGCCTCGATTCGTTCAGATGCGGGTGCTGCAGGTCCCACGCGGCGCGGATCGGCGAATGCACATAGCTGATGTGCACCTGGTCCGGCCCGGTCAGCACGCCCTTCGCGACTGCGATGCTGCTCGAGATCACGACGTCGTAGGCAGACAGATCGAACTGCTCGATCGCGAACGGCATCAGCGGCAGATAGGCCCGGTATTTCGTACGCGCGCGTGGCAACTTTTGGATAAAGGTCGTCTTCACCGGTTTGCCGCGAATGAAAGAACGGTCCTCGAGAAAATCGACGAGCGCGAACAGGTCCGCGTCCGGAAAGCACGCGACGATCTGCTCGAGCACGCGTTCGGCGCCCGCATAGGTCACGAGCCAGTCGTGAACGATCGCGACGCGCACCGTCTTGCCAGCGCGAATGGCCGCGCGCGCACCGCGCCCCGGCGACACGCGCCAGGCGGCCGTGTCGATGCGCCCATCGCTCATGCACCCTTCTCCGAATTGGGTATGCCGAGTCCGGTCACCAGCGCGGCGACCGCCATCGAAGGCGTCGTCAGCAAGCTGGACAGTCGCGGCACGGCGAGCAGGCACGCAAGTTGCGCAGTGTTGTCAAGAATCGCTGGACAAGAATGTAAGCGTCATCAGTCCGCCCGCTGACTAACACCTTCCTCGGAATGCCCTTATCCATGCGCAGTCGTTCACCTCAAGTTGTTCGGCACGCCGCCCTGAGCACGGGGATGACCGTCTGCAGCCGTCGATCGCAAGCTGACAGGAAGCCGTTGGCGCGACATGCGGCAAGCGGCCTCGCCGTCGACGTGACTCATTGACACATCAACGTAACGTTGCTCAATCTAAAGTATGGCAACTATATGGGAAAGTTAAATTTTTGAATATTTCCTACGCAAATATTAACGATTTATTATCGATTTTTTTATTTGGAACGGCATGCGAGGCTTCGGTGTGGCAAATTTTGGTTCGGAATTGATTGCGTAAATTCGCGTGTTGTTGCGTGTGCAATTAGTTATTCCCGATACTCCTTATGGCTTAGAAGCCTTATGCGGCGAGCACGCACCGCCTTGCATAACGCGGCCACGAGGTCGACATAGCAGCATGCAATGCGCGCCGCAAGATGGGCGGCGCCCTGTTTTGTTTTGTAGAAGCGTCGAGGCCGAGGTTGCGGCGACATCCGCCGGCCACCGCACCGCCTATGACCTGGGGAGCGTTTGCGCGAATGAGGGAGAGAGAGAAATGGCATGGCAACACTACGCGGGCGGCTGCGACTGTGGCGCCGTACGCTTCACCATAGATCTCGATCTGGACCATACGATCTCGTGCAACTGCTCGGACTGCAGGAAGCGCGGCCGGATATTCTGGTTCGCGCCGCCGGAGCGCTTTCAATTGGCTGTCGGCGACGGCGCCCAGGCCTACCTGTTCAACAAGCGGGCGATCAAGCACCAGGTCTGCCCGGTCTGCGGCGTCGAGACGTACTTTTACAGCGAGATGCCCGATGGCGCGGAAATGGTCGCCGTCAACGCGCGTTGTATTGACGACATCGATCCTGCGCAGTTGACACCCGCGCCCTACGGCAGCGCGAGCAAGGAACAATCAAAGGCACTTAATCAATAAGTTGAGTGCCGCGGCGAATTCGCCATGTATCAGGCAGCACAATCAACAATAAAAAACTGACGACATTTCGGGGCAACGTTTCTGAGGAAACAAATGCCGTATGTTGCACACCTTGACCAGTCAGACCGCATCGTTCGCCGCCTCGTAAACGAAGTGGAAACGATCTCTGCCCATAGCCTCGACTCGTGGACGGCGACGCGGGGTCCCGCACGCCAGATCGGTATCGTCCTGTTCGAAGGTTTTTCGCTGCTGCGCGCCAGCATCATCGCCGAGGTATTCAACAAGGCGAACCAGCTGGCCGTCGCGGGAAGCGCGGTGAACTGGATCTACACGATCAAGATGTTGTCGTCCACCGGCGGCAGCGTGGCGTGCTCATCGTCGGTGCATCTCTGGACCGAGCGCTTCGATGCGCGCCAGTACCAGAACTTCGACGCGCTGTTCATCGGCGGCGGCAAGGGCCCGCAATATGCGGCGCTCGAAGAAACGTTGCTGGGCCGGATGCGCTTCGGCTACGCCGACGGTCCGCTGCGCGGCACGTCGATGACGCGCCCGGCCATCGCTTCGTCGGGCCTGATGGGCGAATTCGACCGGTCCGGCTTCGGCGGCGTCGGCGAAGCCGACAGCGATGAAGAGTGCTTTTCGTCGATGGCGAGCGCGTTGATGCTCGTCAAGTGCGACCTCGGCCATGACATCGCGCGCGAAGTCGGCGAACGGCTGCTGCCGGGCGCCGGCGCCAAGCTCGCCCTGATGCTGGCCGAAGCAGGCGCGACCAGTGTGCAGGACAAGGTCCGTGCGTCCGCGCGCTGGCTCAAGGACAACTGCGAACGGCCCATCTCGGTGGCCGATGCCGCGCAGGTCGCGGCGATGAGCGAGCGCAACTATCTGCGTCGCTTTAAAGATGAAATCGGCATTACGCCGTCCGAATATCTGTTACGTGCACGCCTCGACATGGTGTGCCGCCTGCTGATCGAAACCGACCTGCCAGTCGACAAGATCGCACGGCGCAACGGCATGGCCAACGGCGACCGGTTAGCGAAGATTTTCCGCAAACGGCTGCTCGTTTCGCCAACCGAATATCGCTTACAGAATCGCCAGGCCCAGGCTGCATCCTGACCGGTCATTGACCTCCCCCACAGGTGGCTCATCCGGCGGATTACCTCTGCCGGCGTTCAGTCGTTCAGCTACGAAACACATGACTCACATCGGACATCCTGCTTATGTACCGGCGTCTGCGCCGGTTGACGCTACACCGGACGAGCCGCGGCACGCCTCGCGCGTTCTGCGCGCGCTCGGGCTCGGCGGCGCGCTCTCGCTTCTGCTGGTCCTCGGCGCCTGTGGGGCCGATCCGGGCCAGCATTACAGCA
>NZ_CADIKF010000040.1 GCF_902859875.1 Paraburkholderia solisilvae | reverse complement strand
CTTTGCCGCGGCAAAATCGGATCTGGCTTGCGAACTCATGCGCCACACGAGCCCGCCCGTGCGGGGACGTTACTGGCCGGCTGGCCGCCGCGTTTTTACACGGCCTCGGCCGAACTGAGCCAAGCACTTGCCTCGCAGCATGAACAGACTTGCCTGAGTCGGCCCGTCGCAAGTCCGCCTGACCTATTATGGTGGGCTCAAGGAGGACACACATGTATATCTGCGAAGCCAACCCGAATGTCGCCCAATGTTCGCGAATCAGGATGGCACAACCGACATGCGAGACGCGCCACAGATCAAACGCCGGTTGGTGATCGTCGCGGCACTTGCGCTCCCCGCGTTCGTGTATCGAGGCGTCGTGCAATTGTCCGGATACCTGGATTCAGAGCCACAGATTCAGAAAGCGCTTGTCGTGACGCGCTGCGTGCCGGGGGTGCGATCTGTGAGCAACGATCTGCACCTCAGGCCGCAACAATGCGCGCGCGCCGAAAACAGATGACGAACGAATAACGCAGGAGAGCGCGCCAAAGCAGGGCTGCCTCACAAATGACAGGATCCAGTCTCTGTCGTCGACGGACGAAAGAGCACCACCCTTTGCACCGTGACCAAAGAGCCAACCGAAAAACAGTGTCGGCGCGAGTGAAAATGTGGACTTCCGTCATCGGACGCTCGTCTGCCATGAACCGTACCGGTCTGCGGCCTATAACGATATGTCCGGCCGAGCATCTTCACGATCGGTTATTGGTTGCCGGCATTAAAAACCGACGCCGATGCCCACACCGCCGCCGACGGTACCTCCACTAAAACTTCCGCCACCAACGCCGATCCCTATGCTCGTGCCCGGCGTGTAGTAGCCTGGACCGTAGCCATACGCCGGGTCGCCATAGCCATAAGGTTGGGCAGCAACACAGCCAGACATCGCGACCGCGAAGGTCATTATTCCGAGCAGCCTGATCACTGTCTTCTCCCGTTTATACAATACTAAGACCCCGTTTCGGTTCGCGAACCATCGCAACGCCCCCGGCAGTTCGCTGTCATTGCACGAATTCAGATCAAGACCTCACCGTCCAAAGTGAGTGCCAAATTCACGACGCCCTGTGTTCCGCCATCACGTGAACCGTGAGGGTGCGTTCTTTCCAGAACATGGAGTGCACACGCGGCTGCAGGTGGCGCAGCACGTGCGTGGTCACCTCATCGAAACCAAGCACAACTGCAGGACGTCTCCCCGTCCCGCTGATGCGTTCTATCGTGTCGAAATGCGGAAACCCATATTCACAGAGGAATTCGTCAATTTCATCGTCAGTTGTCTCGGTTTCGACATTGGCTACCCAGAGCATTCCCATCACGTTCTCCCTCGCGTAGATAGTCCATTCGTTTTTATTCTAGAAGATGGTCAAGCCATTTTTGGTACCGATCCGGAGCATCCTGAGACTTGACCGACCGTCTGAAGTCTGCCGGCAAGCAGCCAGGTTGGCCTTCGGAGGACTACAATCAAGCTGTAACACCGGCGGTGGGCATACCGCACAAAGGATCGTGCCATGACTGCATATCTGATTGCCGATGTCGATGTAACAGACCCCTCCCTTTTTGCAGAATACATACGAGAAGTAGCGGCTACTGAGGCGCGCTACGGCGGAAGATATCTGGGCCGTGGTGGTCTAACCAAGGTTCTCGAATGCGATTGGCAGCCGCATCGTCTCGTCATTGTCGAGTTCCCGGATATGGGTTCATTGACGGCTTGGTACGAACCGCCAGAGTACGCCCGCCTCAAGGCGATCCGTGAACGATGTGCGAAGACGAGGATTATCGCGCTAGATGGGATAGCGACCGTAACGTCGTAGTGAGTCGATCTATGACGAGCGTCGCGGGTTTCTATCGTCGCTCGAAAGGCGGTCCATCCCCTGTGGACGGTCCTTCGCGACGAATTCGCGGCGGCCCGTTCGTGGCCCGATCGCTGTCGCATGAATCGGCATGTTCTAGCCCGACGCGACCCGTTGCAGACCGTCACACTAATTTGGGCATGAGCGTCCGTTTGGCGGAAAGGCGAGTTCATTGCGGTTGCCGACGGGAATGCGATCTGGTCGCGGTTAGCAACGGTCCTGACGTAGAGTGACATTTGACATTGCGCTTCGGTCGGGTGACGGTTCAATCGGGTAATCATCTTCGTCTGATCAGTTTCCCCACGACGGGAGGCAGTCTTGTGAACGCATTGACATATGAGCCCAATGTGGACACGAACGAGCCCGTTCTTGACACCGTCGACCGGGTTTCGGAGCTGTGCTTCGGTCTGTTCATGGCGGTGTCGGATGGGAACCTGGAGCCTATCCGACTAAGGCTCGCGTCGAGGACGGATCTGCCGGACCGCCAACGCTTCGTCCAGGGCGATTTCCTCGGCGCACTGGGCATCTTCATCGTTATTGTCTTTGGCGTCCTTCTGACGGTGGCTATCATCACGCTGGGCAGCTGAGTTGCGCTAGTGATGTGGCCAGACGTTGCGGCGCATCGGAAGATCAGGAATGTGGTTAGATCTTTGCCGGTCAAGGAGACGAAATGCGACGAATCACCTATAAGCACGTGCTTTTCGTGATGGCCTTGACGGGGAGTCTTTCACAATCCGTTACAGCGCAATCGGAGTGCGCCGCGGCGAACGACAACGATGACCAGATATGTAGTGTTAGTTGTCCCTTGGGTCAAACCGCTACCTGTTCTACGGGTATAGGTTCCAGTGCGCCGAAATGCGCATGTTCCAGCGCTTCTGTTTCGCTTGATCCAACCGCTAGGCAATTTCGCGGAACCCGTGCATCGAAGACCGATGGCCCCTGGGCTGATCGCGAGTAAAAGCATGCCGGACACCTGCCCCGTACGCTGAAAAGACACTCCAACGACCGTCTTCTCGACGTTGAAGCGGTGATTTCTGAATAGGGATTGTAGTCATGGGATATCCCGCATGAAGGTGATCACGCCGGCTGTCTATTGGTAAGCGCGTCTCGAGTCTTGCAATTACCCACATCTTTGCCGCGAAACCTGGTAACCTGGGATACATCACGCTCCATGCGTCAACGAGATGGTCGGCAAGCGACGGAAGGATGATCGATCGTGGGTGGATCTTGAAGTCCAGGGAAGCGAATTCCGGGACACACGCTTGCGCCGTCGCTTCGCATCGCTGCTGGAAGAGCTGTGGGATGGCATGGGGCAGACTATTCCGTTCGCGTGCCAGGACTGGGCTTCGACCAAGGCTGCGTACAGGTTTCTATCGAACGAGCGCGTCAACGAACACGATATCCTGAGCGGGCATTTCCAGGCGAGCGCTGAACGTGTGAAGGCTACCGATGGGCCGGTGCTCGTCCTGCAGGACACGACTACATTCTCGTACCAGCGCGAGCGCCCCGAACTCATCGGCTACACGGGCAAGACGACCCTGCGCACGGGGAAAGACGGTACGGGTCCGCGACAGCCACTCACGCAATGCGGCATCCTGATGCATTCAAGTCTTGCTGTCAGTGCCGATGGATTACCACTTGGCCTGGCGGCGGTGAAGTTCTGGACAAGAAAGCGGTTCAAGGGCGCTTCGGAACTCAAGCGCCATATCAATCCCACGCGCGTTCCGATTGAGGAAAAGGAAAGCTGGCGCTGGCTGGAGAATATGCGCCAGTCGACTGAGCTTCTCGACGATCCTGTGCGTTGCATTCACATCGGCGATCGGGAAAGCGACATTTACGAGCTGTTTTGCACCGCATACGAACTTTGCACCTACTTCCTTGTGCGTACCTGCGTCGACAGGCTCGCGGTAGATGGTCAGCACACGATCTCCAAAGTCATGCAGCAGGTTCAGGTCAAGGGGCTCCATCGCGTGGAGCTTCGCGACACGAAAGGCCGTCCGATGACCGCGACGCTCGAACTGCGCTACCAGCATATGACTGTTCTGCCGCCCATCGGCAAGCAAAGCCGTTACCCTGCGCAACAGCTAACAGTTCTCTACGCACAGGAACGCGATCCACCGCCAGGGCGTGCCCGCATCGAATGGAAGCTGATCACCAACCTGCCTGTCCGCTCTCGTACAGAGGCAATCGAAAAGCTCGACTGGTACGCAATGCGTTGGAAAATCGAGACCTTCTACAAGATTCTGAAATCGGGCTGCAAAGCCGAGGAGTCCCGGCTTCGCACAGCCGACAGGCTAACGAACCTGATTGCAGTCTTCTGCATCCTGAGCTGGCGCGTATTCTGGCTCACCATGCTCGCCCGATCGGCGCCGCAGGCGGATGCAGAACTCGCGTTCACGCACACCGAAATCGAACTGCTTGAACGCATCGTTCACGATACACCGCACAACGCGCAAGCTCCGCCGCTCGTGCGCAACGTTATCAGGCTTGCTCAACTCGGTGGTTACCTTGCGCGCGCCAACGACCCTCCGCCGGGCAATACCGTCATGTGGCGCGGGATGCGACGTTTGACCGACATCCAGATCGGATATGAGCTTGCGCTAAAAAGAAGTGGGTAATTGCAAGGTCTCGAGTGCCGTCTTGACGACGGCATCGTGATGGTCAGTTGTTTACGCGAAGCTGATCCGCGGTGACCCACGGCATGAGTTCGTCTACGCGGTTGATG
Source organism: Paraburkholderia solisilvae (assembly GCF_902859875.1). Classification (GTDB taxonomy): domain Bacteria; phylum Pseudomonadota; class Gammaproteobacteria; order Burkholderiales; family Burkholderiaceae; genus Paraburkholderia; species Paraburkholderia solisilvae. The sequence goes on along the minus strand of NZ_CADIKF010000040.1, from coordinate 62,430 downwards.
GCATGGTCGGCGATGCGTGAGAGCACACGAAGCGCAGATATGCTTCGGGATCGATGTCGTTGAGCTTTGTTGTTCCGATGAGACTATAAATCGCGGGCTGGCGTTAAGCGATCGGCGGCCGACCACTGCGCGCTCATTGTCGCCTGAAGCACGCCTACGGAAAGGAATGGCGAGCCTCGTGCATATCAGAGTAGCGGCATGCACCCGCGCGAAAGACCGTTTTCCGAATGAGAACAGGTGCTAGGATGTCCTGGCATCAACTATCAGGAGGGGTTTATGTATCCCGAGTTTTCAGTTTCAAGCGCAAGAGTTCCGATCCTGGGTGATTACGTCGCCTTCAAAATCCACAATGGGGACATCACGACGCGCGCAAAAATATCCAGGAATGCGCTCGGGGTCCTTGGGCGTGGCAGCTTCGAGCCAGACACTTGGGTCTTCGAGCAACATAAGGAAGAGATTCGAGCGGCGGCATATCAAAAGTACGTCGACCATCCAGGCTCTCACCTCATTTCGCTCCGCAGCGAGGACCTTTGACAGCAACACGCGATGTACAAGGTGCTTCAATACCGCGGCTACACCGCCGATTGCACACCACGCGTGCTTGATGACGGTACTTTCGGCACACAAGTCATATTCACGAAGATCGGTTTCTACCCGGAGGCTTCGTACAAGAGCCGGCTGGCCTCAAGACCGAAAACGAAGCGATCGCACACGCGACGGAGTTCGCGAGAGATTGGCTTGATCGGAAGGCCTGGGTCAGGACGCAGCTCTGCATGATTGTCTGCAGAACAGGAATTCGACCATGGAAGATCGACAGGAACGCCGCGGCTTCGTTATCACCGTCGGCGTAAAGGATGAGGTGGCCGGTGGATCGATGATTACTCTGATGATTGCTACGCCACTGAAGCGGGGTGATATCCAAGGAGGATCGCCGATACCAAAGCCGGAACGCTACCGTTCGTCTAGCACTGGTGCCGCCGCGGTCAGCGAAGCGATTGATCGGGCCAAGAATGCGATCGACGATGCGCTCGCGCCTCGCGACCCCTTCGGGGATTGAGCGCTCTAATGTGCATCACGCCGCGAGCCCACGCTCGCTAATAGGATTGCGCCCGCGCCTGAGCGCACCCTGCAGCAAAATAGATGTCGCACTCTCCGACGTCGGACGGCATTCGGCGGACCTTATTCTGGCAGCCAACGATGCTAGGAAGGGGCGGCGAAGACCTGTCATTTAGTAACGCACGCGTCACTATCTGTGCATGGTGACCTGCGCAGCTCGCTCAAAGGTCTCGTTTCCACGGCAGCAACGGGTCAAAAGCGCCAATTCGCCGTACACCGAGACGGACGTTGCGGGCTTGCGCTATCGGAAAGACGTGAACGGCGAGAATGGCCGATGGGACTAAAGAACATTTCATCGAAGAAATGAACGCTCGTGATTTTGTGACGGACGCCGCGACCCGGCACGGTCGATCATTCAATCGCGTTGGAGTGCCCAGGGAAATCATCGAACACTCCCGTGTCGGGATAGGATCACCTCCCGCTGGCACCCCTGTAGTCTTTAGTGCAGGCGTCATCGTCGACTCGCGTGATTGATTGATCGTGCTGTGTCTCTGAAGATGTGACCGCTGCCTCGGTGCCCTCGAACGGCAAACATATTCGCTGCGAACGAGAGGATTCGACGGGACGTTAGCGCATTTAAGGGCGGTTTGTCCGAGGTGCGGATGCGCCGTTACTCATTGCGGACGACAGGATGCAGGTAGTTTTCTTTACGCCGAAAGACGCTCGATTTCGTCGAACAGCATGAGAAGTCGGGCCACACGGGTCTTGCCATCGGATAGCAGACGCTGGTGCGCGGAAAGCGAAATAATACGACGATGCCAGTACCGTAGTCCAAGCGGGATGTCCGGCGCAAGAAGCGGAACGACGTATTCAAGGTGCGCCAGTTCGTCTTCGAATTGATTGTGCAGCATTTGTTCCCCAGCAGCGATCTCGTGTCCGCGACGATTGTCGACTGACTGCGGTTGAACGTCTGCCCGCTACCGTACAAGGTATGAAGTGATACCCAACCCTCATGTGCAGTTTTTGATGCCACGTCATACAGGTCGACAAGCGGTACGACACCGTACAGACAAGCCGTCGCCGGCTCATTACGCTGAGTGCTCAAAGGTAGACAAACGCGGCTTGCCTCAGCTGGATTCGCGACCGCGCAGAAGACGTAGCTTCACGCAAGAGTCGGGATGGGCTACGGGCGTTGTCGCGCCACCAGCGCTCAGAATGATTCGACATGAATATGGGCGTTCCTGTACCGATCGTCGGGGTCGTACTGCTGGTCTCTGCGCTGCCACGATGGCCGCCTAGCCGAAGGTGGAGATACTTCCCGAGCAGCGTGCCAGGAGTGGTCGCGCTTGCCGTACTTGTACTGGTTTTGATGGGAAAGACGTAAGACACGCGTTCTCGCTACAGGTTGATCCGGCCATATCTAACGCCATAAATTCAGGGAAGACCATGACTTACGCGATGTGGGGCATTTTGACAGCCATGATGTTGATTTTCTCGGTCTCCTTTCACCGATATCGGAAAAGCGTAGCGCGAAAGCAGGAGATTCGCTGGTTGAGCGAGCACCACGCGATCGACAGGCTGCGCGATAGACTCGGTTTGTAGTCATGCTTCGGGTATGCACAGCAAACCCGGACAGCTCGGTCTGCGCGGAGTGATTTCCGGGAGCACCGGGCACGTGTCACGTTGTAAAGACTGGCTCTGGAGGAATGGACGAAATGACCCTGAACTACGCAGGCAGGTCGCACGATGAAGCCGTCGCAGCGCGACACAAGCAGAAACAGAACGCGCAGGAACAGGCGGGCGGCGTCATGGCAATAGAAGGCACGGAGTCCGACGCCGAGCATAGTTGCGGCGAGCTATCCGAGCAAGGCAAGCAGGTATGGCGGACTGGAAGCGGAATCGACGGCGGCGGGAAGGAGTGACGCGATCGTGTCAATTCGACGTCAGGCACATGGAGCAATTCATTCCGTCCGTATCGCTCACCAGCCAGCAAGTGTATTGAATGAAGCCCGGGAAACGTACAACGCCGTCAGGCACTGTACGCCACCGATGTTGTGCCAGCTTATAGAACCTGCCAGAGCGACCCTTTACCCGTTTTTTGTTTCCCCGTTTCCACACGAGGCTGCGTCCTCTTGTTTGAACCGCCCATGGTCAGGATCGCATCGAGCCGCTGCCAGCGCCTAGCCATTTCCTCGCGTGCCTGATCCATCGCTTCGGCTTTCTGTATGGGATCTCCGCGGCGTCTCGCTCTTCAATTTCCGCGGCAACCGGCATACCATCATCCGACGCACGCTGCATGGCTTCTCGGCGTCTTTTGCTTTCTGCCAGCTCTTCCGCATTGACCTGGTCATCGTTCATGATCCACTCCTGTGAGACATACTGGTTCGCCGACAGGCGGTTAGCGCCGCCCTGATAGCCGGGACGGCGCGACATATCGTAACGGTGTTCGTGACGCACACGTCATCCGTCCACGAAGACCCGTTGGGAAACAGGCATACTGGACAACTGTCCTTCGTACCGGCTCGCAAGTTCGTGGACGACAGCCAGCGTGATCAACGCAGCGCGTGTGATGTGACGTCCTCTTGCTGCCAGATCGACTTGCTGCAGCAGACTTTCAGGCAGACTGAACTGGATACCCACGGCCTGCGAGGTAACTGGCGCGCGATTGATGTCGACAAACGTCCAGATTCCCTCTCCATCGTCCATGTCGAGCACATGCGATTCCGATGTACTGCAGGTGGGAGCTGGTGTGAGTTGCTCGCTGCGGTCATAGGCCAATTCGACAGCCCCCTGCGCGTCGCTCTTCAGTCCATCCATCGAATTGCCGTGCGCAACGGCTCGGGGGAAATTGGGAGAACTGGCGCGAAAGCCAGTGTCGCCATCGCGGTGCACACAAAACGGATATTGCATGTCCTGCTCCACTCCAGCTGCGGACCGACTGGCATTCAGTCAGAGTCTGCTCGCCTGAACGTTGCCGTCGACGATGTCCCTGCCGTATTGCATCGCGAGGTCGATGGCATCACCCGCGGTGGTGGGACTTGTTGTAGTGAACAACGTCGCATAGCGCCGGGCCTTTGCCTCGCCGGGCTGAATGGTGTCGATGCGCACAACAGACGAAAACTGCCGCGGACCTTTGGCATACGGGTCACGGTGCAGCGGAAACTCTTGATGAGAGTACGCGCGTAACTCGTATCCTCTGTATTCGATGGTGGGAATGGTCATGATGACGCGCTCCGTAAATGGTGCTGACCGTCATTGAACTGTGCCTGTCCGGATGCAAAAAAGGGCGGCCAGAGGTACATCTGGATCACTTCACAATGCGCTTGATAATGCCGCAAAGCAATCTAAATCGTGCGAATGTAAAAATGGAGGCCAGCGTCTTGCCGGCCTCCCCATCGGACGGCGAGTCCGTCCAACGACCTGCTCGTGCAGGGCGTAGTTTTCGTGCTTGCGCGTAAGCTGTGCATCGCCATTACCCACGCGATGTCCGGTCCCGAGGTACCCGGTGCGAGTGCCGGCTGCGCGCGGTACAAGCACGATTCCGTCGCGACATATCGCCAAGCTTTGGTTCGAGCACGCGACGCAGCTCTGTATACACGCGACAGGCGGATTGCACAGCCAACGCGGGCTTTCGCGAATTGAATCGTCCAACAGCGCAATGGCATTGCAACGACTCTCTCCGCTACGAACGCGGTGGAAAAAAATAGTGCGGTCAGGTGAAGATCATGGGGCCACTCCTCGTTTGTCGAGTGGCCTGAACTGGCAATCGGGCTAAGTATGTTGTGCGAGACTGTCTTGGGCACCTTTCCTTGTGAGAGATACGGGGCACCTGTGGTCACGCGATGCGCGCGCCTGTGTCGAACGTCGGTACGATGCCGTACGGACATGCATCTGCGTCGACGTGCAATGGACGCACGAGGGCGGCCAGTTGGCAGCCTCACTGATATCGGAGCCGGCATACGATGCCAGGCCTACCGTCGCACGCGAATGAATTCACGCTTTCAACCATTGCCGTTCGTTCCCTGACTGACGCGATGCGTTGCAGAAATAGAGCATGCCCACGAATGTCGTGTACTCCGTCATGATGACTGTATCTCGCGCCATGTTTTATGGAAGGGCGAGCGCCTCGCCGCCTCGCCCCACCTCTGGAAAGTACGGCGTCCCGCCCGTACGTCGCCGTACTGACCTTGATCTGGATCAGGCGCAGACTTTTCCTTCCAGGATACGGTTAAGTTTCTTGAAGCAGTCAATGAAGGGGGGCGGCCTACTCCAGCGGGACGGCCCGGGAGTCACCGAAATGGACACACTCACATCAGAGTCGGTAAAACACCCTGAGCGTCCGAAGCTTTTGCAGATCATGGGGCCAGGCCTTATCACCGGTGCCTCCGACGACGATCCCAGTGGCATCGCGACCTACTCTCAGGTTGGCGCCCAGTTTGGCTACGGACTCGCGTGGACCTTGCTATTCAGCTATCCGCTGATGGCCGCCATCCAGGAGATCAGTGCACGCATTGGACGCGTCACCGGCTATGGCATCGCAGGCAATCTTCGCCGGCATTATTCGCCCTGGCTATCTAGCACGATCGTCAGCATGTTGCTGATTGCGAACACCATCAATCTTGGCGCCGACCTCGGCGCGATGGGAGCGGCACTGAAGCTGTTAGTCTCCGGACCCGCCCTGCTCTACGTCACTCTATTCGGCCTGCTTTCCGCTAGTCTGGAAATCTTCACGCGCTATGCACGTTACGTGTCTGTGCTGAAATGGCTGTGTCTGTCGCTGTTCAGCTATGTCATCTGCGCGTTCGTTGTGAAGGTACCGTGGACAGATGTTGGTTGGGCGGTGATCCAGCCACATCTGTCGCTAAACCCCGACTACCTGGTGGCGATCGTAGCCGTCATGGGAACGACCATCAGCCCGTATCTCTTCTTCTGGCAGGCTGAACAGGAAGTCGAAGACGAGCAGGAACGCCCCGGCGCAGCCCCCCTGACCAGTGCCCCGGAACAGGCGCGGGCAGAGTTCAGTCGCATCCGCATCGATACATATCTCGGCATGGCGCTATCAAACGTCGTCGCGTTCTTCATTGTCGTGACGACGGCCACCACGCTGCACGCACACGGCGTCACCAACATTCAAACATCTGCCGGAGCCGCCGAGGCACTGCGCGCGGTTGCGGGCCAGTTCACGTTTATCGTATTTGCGGCCGGCATCATCGGCACTGGCATGCTGACGCTTCCCGTGCTCGCCGGATCGGCCGCCTACGCCGTGGGCGAGCTGTTTTCGTGGCGCGTCGGCCTTGCGCGCCGGCCGTTCCAGGCGAAGGCGTTCTACGGGGTGATTGCTGCTGCGACGGCGCTTGGCGTCGGCCTGAACTTCGGCTCGATCGATCCGGTCAAGGCACTGTACTGGAGCGCGGTTCTCAACGGAATAGTCGCCGTGCCCGTCATGATTGCGATGATGTTTCTTTCGGTGCGCGCGGACATCATGGCTGGTTTTACGCTGCCGTTGAGATTACGCTTACTCGGCTGGGGCGCGACGTTCGTGATGGCGACAACGGTTGTCGCCATGGCCATCACATGGTTCGGCTGAGGGCACGATACGTGCGGCCCGCAAGCAGCGCAACGTTACGGACGCGTTACGCGCGCGCGTAACGCATCGATTTCATCGAGCAGGTCGAGGGCTAACGCAATACCCGACGGGTTGATGTCGAGGTCGCTCGCAAGCCGCACAGCGACGCGCGCCCGGTAGAGCAAAGCGCCGGCGAACCGCCACGTCTGCGGCGCGCCGTCCTGCACCCCGAATACGCCTTCCGAAATCCACAAAACCAGCTGCGATTCCGAAGCACCCGTCGCCCGACATAATCCAGACAGCGTGAACTCGGTATGATCTTCGACAATGTGACCTTCAAGCCAGATCGTTGACGGTTCGCTCATCATGATCACCTGTAGAAGTCGGCGCGCGGATCGAAATCAAACGCCTGTCGCATCCTGTCCCATGTCGCCTTTGCGCTGTCGCTGTCGGCCGGAGGCAGCGCGATGTTCAAGGTCACATACAGGTCGCCCGGTGGATTGCCCGGGATGCCCTTGCCTTTGAGTCGCAAACGCCGACCGCCGACGGAATCCGGCGGGATCGTCATTTCGACGGAACCGTCGGGCAGCGGCACCGTCACGCTCGCGCCGAGTGCCGCCTCCCAGGGCGCGACCGGCATAGCGAGTGATACATCACGTCCGTCGACACGAAAACGTGGGTGATCGCGCAACCGGATTTCCAGATAGAGGTCGCCCGCACGTCCCTGTCCGAAACCGGCACCGCCCTGGCCAGAAAGCCGCAGATGTTGCCCGCTTCGCGTCCCCTTGGGGATCGATACGTTAAGCGTGCGCGATCGCAACGAAACACGGCCTTGCGCATCGAGAACCGGTGTTTCCAGCGAGATGGCACGCTGCGCGCCGCGATACGCATCTTCGAGACTGATGGTGATCTTCGCGTGATGATCCTGTCCCGGCATCGGGCATTGCGCGCCGCTGTAGGCGTCTTCGAGATCGCTTGACATCTGCACGGCGTGATCAGCTTGCGATGTTTTTCCGTTTGCCTGCTGCCCCTGACCGCCTGCGCGTCCACTGCCGAACATCGCTTCGAAGAAATCACTGAAGTCCGCGTTTGAGCGGCTGCGGCTTTCCTTTCCGTTGAATTCGAAGTTGTCATCCCATTGCGGCGGCGGCTGAAAATCCTGACCTTCATGCCACTGGCTACCCATCCGGTCGTAGGCTGCGCGCTTCTCCGTATCCTTGAGCACCGTATACGCCTCGCCGAGTTCCTTGAAGCGCTCCTCCGCATCGGCCTGCCTGCTCACATCAGGATGATATTTGCGCGCCAGCTTCCGGTACGCACGCTTGATACCGTCCTCCGTCACATCGCGTGGCAGTCCGAGGATCTCGTAGTAGTCCCTGTATTTCATCTCGGCCGCGAAGAAGTGGGCGCGCACGTCGCGCGTCATATGATGGATATCGTTGCGGTGCCTGAAGCGAAGTGTTTGGCGTGCGCAGCATTAACACATTGCACGTATATGCGACGGAAATCGGTACGATGCCGTACCTGCGTGTGAGCGTCGGGCAACCCGCGACCGGCGCCGGACAAGGTACCCGTCGAGACCGGACGTCAACAAGCGATGAAGGCTGCTTTCGCCGGCGCCAACGTCTCAGGCGGGTGCTGCACGTTACCGTACAGACCTGCGCCGCGCGGTATGAGAACGTGCAGGTCCACGCTGCGCACACCGGCCTCCCGGGGCACTCTCGCAACGCAGCCATAGGCGGAACGTCTGCACATGGTACAGACAGACTCTGCGGCAGCGAAGCCACGTTGGTGGCCACCGCAAACGGCGACACCACACCGCGCGATTCTTGCGTTGCAATCCAGAGACCAACATGTCACAGCATCCCGCGTTCGCCGCGCCATCCATAGGCGCGCTTCCTTTCTATTGTGTCGAATCGGAGAAAGGATTCATCGAATACCCTTCCCAGACCACCGCCGCTCTTGCCGACAAGCACGTACCCTCTCTCGCAAAGCCCAGTGAAACCAAAGTGACAGATGAAATCCTCGCGATCGTTGCGCACGAATTGCGTGGTCCTCTGGCGCCGTTGCGACTCGCCGCTGAGGGTGATCCGCAGGACGTCCGCCGATCGGACCGACGTGCTCCGGATGGTCGACACGATTGAGCGGCAGATCGACGGCATCGCCCGTCTGGCCGAAGATCTGACGGACGCCACCAGAATCGGTCAGGGGTCGCTTCGTATGTGCAAGGGCGACGTCGACCTCATCGACTGCCTGTCCGACACACTCGACGCCACTGTCGCGGCGACCGCGGCACGTCACCAGACCTTCACCGTCGAGATTCCTGACCAGCCATTACGTATCGGGTGCGATCCCGTTCGCCTCTCACAGGCCGTCAGCAACTTCTTGCACAACGCCGTGAAGTACACACCGCCAGGCGGTCATATCCGCTTTTCCGCGCATACGGAGCGCATGCATCTGGTTCTGAGCGTGAGCGACGATGGCCTCGGCATGTCGGCCGCGCTGCTGCCGCATGTTTTCGACCTGTTTGCTCAATCCAGCCGGACGATCGCGGCCAGTTCGGGCGGTCTCGGCATCGGGCTTGCCGTCGTAAGCGCGATTGCGCACGCGCACGGAGGGACCGTGTCGGCGAGCAGCGCAGGCCCCGGAGCTGGTAGCGCATTTACGCTCCGCCTGCCTGTCATCGCCGCACAGCACGCACCCGACTGGACCTGATACCGCATTCACAGCATATAGACAGCCTCCTGATTCTCCCGTGCAAGAGCACGATCAACAGGTATTCTCAGCTTTTTCGCGGTTCTATTCGCCTTTTACGCCCGCAAATAGCCGGAACACGGCATGATGTCGCGCTGACGCACCCGAACTATAATTTGAACCAGGCTCCCCCTCGCTGTGGAGAGCGCTGCTGCAACCTCGTCGCCCGGTTTTCAGCAGCACGTTGAGGAGCGGTACATGGCAAACGTGGATCCCGCAAGGAGAAATCATCTGCTCTCGGTTCTGCAGGAGGCGGAGTGGGCGCGGGTGTCACCTCACCTGGTACGCGTCGATATGCCGTTGGGTCAGGTCGTATACGAATCCGGCGATCGTCTCAATCACGTTTATTTTCCGGTTACTGCAATCGTCTCACTGCTCTACGTGATGGAAGACGGCGCGTCAGCCGAAATTGCGATCGTCGGCAATGAGGGGCTCATCGGTATCGCACTGTTCATGGGTGGGGAGACGACGCCAAGCCGGGCGATCGTACAAAGCGCCGGCGAGGCGTACCGGCTCGATGCGCGAATTCTGAAAGAAGAGTTTCACCGTGCCGGCCCGGTGCAGCGGCTGTTGTTGCGCTACACCCAGGCGCTGATTACCCAGATGGCGCAGACAGCCGTGTGTAACCGTCATCATTCGATCGATCAGCAACTCTGTCGATGGTTGCTGCTCAGCATAGACCGCCTGCCGTCCAACGAACTGAAGATGACGCAGGAACTGATCGCCAACATGCTGGGCGTGCGACGTTCCGGCGTCACCGAAGCGGCGTTGAAACTACAGGATGCGGGACTGATTCGCTACAGTCACGGGCATATCGAAGTGCTGGACCGTCCCGGACTGGAAGTACGCGTATGCGAATGCTACAGCGTGGTAAGACGGGAATTCGACCGACTGTTGCCCGATCTGAAAGCACTGTAGAAGTCACTCTTTCCTACGACCAGTACCCCGCGTTGCCATAGAACGCGTACAGTTGCGTTTCGAAGTCGCGCTCTAGCGGGACAGCGCTGTCGTACACCGGGCTGTCCCTGATGGAGTCGCGTGTCAACCCTGTCGAAACAGTAGATCCGAGCCAGTCGATCAGATAGATCCACTGCGTTGCCAGCAACACTTCGTTTGACGGCCACCAGTTTTGTGTGTCGACGGCTAGATATCGAATGACCCAGGCCTCGTCGTCGAAAATGAATCCAGACACGTGACCGATATCGCTGTGGTCCGCCGCGACGTGGAACCCATCCACCGCGTTTGTGCTATGCAGATGACTGTCACCCGGCGGTTTGTCTCCGTACAGCGCAAGTTGCGCGCGCGTCTCCGGCGACACAGCCGACAGCGCCGCACGACTGAATGCCGGATAGCTACTCACGCCCCACACATCCAGGCCGCCCCAATAAGTCGGGTAGCCGTAATAGCGGAGATACTCCGCTTCATGATGACGCGAGACAGGTTGGTGGAGGTCGACGGGAGGGCTGTCGCTCACCTGCTGACGCATGAGCTCAACGTGGATGCCCAGCGCCCCCGGGTCCGTGCGGATAATCGAGTATGGCGAAACCAGCACGCGCCGCCCGTCGCTCCAGTTTCCCGTTTTGACGACCAGATAGCGGATACCCCACGCCTCGTCATCGAAGTAGAGCTCTTCGACATTGCCTATATCACCGTCACTCGCGACCACGGCGCATCCCCTCAGACTCTCGATATTTCGCAGCATGGTTCGATACTCCAGTGATGGGCGCAAGGCGCCCGCCTAAGCCGCCGTCTTGAGCGGTGTCGGCGACACGCCCGCTACGTCGCGCGCGGCTATGGCCAGCGCCAGCGGCGGGTTCAGGCTATCGATCATCGAACTTGGAATCAGGATGGTTGCGCCGCGCTCCTTCGTCGTTTCATAGATGATATTCATCGCCCGCAATTGCAGTGCCCCTGGGTGATTTTCATAGACCCGGGCAGCTTCGACGAACTTCGCGGCAATTTCAGCTTCGGCGGAACCGAGAATCACACGCGCCTGCTTTTCGCGCTCTGCCTGAGCCTGCCTCGACATCGCGTCCTGCAACGCCTCCGGAATCGCAACGTCCCTGATTTCTACCGATCGAACCGTGACGCCCCAGTCGGCAATCTTGCCGCCTATTTCATCGCGTAAGTGCGCATCGGCGGCCCTACGATCTGAAAGAAGCGAAGCCAGCATCGACGAGCCAATCATCTCGCGCAACGACGTCTGGGCGACGCGATCGATCGCTTGCCGGTAATCTGTGATGGCGAGCGCCGCCTTTTGTGCATCATGCACGTGCCAGAAGATGACCGCATCGACATTGACTGGGACAGTATCTTTCGTCAGCGCCTGCTCGGCATTAAAGGCGGTGGTCTGGACACGCTCGTCGATGATGGCGACCACGCTGTCCAGTACCGGAATGATCATGAAGAGTCCTGCACCCCTGACGCTCTGAAGTTTGCCGACACGCAGGATGACAAACTTCTGCCACACGTTGGCGACCTTCACCGACGCCGCGACCAGGATGGCAACAAGAAAAATGGGCGGCGCCAGATAAAGGCTGACCCATTGACCGACCGCGACTGCGATCAGCGTAATCGTGACGGAAAGAGAAAGTGTGATCGGGTTCATAGGCATGCTCCTGGCGCGGGTGGCGGCTAGCTCGCATGCACTGACGTTCTTCGCGTGACACCGCATTGGAACGCGCGAGAACAGATGTTCAGCGCATCGTGAATCATGGTGCCCGCTGCTGCGGTGAAACTCGGTACGGTAGCGGACGGCTTCCGAGACCGCCAGCACGTAACATTGCCCCGAAGGTAAGCGGACTGCTTACAGCGGTCCACCGTGCCACCGTATAGTTGCGAGGCACGGCCCTGACCGTCGCCTGAATCCGACGCGCCACCATCTTCAACAGTGTTCAGGGAACAATGCCATGCTAGTCAGAGAAGTGATGAAAGAGCCGGTCTGTATCCAGGCCAATGAAATGCTCGACTCGACCTCCCGAAAGTTCAAAAAGTTCAATGTCGGCGCGTTGCCGGTGTGTCTCAACAATAAGGTAGTCGGCATGATCACCGATCGCGATGTGACGGTGCGTGGCGTCGCCGATGCGCGCGATGTGGGTCGCATGACGGTGCGAGAGGCGATGTCGGCAGATATTCTTTTCTGCTTCGAGGACGATCCCGTTGAGGAAGCTGAACGGATCATGCGCGAGCGTCACGTGCAGCGGCTCGCCGTCCTGGATCGCGCGGACCAGCACCTAGGCGGGATCATTGCGCTCACCGCCTTGAGCGGCGGCGCCTCCGAACGGCGACCTTACGAACTCGCCTTCCACAAGACATTCATCGATCACAGAGGGCATCCACACCACACTGAACTGATGCGTGTGACTGTAGCCCAGGGCACGAAGGCAGAAGCCATCGTCGTCGGGATCCGTCAGTTCGAGGAAATGAACCATCTGAATGCATGGCATCAACTAGCCGACGGATACGATGTAACGACCGTGCATATCGACGCAGGCGGCGAAACGGTCGAAGAACGTGAGCCGACTTCCGTCAGGGAGGCGAGCATCCTGGTCCGCGCACGCGAACTGTGGGAACAAGCGGGTAAACCGCAAGGACGCGACAAGCAGTTGTGGGAACAGGCAGCCGGCGAAGTTGACAGCGCGCCACCCCGCCACGCCTGGCGTTTCCGATCCTGTTTCCACCCAGTCAGCACACATGGAACGACGTAATGAATAGGGATCAGCTGCACGGCTGGACAAAGCAAATTTCCGGCACGCTGCGCGCACACATCGGCAGGGTCATTGGCAATCGAGCGGTCACGCTGAAAGGCCGGGTGGGGCAAGTGATCGGCAAGACCCAGGCCTCTTACGGTAGCGCTAGGGCCCGCCTCAAGAAACGCGGGTGAGCAGCCGCGCCATGGCATCCGTAGGTACGACCGGTTCCTGCTGCGCTTGCGTAGCAGCCGACGCAGGCGACATCGAGAGAAGCAGGAACGCGAAGGTCGGATCCCTTGCGGGTGGCCCCGATCAGGAAAACAGGTGTCGGTAGCGAAGCGTAAATGAGATCGCGTCCCAACGTCCAGCCAACTGGCTTTGTACCGCCGCATGTGCGGGAATTCCTTGCCTGAGGGGAACATGGACCGGTTAACGTATGCGCTGCTTGAATATCACGAACGCAGCAAGCACCACGTCAACTTCTATGCTCCTGGCCCCGGGAGGCTCGACTGGACAACCCAGCCGGATCCCTTCCGGGTGTTTCACGGCGCACCGCGCGTAGGTCTGCCGTTAGCCGCGGATAAACTGGCCACACGCTACAACGCGTTGCGCTGTGGCACCCTGCCGCCCGCGCACGCATTCGATCTATCCAGTCTGGGGATCCTGTTCGAGCTTTCCCTCGGCCTGTCGGCGTGGAAATCCCATGACGCCCAGCGGTGGGCACTGCGCTGCAACCCTTCGAGCGGAAACCTGCATCCGACCGAGGGGTATCTTCTGTGCCCGGGTCTGCCCGGCTTGTCCGGAGGCGTCTACCACTACCTGAGTCGGCATCATGCGCTTGAGCATCGCGCTGCAGTGGAAGATCCGCGATGGACTGAGGCGTTTTCGGACAGCGGTGTCCTGCTCGGCATAAGCTCGATCCACTGGCGCGAGGCGTGGAAATACGGTATGCGTGGCTGGCGCTACTGCCAGCAGGATTGCGGCCATGTTATTGCTGCGCTGAGTTACGCAGCGGCTGCGCTCGGCTGGCAGACGCGGCTGGTAGAGGCGGCTGCCGATGATGCACTGGCCAACTTGCTTGGATCGGACCGCAGCGAAGATTTCGTGGACGCCGAGGCAGAGGCGCCAGATGTTTTGCTCTGGATCGGCAATCCTGGATGGCGGCCTGATCTTGGGCGCATGCTGACCGCTTTGGATAAGGCACAGTGGTACGGACGCGCGAATCAGCTGAGCTCGGGACATGTGAAGTGGCCGGATATTGATTCGATCCGTCGAGCAACACACAAGGCCCGTACTCCCGAACCGACTTCGCCGACTCCAGAATTGCGCCCGTCGCCCGCGAAGCCCGCCCTTGATCTCCGCTTTGCCCGGATCGCCCGGCAGCGTCGTAGCGCGGTGAATTTCGATGGTACGACGCACATCGCCAACGCGGCCTTTTTCAGCATGTTGGGGTGCCTGTTGCCGCGTCGCGACACGCCCCCGTGGAATTCACTGATATCCCCTGCGGCAGTGCATGCGGCGCTATTTGTACACCGCGTCGACGGCCTGGAGCCGGGCCTGTATATGCTCGTGAGAGATCCCGGAGCGCTGCCGGTTCTCAAGCAGACTCTGCGTCCGGAATGGCTGTGGAAGAAGACCGGGCCGGACTATTTGCCGCTCTATTTTCTACTGCCTTACGATTTGCGCGCCGTGGCAAAGTTGATTTGCTGCCACCAGGATATTGCCGCCGACTCCTGCTTTGCGCTGGGAATGATCGCGAGATTCGAAATCGCCTTGAAGCAACCATGGCGTTATCGCCACCTCTACTGGGAATGCGGCATTCTCGGCCAGGCTCTCTATCTCGAAGCCGAAGCCGCCGGAGTGCGTGCCACGGGGGTTGGCTGCTTTTTTGATGATGAAATGCACACACTGCTCGGAGTGAAGGACCACGCCTGGCAGAGCCTGTATCACTTCACCGTCGGTGGCGCGGTGGACGATCCACGCCTCTCTGCATTCCCACCGTATAAGGTTCAGCCTTGAAGTGAGCCTCCCGCGTTCCTTCCCTGGCGAGACGGCATTAGCCAGGATCAACCGGCGATTGAATGTTTATTACGTAATCCTCGTCTTTATTATCAACGCGTTGGCCTCCGAAGCTCGCCAAAAGGTCTGCTTTCCGAGGCAGCAACGGGTCAAAATCGCCAATTCGCCGTACACCGAGATGGACGTTGCGGACTTGCGCTATCGAAAGACGTGAACGGCGAGAATAGCCGATGGGACTCAAGACCATCTCGTCGAATAGATGAACGCTCGTGATGTTGTGCCGGACGCCGCGACCCAGCACAGCACAGCACAGCATTACTAATCGTATCGGGAGCGTTTCCGTTGCCCGTTTGCTAACGGGCACTCGAAGTGTCGGTTGCGACCAAGGTGCGACGCCTGTTGACGGCCGCTCAACGCGCGGGAGCGGCCGCTCAATCTCGCCCGGTGACCGTCTCCTAATGGCCGGTATTTGCCGAAGGTGACCGGCGGTAGTCGACCCATTGCCGAAGCTCGACAGGTACGAGGCGTCAGACTGCTTTCCCTGGGTGCTACGGTCATTCGAGTCGCGGATCGGCTGCGCCGGATGCGAAATTGCCCGCAATCGAGCCCGGTGAATGTACTCATATCTCACGACCGACAAAATTTTGCCTTTCTACAGTGACGCGTAAACAGACGTCCGCGCAGTCATGCGTTTCAATGCCCAACTGGACAGTTTTCCCAATTTTTGTTTGCAATCCTTATGACGTTGGCGAATACACTTGTCCAGCGGCGCTTGATTGACTATTGTCTTTTCATATCACATTTCCGTAACGGCCCTTCTCAATTGCACCCGTTGTAAGACACAAATTTGTGCTCGCCGCGCAAATCGACGCCATTCACAAAAAAGAAGCGCCGGGTACCGTCGTCGGCGCTCATCGCCCGTCCGGCCTGAAATGAACCCCGCCGGACCAGTATGTCCCGTCTTATCCCACCGCGGCCTGGGTGGCTTAGCAATCTGTGTTCATCTTTGAGGCAACTCCGACTCCCTGACCAGCGGAGGAAGGTATGTCCAGGAAGCCTGCCCGCGCGCGCGCGACACGCGCAGCGAAGCGCATCGACGTAATACGGCCTCACTTTCTTCACCGCCGACGCCGACATGTAAGCATTGCCGTTGCAACGCTTTTTGGCGCCGAATTGCTGGCTGCATTACCCGTTTCGGCCCAACAACTGATAGTCAACAATGGCACCCAGACCATAAGTGCAAACGCTTCGTATAACCAGATAACGGTGGGAAGTTCGGGAAGCGGCATCCTTATTGTCACTGGGAGCAACGTCCTGCTGACTGGCGTCGGTGCGAATCCGATGATTGAACTTGGTAATGGCGGGACTGGCACGCTGACGCTCACGAATGGCGGTGGCGTCTTCGCCTTCGGACTGAATATTCACGCGGGAAGCACGTTCGATCTGTCCGGCGCCGGCACTATTCCCACTACCACTGTATCTGGCGTCGGCCTGCTGAATCTGTCCGGCACCGGCACAATAAACAGCGGCAACAAAGCGCTGGTTGTGGGAGTCGACAACAGTAATCAGAACTTCTCAGGAACGATCGTCAATGCCGGAAACTCGTGGGACCCCAACACCAGTCCGCACGGAACGTTGGTCAAGGTCGGCAACGGCACACTCACGATCGACGGCGCCACCATCGCCGGTGCGGTCACTAACGGCGCCGCTGGCACGGGCGGAGAAGTGGTCGTCGCGGGAGGCACACTCGCGCAGACCAGCGGTAATACGCGCATCAGCGCACTGACAGTCGGTGTCCCAGTACCGGGCTTCGGAAATAACGGAAATCTCGCAGTAAGCGGGGGTACGCTTACCCTGGATACGAGCCTCACGGTAGGTTCTTTTACCGGTATCGGCACAGTGACGCAAACGAATGGCGCGGTGGTGATCCAGGCGGGTTGCGGTGATGTTGCCCATTGCGCCGCGCTTACCATCGGCAACCAGAGCGGCACCGGCACTTATGCTATCTCCGGCGGCGCCCTGACTTTCAATGGCCCCGGCTTCGTGATTCTTGGCCGCACATCGGGCACCGGCACGCTGAACATCAGCGGCGGGCAGATGTCGGTCAATGGAGGAAGTGGAGGCAACACGACTTTTATCATCGGCGACAACTCCGCTGCGGGTACCGGCACGGTCAATCAGACCGGCGGCACGCTGACGATTGCGAACAACGCGAGGCTGTATCTCTCCGGCACGGGCAACGGTACCTATAACCTGTCGGGGGGCGTTCTGCAGATCGGCGGTAATTCGCTCACGCACAACTACCCGGCCGGAGGCAGTGCTGGCGGCACCTATGCGTTCAATCTCGGCGGCGGAACGATACAGGTGCTCGGCACCCCGCTCACGACCGACGTGAATGCGACCCTCGCCGGCGGCACATCGACCATTGACACCAATGGCCTCGGCGCAACATGGACAGGCGTGCTGTCGGGCAACGGCGCCCTCAACAAGACTGGCGCGGGCGTGTTGACGCTTACCGCGACCAATCCCTACACAGGAGCCACCACGATATCAGGCGGCACACTGGCCGTCGGCAACGCGCCAAACAGCAGCGCGGCATTGTCGGGCACCAGCCAGCTCACGGTGCAGTCAGGTGCGACACTCGGCGGCTACGGCACTGTGGCAGGCAACGTCATGAACGCCGGCACGATTGCCGTCGCAAACGCGCTGCCAGATTTTCAGGGTAACGGACGCGGGTCGCTCACCCTGCTGGGAGACCTCGCCAACTCGGGCGTCGTCAATCTCGACGGTGGCACGCCGGGAAATGCCTTGATCGTGCGGGGCAACTACGCGGACGCGCCCGACGCGACGGTCATCGTCCGTACCGTGCTCAACGAAGGGGGGCCGCTGTCTAACCAGCAAACCGACCGGCTCCTGATATCCGGAAATGCAACAGGCACGACCACGGTCACGATCAACCCGCACGGGGAAGGAGGACCGGCAATCGGCCTGACCGGCACCCCGAGTTCCACCTCAGGGATCTCGATCGTTCAGGTGGGCGGCTCGTCGGCTTCCGGGGCATTTGTCCTTGGTAACGCCGGCGTCGCAGGTGACGACCCGTTTGTCTACCATCTGGCGGCCTACGGACCGTCGGCGGAACATGGACCATCGGCGGCATCGCAGGCCGACCCGCGCGGCGGAGGCAACACATGGGACTTCCGTCTGCAATCGACGTACACCACACCTGAAGGCCCGATAGACCTGCCGCCGGACCAGCCCGCTGAACCCACCGATCCCAATATCCGTCCAGCCGTCGCGCCTCAGGTGGCCGCCTATCTCACGGCACCCCTCGCGTTGTTTCAGGCTGGAATGGTCGACATCAGCACGTTGCACCAGAGGCTGGGCGAAATCCGCTACAGCAACCAGTCCGTACCGGGCGGCCCTCCCTCCGCGGGATTTTCTCTTTCCCCGGCAGAAGCGTTTGTTCGCGCGTACGGCGGGCAGTACCGGTACACAACAAACCGCAGTTTTGATGCGTTCGGATTTAACACCGACATTGATACGGCGGCCGTGCAATTCGGTGGAAGCGTTTTGCGGCGACAGGGTGACTACGGCGTGTGGCGCTATGGGCTTGCGGCCGCGTTTGGACACGTCTGGTGGACACCTTCCGCCGTTGACGGCAATAGCAAGGGCGATGCGAACCGGTACACGTTCTACGGTACGGCCACATTTCAATCCAACGCCGGGTGGTACACGGACGGCATCATTTTCGGCGGACTCTTCGACGGCCATGTCTCGACCGATGCGCAGGGCAAGGTCTCCGATATGGGCGGTACTACCGTAGGCCTGTCGTTCGAAGCAGGCTATCCGTTTCAGTTGACAAGTGGGGGGCTCTTTTTCGAGCCGCAGGCACAACTCGTCTGGCAGCATCTGTCGTTCAATCGCGAAACGGACATAGACGGAATCGATACCGATCTGGGGGGCCAGGATGACGTGCTGCTTCGTATCGGATTCAGGTTGGCGCAGCCGCTGGAATTCGACAAATACCCCATCACGCCATACTTCAAGTTCAATTTCCTGCAGCCCCTGACGGGCGACGGCAACGTCACCATCGGTGGCTTCCCGTTCGGAACCGGCAAGCAAGGCTCCGCTATGGAAGTAGGCGGAGGCGTCACGGGTCAGTTCACCCCGCGTTTCTCTGTCTTCGCTGATGCGGTCTATCAGCACAGGCTGGTTTCGTATGGATCGAATGGGTGGGCGGCAAATGCGGGACTACGATACGTATTCTGAACCGTCGAGGCGGCAGGAGAGTCGCCGGACAAATCGAGTGAACCCGCGTTTATCGCGCGCCTTTGGCACATTCCGCAGCGAAGTGGATAGCGGACGTTCTATGGATCAAATTTCCGAAATACATCGAGGTTCTGCCAGACGTCACAGTCGAGCGATCGTCGCTTCATGGCCGCGCGCTGCCGGACGCGTCCGGCACATATCGACCCGTTGCAGACCTTGACGCCTCGGGCACGAATGTCGGCTTACGGCGAAGCGTTGCGATGTTACGTAGGTCCCCTTCTGGTAGAGACGGCCGACAATCACGCGGTCTCGCGCACCCGAATCAGCTGATCAATTCTGGCAGCATTAGCGTGTTTGGCTTCTTACCCGCCGACACTCGCCCGTATAACTCGAAAAAAGTGTTGGCGTAGAGGCCGCCGTGCATGTAGGCGACCCGCACGTCGTGCCAGATGCGGCTCATCGGTGCATTCCGATTGATGAACGCGGTGCCCGACGCGCTCGCCAACATGTCCACGGCTTCCCAGATCAACTTGCTCGCGAGGCCAGCGTCGCGCCAGAGCCGTGCGCGCTGCTGCACACTCATTCGTTCACCGCTTGCCGCGTTTTCGTCCAGCAAGCGGATTGAATTCCTGATGATCGATTCCGCCGCATCGATCTTGGCAGTCGCCTCGCCGACCTGCAGGTGCGTGACCGTCGCCTCGTCCTGCTTTTCGTAGGTCGTGAACGCGATGCCGCGTGTCCCGATCGTTTCCATGAAAAGCTCGACCGCTGCTTTCGCCATGCCAAGCATCGGACAAACCAGGCGCGTCGCAAACGCCGGCACCATCGGCATCCGGTACATGGCTTCGCCACGCAGGTGTATGCCGGCGTAATCGTCCTGCAAGTTTCGGCTCATCGACGAGATCCGCTCGTCCGGCACAAACACATCCTTGACCGTAACGCTTGTGCTACCGCTGCCGCGCAGGCCAATTGTGTCCCAGTCGTTCAACAGGTTCACTTCCGATACCGGAATCAGCGCTGCGCCGCGGTCGACCACCTTGCCCTCATCGTTAACCAGCGGAATGCCAAGCTGACCCCACTGCGCGTGATAGATACCCGTGTTGTACATCCACAGTCCATCTTCGATCACGTAGCCGCCGACAACACGCCGCGTTTTCGCCCTGCGTGGCGCGAGCGCGCCAGCGGTGCGGAAATTCGCACCTTGCGCGAACACCTGGTCGGTCACGTGCTTCGGATACATCGTCGCGGCCATCCACGTGCCCGTGCAAATCAGCCCCAGTGCCCACGCCACCGAGCCATCGCCACGCGCAATTTCCATCAGCGTATCGAGGAACGTTCCGAAGGGCGACTGAAGGCCACCGTACATCTTCGGCACCATCATCTCGAAGAGGCGTGCCTTTTCAAAATCTACGACCGTCGCCTCGGGAAGCTTTGACAACGCTTCGGTTTCCGCTGCGCGTGAACGCAGCGTCGGAACCAGCGCGGCGGCCGCGACGACAACGTCTCTGTCTCCGTTGTCGCCGAACGCGCTGGAATAAATAGTGTGCGCGGCATCCGTTGGCTTCGCCGTATCGATCTTACTCATTGCATCTCCTGATATGCGCTCCCTTACTTCCATGTCGGCGAAAGGCGACGGATGGGAGCGGCGGTCGATCAGTCCGACGACACCCGTAAAGCATCCGAGGCCAACCAATGATTCCATATTGTGTGCAAGCAGCTAGGAGCGTGATTCCACAACGCCGCCTGCATCCACCACGCGAAGCAGCCGATGCATCATGTCGATCGCCGGCAACGAACAGCCGGCCGCACGGGCTGCATTAATCGGGGCCTCGTACATTGCCTCGAGTTCCATCGGGCGATGCAGTACGCGGTCGAAATACATACTGGGCAGATAGTCGTCGAAGGACTTGGTCATTTCGAGCAGTTGCTGCGGTGTTTCCTCGGAAAACGGATATCCACATGCGCGTGCGGCTTGTAGCACTTCCTGCATCAGTGTCAGCACTAACTTCTGGCTATCAGGATTCGCGGTCAGCAAGCTTGTACCGGTCTTCAGCAGTGCGGCGACACCGTTGAACGGCACATTCCAGACCAGTTTCCGCCAGCGCGCTTCGGTGATATCCGGAATATTCGAACAAAAAAGTCCTAACGCTATCAATTCATGCTTTGATCGACGAGTTTGTTCTTCGCGATCCAAGGCATCATGGCGCGTAGCTTCGCACCGACCTGCTCGATCTGGTGCTCGGCGGTGATACGGCGACGCGACTGCAGCGTCGGCGCGCCCGCGCGGTTTTCGATGATGAAGCTCTTCGCGTACTCGCCGGTCTGAATGTCCTTCAGCACATCCTTCATCACCTGCTTCGTCTGTTCGGTGATGATGCGCGGGCCCGTCACGTATTCGCCGTACTCGGCGTTGTTCGAGATCGAGTAGTTCATGTTCACGATGCCGCCTTCGTAGATCAGATCGACGATCAGCTTCAGTTCGTGCAGGCACTCGAAGTACGCCATTTCCGGCGCATAGCCTGCTTCGACCAGCGTCTCGAAGCCGGCCTTGATGAGGTCCACCGTGCCGCCGCACAGCACCGCCTGTTCGCCGAACAGGTCGGTTTCGGTTTCTTCACGGAAGTTCGTTTCAATGATGCCAGCACGGCCGCCGCCGATCGCGGCCGCGTACGACAACGCAGTCTCACGTGCCGCACTGGACTTGTCCTGCGCGATCCCAAGCAGCATCGGCACACCGCCGCCCTGCGCGTACGTGCTGCGCACCGTGTGACCCGGTGCCTTCGGCGCGATCATGATCACGTCGAGATCCGCACGCGGAAGCACCTGGCCGTAGTGCACGTTGAAGCCGTGCGCAAAGGCGAGCGCCGCGCCCTGCTTGATGTTCGCGTGTACTTCGTTCTTGTACACCTCGGCGATTTGCTCGTCGGGCAGCAGCATCATGACGACGTCGGCGCCCTTCACAGCCTCGGCCACTTCCTTCACGGTAAAGCCCGCGTTCTCGGCTTTGCTCCAGGAAGCGCCGCCCTTACGCAGGCCGACCGTCACCTTCACGCCGCTATCCTTCAGGTTTAGTGCGTGCGCATGGCCTTGCGAGCCGTAGCCGATGATCGTGACCTGCTTGCCTTTGATCAACGAGAAGTTTGCGTCTTTATCGTAGAAAACTCGCATATTTTCCTCAAAATGCAAATGAGTGGATCACATGACGCCGACATGATTACCAGCGGCACGCCGTTTACGGCCCCCGGCCGTATCGCGTGGAACGTTTCCGCTAAGGCCCAGGGTGGCGTTGTGACGTGCCCGCCCATGTTGCCTGCGGTGGCTCAAAGAAATCAGAACCCGTGCCGCTGCATGATCGCCAATAGCACCGACAGCGTCACAAGTGACGCGACCGTAGAAAATAGAATGGTCTGCGACGTCACGTGCACCTCACGCTGATAGAACTCCGCCAGCATGTATGGCCCGGTGCCCGTCGGCAGCGCGGCTAGCAACACGGCGACGCCGACCGTATCGGCTGGCAGTGCAAACGCTCGCGCCGCCATCCACCAAGCGAACGCTGGCTGTACGATCAGCTTGATCGCCGTGAATACAAACGATGTACTGCGTCCGTTGCCCACTGGCCGCTTCTCCGCCAGAAAAAGCCCGAGGCTCACGAGCGCGCATGGGCTCGCCGCGCCGCTCAGCAGCTTGAGGAACGTCTCGACACTGTGCGGCATCGTCCAATGCGCGCTCGCAACGAGCACGCCCGCGATCGGAGAAACGATAAGCGGATTTTTTGCGAGAGAGCGCAGCACCTTGAAGCCGAGCTTGTGCGGCGCGCGCTCGGTCTGCAACCCGACCTCGATGAGCACGATCGCGAGGGCGAACAGCACGCACGAGACGATGATCGTCGCGATCGTCGTCGGCGTGAGGCCCGCATTGCCGAATACGATAAACGCGAGCGGAAAGCCGATATAACCGGTATTCGGATTCGACGCCGCGACCGCGTCGACGCTTGCGTCGGCGAGATGCCGTCCCTGCGCGAGCCGCACGATCAGCACGCCAAGAAACGGCACCACGCACGCAACCGAGAACGTCGCAACGAAGCCCGGCTGATCGAGCTGTTGCCAGGTGGAATGCGCCATCGAGTCGAACAGCAGCGCGGGCAGCGCGAGCCACACGACGAAACGGTTCAGTTCGGAGGCGGCCGTCGGGCCGAGCAGATCGCGTCGCCGGCAGCCAAAGCCGGCGAAGATCAATGCGAAGACAGGAATCAGGATTTCGAGCGTGGTCAACATCGGTCGTGCACATCGGTAGGTTGCCCCACCAGGATTTTCTTCGGGCTGCTCGAACGACACCGCGCTGCGGCGTGCGCATACAACAATACGATGACGTCCGGACAACTCGAGACTATTACTGCAATCGATGCTCACTGAGGTCATTGAGCACTCCCTGGTTTGGCGGCAGCCACAAGTCTGCGGTGGTGATGCGATTTGGATCAGTTCGAGCCAGTATCGTCGGCTCCTGCACATAAATGAAGTGACTTATAGTCATCGTCGCCATAAGCTATTGTTATAGGGGCGGTCGGCAAGCGTCCTGCCGATCAAATGAACGTGCAGTCGGCAATGCTCATACAGATTGTGCGGGTTGCGCCCTTTGACGTGCAGCCATCGCGGCACAAACAGATCGGTGAAGATTAATGTTTGCCGTATAGGAAGGGGCTATAGTCGCCTACACATAACGGATAGTTATTGAGGCCGCGCTTGGACATTCGCGCGTTGCGCATCGTCGGTACGTCATCCTCGCACAGAGCCCTTCACTGTTCTCCCGGTCATGCCCGACCGGCCGCTTCTGGCCGGGTGCTGTCCGATTCAATCGGCATACGCCACCTGAATCTCGCGAGCCGGCGGTCGGCAGCACGCGACCCTGAGCGGTCGGCGAGGTGTGTCGCATCAACGGCTGCAGACGGCGCGTGAACCGTCGCTCATTGCGCAAACCAACCAGGGAATCGCACCCGCTGGCTTTGGTGTCGGTGTCGCGAGTCCTAGCGTCTCTCCTCTAATTTTGCGCCGTCGCTTACCGCTTGTAGTAGAGCTAACAGTATTCGGTTCGTGGGCGTCGGTACACCACACAATTCGCCCATTCGGACAATAGCGCCCGTTAGGGCATCCACTTCCAGTATGCGTCCGTTGACGGTGTCAAAATACATGGACGTCGCCACATCCGGGTGATAAGACAAGAGTCGCGCCAGCACCTGCGACTGCGCCTTCTCGCCAAGATCGACGCCGCAAGCGAGTGCGACGGCCAGACCTTCCTGAATGATGTCCGATGCGACGCTATGAATATCGCCTCGCTGAAAAACCGCGAGGCGTCGTCTCGTAAGGGCCGTAATCGGATTCGCGACTGCATTCAACAGCAATTTCGTCCACAGGCGCTGCGGAAAATCCTGCCGGGGTGATACCTTTAGCGAAGTCCCTTCGAACAGGGCTGCAAAGGCTTGACCGGTGGCACTGTCGGGAATCGCGATGTCGTCTTCGCTGGCATGGCGGAAACCGAAATCGCTCGCCGAGCGCCGTTCACCATTGAAATATACGACTGCCGGGACAACGGCGCGGCTTCCCACATAAGGCGCGACTCGCCGTTCGTGTTCTATTCCGTTCTGCAGCACAGCGACGCAAGTGCTGGGGCCGCACAGGCGCTCAAACCAGCCAGAAGCCGACGCGGTGTCCTGTGTCTTCGTACACAGTATGATCCAGTCGACATGGTCGGCTTGCAGGGGGTTGGTCACAACATCGAGTGTTAAACGATGTATACCTTGGGGCTGTTCCAGCGTCACCGCCTCGGCATTGCGGCGTGCGCATACGACAATCTGATGACGTCCAGATAGTTGAAGGCAGCTTGCCACTACACCACCAATACCGCCCATTCCTATTATGGCAATCGACGTGCGCTGAGTCACCTAAAACTCCTGTCCGGCAGCAACCGTATTCCGGCCATGCATGGTCATGCGATTTGGTTCATGGAAGTGTGGTCGGCCGCGGCACAAAAATGAAGTGACTTATAGTCATCGTCGCCATAAGCTTTTGTAATAGGAGACGGTCGGGTGGGCAGTCCTGCCCATCGGGAGCTGTTACAGTCGGCAATACTCATACAGATACGCAGTTTGTGCCCTTTGACATGCAACATCGCGGCACAAACAGATCGATGAAGATTAATGTTTGCCGTACAGGAAGGTTCTATAGTCGCCTACAAATAACGGATAGTTATAGAGGCGGCGCTTGGACATTCGCGCGTTGCGCTATTTTGCTGAGGTAGTCAACTGCGGGGGCTTTAGTCGGGCTTCCGAGATCCTGCACGTCACTCAACCTGCAATCAGCCGCGCGGTGCGCCTGCTTGAAGAGGAGTGTGGGGTTCGACTACTGACTCGCGAGCCGAAGACAGTGAAACTCACCCGCGAAGGCGAGGTAGTCTATCGGCACGCTACCCAGATGCTGCGTCAAGCCCGCCAACTCACCTCTGAATTGAAAGACATGAAGTCAGAGCTGAAGGGCGTGTTACGCGTTGGGTTACCACCTCTGGTTGGATCGACGTTTTTTCCCGACGTGATAGCGAAATTTCGCAGGGAGTATCCCGGCATCGAACTGCAAATTGCCGAGTTTTTTTCAAGCCACCTTGAGCAGGCACTCGACGACGGAGAGATTGATATTGCCGCGGCGATGCTGCCGGTCGACACGGAGCGCTTTGTCGTACAGCAGTTCGCCGCGGATCGATTGATGTTCGTCGTCAATCCGGGACACGAAATAAGCGCTTATTCAGCGATGAGGATTCTTGCGCTGAAGAGCCAGCCGTTAGTTACCTTCACTAAAGACTTCAAACTGTGTCAATTGATCGAAGACGCGTGCCGCGCGCAGGGATTCATTCCCTCGATCGTTGGCCGCAGCAGTCACCTTGACCTCGTACTGGCGATGGTGGCATCCGGAATGGGCATAACCGTTTTGCCCGAGTCTGTCATCGAAAGGAACAATGTAAGGCACTTCGTCTCGGTGCCCATTGTGAAACCTGCCATACACTTCGAGCTTGCACTCGTGCGACTGCGGGAGAGTTATGTCAGCCATGGATGCAGGGCTTGGTTAGCGCTCGCGGCGGGTGCCCTGGGATTTCAGATCTCTGACTCGTTCGTGTCCCAGGCCGGCGCCGAGCCACGGCCTTAATGTGCGATACGTCATTGCTGCTCCCGGCGGTCACGTCCGCCCATCGTGTCATCAGCCTCATATAGAGTTTGGTCCCGGACCGCGCCGGCCGATGGCCACTCATCGCAAAGCGGTCATCATCGATCGATTGACGAACGTCTCTTCATGGCCGAGCACAGCCGCTCGCAATGGTAGTTTTAACGGGAGCTAACGCGAAACCGTGGCGCGCTAGTTCATACGCGCTGTACGCAATGCACACCGCGATCACGGCTAGCATACCCGGAGCAAATGTCGTCCTGAGATGGGTCTGGTTTGCGCGGATGCGGAGCGGGTTGAACGGCGCATCAGCTTGCGGATTTTGCCGGTACACGGACATCCATGACCTGTCATCCGTCGGGAATCAGCCCATGAGGCTGTTGCATAATATGCTTCGTGGATTATCAATGCCCGCTTTGCCGCTTCAGGTGTTTCATCTGGACAGCAATGCGGGCGAATTGCGATTGAATGCTGCGAACTAATTACTCATACCGACGCCGGTGGAGCCTTGCTCGTCGCCGCGCGAAGCGCGAACACGCGCCTGAAGCCACGCGTTGATTTCGGCCTCGATCCAACCGACAGAGTTGGCTCCCAGTTGGATTGGCCGCGGAAAGCTCGGGTCATAACTTTTCGACGCTTTGTCCAGGCGGCGGTATATCGACGGGCGCGAGAAGCCTACGCGATTTTGGACTTCTTGCACCCGCAGGATGCGGATAGGCGAATTCATCGATGATCCTTGTGTCTGCGACCGCTCGAAGTTGGCGGCCGACGAGCACACGTTACGGTCACGACGAGATCGCGTGATACCGCGCGCTACGGCAATATACTTGCGCACCGCAACAATGTCGCCATCGCGCCCCCACTTACAAGTCGTCGTCCAAGTCATCATCGTGAATTTCCGCCGCTCGGCGTTTTGCATCAGCGATTAATTCACGCGCTGATATTCCATTCATCCACGCATCGATCATGTCCGCCCAACACTGAAGCATGATTTTCCGCTCCGCCAAGTAGCGATTCACGTTATACACAGCAGCGATGCGGTCGCGCGGTGCATGCG
This sequence comes from Paraburkholderia solisilvae, assembly GCF_902859875.1. Taxonomy (GTDB): domain Bacteria; phylum Pseudomonadota; class Gammaproteobacteria; order Burkholderiales; family Burkholderiaceae; genus Paraburkholderia; species Paraburkholderia solisilvae. The sequence goes on along the minus strand of NZ_CADIKF010000040.1, from coordinate 34,815 downwards.
CCAGTGACATTTCAATCCAGCGTTCATCAAATTTGGCACGGTTAAGGCCGGTCGAAAAAGTGCGTCGCAAGTCATGCACACCGAAAGACATAAATTCCGGATCGTCCTTTCGGATGCACGCTACGGCGGCATCAATCACACGATTCAACGTAGCGTTGCTGATCGGCAAGTCGCTGTCATATCGGCCAGGATGCAGGTAGCGGCTTGCACCGAAGCACGAACGCAAGGCCGTCAAGACGTCGAGCGCTTGCTCACTCAATGGCACGACATGCGCCTTGCCAGCCTTCATCCGAGCGGCCGGAATAGTCCAGCGTTCAGCGGAGAAGTCAACTTCGTCCCATGTGGCATCGATAAATTCGCCCTTGCGCACGCCCGTCAGCAGAACAAACTTCAATGCCAAGCGCAGTGTCGGCGTAGTGGCTACCTGTCCCAATGCACTCAAGAATTTGCGGACTTCGGCGGGTGCAAGTGCGCGGTCACGCGGTTCAAAAGTCGCGATAGCGCTGGCCCGCACAACTTCAGCCGGATTGCTGATTGTCTGCCCTCTGCTCTGCGCATGCCGGAATACCGCGTGCACTACATCGCGGACATGGATGGCAACCGCCGGCCCACGTTTCGCTTTGGTCTCGTCGCACAATCGAATCAGCCTCTGTGGCGTGACCTCGTCCAGCTTCAGCTTCCCAAACGCGGGTTCGATGATGCGCCGAAAGGTCGAGCGACGGAATGCCAAGGTGCTATCCGCCAGCCGCTCAGCGCCGCTCTTAGGGTCAGCCTTATGCTCGAAGTAGCTTTCGGCCCATCCGGCAAAGGTCGGCGCATCAGCGGCCAGGATGCGATTCTCGACTTTGGCACGCGACGGTGAAACGCCGCGTTCCACATCGCGCCGCGCGCGGTCAAGCAGTGTGCGAGCTTCGCGCAGTGACACGCTCATGCCGAACGAAAGTGTGTCCGGATCACGCGCCTGAGTGCGCGCCAAGTCACCGGCATAGCGCCCGATAGTCAGAGTTTCACGCCGGCCGTTGAGACGATAGTCGAATCGGAAGGAAACCGTGCCTGTCGGGAGGACCGAGACATACATCCCATCGCGGTCGCTCACTTTGAACGTTTTTTCTCTGGGCTTCAGAGCACCCAGCTCTCGATCGGTCAGCAAATTAGCCTCACTCTAATTTGCCGCTCGATACCGTCAGCCCGTCTGACGGTACCGTTCGCGGCATTTTCAACCGCTTCAAACAGTACCGTCACGACAACCGTCACATTGCATGTGATTGCATGAGACGGGTTAAGACTACGGGAGACGCTTAAGTCCTTCTCACGCTTGGGTTTCGTGCTGTTTTTGATACTTTATGAAACGGCGTGAGACGATGCTAGATCACTCCCACTCAATCGTCGCCGGCGGCTTCCCCGAAATGTCATACACCACCCGGTTAATCCCGCGCACTTCATTAATAATCCGATTCGACACATGCCCCAGCAGATCATGCGGCAGATGCGCCCAATGCGCGGTCATGAAATCGAGCGTCTGCACCGCGCGCAGCGCGACGACGTATTCATAAGTCCGCCCATCGCCCATCACCCCAACGCTCTTCACCGGCAGAAACACCGCGAACGCCTGGCTCGTCAGGTCGTACCACGACTTGCCCGTTTCCTTATCGATAAACGTGCGCAACGTTTCGATAAAAATCGCATCCGCACGCCGCAGCAAATCAGCAAATTCACGCCGCACCTCGCCGAGAATCCGCACGCCAAGGCCCGGCCCCGGGAACGGATGCCGGTACACCATCGCCGGCGGCAAGCCGAGCTTCACGCCGAGCTCACGCACCTCATCCTTGAACAGTTCGCGCAGCGGCTCGAGCAGTTTCAGATTCAGCGTCTCCGGCAAGCCGCCGACGTTATGATGGCTCTTGATCGTATGCGCGGCCTTCTTGCCCTTGCCCGCCGATTCGATCACGTCCGGATAGATCGTGCCCTGCGCAAGCCACTTCGCATCGGTCAGCTTCGCCGCTTCGGTCTGGAACACCTCGACGAACTCCGCGCCGATAATCTTGCGCTTCGCCTCAGGATCGGTCACGCCCGCCAGCTTCGACAGAAACGCCTCGCTCGCGTCGACGTGAATCACCTTCACGCCCAGATGATCGGCGAACGTCGCCATCACCTGCTCGGCTTCATTCAAGCGCAGCAACCCATGGTCGACGAACACACACGTGAGCTGATCGCCGATCGCCCGATGCAGCAACGCCGCCGCCACCGACGAATCCACCCCGCCCGACAGACCGAGAATCACATGCTCACGGCCGACTTGCGCGCGAATGCTTTGTACCGCTTCGTCAATGTAGTTGCCCATCTCCCAGTCCGGCTTCGCGCCGCAGATTTGCAGCACGAAGCGCTCGAGCATCGCGCGGCCCTGCACCGTATGCGTGACCTCCGGGTGCCATTGCAGACCGTAGAAATGACGCGCCTCATCGGCCATCGCGGCAATCGGGCACGACTCCGTCGACGCCATCAGCCTGAAGCCCGGCGGCATATCGAGCACCTTGTCGCCATGGCTCATCCATACCTTCAGCATGCCGTGTCCTTCCGGCGTACGGAAGTCTTCGATGCCGTCGAGAAAGCTCGTGTGATTGCGTGCCCGCACTTCCGCGTAACCGAACTCGCGCAGGTGCCCGGTGTCGACCTTGCCGCCCAGTTGCTCGGCCATCGTCTGCATACCGTAGCAAATGCCGAGCACCGGCACGCCGAGTTCGAATACCGCTTGCGGCGCACGCGGCGTATCGGTGTCGACCACCGAATTCGGGCCACCGGACAGAATCACGCCCTTCGGCTTGAACTCACGAATAAACGCGTCGCTCACATCGTGCGGATGAATTTCCGACAGCACGTGGGCTTCGCGGATACGACGGGCAATCAGTTGGGTGACTTGTGAACCGAAGTCGAGGATCAGGATTTTGTCATGCATGGCAGCGGACGGAATCGAAATGGAAACGGATAGTGAAAACCGCGCATCACGCGCGGTGTCGATTTAATGTTTTCGTAGCTCGCCCGATGCGAGCGATCTGCTGAACGGACTCGATGCGCGCCGCAAAGAAATCCGGCAACGGGTGCGGCTCGACGGCGGGCGCGCATGCCAAAACGCGAGCGGACAACGGGACCAGGCAGAAGCGGCGCGACTGACCACGCGTCAGCCATGAAACGGCGGTCGCGGTGCATCCGGCGACCCCGCCGCGTCGCGGCGCGCCTGCTCGTCCCGCGCGGCCCGCGCCGCTTCGGCTCGCGCCTGCGCTTCCCGCTCGCTGGCCGGTGGCACGGCAGGGGTTGCCGCCACCGTCGGCTCGAGCGGCGCTCCGCTCACCGGGTCGACCGCGCGGCCCGTGGCCGGATCGACGGTACGGCCGGTCGCCGGATCGACAACGGTCGTCTGACGCGGCGACAGCACTGGCTCGATGACGGGTTCGCTCGCCGCATAACCGCCCGCCGCCGGCGTTGCACGCGCGGCGGTTTGCGCCCGCGCTTCCGCTTTGGCTTCGTACTTCGCGTCCTTCGCGGCCTGCCGCGCCGCGGCCTTGTCCGCACGTTCGGCTGCAACCGCCTCGGCGGCCAGCGCGCGTTCGCGGCGCCGAACCGCACTCGCCAGACGCACTCCGCCCAGCCCGACGATCACCAACACAACCGCCGTCAGCACGGCAACCAGTTGCCCGAAGCCCGTCAGCGACGGCGTATGCAAGCCGATCAGCCACACCAGCATCAGCAAGGCCATCAGCCAGTTCACATGCCCGATCACCTTCGCGACCGTCGCGGTCAGCGCGCCGTCGAGCGACGCATGCAGCGCGAGCCATGCCAGCCCGACCAGCGCGATACCGAAACCCTGTCCGACCAGCGCCGGCTCGGTCTGCACGAGATGCAGCGCGTCGTACAGCGATTTCCACGGCGTCAGCAGAAACAGCAGCCCGAACGCGAGCAGCAACAACGCATCGATGATCAGTACGGCACGCAGCAGCGGCTTCATCGGCGATCAGTCCACGTGATAGTTCGGCGCTTCCTTCGTGATCTGCACGTCATGCACATGCGACTCGCGCATGCCGGCAGCGGTGATCTGCACGAACTCGGCCTTCTCGTGCAGTTCGTCGATCGTGCGGCAGCCGCAGTAGCCCATGCTCGCGCGCACGCCGCCGATCAGCTGGAACAGGATCGCGCTCACCGCGCCCTTGTACGCGACGCGGCCTTCGATGCCTTCCGGCACCAGCTTGTCGATATTCGCGGAATTGTCCTGGAAGTAGCGGTCCGCCGCGCCGTCCTTCATCGCGCCGACCGAGCCCATGCCGCGGTACGACTTGTACTGGCGGCCCTGGTACAGGAACACGTCGCCCGGCGACTCTTCGGTGCCGGCGAACATGCTGCCCATCATCACCGTATTCGCGCCGGCCGCGAGCGCCTTGCTGACGTCGCCCGAGAAGCGCACGCCGCCGTCGGCCACCACCGGCACGCCCGAGCCCTTGAGCGCCTCCGATACGTTCGCGATCGCGCTGATCTGCGGCACGCCGACTCCGGCGACGATCCGCGTCGTGCAGATCGAGCCCGGCCCGATGCCGACCTTCACGCCGTCCGCACCGTATTCGACGAGCGCTTTGGCCGCACTCGCGGTGGCGATGTTGCCGCCGATCACTTCGACATGCGGGAAGTTCTTCTTGACCCACTTGACGCGCTCGAGCACGCCCTTGCTATGCCCATGCGCGGTATCGACGACGATCACGTCGACGCCCGCCTGCACCAGCAGCGACACGCGTTCCTCGTTGTCGTCGCCGACGCCGACCGCCGCGCCGACGCGCAGCTTGCCGTGTTCGTCCTTGCACGCATCCGGGTGTTCGGTCTGCTTCGTGATGTCCTTGACGGTCATCAGGCCGCGCAGTTCGAACGCGTCGTTCACGACCAGCACGCGCTCGAGCCGGTGGCTATGCATCAGCGCCTTCGCTTCGGCGAGCGCCGTGCCGTCCTTCACCGTCACGAGCCGCTCGCGCGGCGTCATGATGGTGCGCACCGGTTCGTCCAGACGGGTTTCGAAACGCAGGTCGCGATTCGTGACGATACCGATCAGCTGCGCGCCTTCGACGACCGGAAAGCCGGAAATGCCATGCTGCTGCGACAGTGCGATCACGTCGCGCACCTTCATCTGCGGCGGCACCGTGATCGGATCGCGCACCACGCCCGATTCGAAGCGCTTCACCTTCGCGACTTCGCGTGCCTGTTCGGCTGCGCTCAGATTCTTGTGGACGATGCCGATACCGCCCTGTTGCGCCATGACGATTGCCAGACGCGCTTCGGTCACGGTGTCCATTGCGGCGGACACGAGCGGCATATTCAGGGAGATGTTGCGGGTCAGCCGGGTTTTCAGGCTGGTGTCGCGCGGCAGAACGTCGGAGAAGGCCGGGACGAGGAGCACGTCATCGAACGTGAGTGCTTTCTGGATCAGACGCATGGCAAATCCTATAGGCGCAAAAGCGAATTATACGCGATCCTCCCCGCTTTTCGTCGCTTGAACAGTAAGTTAGCGAATTTCGCCACGCTTTTTCCACGGCTGGCAGCCGCCGATTTCGCTTTTCCGTTCAGGTCCGTTTCGATCGATTTTCGTTTGCGGAAAGCGCCGGGATACGCGCGAGGATGCCGGCTCGGCACGCTTCCGACACGCGGCGTGCGGGCGCTGGGAACGCCGGGTACTCCGGGGGCGGCTCACACCTCACTCGGGTTTAGCCAGCGTATGGGTGTCGGCGATTCGCTGCGCGACCGGGGAGTCCGCTGCCATCCCAGGCGTCGGCGGCCGGCCCCGAGCCTGCGCGGCGCGGCGCACCCGCGCGCTGCAGAATCGAACAAGACGCGCGCCGGCCGGCCACGCTATGCTGCGCGCACTTTCTTTCAGGTTTTCGATCGAGGCAGGCAATGCGGCGTGGCGTGATGTTCGGCATGATGGCTGGCGCGTTATGGGGCACCGTTTTCCTCGTGCCGCGGCTGCTGCCCGACTTTTCGCCGCTGCTGCTGAGTTCGGGCCGTTACATGATGTACGGCGCCGTGTCGGTCGTCGTGGCGCTGCCGGGCGCGCGCTCGCTGCTGCGGCGCCTGTCCGGCGCGGACCTCGCGGCGCTCGTGAAGCTCGCGCTCGCGGGCAACCTGCTCTACTACCTGCTGCTGACCGGCGCGGTCCATATGGTCGGCATCGCGCCCGCGTCGCTGATCGTCGGCGTGCTGCCGGTCACGGTGACGCTGCTCGGCCGCCGCGATCACGGCGCGGTGCCGCTCGCGCGGCTCGTCTGGCCGCTCGCGATGGTGCTGGCCGGCATCGCGTGCATCAATGTCGACGTATTCACCGCCGCCAGCGCCGGCCCGGGCGCGAGCGGCAGCATCCTGACGAAGCTCGCGGGGCTGGCATGCGCGGTCGGCGCGCTCGTGACATGGACGTGGTTTGCGGTCGAAAACGCCCGCTATCTGCAGCGCAATGGGCATTTCAGCGGCAGCGAATGGTCGGTGCTGTGGGGCATCGTGACAGGACTGCTCGGCGCGGCACTATGGATTGTCGTGGCCGCGCTGCCGGCCGGCTTCGTCACAGCGCCGGCGGACGGTACGGCCGAGGTCCGCTGGCATCTGTTCTGGATGCTCAACCTCGGGCTTGCGATCGGCGCATCGTGGCTCGGCAACGGGCTCTGGAACGCTGCGGCGAAGCGCCTGCCGCTTACGCTGTCGGGCCAGCTGATCGTGTTCGAGACGTTGTTCGCGCTGCTTTACGCCTTCGTCTACGACCACCGGTGGCCGCGCCCGCTCGAGACCGCGGCCATTCTTCTGTTGCTGGCGGGCGTCAGCTGGTCGGTACGGCAACATGCGGACGACGGCGCGAAACGCGCGTCACTCGAGGAAAAGGCGCAGGCGGCAGTGCACTGAGCGTGGCAGGCCGCCTTAAATGACCTCGGTCGACCTCCACTCGCGCGCCCTAGCGCGAATCCTTCGGCAGCCACTTCCGCCCTTCGACCGACCCCGCGCCGCGCGTCTTCTCGACGCGCCGCTGCCGCGCAAGCTTCGGATCGACGATCAGCGGCCGGTAGATCTCGACGCGATCGTGATCGGCGAGCACCGTATCGAGCGGCTTGAGCTTGCCGAACACGCCGACCTTCTGCTTCGTCAGATCGATCTCCGGATGGCGCTGCAAGACACCGCTCGCGTCGATCGCCTGCCGGACGGTTGCGCCCTGCGGCAATTCAAGCGAAATCAGCGTCTGCCGGTCGGGCAGCGCATAGCAGACGTCAATCGAAAAGGGCGGGCTCATGCCTTGCCGTAGCGCTGGTCTGCGCGCTTCACGAACGATTCGACGAAGGTGTTCGCGATATGGCTGAAAACCGGCCCGATCAGCTTCTCGAGAATGATGTTCGTGAATTCGTAGTGCAGCGCGAACTCGATCTTGCATGCGTCCGCGCGCAACGGCGTAAAACGCCAGAAACCGGTGAACTTGCGAAACGGCCCATCGGCAAACTGCATGTCGATGCGCGACGGCCGTTGTTGCGTGTTATGCGTGGCAAAGTGCTGCCGGATGCCCTTGAAGTTGATGTCGATGCGCGCTTCCATGCCATTCTCGTCCTGCCGGCGAATCTCGACACCGCCGCACCACGGCAGGAAATTGGGGTAGTCCGCGACGTCGGTGACGAGGTCGAACATCTGTTCCGCCGAGTGGCGAATCAATACGGTTTTCTGGACATCTGCCATAAATTCAACGGCACGTGGCGGCAATAAAAAAGCAGGTGAACGGGCAATCGGGAGCAAACTCGAAGGCAAACGCGACGCAACCGGATAAAAATGCCAAAAAGCACGGCGGGTTTCCGGCTTCGCTTTGCTAAAATCGTGATTTTAAACGAGTTGGGCATTTTCCATTCATGAGCATCATCGATAACAGGAAGGCCTTCTTCGACTACCAGGTCGAAGAACGCTTCGAGGCCGGACTCGTGCTCGAAGGATGGGAAGTCAAGGCATTGCGCGCCGGCCGCGGGCAAATCAAGGAAGGCTACGTGGTGATCAGGAACGCCGAGCTGTTTCTGATCGGCACGCACATCAGCCCATTGCCCGAAGCCTCGACGCATATCCACCCCGATCCGGTGCGCACGCGCAAGCTGCTGATGCACGCGGAAGAAATCAGCAAGCTGATCGGCAAGGTCGAGCAGCGCGGCTATACGCTCGTGCCGCTCAACTTTCATTACAAGGGCGGCCGGGTCAAATGCGAAATCGGCCTCGCGAAGGGCAAGAAGCTGCACGACAAGCGCGAGACCGAGAAGAAACGCGATTGGGAACGCGAGAAGGCGCGGCTGATGCGCACGCCGACGTGAGCGGGCTGGGTCGGTTGATTCGGCCGCGCCCGCCGGTTCGGTTGAAACTCCTCGCTGGTTCGCTTTGAACCCGCTGGTTCGGTTGAACCCGCTGAATCAGCCGCCGCGCAGCTGAGGCGGACGCCCCGCGCGCGCCTGATCTCAAAGCCTGAATGAAAACCGGTCAGCACGCGCCGAAAACTCAGGCGTTCGCGCCCTTCTGCGGTTTCACGATCGTCAACGCCGACGCGATCATCGAGCTCATCTCCGCGAAATTGCCCGGTACGATCAGCGTATTGCCCTGCTTTGCCAGATTCGCGAACGCATTCACATATTGCTCGGCCACCTTCAGGTTCACCGCCTCCATGCCGCCCGTCGACTGGATCGCCGCGGCGATTTTCTGAATTGCCTGTGCATTCGCTTCGGCCACCGCGAGAATCGCGGCCGCCTGCCCTTGCGCCTGATTGATCGCCGCCTGCCGCTCGCCTTCGGATTTTTGAATCGCCGCTTCGCGGCCGCCCGATGCGATATTGATCTGCTCCTGCTTGCGACCTTCTGACGCGGCAATCAGCGCACGCTTTTCGCGCTCCGCGGTGATCTGCTGCTGCATCGCGTGCAAAATTTCCTTCGGCGGCGTCAGATCCTTGATTTCATATCGCAGCACCTTCACGCCCCAGTTCGACGCCGCTTCGTCAAGCGCCGACACGATGCTGTGATTGATGTAGTCGCGCTCCTCGAAGGTCTTGTCGAGTTCGAGCTTGCCGATCACCGAGCGCAGCGTGGTCTGCGACAGCTGCGTGATCGCAAAAACGAAATTGCTCGATCCGTATGACGCTTTCATCGGGTCGGTCACCTGAAAGTACAGCACGCCGTCCACCTGCAATTGCGTGTTGTCGCGCGTGATGCAAACCTGGCTCGGCACATCGAGCGGAATCTCCTTCAGCACATGCTTGTACGCGATGCGATCGATAAACGGCACCACGAAGGTCGCGCCGGGCGTCAGCGTCGCGTGATAGCGGCCGAGCCGCTCGAGAATCCACGCGTGCTGCTGCGGCACGATCTTGATCGTTTTGCCCACCAGCACGATGACGATGATCAGAAGCACGACCGCGAAGATCGTCGATTCCATATTGCCCCCTGGGTCCATGATTGTTCCAGTCCGTGATCGGTTCAGTTCGTGATGCGTCCGGTTCGGCCCGGCTTGCATCGCTACGCGACAACCGGTTGCCCGTCAGGTTTTCGCCGTGCCCGAGGCGCCCGCGGCGTGGCGGCTCGCAACCACGACGAGGCAACTGCCGCGCAACGCGGACACCTGGTACAGACGCGCATCCTCCGGCTCGCCCGGCGCGAGTTCGACGTCCCACGCCGCGCCGCGGTACTGCGTGCGGGCCCGGCGCTCGTGCCACTCGGGCACCGTGAGCGTCGCGCCGATGTCGAGATTGACGTCCGGATCCTGCGCCGCGTCCACGCGCTTGCGGCGGCCAAAACGCGAGCGCCGCAAGATTGTCACCGCAACCAGCGCGACACCCGCCGCCACCGCGAATTGCGCCGGCAACGGCGCACCCGCGAGACGCGCGAGCGCGGCGGCGACAAAGCCGAGCGCGATCATCAGCAGATAGAACGTGCCGACCATCAGTTCGAGCACGATCAGCACGCCCGCGCCGATCCACCAGAACACGCCTGTTAGTGACACTTCGGTCTCCCCAAAGTAAAACACCCCGGACTATCCGGGGTGTTTTATAGCACGAATGCGGCGCGACTCTGGAACGATTTGGCGTCGAATCGAGCGTTCGAGTGGTGCTCAGGCAGCGTTCTCAGGCAATGTTCGAGCGGCGCTCACACCGACACGCCGCTCAAACGATGCATTGCGCTTACTTCGCCTGCGCTTTCGCGAGCGCCTGCCACGTATCGATGATCGTGTCCGGATTCAGCGACATCGACCCGATGCCGATTTCAGTCAGCCACAGCGCGAAATCCGGATGATCCGACGGACCCTGACCGCAAATGCCGACGTACTTGTTCGCACGCAAGCACGCATCGACGGCGCGCTTCAACATGAACTTGACCGCCGGGTCGCGTTCGTCGAAGTCGGCCGCGAGCAACTCCATGCCCGAATCGCGATCGAGGCCGAGCGTCAGCTGCGTGAGATCGTTCGAGCCGATTGAGAAGCCGTCGAAGTGCTCGAGAAACTCGTCGGCAAGAATCGCGTTCGACGGCACTTCGCACATCATGATCAGCCTGAGGCCGTTCTCGCCGCGCTTCAGGCCGAACTTCGCGAGCAGCCCGATTACGCGCTCCGCCTGCTTCAGCGTACGCACGAACGGCACCATCACCTCCACGTTGCCGAGGCCCATTTCTTCGCGCACCCGTTTCAACGCCGCGCATTCCATCTCGAACGCGAGCGCGAAGTCGTCGGCGATATACCGCGATGCGCCACGGAAGCCGAGCATCGGATTTTCCTCATCCGGCTCATAACGCGAACCGCCGATCAGCTTCTTGTACTCGTTCGACTTGAAGTCGGACAGACGCACGATAACCGGCTTCGGATAGAACGCGGCGGCGATCGTCGCGATGCCTTCGGTCAGCTTGTCGACGTAGAACGCACGCGGCGACGCGTGGCCGCGCGCGACGCTCTCGACCGCCTTCTTCAGGTCCTGATCGACGTTCGGGTACTCGAGAATCGCCTTCGGGTGCACGCCGATGTTGTTATTGATGATGAATTCCAGGCGCGCAAGACCGACGCCCGCGTTCGGCAACTGCGAGAAGTCGAACGCGAGTTGCGGATTGCCGACGTTCATCGTGATCTTCGTCGAAATCGGCGGCAGCTCACCGCGCTGCACTTCGGTGATTTCGGTTTCGAGCAGGCCGTCGTAGATACGCCCTTCGTCGCCTTCCGCGCACGACACGGTGACGAGCGCGCCTTCCTTCAGCACGTCGGTCGCGTCGCCGCAGCCGACCACCGCCGGCACGCCAAGCTCACGCGCGATGATCGCCGCGTGGCAGGTACGGCCGCCGCGATTCGTGACGATCGCCGACGCGCGCTTCATCACCGGCTCCCAGTTCGGGTCGGTCATGTCGGCGACCAGCACGTCGCCCGGCTGCACACGCTCCATTTCCGACGGATCGTGAATGACGCGCACCGGACCCGCGCCGACCTTCTGGCCGATCGCGCGGCCAGTGGCGAGCACCTGCGACTGGCCCTTCAGCTTGAAGCGCTGTTCGGACTTGTTGCCGGCCTGGCTCTTCACCGTCTCCGGCCGTGCCTGCAGGATGAAGATCTTGCCGTCGCGGCCGTCCTTGCCCCACTCGATGTCCATCGGGCGCTGGTAGTGCTGCTCGATGATCACCGCGTACTTCGCGAGCTGGATCACGTCTTCGTCGGTAATCGAGTAGCGGTTGCGCTGCTCGGGCGTCACATCGACGGTCTTCACGCGGCCTTCTTCGCCGGCCTTCGTGAATTCCATCTTGATCAGCTTCGAGCCGATCGAGCGGCGGATGATCGGGTACTTGCCCTGCGCGAGCGTGGTCTTGAACACGTAGAACTCGTCCGGATTCACCGCGCCCTGCACGACCGTTTCGCCCAGACCGTAGCTCGACGTGATGAACACCGCGTCCTTGAAGCCGGATTCGGTATCGAGCGTAAACATCACGCCGGCCGCGCCGACGTCCGAGCGCACCATCCGTTGCACGCCCGCCGACAGCGCGACTTCAGCATGCGTGAAGCCCTTGTGCACGCGATACGAAATGGCACGGTCGTTGTACAGCGACGCGAACACGTGCTTCATCCGGTCGAGCACGTCTTCGATGCCGACCACGTTCAGGTAGCTTTCCTGCTGGCCCGCGAACGATGCGTCCGGCAGGTCTTCGGCCGTGGCGGACGAGCGCACCGCGAACGACAGTTCCTCGGGCGAGCTTTTCGAGAGCGTCTCGAACGCGGCGCGGATTTCCTGTTCGAGGCGCTGCTGCAGCGGCGCGTCGACGATCCATTGACGGATTTCCTTGCCCGCGGCGGCAAGCGCCTTCACGTCGTCGACATCGAGCGTTTCGAGACGTTGCGCAATGCGTTCGGTCAGCGTGTTGTGATGCAGAAAGTCGCGGAATGCGAGCGCGGTGGTGGCGAAACCGGTCGGCACCTGCACACCCGCTTCGGCGAGCTGACTGATCATCTCGCCAAGCGATGCATTCTTGCCGCCGACGATCTCCACGTCGGTCATGCGCAACTGTTCGAACGGAACTACATACGCCTTATCCTTTGCGACGTTAACTGCGTTAGTCATACAAGCCCCTAAGAGTGGAAGAAATGCTCGATTGCGCAAGTGGGCTCTCACGCGCGGCGCTCATAAGAAGCGTTCGCGCGTCTTGCGCAACCTGTTGGAGAAGCAATCGCCAGCGGGCCTCAGCGAAGCCAGGCTTGCGATGGCCTTCGGTTTGCCTGCAATTGCTTATCCAACAGGTTGCCGCTATTCTACCGTGCCGATTCCCCGAAATGTGCCGGTCGGCCAACAATGGCGCGAAGCACGGTGCGAAATGCGTTGCAAAAAGCAGGCGAAATCGCGCAGAAGCCCGGCCGGCGGGCGTTTGCGCGGTACACCCTGCGCTCGGGGCCGGTGCGCCGCGCTCGCTTCGCGCATGGAGTTCGTGCATTTAATTCGAGTGGTTCGCGCCGCTCACGTTCCCTTCCAGACTGATGCCGCCCACCGTATTCATCGTTTCCGACGGTACCGGGATCACTGCCGAAACCTTCGCGCATTCGATCCTCTCCCAGTTCGACCAGAAATTCCGGCTCGTGCGTGTGCCGTTCGTCGATTCGACCGAAAAAGCGTACGCGACGCTCGAGAAGATCAACGAAGCGGGCCGCCAGGAAGGCCGCCGCCCGATCGTCTTCACCACGCTCGTGAACAGTGCGTCGAACCAGATCGTGAAGGACTCGGACGCGCTTGTGCTCGACATGTTCCAGACCTTCGTCGAGCCGCTCGAGCAGGAGCTCGAACTGAAGTCGAGTCACGCGATGGGCCGCGGGCACCAGAACGCCGACACCGAGGAATACAAGAACCGCATCGAGGCGATCAACTTCTCGCTCGCGCACGACGACGGACAGTCGAACCGCAATCTCGCCGAGGCCGATGTGATTCTGGTCGGCGTGTCGCGCAGCGGCAAGACGCCGACCAGCCTTTACCTCGCGATGCAATACGGCGTGAAAGCCGCGAACTACCCGCTGATTCCCGAAGATTTCGAGCGCGGCAAGCTGCCGACGCCGCTGCTCTCGCACCGCGAAAAGATGTTCGGGCTATCGATCGACCCGCAACGCCTCGCCGAAATTCGCAATGAACGTCGGCCGGGCAGCAAGTATGCGTCGCTGGAGAGTTGCCGCTACGAAATCAACGAAGCGGAAGCGATGATGCGGCGCGAAGGGGTCAAGTGGCTGTCGTCGACGCACAAGTCGATCGAGGAAATCGCGACCACGATCCTGCAGGAAATCAGGATCGACCGACCTTCGTATTGATGGCTTTATTGATGGCTTTATTGATGGCTTGACCGGTCGGCGTGCTTGCGCGGCGCGCCTGTCGTTTATTGCCCGGAGGCGGTCGCCAATATCATGTGCGCCCGCGCTGCTGCCGGCATTGTTCGAACAGACACACCGCAGCCGCAGCGGCAACATTCAACGACTCCATCCCGCCCGGCTGCGGAATCGTGACCCGATGCGTGACCGCGTCGCGCCACGCCTGCGACACGCCCGCGCCTTCGTTGCCGAACACCCACGCGAGCGGGCCGGACAGATCGCAATCGTAGAGCGCCTGCGCGCCATGCGAGTCGGTGATCGCGACCGGCGCCGCGAGCCGCTCGATCAACGCATGCGGCTCGACATCCTCATGAACGCGCAGCAGAAAATGCGCGCCCATCGCCGAGCGCAGCACCTTCGACGACCATGCATACGCGGTGCCGGGCGCGCAGAACACATCGCCGATGCCCGCCGCGGCCGCGCTGCGCAAAATCGACCCGACATTGCCCGCGTCCTGCACGCCGTCGAGCACCACGCAGCTTTGCGTGACACGCTCGGGCAGCGGCACCGCGGGCCGCTCAACCAGCAGCAGCATGCCGACGCCGTTCACCACGTTCGACAATTGCCCGAACAGCGCGTCGGGCAGCGTGACAATACGCGCCGCGTCGATGCGCGCGACGATCGCCTGCGCTTCATCGTGACGCAACGCGCCTTCGGTCACCACACAGGTTTCCGGCTGTCCGGCGGTATCGAGATAGGCGCTCGCCAGATGAAAGCCTTCGAGCAGCGCATGCGCGCTGCGGCGCTGCTGATGCGTCGAACCCGCGAGCGTTTTCAGCCGTTTATAGAGCGGATTGTCGCGCGAGGTGATGGATTTCACGGCTGGCATTTCACGGCGGGGATTTCGCGTCAGGGTTCACGTCGGGAATGTCACGTGAGGCGAGCCGGATCAGAACGGCGGGCGATCGAGATCGAGCGTCGCATCGTCGAGCGCATCGCCGCTGAACGCCGGCGGGTCGACCACGACGATCTCCGACGGCAGACCTTCGGCGCCCAGCCCGAGCCGCAGATGCGCTTCGCGCACCGGTGCGAACGAGCGCCGATGATGTGCGCAAGGCCCATGTTCGCGCAGCGCGAGCAGGTGTTGCGGCGTGCCGTAGCCCGCGTGCGCATTGAACCCGTACACCGGGAACATCTGATGCAGTTCGAGCAGCATCCGGTCGCGCGTGACCTTCGCGATAATCGACGCGGCCGAAATGCACGGCACCAGCGCATCGCCGCTGATAATCGCCTCGCTGCGCACACTCAGCGTCGGGCAGCGATTGCCGTCGATCTTCGCCAGCGTCGGCACGATCGACAACCCTTCGACCGCGCGTTTCATCGCGAGCATCGTCGCGTGCAAAATATTCAGCGTATCGATCTCTTCGACCGACGCCGACGCGACACTCCACGCGAGCGAGCGTTCGACGATCTTGTCGTACAGCGCTTCGCGCGTCTTCGCGTTCAGTACTTTGGAATCGTCGAGGCCGCGAATGCGCCGCTTCGGATCGAGAATCACCGCGGCTGCGACGACCGGTCCGGCGAGCGGCCCGCGCCCCGCCTCGTCGACGCCGCAAATGATATCGAGCGGCGACTCGAAGTCGAGCCCCGGTTGCACGCCGGCCGCTGCCTGGGCAGTCGGCGTTCCGGCTTTCCTGACCGTCCTGACGGCGGCCGCCTTCGTGCGACGCGACGACGGTGTATCGCTCATGCCCGCCCCTTGCGCGATTCGACGACCTGCGCGACGGCTTCGGCCGCCCGCTGCGCGGTGTTCTGCTTCAGCACATGATGCATTTCGGTGAAAATTTCCGTCAGCGTGCGCCGGTTTGCGTCGTCGCGCAACTGGGTCAGCGTCGCATCGGCGAGCGCTTCGGGCGTTGCGAAATGCTGCAGGATTTCGGGCACGACAAAGCGCCCCGCCAGGATATTCGGCAACCCGACATACGGCAGATAGCCTTGCCGGCGCATGATTTCGCCAGTCAGCCACGGCACCTTGTACGAAATCACCATCGGCTTTTTCAGCAGCGCCGCTTCGAGCGTCACGGTGCCGCTTTTGACGAGCAGCGCGTCGGCGGCGGTCATCGCGAGTTGCGCGTGGCCGTCGGTCAGCGTCAGTGCGAGGTGCGGGCGCGCGTCGACGAGCGGCTTCAGCTGTTCGCGCAGCGCCGGCGTCGCAGCCGGCATCACGAAGCGCACGTCGGGCTCGCGTTGCTGCATCAGCACCATCGCATCGAAGAACGTCGGGCCGATCAGGTCGATTTCCGAGCGGCGGCTGCCCGGCAACACCGCGATCACAGGGCCGCTTGCGGGCAGGCCGAGCGTCGCGCGCGCGCCGGCCATATCCGGTTCGAGCGGAATCTGGTCGGCGAGCGGATGGCCGACGTAGGTCGCCGCGACCCCGGCCTTTTCGAGCAGCGGCTTCTCGAACGGAAACACGCACAGCATATGGTCGACCGCCTTCGCGATCTTCCGGATGCGGCCGCCGCGCCACGCCCAGATCGACGGGCAGACGAGATGCACGGTCGGGATGCCGGCCTCGCGCAGCGCATGTTCGAGGCCGAAATTGAAGTCGGGTGCGTCGATGCCGACGAACGCGTCGGGCGGGTCCGCAAGCAGCTGGCGTTTGAGCTCGTTGCGAATGCCGAGAATTTCCGGAATATGCCGCAGCGCTTCGACGTAGCCGCGCACGGTCAGCTTGTCCATCGGAAAGTGCGCATCGAAGCCGTGCGCGATCATGCGCGGGCCGCCGATACCGTAGCTGCGCACGGCGGGCAGCCGGGCCGCGAGGCCGTCGAGCAGCGCCGCGCCGAGAATGTCGCCGGACGGTTCGCCGGCGACCATCGCAAGACGCGGCTGACTGGAGTGCAGCGACATGCGCGTTAGCGGATGATGCCGCGCTGCGACGAATCGACGAAGTCGGCGAACGCGCGCACCGCTTCGTCGCCGTCGCCGCCGGCCGATGCCAGCTCGCGCAACTGCACCTTCGCCTCTTCGAGCGACAGGCCGTTCTTGTACAGCAGCCGATAGGCGGAGCGCAACGCCGAAATCGCATCGGCCGAAAAGCCGCGCCGGCGCAGACCTTCGACGTTGATGCCGTGCGGCTCGGCCTTGTTGCCCGCGGCAATCACAAACGGCGGAACATCCTGCACGAGCGCCGACGCGCCGCCGAGCATCGAATGCGCGCCGATCCGCACGAACTGATGCACGCCCGACATGCCGCCGATAATCGCATGGTCGCCGATGATCACGTGCCCGGCCATCTGCGCATTGCTCGACAGAATCACGTTGTCGCCAATCTGGCAGTCGTGACCGACGTGCACGTAGGCCATGATCCAGTTGTCGTCGCCAAGCGTCGTGACACCGGTATCCTGCACCGTGCCGGTGTGGATCGTCGTGAACTCGCGAATCGTATTGCGATGGCCGATCGCGAGCCTGGTCGGCTCGCCCTTGTACTTCATGTCCTGCGGCCGGCCGCCGATCGATGCGAAGTGGCCGATCCGGTTGTCCTCGCCGAGCGTCGTATGACCTTCGATCACGCTATGCGAACCGATCGTGGTCCGCGCGCCGATCGTCACGTGTGCGCCGACGATCGCGTACGGGCCGATCTCGACCGTGTCGTCAAGTTGCGCACCTGGTTCGATGATCGCAGTGGGATGAATCCTGCTCATGCGCCCTCGCTTGTATTTCAGTTTGCGTTTCGCGATGCCGCCGATGCGCGATGTGCCGCGTCGATGGCGATCGTCGAAATCGCTGTGTCGTTCGTCTGCGGCCGTCCTGCGCGGCGGCCGGTCGCCGGCCGCCCTGTCTATCGACAGCGATCGGCGGCGGCGCCGTCAGCCCTCGTCCGACGTGCGCACCGCGCACATCAAGTCCGCTTCCGCGGCCACCGCGCCGTCGACTTCGGCGCGCGCCTTGAACTTCCAGATGCCGCGCATATGGCGCTCGAACGTCACATTCAGAATCAGCTGATCGCCCGGTTCGACGACGCGCTTGAAGCGCGCGTTGTCGATACCGACGAACAGATACAGCGTATTGTCCGGATCGTGCGGCTCTTCCGCGAAGGTCAATAGCGCAGCGGTCTGCGCGAGCGCTTCGAGAATCAGCACGCCGGGCATCACCGGGCGCTTCGGAAAGTGCCCCATGAAGTACGGCTCGTTGATCGTGACATTCTTCAGCGCCTTGATCGCTTTATGCGGCTCGAGCTCGACCACCCGATCGACCAGCAGGATCGGATAGCGGTGCGGCAGCAGCGTCAGAATCTTGTGAATGTCGAGGTTGATTTTTTCGGTACTCATGGTATTTCGGCTCACGCATCAATGGCGCGACGATGACTGCGGATGCTCGTGCGGGTGAACAGGTTACGTGCCGCCGCCGGCTACGCGTCGCGCCACGCCGGTAATTGCGGCGGCGCCCTCGATCCGTGCCGCTTTCAAGCGGTAACGGCGAGCGCTTCTGGATGATGTGTTTCTGTTCCCTTCCTGTTCGTTTTTTGCTACCGGTCGTTCCCTGCTACCGGATTGTTCCCTGCTGGATGTTGCCTGCTGGTCGCCCACTATCCGTACGCTTTTACTGCACGCGTGGCTGACAGAAGCAGCGGCCGCTGCCTGCCGTCGGCCGCGTCACGCCTTGTCCGCACCCGCCCGGGATGCCGCCGCGGCTTCGAGCGCCTTGATCCGGTCGCGCAGCTTGTCGAGATTGCGCAGCAACGCGGCGCTTTTGTTCCACTCCGCATGCTCGACCGCTGGAAACGCGCTGGTGTACAGACCGGGCTTCAGCAGCGACTTCGATACGCCCGACTTCGCGGTGATGATCACGTAATCGCCGAGCGTCACGTGACCCGCAATGCCGACCGCGCCGCCGATCATACAATGCTTGCCGATCGTGGTGCTGCCCGCGATACCCGCACACCCCGCGATCACCGTATACGCGCCGATCCGGCAATTGTGCGCGATTTGCACGAGGTTATCGATTTTCACGCATTCCTCGATCACGGTGTCCGCCATCGCACCGCGATCGATGGTCGTATTCGCGCCGATCTCCACGTCCGGGCCGATCGTCACCCCGCCGACCTGCGGAATTTTTACCCAGCTGCCGGTGCGTGCGTCGCCTTCACCGACGAAATCCGGCGCGAAGCCGAAACCGTCCGACCCGATCACCGCGCCGGCATGCACGATCGCGCGCTCGCCGAGGGCGCAGCCGTGGTACACGGCCACATTCGGGTACAGATGCGACCCGGCGCCGATGCGCGTACCGCGGCCGATAAACACGTTCGCATCGAGACGCACGTTTTCGCCTATTACCGCGCCGGCTTCGACCGTGACATTCGGCCCGATCACCGCGCTTGGCGCGATCTGCGCGGACGCGTCGACGTGTGCGCTCGGGTGTACGCCGGGCACGGCCTTCGGCGCCGCGAGATCGATAAACGCCTGCGCGACGCGCGCGAAGTAAGCGTACGGATTCGGCGTGACGATGAAGTTACGTCCATCGGGCGACGCGAGTTTTGCGAGGTCGTCCGCGTTGATCAGCACCGCCCCTGCCTGGGTGGTATCGACCTGCGACAGGTACTTCGGGTTCGCGAGGAACGCCAGATGTTCCGGGCCGGCCTGATCCAGCGGCGCCAGGTTGCTGACGCGCTGCGTGCGGTCTCCGATGATGTCGCCGCCGAAGCGGCTGGCGATCTCCTCGAGCGTAAAAGCCATGCGTGACCTGCTCCTGATTTCGTTTAGCGCCCAGGTTGGCGCTTATCGGGGTATCGGAATGAGACGCTTCGATACCGGCTTGCTGCTCGCTTGCTACTCGTGCTGCGTGGTTGCGCTGTTGTCCCGGGTGCGTCCGGTTTGCGTCTAGTTCGTATTGTTCGGTGCGGCCAGCGCCTTCAGCACCTGGTCGGTAATATCGATACGCGGGCTCACGTACACCGCTTCCTGCACGATCAGGTCGTAATGCTGCTGCTCGGCAATCTGCTTGATGACCTTGTTCGCGCGATCGAGCACCGCGGCAAGCTCTTCATTGCGGCGCTGGTTCAGATCTTCGCGGAATTCGCGCTGCTTGCGCTGGAAGTCGCTGTCGAGCTGCGACAGGTCGCGCTGCTTCTGCGCGCGGTCGCCCGGCGACATCGACGGGCCGTTCTTGTCGAGCGAATCGGACAGCGACTTCAGACGCTGCGCCATGTCCTGCAGATCCTTGTCGCGCTTCGCGAACTCGGCTTCGAGCTTCGCCTGGGCCGCCTTCGCCGCCGACGACTCGCGCAGGATACGGTCCGAATTGACCGCCGCAATGCGCGCCTCCTGTGCCTGCGCGGCGTGCACGAGGCCCGCCCCGAGGGTCACGGCCAGCGCCAGTGCACATGCCACACGTTTCGAAATCATACCGGTTAGCAAAGTCATCCTCTCGATACTGTAAGGTTCGCCGTTCGTCCGATCAGAAGGCCGTCCCGATCTGGAACTGGAACTTCTGATACTGGTCGCCAGCGTGCTTCTGTACCGGGAAGCCCAAGCTCAGCTTGAGCGGCCCGATCGGCGAAATCCATGCGAGACCGACACCGTAACCATAACGCAGGCCGTTCGAGCCGACCGTCGTGTCGCCGCCCTGGCGCGGGTCGCCCCACACGTTACCGGCATCGAGGAACGTGAACACGCGCAGCGTGCGGTCGTAACCGGTACCCGGCAGCGGGAACGTCAACTCGATATTGCCGACGAACATCTTGTTACCGCCGACCGGATCGTTGGTGGTCGTATCGCGCGGACCCAGCGAGCTCGGCTCATAGCCGCGCACCGACCCGATACCGCCGGCGTAGTAGTTCTTGAAGATCGGGAACGGATTGCCGATACCGTTGCCGTAGCCGCCCTGCACGTTGAAGCCGAGCACGAAGCCGCGCGAAAACGAGTAATAGTACTGCGCCTGCAAGTCGGCCTTGTAGTACTGCGTGCCGCCGATCGGCGTGCCGTATTCCGCGTTCGCCTGCGTGAAGTAACCGCGGCTCGGCACCAGCGCGCTGTCACGCGCGTCGCGCGACCAGCCGACCGTGAGCGGCACGTTGTTCGACACGCGGCCGAAGTCCTGCACGTAGTTCTTGTAGGTCTGCGGCGTGTTCGCGTCGACGTCGAGCGTGTTCTGCTCGAAGCCCACGCCGAAGAACACCGTGTCCACTTCCGAGAACGGAATGCCGAACTTCAGGTCGCCGCCCACGGTGACGATCCGGAAGCTCGAATCGGTCGAATAGAAGAGCGGTTCGTACGTGCGGTAGTAGACGTCCGTGATCCGCTTGATGCCATCGACCGTGAAGTACGGGTCGACCTGCGTGACCGTCAGCGTGCGGTACGTCTTCGCGGTATTCACGTTCACCGACAGGCTGGTGCCGGAGCCGAACACGTTGTCCTGCGACACGCCGGCGGACAGCACCACCTTGTCCGTCGACGAGAAGCCCGCACCGAGCGTGATCGCGCCGGTCGGTTTCTCGGTCACTTTCACATCGACGTCGACCTGGTCGGGCGTGCCTTCGACCGGCACCGTCGTCACATCGACATCGGTGAAGTAGCCGAGACGGTTGATGCGGTCCTTCGACAGCGCGAGCCGGTTCGAATCGAACCACGAGCTTTCGAGCTGGCGCATTTCGCGGCGCACCACTTCGTCGCGCGTACGCGTGTTGCCGACCACGTTGATGCGGCGCACGTACACGCGGCGGCTCGGGTCCACCTGCAGCGTGAGGTCGACCTTATGGTGCTCCTGGTCGATCTGCGGCAGTGCGTTCACCGTGGCAAACGCATAACCGTATTCGCCGAGCTTGTCGACGATCGCCTTGGTGGTGGACTGCAGTTTCTCAGCCGAGAAACGCTCGCCCGGTTTGATCTTGATCAGCTTGGTGAGCTCCGCCTCGCGATCGAGCAGATTGCCCGCGAGCTTGATGCTCGAAATCGTGTACGGCTCGCCCTCGTGCAGCGTGATCGTCAGGTACATGTCCTTCTTGTCGGGCGTGATCGACACCTGGGTCGACTCGATGTTGAACTCGAGATAGCCGCGATTCAGGTAGTACGAACGCACGTTTTCGAGGTCGCCGGTGAGCTTTTCCTTCGAATAGAGATCGTTCTTCGTGTACCAGGAAAACCAGTTCGGCGTCGACAGCTGCATTTCGTCGCGCAGCGTGCCGGTGCTGAACGCCTTGTTGCCGATAAAGTTGATCTGGCGGATCTTCGCGCTCGGGCCTTCGACCACCGAGAACAGCAGCCCGACGCGGTTACGGTCGATCGGCGTGACCGTGGTGGTCACCTCCGCCGCATAGAAACCGCGCGTCAGGTACTGGCGCTTCAGTTCCTGCTCGGCCTTGTCGACCAGCGCCTTGTCGTAGTACCGGCCTTGCGACAGGCCGACCGAGCGCAGCGCCTTGGTCAGGTTGTCCTTTTCGAATTCGTGAATGCCGGCGAAATCGATCGTGCCGATTGCCGGGCGTTCGATTACCTGGACGATCACGACGTTGCCTTCGGTCGCAATCTTGACATCGTTGAAAAAGCCGGTGGCGTACAGCGCGCGGATGGCTTCGGAGGCTTTATCGTCGGTGAACGTGTCGCCCTGCTTGATCGGCAGGTACGAGAACACCGTACCCGGTTCGACCCGTTGCAAACCCTCGATCCGAATGTCTTGCACCACAAAAGGTGTCGTTGCGTGGGCAACCAGCCCATACGCGGCGAATGTCGCCGCTACAACTGATTTAGGAACAAAGCGATGAGGTTTGAACAACGTGCTTCCCCAGTGTTATAGCTGCATCAGGTCCGACGGTCGTCGCGAACGCCGCCTGACACCTTTAAAAATGGATTAAACGAGCAAGATCGTTGAAAAGCGCAATCGCCGACAGGGCGACGATGCAGGCAAGTCCCGCTCTTTGAAGAACCAGCTGCCAGCGATCGGATACGGCTTTGCCGGTAACCGCTTCAACCAAATAATATAACAGATGCCCCCCGTCCAATACCGGAATTGGTAAAAGGTTGAGAACGCCGAGGCTAATGCTGACAAGCGCGAGGAATGACAGGAATGCTGATGGTCCGAGCCTCGCGCTCTTGCCGGCGTAGTCGGCAATCGTCACGGGGCCCGACAGATTCTTCAGCGACGCTTCGCCGACAATCATGCGGCCGAACATCCGGATCGAATAAACGCCCAGCTCCCACGTGCGATTCGCACCGAGCCGCAGGCTCTCGAACGGGCCGTAGCGCACGTCGATCGACGGCACATGGGTCGCGAGTTCCGCGCCGATGCGGCCGATATTTTCGCCGGTCGCCTCGTCGCGCTGCACGGCCGGAACAAGGGTAATCGTGTGCAACGTGCCCGCTTGCGAACCGCTTGCGCCGCGCTCGATTTGCAGCACGATCGGCTTGCCCGCATGCGACTTGACGTAGTTGATGAAGGTCGTCGCGTTGTCGGCCGGATGGCCGTCGACCGCGCGCAGCCGGTCGCCTGCCGCGAGACCCGCGCGTTGCGCCGCGCTGCCCGCCTGCACGCCCGCCACCGACAACGCGCCGCCGCCCGGCTCGAAGCCGAGGCGCGACATGAAATTGTCATCGACTTCCTTGTCGGACAGACCGTCGAGGTTCAGCGGAAATTCGAACGTGCCGTTCCGGTCGGTCGCGGTCAGCACGATGCCGCGATGATCGAATGCCGCGCCGAGCAGCTTCCAGCGCAAGTCCGACCACGACCGCACCGGTTCGGTTTCGCCGCCGCTCGCATCGCGGACCGCGGTGACCGTTTCGCCGCCTTCGAAACCCGCGTGCGCGGCGGCGGTGTTCATCGCCGGCGCGGCGACGATGG
The DNA here is from genome assembly GCF_902859875.1 of Paraburkholderia solisilvae. Taxonomy (GTDB): domain Bacteria; phylum Pseudomonadota; class Gammaproteobacteria; order Burkholderiales; family Burkholderiaceae; genus Paraburkholderia; species Paraburkholderia solisilvae. The sequence goes on along the minus strand of NZ_CADIKF010000040.1, from coordinate 11,154 downwards.
CCGCCGGCTCGGTGACGCCGGTCGCGAACACCGCGGCGAACAGCACGATGGCCAGCAGGAAGTTCGCAATCGGGCCGGCCGCGACGATCGCGAAGCGCTTCGCGACCGACTGGCGGTTGAACGCATAGGGCAGTTCGCTGTCGGGAATGCGCGCGCCCTCTTCGCGCTCATCGAGCATTTTCACGTAGCCGCCGAGCGGCAGCATCGCGATCGTCCACTGCGTGCCCGTTTTCCTGCTGACCCACTGCACGAGCGGTTTGCCGAAACCGATCGAAAAACGCAGCACCTTCACGCCGCACAGACGCGCGACGCTATAGTGGCCGTACTCGTGTACGACCACCAGCACGCCGATCGCAACCACGAAGGCGAGCACTTCGGTCAGCAGATTCATAAACGCCTCACTGGATGGCGCGCTCCGCGCGCTGCGCTTGCGCCGGCAGCCTGTCGACGATCGACGCCGCCGCGCGCCGCGCCGCGGCATCCGCTTCGATCACGTCGTCGAGGCTCGCCGCATCGCGATTCGGCAGCGCGTTCAATACCGCATCGACGATCTGCGCAATCGCCGTAAAACGGATGCGGCGCGCAAGAAATGCGTCGACGGCCACTTCATTGGCCGCATTGAGCGCTGCGCTGGCCACGCCGCCTGCAGCGAGCGCTTTCATGGCGAGCGCAAGACACGGGAAGCGCGTGTAATCGGGTTTCTCGAATGACAGCGACGCGATCTGCGCGAGATCGAGCTGGGCCACGCCCGAATCGACACGCTCCGGAAACGCGAGCGCGTGCGCGATCGGCGTCCGCATATCAGGGTTGCCCAGCTGCGCGAGCACCGACCCGTCCGCGTACGACACGAGCGAGTGAATCACGCTCTGCGGATGGATCAGCACGTCGATACGGTCGCCGGCAAGGCCGAACAGCCAATGCGCTTCGATCACCTCGAGGCCCTTGTTCATCATCGTCGCCGAGTCGACCGAGATCTTGCGGCCCATCACCCAGTTCGGATGCTTGCAGGCCTCTTCCGGCGTCACGTCGGCGAGGCTGGCGGGCTCGCGCGTGCGGAACGGCCCGCCCGACGCGGTCAGAATGATTTTCGACACGCCGCCGTGCAGCGCCGCTTCGCGCGGCAGGCACTGGAAGATCGCATTGTGTTCGCTGTCGACCGGCAGCAGGATCGCGCCGTGGTCTCGCACCGCGTTCATGAAGATCGCGCCGGACATTACCAGCGCTTCCTTGTTCGCGAGCAGAATGCGCTTGCCGGCGCGTGCGGCGGCAAGGCTCGGCGCAAGACCGGCCGCGCCGACGATCGCCGCGACCACGGTGTCGCAGCCGTCGCTCGCCGAGACGTCGACAAGCGCCTGCGGCCCGTGCAGCACCTCGGTTTTGCAACCCGCCGCGCGCAGCTTGTCCGCCACCTGCTGCGCGGTCGCGGCGTCGCCGACCACGGCGACTTCCGGTTGAAAGCGCAGGCATTGATCGGCAAGCTTGTCGCCGTTGCGATGCGCGCTCAGCGCGTAGACCGAGAAGCGCTCAGGATGCCGCGCCACCACGTCGAGCGTGCTGTCTCCAATCGAGCCCGTGGAACCGAGCAAGGTCAATCGTTTCTTCATCTCTCTTTTCTCTAGCCGAGCAGCAGCATCGCAAGCGGCAGCACGGGCAACAGCGCATCGATGCGATCGAGCACGCCGCCGTGGCCGGGCAGCAGGTTGCTCGAATCCTTGACGCCGGCCTGGCGTTTCAACATCGACTCGAACAGATCGCCGACCACGCTGAACGCGACGAGCAGCGTCAGCGCAATCAGCGCGCGCACGGAACCGAGGCGTTCCAGCAGCGTAAAAAACAGGGTCGGCTCGAATGCGCGGGTCAGCGCCGCGACGAGCGCCACGACGATCACCGCAAGCCAGCCGCCGATCGCCCCCTCCCAGGTCTTGCCCGGGCTGATCGCCGGCGCAAGCTTATGCTTTCCAAACGCCTTACCGGCGAAGTATGCGCCGATATCGGCCAGCCACACCACCAGCAACAGGGAAAGCACGAATGCGACGCCGTTCATGCGCGCGGCCACCAGCGCGTGCCAGCAGGCCGCGAACACCGCAATGCCCGCCGCCAGCAGAAACACGCGCCAGCCGCCCGCGGCCAGCACCGGTCTGCGTATCAGCACGAACGGACCGACCAGCACCCAGAAGATCGCCGCCGCCTCGAACAGCGGCCGCGGCGCAACCAAACCGACACCGAGCTTCGTGCTCGCAACCAGCGCCAGCGCCGCGACGATTGCGTAGACGATCGGCCCCGCGCCGTTCAGCTTCAGAAGACGCGCCCACTCCCACGCCGCGAATACGACCACGAACGCGATCAGCGCGCCGAATGCACCGATCGGCGCATACAGCGTGACCGGCAAGAACACCGCCAGCAGAACGATCGCCGTGATGACACGGGTCTTTAGCATGAAAGCGAGTCGGCGTTCTGGGACTGCGGCTCGAGTTGCGCGCTGGTGCGACCGAAGCGCCGCTCCCGGTCGGCATACGACGCGATCGCATGGCCGAGCGCGTCGGCATCGAAATCCGGCCAGAACGTGTCGGTGAAATAGAACTCGGTGTACGCGAGCTGCCACAGCAGGAAGTTGCTGACGCGCTGCTCGCCGCCGGTGCGGATAAAGAGGTCCGGCTCCGGTGCATACGCCATCGCGAGATGCTCGCTAAACGCTTCCTCGCTGATGTCGACGGGGCGCCCCGCGAGCACCGACTGATCGACCAGCTTGCGCGTGGCCTGCATGATGTCCCAGCGGCCGCCGTAGTTCGCGGCAATGGTCAGCGTGAGCCGCGTATTGCGCGCAGTCTTGGTTTCCGCGCGACGGATCAGATCCTGGATGCGCCGGTCGAATGCCGACAGGTCGCCGACCACGCGCAGCCTGATGCCGTTCGCATGCAGCTTGCCGACCTCGCGCTCGAGCGCCGTGACGAACAGGCGCATCAGAAACGACACTTCGTCTTCCGGACGCCGCCAGTTTTCCGAACTGAACGCGAATAGCGTCAGGTATTCGACGCCGCGCCGCGCGCATGCCTCGACGGTCGCACGCACCGCGTCGACGCCGCGCGAATGGCCGGCCACGCGCGGCAGCCGGCGCTGCGTCGCCCAACGGCCGTTGCCGTCCATGATGATCGCGATGTGACGCGGCACAGCCGAGACATCAGGTACGAGAACGGTTGAACTGGTATAGGTCATGGCCGTCGGGAAGTGACTCTGCAAATAAAGAAGTAAAGACTTGAAGGCGCGGATGCCGTGCGGCATCAGACCGTCATGATCTCGGCTTCTTTGGTCTGCACGAGCTTGTCGATTTCCGCGACGAATTTATCCGTCAGCTTCTGCACGTCGTCACCGGCGCGGCGCTCTTCGTCTTCGGAAATTTCTTTGTCCTTGACGAGCTTTTTCAGCTGCTCGTTTGCATCGCGGCGCAGATTGCGCACTGCAACCTTCGCCGTTTCGCCTTCGCTCTTCACGACCTTGGTGAGCTCGCGGCGGCGTTCTTCGGTCAGCGCCGGCATCGGCACGCGGATCAGATCGCCCTGGGCGGCCGGGTTCAGGCCCAGGTCCGATTCGCGAATGGCTTTCTCGACCACCGTGACCATCTTCTTTTCCCACGGCTGCACGCCGATCGTGCGTGCGTCGACGAGCGTCAGGTTCGCGACCTGCGAAATCGGCACGGGCGAGCCGTAATAGTCGACCTGGATGTGATCGAGCAGCCCCGTGTGCGCACGCCCGGTGCGGATCTTCGACAGATCGTTCTTGAACGCGTCGATCGAGCGCTGCATTTTCTGTTCAACGCCCTTTTTGGTGTCAGCCACAGACATGATTAAACCTCCGAACCTTCAAAACGATGCGAGCCGGCCAGCAGGCGGATAGCCGCGGCCCGAGGCTCGCGCTCGAGCCCAACTGATATGACAAAGAGTTTACACGTGCACGAGCGTGCCTTCGTCTTCGCCTTGCACGATGCGTTTGAGCGCGCCCGGCTTCACGATCGAAAACACGCGGATCGGCAGCTTCTGGTCGCGGCACAGCGCGAACGCGGTCGCGTCCATCACCTGCAGGTTGCGGCCGATGGCCTCGTCGAAGCTGATCGTCGTGTAGCGCGTGGCCGTCGGGTCCTTGCGCGGATCGGCCGAATAGACGCCGTCCACCTTGGTGGCCTTCAGCACGACTTCCGCGCCCACTTCCGAGCCGCGCAATGCAGCGGCCGTATCGGTCGTGAAGAACGGGTTGCCGGTGCCGGCCGCGAACACGACGACCTTGCCCTCTTCGAGCTGACGGATCGCGCGCGGCCGGATGTAAGGTTCGACCACCTGATCCATGCGCAGCGCCGATTGCACGCGCGCCTCGATGCCCGCATGGCGCATCGCGTCCTGCAGCGCGAGCGCGTTCATCATGGTCGCGAGCATCCCCATGTAGTCGGCGGTCGCGCGGTCCATGCCGGCCGCGCCGCCCGCGACACCGCGGAAAATATTGCCGCCGCCGATCACGACGGCCAGTTGCGTACCCAGCCGCACGACCTCGGCCACGTCCGCCACCATTCTTTCGATCGTCGCGCGATTGATGCCGAAGGCATCGTCGCCCATCAGGGCTTCACCGGAGAGTTTCAGGAGGACGCGTTTGTAGGCAGTGGGCATAGAGATATCCAGATCGCGCAGTAGACAACAACGTGGAACTGTAGGGGTGAAATGCTGGTTCGGGCAAGCGCCGCCAAATTCTCGGGCCATGGGCGAGGCCCTCGACGGGACTCGGGCTGCGTCGCAACCCGCAGCCCACCCCGCCGCAACGGAACGCCTTGCGCCGGGCCACCCGGCGGCACTGCCGGCCGCGGCGAAATACTACGCCGCCGCGGGTACAACGGTGAAGCAGGTTACAGGCAGATTCGAGCGGATAAAACGTAAAAACTGCAACCGTCTGCTACCCAGCCGCTGCCTGCCCGCTACCCGCCCGCTACCCTGATGCCTCGACTTCGGGTGCTACCTTAGCGCTTATTGCTGCTTTGCAGCAGCGACCTGCGCAGCCACTTCGGCCGCGAAGTCATCCTGACGCTTCTCGATGCCCTCGCCGACCACAAACAGCGCGAATTGCTGCACGCTGGTGTTCGCCGCCTTGAGCATCTGCTCGATCGTCTGCTTGTCGTTCTTCACGAACGGCTGGTTCAGCAGCGACACTTCCTTCAGATACTTCTGCACGCTGCCGTCGACCATCTTCGCGACGATCTCGGCCGGCTTGCCCGATTCGGCCGCCTTCTGTTCGGCGATGCTGCGCTCCTTCGCGATCAGATCGGCCGGCACGTCGCTGGACGACAGCGAAACCGGCTTCATCGCGGCGATATGCATCGCGACGTCCTTGCCGACCTGCTCGTCGCCGCCCGTGTACTCGACGAGCACGCCGATGCGCGTGCCGTGCAGGTAGCTCACCAGCTGGTTGGCGGTGGCGAAGCGCGCGAAGCGGCGAATCGACAGGTTTTCGCCGATCTTGCCGACCAGCGCGAGGCGCACCGCGTCGACCGTCTGGCCGTTCAGCGGCAGCGCCGACAGCGCCGCGACGTCAGCCGGGTTCTGCGTGGCGACCAGTTCCGCGACCTGCTTCGAGAACGCGTTGAAATCGTCGTTCTTCGAGACGAAGTCGGTTTCGCAGTTCAGTTCGACGATCGCGCCCGCGTTGCCGCCGATAAACGACGCGATCACGCCTTCAGCCGTCACGCGCGAGGCGGCCTTGCTGGCCTTGTTGCCGAGCTTCACGCGCAGCAGTTCTTCCGCGCGCGCCATGTCGCCGTCGGCTTCGGTCAGCGCCTTCTTGCATTCCATCATCGGCGCATCGGTCTTCGCGCGCAGTTCTGCAACCATGCTTGCGGTAATTGCCGCCATCATTCGCTCCTTGAGTCTGTCCTGAGTGCGCCGCCGGCCGCGGTTCGCACTGCGAGCCGCGCTGCCGCCGACGCCGATCCGTTTCGCCGGCGCACACCGCGGGTCGCTGTGACCTGTGCGCGCCGCGCCGTCTGCCTGCTCGTTGCCTGCCTGCTGCCTGCTTGTTGCCCGCCGGTCGCCTCATTTGCGACCGGCCTCGCGCAGGCCACCCGTTTTGCCGCCCCGGCGCGCATTGTGGCGCAGCGCAAGGCGGTCACAGCCGGGTGGCTTGGGCTTAAAAAAAGGGGGCCTCTAGCAAGCCCCCTTTTTTGCCGGACCCGGGGTTGTGTTACGCCTCCCCGTTGACCTCGACGAACTCGTCGCCGTCGTCACCGCCGCGGGCGGCCTGCACGACTTCGTTGACCGCATTCGCACGGCCTTCGAGGATCGCATCAGCCACGCCTTGCGCGTACAGCGTCACCGCCTTGCTCGCGTCGTCGTTGCCCGGGATCACGTAATCGATGCCTTCCGGCGAGTGGTTCGTATCGACCACGGCGATCACCGGCACGCCCAGCTTGTTCGCTTCGGTAACGGCAATCTTGTGATAGCCGACGTCGACCACGAAGATCGCGTCCGGAATGCCGCCCATGTCCTTCACGCCGCCGATCGACTTCTGCAGCTTCGCGATTTCGCGTTCGAACAGCAGCGCTTCCTTCTTGCTCATCTTCTCGAGCTCACCCGCCTCGACTGCCGTTTCCATGTCCTTCAGGCGCTTGATCGATACCTTCAGCGTCTTGAAGTTGGTCAGCATGCCGCCGAGCCAGCGTGCGTTCACGAACGGCATGCCGGCGCGCTGTGCCTCTTCCGCGATCGTGTCGCGCGACTGGCGCTTGGTGCCGACGAACAGGATCGTGCCGCGATTCGCTGCCAGTTGACGCACGTACTTCAGTGCGTCGTTGTACATCGGCAGCGTCTTTTCGAGGTTGATGATGTGAATCTTGTTGCGATGGCCGAAGATGAACGGGGCCATCTTGGGGTTCCAGAAGCGCGTCTGGTGACCGAAGTGGACACCGGCTTCCAGCATTTGACGCATGGTCGTTGCCATGAAAAAACTCCGCTAGGGTTGGGTCTTAAGCCGGCTGCTGTATTCCTGGCGCGGTCTCTTTCCTGGTTGGCGGCGCTGCTGCGCACCTCGTGCATGCGTTGACTGCCTGCATTCAGCACCGCACCGTATGCGAACCTGGGAAAAAACCTGACGCCGCGAACACCCTGGGTGCGCCGGCTTGCGAATAAAGCCGCCTGCCTGATTTGCCTCGCTGGCCTGCTGTTCGTTGCTTGTTCGTGCTTGTTGTTACAAGCCGCTTTTTGCAGCGACGGCGAAACCAGAAGTTGACGAGCGACTTAGCCGAAGATTATAGCACGCGACTATTGCATGACTCAACTCGCCCGAGCGTATGCGAACCTGCGGCAACCTGAGTCAAAAGCGCGCAGAAACAGGCGGCAAGCCAGTCCACCCCGCGGTACGACCCGCCGCACAACTCGCCGCACAACCCGCGCAAAATGCCCCGCCGAGCTTGCAAAAGCCTGCGGCGGCGGGAAGATGGTGCGATAATTCGCCGATAAATCCGCATCTCAGGCCCAATCTGCCGGTCAAACTTCCAAAGCTAGACCCAGCGGCCCTACCCGAAGGCCCCATTCATGGCTATTACGCTCAGAAACGCACAGGACATCGAGCAGATGCGCGTCGCCGGCCGGCTCGCAAGCGAAGTGCTCGACTACATCACGCCGTTCGTCCAGGCCGGCGTCACGACGGGCGAGCTCGATCGCCTGTGCCACGAATATATGGTGAACGTGCAAGGCACGGTGCCCGCCCCGCTCAACTATCAGCCGCCGGGCTACCCGCCGTATCCGAAATCGGTCTGCACGTCGGTCAACGACGTGATCTGTCACGGCATCCCGGGCGACAAGGTGTTGAAAAACGGCGATACGCTGAATATCGACGTCACCGTGATCAAGAACGGCTTTTTCGGCGATACGAGCCGGATGTTCATCGTCGGTGAAGGATCGATTCTCGCGAAGCGCCTCGTGCAGACCACTTACGAATGCATGTGGCTCGGCATCGAGCAGGTGCGCGCGGGCGCCCATCTCGGCGACATCGGCCACGCCATTCAGAAGCACGCGGAAGCGCAAGGTTACAGCGTCGTGCGCGAATACTGCGGGCACGGCATCGGCACGGTGTTCCATGACGAGCCGCAGGTGCTGCATTACGGGCGCCCCGGCACCGGCATCGAACTCGAAGCCGGCATGATCTTCACCATCGAGCCGATGATCAACGCCGGCCGCCGCGACATTCGCACGATGCCCGACCAGTGGACCGTCAAAACGAAGGATCGCAGCCTCTCCGCGCAATGGGAGCATACGATTCTCGTCACGCCCGCCGGCTACGAAGTCCTGACGGTGTCGGCCGGCACCCCCGAGCGCCCGCAGATCGTCGCGGCCGCGACCGCCTGATCGCCTCCTCCATCTTTGCACCCGCCTATGAGTAGCGTTCCAGCCGCCTTGCCCGAAGCCACGTCCCTGAAGGCGGACTACAAGCTGGCCAAGCACCCGTTGCTGGAGCGTTTCAAGACGGCGACCAACGTCGACGCGCCGATGCACGCGCTCGCGCGCATCACCGACGATGCGCTGAAGAACGCGTGGTCCGCGTGCGAGCTGTCCGCGTCGTTCGCGCTGGTCGCGGTCGGCGGCTACGGGCGCGGCGAGCTTGCGCCGCATTCGGACATCGACATTCTGGTGCTGCTGCCCGACGAACCGATGCCCGGCAGCGAAGCGTGCATCGAGAAGTTCATCGGGCTCGCGTGGGATCTCGGGCTTGAACTCGGCAGCAGCGTGCGCAGCGTATCGCAGTGCATCGAGGAAGCGGCCAACGACGTGACCGTGCGTACGTCGCTGCTCGAAGCGCGGCGCATTTGCGGCAGCACCGCGCTCTTCGAAGGCTTCGCGCTGCGCTATCAGGATGCGCTCGACCCGCGTGCGTTCTTCCAGGCGAAAGTGCTGGAAATGCGCCAGCGGCACGCGAAGTTTCAGGACACGCCGTACTCGCTCGAACCGAACCTGAAGGAAAGCCCGGGCGGCCTGCGCGACCTGCAACTGATCCTCTGGGTGACGCGCGCCGCGGGCTTCGGCAGCAGCTGGCGCGAACTCGAAGCGCGCGGGCTCATAACGTCGCGCGAGGCGCGCGAGCTGCGCCGCAACGAAGGCTTTCTGAAGACGCTGCGCGCGCGTTTGCACATCCTCGCCGGGCGGCGCCAGGACATCCTCGTCTTCGATCTGCAGACGCCGCTTGCCGAAAGCTTCGGCTTCAAGGCCACCGCGACCAAGCGCGCGAGCGAACAGCTGATGCGCCGCTACTACTGGGCCGCGAAGGCCGTCACGCAGCTCGCGACCATCCTGATCCAGAACATCGAAGCGCAACTGTTCCCGAACACGAGCGGCATCACGCGCGTCATTTCGGGGCGCTTCGTCGAAAAGCAGGGCATGCTCGAAATTGCCGCCGACGACGTCTTCGAACGTCATCCGAACGCGATTCTCGAAGCCTTCCTGCTCTACGAGGAAACGCCCGGCGTGAAGGGCCTGTCGGCGCGCACGCTGCGCGCGCTGTACAACGCGCGCGACAAGATGGACCAGCACTGGCGGCGCGACCCCGAAAACCGGCGGCTCTTCATGGACATCCTGAAGCAGCCGGCCGGCATCACACACGCATTCCGGCTGATGAACCAGACGAGCGTGCTCGGCCGCTATCTGCTGAATTTCCGCCGCATCGTCGGCCAGATGCAGCACGACCTGTATCACGTGTACACGGTCGACCAGCACATCCTGATGGTGCTGCGCAATCTGCGCCGTTTCGCGATGGCCGAGCATGCGCACGAGTATCCGTTCTGCAGCCAGCTGATCACGAATTTCGAGCGGCCCTGGGTGCTGTACGTGGCGGCGCTCTTTCACGACATCGCGAAGGGCCGCGGCGGCGATCACTCGAAGCTCGGCATGGCCGATGCGCGGCGCTTCTGCCGCGAGCACGATATTCCGGAAGACGACAGCGCGCTCGTCGTGTGGCTCGTCGAGCACCATCTGACGATGAGCCAGGTCGCGCAAAAGCAGGACACGAGCGACCTCGACGTGATCAAGCGCTTTGCGGAGCTGGTCGGCAATGAGCGGCGGCTCACCGCGCTCTATCTGCTGACGGTCGCCGACATCCGCGGCACCAGCCCGAAGGTCTGGAACACGTGGAAAGGCAAGCTGCTCGAAGACCTGTACCGGATGACGCTGTCCGTGCTCGGCGGCGCGCGCCCCGACACGCATTCGGAACTGAAGATGCGCAAGGAGGAAGCGCTCGCGCTGCTGCGGCTCGAGACGGTGCCCGACTACGCACACAAGGCGTTGTGGGACAAGCTCGACGTCGGTTATTTCCTGCGCCACGACGCGGCCGATATCGCATGGCAAACGCGCGTGCTGTACCGCCACGTGGAAACCGCCACGCCGATCGTGCGCGCGCGGCCGTCGCCGGTCGGCGAGGCGCTGCAGGTGCTGGTCTACGTGAAGGACCGCCCTGACCTGTTCGCCGGCATCTGCGCGTATTTCGACCGCAACGGCCTGTCGGTGCTCGATGCGCGCGTCAGCACGACGCAGCACGGCTACGCGCTCGATAACTTTATCGTTGCGCATACCGAACAGGACGTTCACTATCGCGACATCGCGAATCTCGTCGAGCAGCAGCTCGCCATCCGGCTTGCCGCGGACGGTCCGCTGCCGGAGCCGTCGAAGGGACGTCTGTCGCGGCTGTCGCGCACCTTCCCGATCACGCCGCGCGTCGACCTGCGGGCCGACGATCGCGGCCAGTACTACATCCTGTCCGTGTCCGCCAACGACCGGCCAGGCCTTCTTTATTCGATCGCGCGCGTGCTGGCCGAGCACCGGGTCGGCGTCCATGCGGCGCGGATCAATACGCTCGGCGAACGCGTCGAGGACGTGTTCCTGCTCGATGGATACGGCCTCTCCGACAACCGGCGTCAGATTCAGGTCGAAACGGAATTGCTGCGCGCGATCGCAGTGTGAGCGCAGTTTCAATTTTTTCTATGCGAACAAAGCTAACAGCGAAGCATCCGCGGCCGGCTTCGGCCGAGCGCGCGCCCGTACGATCCGGCAGCGCGGTGGCGCGCAAGCCGGTGCGATCGGCGCCGGGTAAGCCGGCAGGGGCGCCTGCTCGCGCCACGGGCAATGCGGGTGCGGGAGG
>NZ_CADIKF010000039.1 GCF_902859875.1 Paraburkholderia solisilvae | reverse complement strand
CACACGCACTGTCACGACGACGGCGAGCGCATTCGCGACATCCAGCCAGGCGGCGACGCGCGCGGGTGCCGCAGCGCCGTCGCAGTCCGCGCCGGTGCGTAGGGCCGGTGTGCCATCGCCGGCGCAGACGCCCCTGCAGGGAGCGCGGGCCGCCGGGCCGCATGCGTCTGCGTCGCGTCAATCGGGCTCATCGGGCGCGGTTGACGGCGCATCGACACGCTCTCCCGCATCGGGCAATACGCGACCCGCACCGGCAGAACCTCGCGTCGAACCGGCACCGGGCGTGCGCGAAACGTTGCGCAGCATCGAAGAAAACACAGCGCGCTGGACGACGCTCGCCGGCGCAAGCCTCGCGCGGCGTAGTCAGGCGGAGCCGCTCAAGCTGTCGTCGGGCGAGGCAGAGTCCGGGGCGGGTGACGCGCCCGTGTCGGGTGTGTCGGGTGTGTCGGGTGTGTCGGGTGTGCCGGGTGTGCCGGGTGTGCCGGGAGTGCCGGGTGTGTCGGGTGTGCCGGGTGTGCCGGTCGACGGGATAGTTGCGCAGCAGGCGGTGCCCGAACATGCGGAAACCGGCGCCGCGGAGAGTTCCGCTGCAGAGGGTCGTGCTGCGGAAGGCCATTCCGTCGAGAGTCTTCCCGCTGGCATTCAGAACGCCAAAGACTCACTTGCAGATAGCCGCCCCGCACACGGCCACCTTGCCGATGCCTACGCGCCGGACGGTTTGCCACCCCACCCTGCAACAGACGACGCGCCCGCCTCTGCGCCGCACATCGAGCCCATCGCACAGACGACAAACGCGGCAAGCGCCGCCGACACAACGCCGGCCACGCCGCCCACGATCGCACCATGGGACGCGCTCGAAGATGACGTGAGCGCGCTGCGCACCGGCTCATCGACGTTGCCGCATCAGTTTTCGACGGCCGCTGCGGCGCCGCTCGATGCACACAGCACGCGCCACCCGGCGCCGCAACTGCATATCGTGAGCGCGGCCACGGCGCCGGCATCGCCTGATGCGGCATCAGCGACATCAGCGACATCAGCGACATCAGCCGCACAAGCTGCCCCAGCCGAAGACGTTGCCGCAACGCCATCGAACGTGGTGCCGTTCCCAGGCGCGCAGACTGCGACGCACGCGGCATCGCCCGCGCCGGTTCAACACGGCGCACCCGCCGGCAGCGTCGCCGACGAAATGGACAACCGCGCGGATAACCGCACGGACAACCACGCAACCGACCGCGCGAACACGAGCGAAGACACCGTCGAAAACGCAGACGCACCCGGCCACGCCTTCCCCGCCGACACGCCCACACCCGCGTCCGCGCCCGACCCCGCACTCGCCGCCTCATCCGCCCGCGCGCCGCTGCGCGGCCACGCACCGACGGGCTTCGAGTTCCACGCCCCGGCCGCGTCGCGCATCGAATTGCCTGGTCTCGCGCTGCTCGCGCGCGCCTCGACCGAAGTCGAACCGATCTCCGACGAAAAGCTCGCGGAAACCGGTCAACTGATCGAACAGCGCCTGCAGGAGTTCAAGGTGCCGGTGACGGTCGTCGGCGCATCGGCTGGCCCGGTGATCACGCGTTTCGAAGTCGAGCCGGCGCTCGGCGTGCGCGGCAGTCAGATCGTCGGCCTGATGAAGGACCTGTCGCGCGGACTCGGACTCACCTCGATCCGCGTGGTCGAAACGATTCCGGGCAAGACCTGCATGGGCCTCGAGTTGCCGAACGCGAAGCGCCAGATGATCAGCCTGTCGGAAATTCTCGAGGCCAGCGTCTATCAGAATTCGTCGTCGCATCTCACGATCGCGATGGGCAAGGACATCACCGGCCATCCGGTCGTCACCGATCTCGCGAAGGCGCCGCATATGCTGGTTGCGGGCACAACCGGTTCGGGCAAGTCGGTCGCGATCAACGCGATGATCGTGTCGCTGCTGTACAAGGCGACGCCCGAGGACGTGCGGCTCATCATGATCGATCCGAAGATGCTCGAGTTGTCGGTCTATGAAGGCATCCCGCATCTGCTCGCGCCAGTGGTCACCGATATGAAGCTCGCCGCGAACGCGCTCAACTGGTGCGTCGGCGAAATGGAAAAACGCTACCGGCTGATGTCGGCGGTCGGTGTGCGCAATCTCGCCGGCTTCAACCAGAAAATCCGCGACGCGCGAGCGCAGGAGAAGAAGATCGGCAACCCGTTCTCGCTGACGCCCGACGACCCGGAGCCGCTGTCGCCGCTGCCGATGATCGTGGTCGTGATCGACGAGCTCGCGGACCTGATGATGGTGGCCGGCAAGAAGATCGAAGAGCTGATCGCGCGCCTCGCGCAAAAGGCGCGCGCGGCCGGCATTCACCTGATTCTCGCGACGCAGCGTCCATCGGTCGACGTAATCACCGGTCTGATCAAGGCGAACATTCCGACGCGCGTCGCGTTTCAGGTGTCGTCGAAGATCGACTCGCGCACGATTCTCGATCAGATGGGCGCCGAATCGCTGCTCGGCCAGGGCGACATGCTGTTCCTGCCGCCCGGCACCGGCTATCCGCAGCGCGTGCACGGCGCGTTCGTCGCAGACGAGGAAGTGCATCGCGTCGTCGAACATCTGAAGCAGTTCGGCGAGCCGCAATACGAGGAAGGCATTCTCGACGGTCCCGCGACCGAGGGCGCGCAGCAAGACCTGTTCGGCGATACGCCGGACGCGGAAGCCGATCCGCTGTACGACGAAGCGGTCGCGTTTGTGGTGCGCACGCGGCGCGCGTCGATCTCGTCGGTGCAGCGGCAATTGCGCATCGGCTACAACCGCGCGGCGCGGCTCGTCGAACAGATGGAGGCGGCGGGGCTCGTGTCGTCGATGGGGGTCAACGGCAGCCGCGAAGTGCTCGCGCCAGGGCCGGCGCCGGAGTGAGCGTCAGCGCGTGCGCCGCCGGACTGCGGCCAACTACGACCCACTGCCAGCCAACTACCGGCTGACTACGGGCCAACTGGCAGCCGCCCCCAGTCCGGCACGCGCACTCACAAACCCGCCGACGTTCAGGACGGCGACACCCACACGAAATCGACCGGCGCGCCGATATCGAGCCGCGCCGGATTCGCATCGAGCAATCCGCTTTGCAGGTCGCGCCGGAATACATACGCGGTATCGCTGTTCTGGTTGCCGACAATCAACCAGTGCCCGGTCGGATCGATCGAAAATTCGCGCGGCGACTTGCCGAGGCTCGACTGGCGTCCGACTTCGCGCAAGTGTCCATTGGACGGATCGACCGCGTAGATCACGATCTCGTTCGCATCGCCGCGATTGCTTGCATACACGAAGCGGCCGTCGGGCGACAGATGAATCGCGGCCGCGCCTACCTGCCCCTTGAAGCCCGGCTTCGCCATCGGCACCGTTTGCACCAGCGTGAGATTGCCGTCGCCATAGCGGAACACGCTGACGGTCGCCGCCAGTTCGCTTGTCAGATACGCATACTTGCCGTCCGGCGCGAACACCAGATGACGCGGCCCCGAGCCCGCTTTCATATCGACGTAGCGATGCTCGGTCGGGCCCAGCAGTCCGCGGCTGCCATCGGGCGTATAGCGATACGAAAACAGCTTGTCGGCGCCGAGGTCCTGCGCGAACAGATAGTGCCCGTCGGGCGAGAACACCGTCGAGTGCACGTGCGCATTGTCTTGCCGCCCTTTCACCGGACCGCCGCCTTCGTGGTGCACAGTGAGCACCGCGGCGCCGACCTTGCCGTCGGCCTCGAGCGGAAACACCGCGAAGCTGCCGCCCGGATCGGCCGCGACTGAATAGTTCGCGGTGGTCAGATAGCGGCCGTCCGGCGACAGGCTCAGATAGCACGGATCGTTGCCGTCCGATGACACCTGATTCAGGAACGTTAATTGCCCGCTCTTCGCGTCGAAGCCGAACGCGCTGATGCCGCCGCGCTGTGTCGCGGGCCCGTTGTCGCCCGGCAGTTCATTGACCGCGTACACGAAGCGGCCGTCGCGGCTCGCGATCAGATACGACGGATTGACCGTCTTCGCGGACGAGACGCGCGTCGCCGCGCCGCTCTTCGTGTCGAAGCGATACACGTCGATGCCTTCGCTCTTCGGTCCGGTGTAAGTGCCGACAAGCAGGTCGTAGACGCCGTCGGCGGGAGACGCGGCCGTGCCTTGCGCGGACGCGGACGTGGCAATGATCGAGACCATGAGTGCGAGACCTTTTATGATCGAGGCTGTCGAACGTGGGAAGCGGAACAAACGCGGGAACAAACGCGGGAACAAACGCGGCAACGAATGCAGAAACGAGCGCGGCAAAGCGGCGTGAACGGCCGCCCGGTTGCGGCAATGCATGACAATCTCCTTGACATCGGTTTGTTGATTCTGTTGATTCGTTTGTTGGTCGTTGCGGTGCCGCGGGTCCGCCGTCCGCTCGACAGGTTGCGACGTGCTGCGGACCGGGCGCGGACGTGCCGGAGATGTTGCGGTGTAGTGAATCGAAGTAGTGAATCGATGTAGTTGGGCGGTAGCGGCAAGTATAGAAGCGTTACAGCGCATCGCCCAGTCGTGCGCGACGTCGGCTCGAAGCCGGCTCGCTCGCGAGGCAAGGCATCATCATGCAGCAACGCTCGTGGCCTTTCGAGGCTCAATCAGGCTAACTCAAACCATGGAGTCTTCATGAACGTCACACTCAGTCTCGGCCCGCTCGTTTCGTTGATCGCCGGCATCCTGATTCTGGTCATGCCGCGCCTGCTCAACTACATCGTCGCGCTGTATCTGATTATCATCGGCGTGATTGGGCTGTTCGGCATGAAGTAAGCGATGCGCCGAGCCATCGGGCGGGCGTGGCAGCTCGCTCGATGGCGCACACTCGCGTATCGCGTTTTTCGCGTGCGTTTTCGGGTGCCCTTGCCTGCCCGATTTCCGTTAGCCGGCTCGCGCGTTCGGGGGGCTCAACCGGGGCTCAACCGGGGCTCAACCGTTTGCCAGTTGGTCCAGACGCAGGCGTCCCTGCAACGACAGACCACCGACGGCATAATGACCGTCGGCTTCGCTATGGCGTTTGAAACACGCACGCTCGATCAAAAACGAGGCTGCGGTTTCCATACCATTGCGAGACAGACCGAGCGAGCGGCAATCGAGTGACAGCAGCGAGCCGTCAGTCAGTTTGCTGGCGGCGGAAAGAATCGTGATGCAATCGGTTTTCGACGGGTTCAGCATGGCTTTCATCCTCGAAACTGCACCTTGGGCGCAATGCGGCAGCCGGTTTGCAAATAACGCCGCCGCTTACGTTAGACGTCCGGAAATCCGATTGTAGGCATTGAAAATAAGGCCTGCCAATACTCAATTTCACGTTTTTGCGTCATATCAATAACCACCACGCCGCTCCGGTAAGATCGGCCTCTAATGAACGGCGCATTCGCGCGATGCGCATTTTTTACCCGTTGCTTGACCCGATCGTTTGATCGCTTTAACGCCGTATTTTCACGCCGCATTTTCACGCCTATGCCCGCACCCATTGAAGACTATGCACTCGTCGGCGACGGTCACACCGCCGCTTTGATTTCCCGCGATGGTTCGGTCGACTGGCTTTGCTGGCCGCGCTTCGATTCCGGCGCATGCTTCGCCGCGCTGCTCGGCACCGAGGACAACGGCCGCTGGCTGATCGCGCCATGCGGCGACGCGCCGCAATCCACGCGCCGCCGCTATCGCGGCGAAACGCTGATCCTCGAGACCGATTACGAAACGCCGGACGGCGCGGTCACGGTGGTCGACTTCATGCCGCCCGGCAATGGCTGGTCCGAGCTGATCCGCATCGTGATCGGCAAGCGCGGCACCGTGAAGATGCAGATGGAACTCGTGCTGCGCTTCGACTACGGCTTTTCGATTCCGTGGGTCAGCCGTTTGATGCACGACAGCGGCATCAAGGCGATCGCCGGGCCGGATACCGTCGCGTTGCGCACGCCGGTCGAACTGAAAGGCGAGAACATGCGCACGGTCGCCGAATTCACGGTCAGCGTTGGTGAGCGCGTGCCGTTTTCGCTGACCTACTCGGCATCGCATCTGCGCATCCCGCCCGCACACGATCCGCATACGGCGCTCGCGCGCACCGAGAACCACTGGCTCGAATGGTCGTCGCGGGGCAGCGTCGAAGGGCGCTATGCAAAAGAAATCCAGCGTTCGCTGATCACGCTCAAAGCGCTTGCATACGAGCCGACCGGCGGCATCGTCGCCGCGCCCACCACTTCACTGCCCGAACAGCTGGGCGGCACACGCAACTGGGACTATCGCTACGTGTGGCTGCGCGACGCGACGATCACGCTGCTGGCGATGATGCGCGGCGGCTACTACGACGAAGCGCGCGCGTGGCGCGCATGGCTCGCCCGCGTGATGGCCGGCGCGCCCGACCAGGTGCAGATCATGTACGGGCTCGCCGGCGAGCGGCGCCTGCCGGAATTCGAACTCGACTGGCTGCCCGGCTACCAGGGCGCGAAGCCGGTACGCATCGGCAACAACGCGGTCGGCCAGTTACAGCTCGACGTGTACGGCGAAGTGATGAACGCGCTGCATCTCGCGCGCATCGGCGGCTTGCAGGCCGACGAGACCTCGTGGAACGTGCAGCGCTCGATGCTCGCGCACCTCGAAACAATCTGGGAAGGACCCGACGAAGGCATCTGGGAAACGCGCGGCGGGCGCCAGCACTTCACGTTCTCGAAGGTGATGGCGTGGGTCGCGTTCGATCGCGCGATCAAATCAGCCGAATCGTTCGACCTGCCGGGGCCGATCGACCACTGGCGCGAAATGCGCGCGCGCATTCATGCGGATGTCTGCGCGAAAAGCTGGAACCCGGCGCTCAGCGCCTTTACTCAAATCTATGGCGGCGACGAACTCGATGCAAGCGTGCTATTGTTACCCCTGCTTGGGTTCCTGCCGCCGTCGGATCCGCGCATCGCAGGCACGGTCGCCGCAATCGAACGCGATTTGATGCACGACGGGTTTGTGATGCGTTACCGTACGACCGAATTCGACGACGGACTGCCGCCCGGCGAGGGTACGTTCCTTGCATGTTCATTCTGGCTGGTGGACAACCTCGCGCTGCTTGGGCGGGTGACGGAAGCGCGCGAGATGTACGAACGCCTGCTGTCGCTCGCCAACGACGTCGGGCTGCTCGCCGAAGAGTACGATCCGGTGGCCAAACGCCTCGTCGGTAATTTCCCGCAAGGGTTTTCACATGTCGCGCTTGTGCACACGGGGTTGAATCTGATGAAGCATGAGCAGGAAATGGCCAAAGCGACCGGCCAGCCCCCGCACGACGGGCACGGGCCGGCCGCCGGCCCGTTGAACGCCGACACGGAACCCACGCCGGTAGCATGATTTGATGACGTTTATGATGACATCCGTTTGTGGCCTGGCGCACCGTTGCTGCATTGCACAATATCGCGCACGCGGATATCATCGAACGGTCTGTCGGCCGATAATTCATGCCATTTAACAACCTATCCGGGCCGCCTCGACGCTACGCGTGCTTTCGCGCAGCCCCGCGCGCACCGCAATAACGCTGGAGCACTCATGCTCTATCAATTTCACGAATTCCAGCGGGCATTGTTGAGCCCGCTCACCGCCTGGGCTCAGGCCGCATCGAAGTCGTTCGCGAATCCGGCCAGTCCGCTCGCGTATGTGCCGGGCGCCACGCGCCTGTCGGCGGGCTACGAACTGCTGTACCGGCTCGGCAAGGACTATGAAAAGCCCGACTTCGAGCTGCATCAGATCGTCAAGGACGGCCATAACATTCCGATCATCGAACAGACGATCATCGAAAAGCCGTTTTGCCGGCTGATGCGCTTCAAGCGCTTTGCCGACGATGGCGACGCGGTCGCCCAGATGAAGGACGAACCGGTCGTGCTGGTATGCGCGCCGCTGTCGGGCCACCACGCGACGCTGCTGCGCGACACCGTGCGCACGCTGCTGCAGGACCACAAGGTGTACATCACCGACTGGATCGACGCGCGCATGGTGCCGCTCGAGAACGGCTCGTTCGATCTCGACGATTACATCGACTACATCCAGGAATTCATCCGCCACATCGGTGCGAAGAACCTGCATGTCATTTCGGTATGCCAGCCGACCGTGCCGGTGCTCGCGGCAATCGCGCTGATGACGAGCCGCGGCGAAGAAACGCCGCGCACGATGACGATGATGGGCGGCCCGATCGATGCGCGCAAAAGCCCGACATCGGTCAATTCGCTCGCGACGCAACACTCGCTCAACTGGTTCGAAACCAACGTCATTTACAACGTGCCGTCGAACTATCCGGGCGTCGGCCGCAAGGTCTATCCGGGCTTTCTGCAGCATGCGGGCTTTGTCGCGATGAACCCGGAGCGGCACGCGGCATCGCATTGGGATTTTTACCAGAGCCTCATGCGCGGCGACGAAGAGGATGCCGAAGCGCACCGCCGCTTCTACGACGAATACAACGCGGTGCTCGACATGACCGCCGAATATTATCTTCAGACTATCCAGGTCGTGTTCCAGGAGTTCCAGCTCGCGGAAGGAACGTGGGAAGTCGGCGGCGAGCTGGTGCGTCCGCAGGACATCAAACACACGGCCCTCTTCACCATCGAAGGCGAACTCGACGATATCTCCGGCAGCGGCCAGACGCACGCCGCGCACGAGTTGTGCACCGGTATTCCGGCGAAGCATCGCCAGCATTTCACGGCCGAGAAATGCGGGCACTACGGCATTTTCTCGGGTCGCCGCTGGCGCACCATCATCTACCCGCAAATCCGCGATTTCATTCTCGCGCACAGCAAGACGACGAAAAAGGCCGAGGTGGAACGCGTCGAAGCGTAACCCGCATGACGCCGC
Source organism: Paraburkholderia solisilvae (assembly GCF_902859875.1). Taxonomy (GTDB): domain Bacteria; phylum Pseudomonadota; class Gammaproteobacteria; order Burkholderiales; family Burkholderiaceae; genus Paraburkholderia; species Paraburkholderia solisilvae. The sequence goes on along the minus strand of NZ_CADIKF010000039.1, from coordinate 61,553 downwards.
GCCGCGCTACGGCGCGCCCGCGCATGAACAAACGGCAACGGCCTCTTCGCGAGGCCGTTGCCGTTTCTGTTTCCGCTGCAGCAGAGCTGCCGCCTAGCGGCGCAACAGATACGCAAGCAGAATTTCGGTGTTCATCTGCACGATCTCGCTGCGCTCCGCGGCCGAACTGAAGTCGCGCGCGAGCGTCGCTTCGAGCGTGAAGCGGTTCGACACGATGTAGTAGCCCATGCCGGAGAGCGTCACGTAAAAGCGCAGCGGATCGACGTTGGTGCGAAACAGCCCCGCACGCTGGCCGCGCTCGAGAATGCCGCCGAGCGTCGCGACGATCGGTGAGATCATTTCGCGGATGCGCGTCGACTTGCGCATATAGCGCGCTTCGTGAAGATTCTCGTTGTTGATGAGCCGCAGCAATTCCGGATGGTCGCGATAGTAGTCCCACACGAAATGCGCGAGACGCGTGATCGCCTCGACTGGCGCGATGCCCGCCAGGTCCAGCGTGCGCTCGGCTTCGGTGAGCGCGCTGAACGCGTGCTCCAGTACCGCGGTGAAAAGCTGCTCCTTGCTACCGAAGTAGTAATAGAGCATGCGTTCATTGGTTTCCGCGCGGCGGGCGATCTGATCGACGCGTGCGCCGAACAACCCACCATTCGCGAACTCCTCGGCCGCCGCGAGCAGGATACGGCGACGGGTGCCTTCAGGATCTCTTTTGATTTTCGGCTGATTCATGGTGGCAACGTGCTTCGTGAGCCGCGTATTCCGGATCACACCGCCAGCATCATGTCGGCGCTTCTGATTGATCGGGCTTCCTGAGCGGACTTCCTGATCGAAGCAACATGGGCGGCGCTGCGCGGGCTGGTTGGTGGGAACACCCTCCTGCGGTCATTCGTAAAGCGCTTCGATTATGGCACATGGTTCGGCAATGGCAACTGGGGAAATCGGCGATAATAGGCAACTGGCCAAAGCCTTGTGTCCCAACCCCGACACAGCGCGTGAACAAAGTGTTTCGCCCAGGCAACAGCGCCGCGCGGCCGTGCAGCGCGCATGACTGGCATCGCATTTGCCAGCGCCGGCGGCAGTCGTGATGTGCGAGCGCCGCCCCGACCATCGCCCGCAAGCGGAAACAACGAACCAACCAGGCCGATCCGCATGACCGCCTGCCCCACGCCGTCGGCATCAACGTTCGTGCAGCAAGTCCCGACCTCGTCACCGTGACTGATCCGAAAACTCTCGCAGACCGCATCGAAGATCTGCTTCCCCAAACGCAATGCACGAAGTGCGGCTATCAGGGCTGCCGCCCCTATGCGGAAGCGATTGCGCAAGGCGATGCGAACTACAACCAGTGCCCGCCGGGCGGCGCGCAGGGCATCGCGCGGCTCGCCGCGCTGCTCGGCAAGCCGGTCATTCCGCTCAATCCGGTCAACGGCGTCGAGCGGCCCCGGCCGGTCGCGCTGATCGACGAGAACCTGTGCATCGGCTGCACGTTGTGCATGCAGGCGTGCCCGGTCGATGCGATCGTCGGCGCGGCAAAACAGATGCATACGATGGTCGCCGAGCTCTGCACCGGATGCGATCTATGCGTGCCTCCCTGCCCGGTCGATTGCATCGCGATGATCCCGGTCACCGGCAGCGCGACCGGCTGGGATGCATGGAGCCAGCCCCAGGCCGACGCGGCGCGCGAGCGGTATCACCGGCGCGGTGCGCGTCTCGAGCGCGAACGCGAAGCGTCGGAAGCGCGCGCGGCGGCCCGTCGTTCCGCGACGAGCGGCACGGCGGCCGACAGCGGTGAAGCCCATGCCGACGCGAGTGCGGCAGGCGGCACGGCCGGCGTCGCGAGTGCGCCGGCAACGGCAAACGCACCGCACCACGGCGCCGGCACGCCGCCCTCCGCGAACGTGAGCGCCGATGCGGACGCCGACGCCGATGCCGACGCGAAAAAACGCGCGGTCATTCAGGCCGCGCTCGAACGGGCGCGCAAGAAGAAGGAAGAGTTGGCGGCGAAGGGACAAGGCCCGCAGAACACGGCGAACGTCGATGCCGACGTGCAGGCGCAGATCGACGCCGCCGAAGCGCGCCGCCGGCGCCTGGGCATCGGCGGCGACCCCGGTCAGCCAGCCGCGGGCGGCGCACCGTCGGCACAAGCCGCGCGCGACGCTGGCCGCCCTTCCCCTTCGCACGCGGCGAACGAACGCACCGACGCGCAGCACCGCACGAACGCCGACCGTAAAGGCCACAGCGACCACAGCGACCACGGCGACCACGGCGACCACGGCGACGACGGCAGCAGCAACGCCACGCACTCCGCCTCCGATCACTCCAACCCGAAGCGCTGAAGCGCCGACCCCGCCGCATGAACGCGAACAAACGCCGCGCGATCTTCGAGACGCTGCAAAGCCTGAACCCGCATCCGACCACCGAGCTCGAGTACACGACGCCGTTCGAACTGCTGATCGCCGTGATGCTGTCGGCGCAGGCCACCGACGTGTCGGTCAACAAGGCGATGCGCAAGATGTTCCCGGTCGCCAACACGCCGCAGCAAATCGTCGAGCTGGGTGAAGCGGGCGTCACGGAATACATCAAGACGATCGGCCTGTACCGGACCAAGGCAAAGAACGTGGTGGCCGCCTGCCGGATTCTGATCGACCAGTACGGCGGCGCCGTGCCGGCCGAGCGCGAAGCGCTGGAAAGCCTGCCGGGCGTCGGGCGCAAGACCGCGAACGTCGTGCTGAACACCGCGTTCGGCCATCCGACGATCGCCGTCGACACACATATCTTTCGGGTTGCGAATCGAACCGGACTTGCGCCGGGCAAAGACGTACGCGCGGTCGAAGCCGCGCTCGAGAAGTTCACGCCAGCCGAGTTCAGACACGATGCGCATCATTGGCTGATCCTGCACGGCCGTTATGTGTGCAAGGCGCGCCGCCCGGAATGCTGGCACTGCGTGATCGAGCCGCTGTGCGAGTTCAAGCCGAAGACGCCGCCGCCCGATCTGTGAAGCGTGCGGACCGTGCCGCGTGCGCCACGCGCGGACGCGGGCTCGGGCTCGCACTCGCGCATAAGCATGAGCGCACACAGGCGAGGGCACGGGCGCCAGCACCGGCGCGCGGACACGGACACGGACGCGGGCATCGGCGGGCGGGCGCGGACGCTACCGCGTAAAATATGACTCATCGCATCGCGCGTGACCGCTCTGCGTCGCCGCGCCCGCCTCAACTGCTGGATTTGTTGATTCCGCTTCCCGCACTCACTACTACGATGTTCAATCCCAGCCGCGACGAAGTCCGACGTTTTTTCACCGACACCTGGCGCAAGCAGCGCGCCGGCGAAATTCTGACACCGCTCGAATCGATCGCGGCGGACTGGATCGTCGAGCATCCGGAATATCACGCCGATCTGACCGATCCCGACGCGGCCAGCGCGCAGGATTATTCGCCTGAGCGCGGCCAGACGAATCCGTTTCTGCATCTGTCGATGCACCTCGCGATCAGCGAGCAGTTGTCGATCGATCAACCGCCCGGCATTCGCATCGCGCACGAGCGGCTCGTTGCGCGGCTCGGTTCGACGCACGATGCGCAGCACGCGATCATGGAATGTCTTGGCGAGACGATCTGGGAAGCGCAACGCACCAACACACCGCCCGACACGGACGCCTACCTGCAACGTATCGAGCGCCGCGCGACGCGTGACTGAAATACACGCGTGAGCAGGAACCGGCGCGACGCGACCGGGAGTGTGGCTCACGCGGCATCAGGCGGCATCAAGCGGCACCACGCGGCATCATGCGCAAGCGACCGCTACCGCCTCGACACATCTGACGCACAAAAGCAAACACCCCGCACGCAGCGGGGTGTTCTTCATCGAAACTGGTGAACTGGCGAACCGGTGAAACTCGCCGATCGACCGATTACTTCTTCTCGACCAGATCGCCTTTCAGCGATTCGATATAGGCGGCGATGTCCTTCATGTCGTTCAGCGACAGGCTCTGCACCTGCGCCTGCATGATCGCGTTGTTGCGACCCAGGTGCGGATTGCCGGTGCCCATCTGATACTGGCGCAGCGCCCAGTAGATGTAGTCCGCGTGCTGCCCCGCGAGCTTCGGATATTCCGGCGTCACCGGATTGTTCAGCTTCGCGCCGTGACAGGCTGCGCAATTGTGGTTTTCAACCAGCGTCTTGCCGTTGTCCGCATCGGCCGCGTGCGCCGCATTCGATGCAACAGCGAAACCGGCCAGCGCAAACGACGCGCATGCAATCTTGAACTTCATGTGGAGGTCGTGTGGGTGCTTCTTCATGAATTCTCCTGGCCCGCGTAGCGGAATGACCGAGCGATCGTGCTAAACAACTGCATCAACAGTGCGCAGCCGGTCATTTGTCGGGGTTGTTCTTCGAAGTGGGAGTTTGCGCCGCGTAGTAGGCGGCGATATCCGCGATATCCTGGTCCGACAGCGAACTCGCGACCGCGCGCATCGTGTCGAAGTGGCGGTCGCCCTTCTTGTACGCATGCAATGCGTTGCTCAGATACGCTGCATTCTGGCCGCCGAGGATCGGTACCCGGTAGACCTCCGGGTAGGCCGTCCGGTAGTCGGGGATACCGTGGCAGCCGATACACATCGCGACCTTGCCCTGGCCCGCTTTCGCGTTGCCGACGACATCCGCTGCGTGCGCACTGGCCGCGAGGCCCGCAATGCCCGACAGCGCTGCGATCACGACGTGTTTGCCGACGAATTTTTTCATAGCTCTTGTAACCTGGCTTGAGGGGAAACGGCACAAAAACGAGGGCACAAAAAACGAGAGCCCAGTGCACGGCGTGCGGCGGCGACCTTATCTGCATGGACAGGGGGCGGCGCAAAAACCTCGACCCCGGTCGACAAGCACGTGCGGCGCACAACGTACAAGCCCCGAATCATGGCCTCAAAAAACGGGCGCACAGAAAAGCGGCGACCCGCGCCATCTTTTCTTGTTGATCGCCACGCAGGCCAAAAAAATCGGCCCAATTGTACCGCGACGCCGCGCCGGACGTCCACCGGACGGGCATCGGCGGATTGTGTCACGCCGCGCGCCGCATCGGGCCGGCATCCGGGCTTACATCTGGACCCCACGCTGCGGACCTGTCCCCCCGGTCTGCAACTGGGTCTGCATGTGGGCTTGCCTGCGTCAGACACCGCGTCTGGTCTAACACGCGCCCGTGGAAATTTCGCTGCGGCGGACCCGCGGCACACCGCTGCCCGCCTCCTTTCACGCCAATCGCGAGCCAATCGCGAGCCGAGCGCCCGACACGCGCGACCGCGCCACGAGGTGTGAGGCAGCACACCCAGCGCAACACCGGTAACGCGGGCGAAACGATAAGCCCGCAGCGCCAGGGCCGCCAGCCCATCTGCCTTATACTGGGATTTTCCCCGAACGAGCGTCCCGCCATGCGTTTCGAAGGCTCATCGCAGTACGTCGCCACCGACGACCTGAAGCTCGCGGTCAACGCCGCGATGACGTTGCGGCGGCCGCTGCTGATCAAGGGTGAACCCGGCACCGGCAAGACGATGCTGGCGGAGGAAGTCGCGGCCGCCCTCGGCATGCCGCTTCTGCAATGGCACATCAAGTCGACGACCAAGGCCCAGCAAGGCCTCTACGAATACGACGCGGTATCGCGGCTGCGCGATTCGCAGCTCGGCGACGAGCGCGTAAAGGACATCCGTCATTACATCGTGAAAGGTGTGTTGTGGCAGGCGTTCGAAGCGGACCAGCAAACGGTGCTGCTGATCGACGAAATCGACAAGGCCGACATCGAGTTTCCGAACGATCTGCTGCGCGAACTCGACCGGATGGAGTTCTACGTGTACGAAACGCGCGAGCTCGTGAAAGCGAAGCAGCGCCCGCTCGTGATCATCACGTCGAACAACGAAAAGGAATTGCCGGACGCGTTTCTGCGCCGGTGCTTTTTCCACTACATCAAGTTCCCCGAGCCGGCGACGATGCAGAGAATCGTCGAGGTGCACTATCCCGGCATCAAGCAGGAACTGCTGCGCGCGGCGCTCGAAAGCTTCTACGAACTGCGCAACGTATCGGGCCTGAAGAAAAAGCCGTCGACCTCCGAACTGCTCGACTGGCTCAAATTGCTGCTCGCCGAAGACATCCCGCCCGAAGCGCTGCATTCGAGCGATCACAAGCAGGTCGTGCCGCCGCTCGCCGGCGCGCTGCTGAAAAACGAGCAGGACGTGGCGCTGTTCGAGCGCCTCGTGTTTATGAACCGCAACAACCGTTGAAGTTGAGCGGGCGCCGCACGGCGGAGAATCCGGCATGCTGATCGACTTTTTCTATACGCTGCGCGCCGCGAAACTGCCGGTGTCGGTGAAGGAATATCTGACGCTGCTCGAAGCGCTCAAAGCCAACGTGATCGCACCGTCGCTCGACGAGTTCTACTATCTGTCGCGCATGACGCTCGTGAAGGACGAACAGTACTTCGACAAGTTCGACCAGGCGTTCGGCGAGTATTTCAAGGGCATCGAACAGACGGCCGCGCTCGCGCTCGATCTGCCCGACGACTGGCTCGTCAACAAAATGAAGCGCGATCTGACGCCTGCGGAAAAGGCGCAGATCGAAGCGCTCGGCGGCCTCGACAAGCTGATGGAACGCCTGAAACAGGTCTTCGACGAGCAGCAGGGCCGTCACGAAGGCGGCGGCAAATGGATCGGCACAGGCGGCACCTCGCCGTTCGGCAATGGCGGCTACAACCCGGAAGGCATCCGTATCGGCGGCGACGACGCCGCGGGCAATCGCAGCGCGGTGAAGGTGTGGGACGCGCGCGCGTATCGCGACTACGACGACCAGGTCGAGATCGGCACGCGCAACATCAAGGTCGCGCTGCGGCGCCTGCGCCGCTTCGCGCGCGAAGGCGCGGCCGAAGAACTCGATTTGCCCGACACGATCCGCAGCACCGCCGCGAACGCCGGCTGGCTCGACCTGAAGATGGTGCCGGAGCGGCACAACAACGTGAAAGTGCTGATGCTGCTCGACGTCGGCGGCTCGATGGACGATCACATCAAACGCACGGAAGAACTCTTTTCAGCCGCGAAGGCCGAGTTCAAGCATCTCGAGTTCTACTACTTCCACAACTGCGTGTACGACTTCCTGTGGAAGAACAATCGACGCCGCCACACCGAACGCACGTCGACGTGGGACGTGCTGCACAAGTTCACTACGGACTACAAGCTGATCTTCGTCGGCGACGCGACGATGAGCCCGTACGAGGTGCTGCAACCGGGCGGCTCGGTCGAATACAACAACCATGAAGCGGGCGCGATCTGGCTGCGGCGCCTCGCCGACCATTTCCCGCACTTCGCGTGGCTCAATCCGGAACCGGAAGGTCTGTGGGAATACCGGCAGTCGGTGTCGGTGATTCGCGAGGTGCTCAGCCACCGGATGTACCCGCTCACGCTCGCCGGACTCGAAGCGGCGATGCGGGTGCTCAGCAAGTAGATCGCCGCGCGGGCAGACCGTTGCGGATGCGGGCCATCGCGGGCGCGCGCCGTTGCGGAGTCCGGTGTGACGAACAGTCCCGCAGCAGGCTTGCCGCTGCGCGATTGTGCCGACCGACGCGGGCAAACCCTCGGTCCACCGCGCGCACAAACAGGACAAAACGCGACAGAATGCGGCAGAATGCCGCACTGAATTCGCGTCAAACCGTATCAATCACGCAACACAATAACGCAACATAACAATCTCTGAGACCTCGTTCGCATGAGTTCCCCCTCTCCCAATCTGTCGCCCGCCGCGCCCGCTCCATTGAGACCGCTTGCCGATACGTCGCTATCGGCATTGGTCGCCGGCTTCGTCGCGATGATGACGGGCTACACGAGCTCACTCGTGCTGATGTTCCAGGCCGGCCGCGCCGCGCATCTGACCGATGCGCAGATTTCGTCGTGGATCTGGGCGCTGTCGATCGGCATGGGGCTTTGCACGATCGGCCTGTCGCTGCGCTTTCGCGCGCCGATCGTGATCGCGTGGTCGACGCCCGGCGCCGCGCTGCTGGTCGCGTCGCTGCCGAACGTCGGCTATGCGCAGGCGATCGGCGCGTTTATCGCGTGCGCACTGCTGCTGACCGCGGTCGGGTTGACCGGCTGGTTCGACACGCTGATGAAAAAGATTCCGGCCGGCATCGCCTCGGCGCTGCTCGCCGGCATCCTGTTCGAGATCGGCATCGAAATCTTTCGCGCCGCGCAATTCCAGACCGCGCTCGTGCTCGCGATGTTCTTCACGTACCTCGCGGTGAAGCGGGTTGCGCCGCGCTACGCGATCGTCACGACGCTGCTGGTCGGCGCGGCGGTGGCCGGCGGCCTCGGCCTGCTCGAATTCAGCCACTTCCAGATCGCGCTCGCGAAGCCGGTGCTGACCGTGCCCGCGTTCTCGCTGTCCGCGATCGTCAGCATCGGCATCCCGCTGTTCGTGGTCGCGATGGCGTCACAGAACGTGCCCGGCATCGCGGTATTGCGCGCCGACGGTTACACGACGCCGTCCTCGCCGCTGATCGCGACCACCGGCCTCGCATCGTTGCTGCTCGCGCCGTTCGGCTCGCACGGCATCAATCTGGCGGCGATCACCGCGGCAATCTGCACCGGCCGCGACGCGCACGAAGACCGTACAAAGCGCTATACGGCCGCGCTCTGGTGCGGCGTCTTCTATCTGATCGCCGGCGTGTTCGGCGCGACCATCGCGGCGCTCTTCGCCGCGCTGCCCAAAGCGCTCGTCGTGTCGGTCGCGGCGCTCGCGCTGTTCGGCTCGATCATGAGCGGCCTCGCAAACGCGATGCAGGACGGCCGGCAACGCGAGGCGGCGCTCGTCACGTTTATGGTGACCGCGTCCGGATTGACGTTGCTGTCGATCGGTTCGGCGTTCTGGGGTCTGGTCGCGGGCGTGCTGACCCAGTTCGTGCTGAACGCACGCAAGCGATGACGCCCGCGCGCCATGCGGCGGCTGCATACGGCGCAACGCTCCGGCGCCCGCCGAGCGCCTGAATACACGCGCATGGCACGCCGGATGCGGCTTTCCGGCGACGCACAAGGCTCGCCGGACGCCCGCCGCATGCGGCCCGCACCACCAATCGAACCACGGGCAGCCGATCCGCCATAAAATGAACGGATCGGACGGTATTCCGTGCGACGCGTGGCGGCCATCTATCGGGAGGCCGTTGCGCGCCGGCATCGAATGCCGCGCCGCCCCGGCACTGCGGGACCTGCGGGATGACCGGTTCGCCGGCCAGCCGGCAACAGATCGGCACCACCGGCAGCGTCATCATTTTCTGACCACGGCGCGCACGCGCCTTAAAGGCTCGACATGACTACTGCACTCGATCAACTCAAGCAATTCACGACTGTCGTCGCCGACACCGGCGACTTCCAGCAACTCGCCCAGTACAAACCGCAAGACGCGACAACCAACCCGTCGCTGGTACTGAAGGCCGTGCAGAAGGACGACTACAAGCCTCTGCTCGAAAAAACCGTGCGCGATCACGCGTCGAAGCCGGTCGGCGCGATCATCGACCATCTGCTGATCGCGTTCGGCACCGAGATTCTGAAAATCGTCCCGGGCCGCGTATCGACCGAAGTCGACGCACGGCTGTCGTTCGACACGAAAGCGTCGCTCGACAAGGCGCGCGAGCTGATCGCGCACTACAAGAAAGCGGGCATCGAGCGCGAGCGCGTGCTGATCAAGCTCGCCTCGACGTGGGAAGGCATCCGCGCGGCCGAAGTGCTGCAGAAGGAAGGCATCAAATGCAACATGACGCTGCTGTTCTCGCTCGCGCAGGCGGCCGCCGCCGCTGAAGCGGGCGCGCAGCTGATCTCGCCGTTCGTCGGCCGCATCTACGACTGGTACAAGAAGAACGCCGGCAGCAACTGGGACGAGGCGCGCGACGGCGGCGCGAACGACCCGGGCGTGCAGTCGGTGCGCCGCATTTACGCGTACTACAAGAAGTTCGGCTACCCGACCGAAGTGATGGGCGCGAGCTTCCGCACGCCGGGTCAGGTTCTCGAACTGGCCGGCTGCGATCTGCTGACGATCAGCCCGGACCTGCTGCAAAAGCTGCACGACAGCACGGACAAGGTCGAACGCAAGCTGTCGCCGGATGCGAGCAAGAATGCGGAAATCGCGCGCGTGCCGGTCGATGAGCCGTCGTTCCGTTTCCTCGTCAACGATGAGGCAATGGCGACCGAAAAGCTGTCCGAAGGCATCCGCGTGTTCGCCGCCGATGCGGTCAAGCTCGAAAAGCTGATCGAATCGCTGCGTTAAACAGTGCGTTGTGGGCGCGGCGCGGGCGGTTGTCCGCAGCGTGTCCGGCAATGCGTGTCGTGGAAAACGGCGCGTACGGCTTTTCTGCCGTACGCGCTTTTTTATGATGCATCGTGTGATGTGCCGGCGTGCCATGTGCGCCATCCGTATCGTCTTGCGCCCAGCGCGCGCCAGGCAATCAAACTTTCACAGTCTCGCGAGACACGCGGACTAGAATCGTCAGCACAGCTTGTGTTTCGCCAATGACGCGCGCGACACGCTGATCCAGGGAGACAACGATGCTAGTCCAGCCTTACCTCTTCTTTAACGGCCGCTGCGCAGAAGCGCTCCAGTTCTACCGCGAGAAGCTCGGCGCCGACGTGCTGTTCCAGAAGTATTTCCGGGAGGCGCCGCCGAACCCCGAACGCCCGATCAAGCCCGGCACCGAAGACAAGATCATGCACTGCACATTTCGCATCGGCGCGACCGAGCTGATGGGGTCCGACGGCGACTGCGAACCGGGAAACGCTATGCCAAGCGGCTTCGGACTGTCGCTGACCGGCGACGACCGCGCGTCCGCCGAGCGGCTGTTCAACGCGCTCAGCGACGGCGGCAACGTGCTGATGCCCTGGCAGCCGACTTTCTGGACCGATGGCTTCGGTATGGTGACTGACCGCTTCGGCATCCTGTGGATGGTGACGAGCCCGCACTACGCCGGTCAGACGAATTGATTACCCTTTGGAGGGGGCCGTTGCATCGGGAATCGCTGAATCGAGATCGCCGACTCGGGGATCGTTGACTCGAGATCGCCGACTCGCGATCGCTGGCTCCGTTTGCTGAACTGGTCCGCTCAATCTCTCGCATGAATCAACCCGCCGCGGCGGCGCGTCATCACACCACGCGCCGCCGCGTCAATGCTGTTCCTGATGTTCGTGCCGGTGCGCGACCCGCGTGCGCCGTTCGATGTTCCAACCAGGCTCGGTTTCAACGAGCAGCGCACGCAAGCGCTCCACCTGTTCCGCGACCCGTTCGTTCAACCAGCACGGTCCTTGCAGCTCCGCGGCCGCGCCGGCGAATGCGGCAGGGTCCAGCAGCGCGGGCGGCAGCGCGTCGGGCATCCTGAAGTGCGGCATATTCGTAAAGCGCAGTGCACGCGCGAGGTCGAGCAGCACGGCGCGCACTGCGCTCGCATCCCGTCCGCACTGCCCGGCAAACCCGGCGCGCAGCGCCGCATCGCCACGCGTCAGCACACCGTTCGACATGATCTCCAACGCACTCAATAGCATGCGGTGCAGTTGCTGGATCTGATCGAGCCGCCCCGGCGCGACCTCGATCTCCTTCGCGACCCACGGCATCACCGCGCGCAATTGCACGAGCCGCCGCCCCATGCGCAGAAACGCCGCGTTCTGTTCTTCAGCGGAAAGCCAGTCGCCATGCGCCATCCGCGTATAGATGCGCGCGCATTCGCGCAGATTGTCGGAAAGCAGGTAGCGCCACGTGTAGGTCGCGTGCAGCGGCAGCGCGAATGAAAACGCGAGCGCGATAACCGTGCCGATCGCGACATCGGCCGCGCGCCACAAGCCGTCGGCCACCTGGTTGTCGCCGAAGCCGCCGACGATGCACATCGTGATCGCGGTCAGCAACGCCATATAGCCGTACGCGCCGATCGCAAACGACCCGCAGATGGCCGCGACCGCCGACATCAGAAGCGCCGTCGCGACGAACGAGCCGAACAGCGTGTGCTGGACGATCAGCGCCAGGCCGAGCGCGGCGCCGAGCAGCGTGCCGATGGTCCGCTCGAGCGCCTTGCGGCGAATATTGCCGTGATGCTGCAGGCCGCCGATTACGATCAGCACGGTAATCGATGCCCAGATGCCGTGCGGCACGTCGGTCGCGTAGATCAACACGATCGATACCAGCATCGCGATGCCGACACGCAGGCCGTGCAGCACTTTCGCGTTCCGGTAACGGTAGTACGGCGAGGTCAGCGTGCGCAGCAGACGGGCGACGCTCGAGCGTCGCCGCGCGCCTTGCGCGATGGCCGGGCCGCCGGGGGCGTGTTTCGAATCGTCCAGAGCCATAGACGCCTCGCAGTCGTTCGAATGGGGGGGCGCGTCAGTGCATGCTTGACACCGCACAGTATCGCGCACGTCGACGCAGCCCGGAAAGTGCCACGCCAAAGAAAATCGCCCGGCTAGCGCGCGCCGGGCGATTTTCCAGAGGTCGACCCGGCGTCGCCGCGCACCTTCACGCAGTGGCGCCGGGAAAAGCTGCACATTTCATCGGACCGTCGAAACTGCCCGCGGCGTCACATCGCACCGTACTGCCGGCACTGCACCGCACTGCTTTACTTTGCACCGCGCCACGGCACGGCACCGCACGGCGCCACAGCACCGCACTCCGCCACGGCACGCCACGGTATGGCACGGTATGGCACGGTATGGCACGGCATGCAAACAGCATCACCGGCTGCCGTTGCGGATGCGCCGCACCGCGTCGGCATCGACCGGCGGCGCCTGATTACCCCACGCACTGCGAATGAACGTGACGACGTCCGCAACCTGCTGATCGTTGAGCCGCTCGCCGAACGCGGGCATCGTGAACACGGTCGGCGCGCTCTGCGTGCCGGGCATCGATGCGCCGTGCAGCACGAGACTGATCAGCGAAGTCGGATCCTGCGCGTTCACCGTTGCGCTGAGCGCGAGCCGGGGAAAGACGCCGTCGTAGCCGTTGCCGTCCGAGCGATGGCAAGCCGCGCAATTGTCGAGGAAGGTTCGCGCACCCGGCGCGCCGGTCTGCCCCGCATGCAGCGCGAGCGCCGCCGTATCGTCGTACACCAGCGACGCCCGCTGACCAGCCGGCGCAAGCGATTGCAGATAGTCGGCGATCGACCTGAGGTCCGTGTCGCTCATGTACTGCGTGCTGTCGAGCACGACGTCGTGCATTCCGCCGAACGCGGCCGAGTGCGCATTGCGGCCCGCCTTCAGGAACGCGACGATATCCTCGCGGCTCCAGTCGCCGAGACCGTCCGCGCGATCGTCGCGCAGATTGTTCGCGAACCACTGCTCGACCACGCCGCCTTGCAGGAAGGCCGGGCCGCCGGTGTCGTTGAGCGCCCTTTCCTGCAACAGCATGCCGCGTGACGTGTGACACGCGCCGCAATGCCCGAGGCCTTCGACGAGATAGCGGCCGCGTTCGAGCGAGACCGTCGCATCATCCGCGGCTTGCGCATTCGCGCCGGCCGCGACGCCGGGCGCGAACGCGATGCGCCACAGCGCGAGCGGCCAGCGCATCGACAACGGCCAGCGAATACCGTTTGCCGTGCGCGGCTGATGAACCGCCGTGACGCCATGCATGAAGTACGCGTAGAGCGCCTTCACGTCATCCGGCTGGATGCGCGCATATGACGGATACGGCATCGCCGGATACAGCGTATAGCCCCCCTTCGACACACCGTGCCGCAGCGCGTTGTCGAAGTCCGCATATGTGTCGCCGCCGATGCCGGTTTGCGCGTCCGGCGTGATGTTGGTCGAGAAGACGGTGCCGATTGGCGTCTGCAGTGGCAGGCCGCCCGCAAACGGCTTGCCGCCCTCCGCGGTATGGCACGCGGCGCAGTCGGCGACGCGTGCGAGGTATTCGCCTCGTTTGATCAGTGCCGCGTCGTCAAAGCCGGTGCTCGTGCTCGTGCCGGTGCCGGTGCCGGTGCCAGTGCCAGTGCCAGCGCCGATGCTCGCGCTCGCGCCGCCGCTGATACCAGCGCCAACCGAAGCGCCAACCGAAGCGCCACCGGAGGACGCCGCCACCGCGAGCGCGCCAGCCCCACCAAACAATGTGAACGCAACGGCAAGCGCCGCCGCGCCCACCGCCCAGGAGCGAAGTTTAGTCAGCGCGCGTCTCATGCTTGCACCATCGGGCCGGGGTTCTTCAAATACTGTTCGCGAATCGCGCGCGCCGCCCAGTAGCTGAGCGCGCCGACCAGGCCGGTCGGGTTGTAGCCGAAGTTCTGCGGGAACGCGGACGAGCCCAGCACGAACACGTTGTGCACATCCCAGCTCTGCAGATAGCGGTTCACGACGCTCGTCTTCGGATCGCCGCCCGACACCGCGCCGCCCGTCGTATGCGTGCTCTGATAGACGCGCGTATCGAAGTGCGAGCCCAGTTTGCGCGCGTTCACATCGACGTGATCGGTCAGCACGCGCGCAACGCGTTCAGCCTGCGCGACCGTGTACTGCGTCATCTTCAACTCGTTCTCGTGCCAGTCGAACGTGACGCGCAACAGCGGCTGGCCGTAGGCATCCTTATAGTTCGGATCGAGACTCAGGTAGTTGTCGCGATAGGACATCACCGAGCCTTGCGCGACGATCGTCATCATCCGCTGGTAGCTGTCCTGCACAGCGGCCTTCCAGCCGCTGCCCCAGCCCTTCGTGCCTTTCGGCACGCCCGCTTGCCCGATCGGGCGGCCGCCGGTTCGATTGTGGCGAACGTTCGCGCCGCCGATAAAACCAAGCGGACCGTGATCGAAGTTGTCGCCGTTGAAATCGTCGATCGACTGACCGCCGCCGCCCGCGCCGATAAACGGATTGAGTTGCGTGCCCTGCGGCAGGAACGCATTCACGCCGCCGTTCATCTGATACGCGAAGTTGCGGCCGACCACGCCCTCGCCGGTCGCCGGATCGTACGGCTGGCCGATGCCCGACAGCAGCAGGAGCCGCACGTTGTGCATCTGGAACGCGCTCAGAAACACGATGTCGGCCGGCTGCTCGATCTCGCGCCCTTGCGCGTCGATATAGGTGACGCCGGTCGCGACCTTGCCGCTCGCATCGCGATTGACGCGCAGCACCTGGCAGCGCGTGCGCAGCTCGAAGTTCTTCTTCTGGTACAGCGCCGGATGAATCGCGGTCTGCGGCGACGACTTCGAATACATATAGCAGCCGAAGTCTTCGCAGTAGCCGCAGAAGTTGCACGGTCCCAGACGCACACCGTACGGATTCGTGTATGGCGTCGAGACGTTCGCGGCCGGAATCGGGAACGGCTCGTAGCCGAGCTCGCGCGCGGCACGCGCGAACAGCTGCGCACCGTAGACGTCCTTCAGCGGCGGCGTCGGATACTCCCTGCTGCGCCACGACTCGTGACGGTTACCGCCCGGCACGAGATTGCCGTTCAGGTTGCCCGCCTTGCCCGAGATGCCGGCCACTTCATCGAAGCGCGTGAAATACGGCTCGAGCTCGTCGTAGCTGACGCCGAAATCCTGAATCGTCATATCGTCCGGAATGAACGACTTGCCGTAGCGCTGCTCATAGTGGCTGCGCAATTGCAGGTCCGACGCGTGCGGACGCCACGTCAGTCCGTTCCAGTGAAAGCCCGCGCCGCCGACGCCGTTGCCAAGCAACATCGCGCCGTGCTGCCGGTAAGGCACCGCGAGACCGTCCGGCGCATGCCGGAACGTGAGCGTCTCCTTCGACAGATCCTGATACAGCTTGCCGCGAATCGCATACGAGAGTTCGTCCGCGATATTCGGGTATTTCGCGGTGTTCGCCGTGTCCTGCATCTCGCCGCGTTCGAGCGCGAGCACGTTCAGTCCCGCTTCGGTCATTTCCATCGCCATGATCGCGCCGGTCCAGCCGAACCCGACCATCACCGCATCGACCTTGTCTTTTTTGATCGCCATCGTTATGCCTGCTCTCCGAGAATCGACACCGGACCGAGCGGGTATTTCGCGCCCGGCTGATCGATCCAGTCCGCGTAGTCCGCGCGAGCGCCGGGAAAACCGATCATCTTCCAGCCGGACATGCCCTTGTTGCCGCCATACATCGGATCGGCGAAGTAACCCTCTTTGGTGTTCTTCAGCAGCGTGTTGAAGAAGAGCTTCGGCGGTACCGCGTCCAGTTGCAGCTTGCCCGCTTCGAGTTGCTCGAGCACCTGCACGCGCGTGTCGCGCGACAGCTCGGCAAACACCTTGCCGTGATCGCGCACGCACGCCGCGTTGCACGCTTCGATGCCATGCCGGTAGATATCGCGCGGCACGAGACCCAGCTGATAACCGAGTTCGGGCACCGCCTCCGGATGAAACGGGCCTTGCATATACCAGAGCCGGCCATGACCGTACGGCGTCTCCATCTGCCGGTCGATAAATTCCGGCACGCCGGCTTCGAGTGCGCCCGCGCCGGTGTGATCCGCGGGAATCAGTTCGTCGACCGCCGCATGCACGAAGTCCCACTCCGCGGCAGTGAAAAAGATCGGCGAGTACTTCGCGGCGGCGGCGGTGGCCGTGGCTGTGGCAGCCGGGGCCGTGGCGCTCGCGTTGTCCGTCGCGTGCGACGGGGTGCAGCCTTCTTGCGTGACGATCACCGGCGCAATGGCCGTGGCGGGAAGAATCGTGAATACCTGGCGCAGAAACTTTCTGCGTGGCTGGTCGTCGTTTTTCATCGGGGAACGGGGTTCGTCAATAGACAGGGAAAACGCACCGGTGCGTGGCCGATGCGTGTTGTTCGAATGAGGCGCGTCACATGAAGCGCCGCGAAGAAGCGCGCAGCACGCGCTGGATCGCAGCGCGCGTCGCGCGGATACAGCCGCGCCGAGGGTACGGCTAGAAGGTGGTCCAGTCGTCGCCGGCCTTGACCGGCTTGCTCGCGACAGGCTGCGGCGCGGCGGATTCCGCGGCAGCCGCAGGCGTGGCTGTCGGCGCGGCTTCAGCGGGTTCAACGGAAGCGCGGACCGTGGACGGAGCCACGCGGCGCGCCGCGCGCACGGACGAAGCGGCAGCCGGGGCCGAACCCGCCGGCACCGTGCTTGCCGCACGAGCCGGCGCCACAGCAGCAGTAGCAGCGGGACGCGCGACGCGTTGCACCGCCAGCGCCGCCGTGCCGCCCTGCTCGACCTTGAAGCTCACGACCGCCGCGCGCAGATGACCTGCCTGCTCTTCGAGCGACGTGGCCGCCGCGGCCGCCTCTTCGACGAGCGCGGCATTCTGCTGCGTCACGTGGTCCATCTGCGAGACGGCCTGATTGACCTGTTCGATACCGCGGCTCTGTTCAAGCGACGCGGCCGAGATCTCGCCGACGATATCGTGCACGCGCTCGATCGACTGGCTGATCTGCTCCATCGTGCTGCCCGCGCGCGCGACGAGCTCAGTGCCGCTGCGCACCCGGTCCACCGAGGTGCCGATCAGATCCTTGATCTCCTTGGCGGCCGAGCTCGAACGCTGCGCCAGCGAGCGCACTTCCGCGGCGACCACCGCGAAGCCTCGGCCGTTTTCGCCGGCGCGCGCCGCTTCGACCGCCGCGTTCAGCGCAAGGATATTCGTCTGGAACGCAATGCCTTCGATGATGCTGGTGATCTCGGCGATCTTGCCGGAGCTGTCGCCGATGCCGGTCATCGTGTCGACCACCTGGCCGATGATCTGATTGCCCTCCAGCGTCACGTGCCGCGCGGTCGCGGCGAGCTGGCTCGCCTGCTGCGCGTTGTCCGCGTTGTGCTTGACCGTCGATGTCAGCTCTTCCATGCTCGCCGCCGTTTCCTGCAGCGACGCGGCCTGCTGTTCGGTGCGCGCGGACAGATCCGCGTTGCCGGCCGCCATCTGCCGCGTCGCGGTGGCGATCGCCTCGCTGCCGCCGCGCATGTTGCGCACGGTCTGCAACAGACGCTCCTGCATGTTTGCGATGCCTTGCAACAGCTGGCCCATTTCGTCGCGCGACTTCACGTGAATCGAGCGTGTCAGATCGCCTTGCGCGATCCGCTCGAAATGCGACAGCGCGTCGGCAAGCGGACGCGAAATCGCGCCGCGCAGGCTCGCGAAGCTGCCGATCGCGGAGATCACGCCGAACACCATCGCAACCATCGTGATGATCCGGAACAGCGCAAACGTATGCTCTTGCGCGTTGAAGCTTTCCTTCGCCGACGAGTACTGATATGCCCTCAGCTTCGCGCTCGCATCGTGATACGTGGCATACAGATCGTTGTTCGTCAGCGCCGCCTTCATGATCTGTCCGGTGTCGCCGCCGAGCAGGGCATTGCCGAACGCGTCGAGCCCTTCGTCCATCGCAGTGCGCCGCTGCAACAAATCGCGCGCCAACTGATCTTCGTCAGACATGCGCGGCAGCTTCATGTAGTTGTCGAGCGCGGCGCGCGCTTCGGTGCGATAGTCGCGCGAGTGGCTGACGATGTCGCGCAGATCCGGCGCGGCCGGATTCAGCGCCGCACGGAACAGCGCGGAACGCTCGCGCTGCAAGCTGATCTCCGCGTCGCCAATGTACGTCGCGCTCGGCAGATCGTCGCTGTACGTCTCGCGGTTGGCATCGTTGCTGCTGGTCATCCCCGCGATACCCAGTGCGCCGATCACGAGCAGCAATATGGAAAGCAGCCCCAACGCCAGCGCGAGACGCGATTTGATCGAAACATGCATGTGCTAAACCCCGAAGCTTTATATGTATTTCTGCGATGCTTCTATTTACGGCGCATAGAAGAGACTTCTTTAGCAAATGCTTCAAACTGTGAGAAATGATGGGCGAATGAAATTGAAACGTAGGCTTTGTGTCGGCTGATGTTCCAGAAGCCGTCAGGCGCGCGGATCGCTCGTGACGATCGCGTCACGATAAAAATAAAAAGCCCGCATGCGCTTGCTGCGGGCTTCGGGTACTTCGGATTCAAGGTAAGGCGGATTCGATCTGCCGCGCTGCTAACCCTCGACCGGGTCAAGATAGTCTTCCGGCCGCGTGCGGTCTTCCGCGTGCTTCATGCCGGTCACGCGCACGAGCCAGCTCACCACCACCGCCACGACGAGGTTCACGACCAGCGACCACACGGCCGCGTAGCCCGGAATGGCGTACCCGCCAATATGAATCGTGTAGATCGAGCCGGCCAGCTTCAACGATACGGCCATCCATGTGCCGGTCGCGATACCCACCGCCCAGCCTAGCAACAGCCCGCGATAGTCGAGCATACGTGTATAGAGGCCGAGCACGATTGCGGGCAACGTCTGGATGATCCAGATGCCGCCCAGCAGCTGCAACTGAATCGCGTACGTGAGCGGCAAACCGAGAATGAACGCGACCGCGCCGACCTTGACGATCAGCGACACCAGCTTCGCGATGTTCGTCTCCTGCTCGTGCGTCATATTGCGATTCACGAACTCCTTATGGATGTTGCGCGTGTACAGGTTGGCTGCCGCGATCGACATGATCGCGGCCGGCACCAGAGCGCCGATGCCGATTGCCGCGAACGCGACGCCGACGAACCACGACGGGAAGAAGTGCAGGAACAGCGCCGGCACCGCGAAGTTCGGGCCGAATGCCTGGAAGTACGGCGCGAACTCGGGCATGTCCTTCACGCCAGCCGCAAGCGCCATGAAGCCGAGCAGCGCGAGCAGGCCCAGCACCAGCGAGTACGCGGGCAGCATCGCCATATTGCGGCGAATCGTATTGCCGGACGACGACGACAGGATCGCGGTCACCGAGTGCGGATAGAGGAACAGCGCGAGCGCGGAGCCGACCGCGAGCGTCGCATACGCGCTGTAGCCGTTCAGGCTCGACACGTCCGGCGCCTTCAGCAGCAGCTTCGCAGGCGGCACGGCGCTGAAGATATGGCCGAAGCCGCCGAGTTGCGGCGGAATCCAGATGATCGCCGCGCCGATCGTGACGTAGATCAGCACGTCCTTGACGACCGCGATCATCGCCGGCGCGCGCAGACCCGATGTGTACGTATACGCGGCCAGAATCGCGAACGCGATGATAAGCGGCAGGTCGCCGACAAAGCCTGTCGTATCGAAACCGAGCGCGCCGATCACCACTTCGATACCGACCAGTTGCAGCGCGATATACGGCATCGTCGCGACGATGCCGGTGAGCGCGATCGCAAGCGCGAGCATGCGGCTGCCATAGCGCGCATGGATAAAGTCGGCGGATGTGACGTAGCCGTGACGCTTCGCGATGGTCCACAGCTTCGGAAACACGACGAACGCGAACGGGTAGATCAGGATCGTGTACGGCAACGCAAAGAAGCCGGTCGCACCGGCGCCGAATACGAGCGCCGGCACCGCGACGAATGTGTAGGCGGTGTACAGGTCGCCGCCGAGCAGAAACCACGTGACGATGGTGCCGAAGCGCCGGCCGCCCAGACCCCACTCTTCGAGATGCGCGAGATCGCCGCGGCGCCAGTGCGCGGCGATAAAACCCAGAATGGTGACGCCGATAAAAAACAGCACGAAGACAAAGGTGGCGATGGCGTTCATCGTGCGCCCCCTTGCGGATGCGATTTCGTTTTTGTTTTTGATTTCGTCTTCGTCTTGAAGTAGACGAGCGCCGTGATGACGGCGCTGATCAATACCCACAGCAACTGGTACCAATAGAAGAACGGGAAATCGAACAGCTGCGGCTCGACCCTGTTATAGGACGGCACCCAGATCATCGCGATCCAGGGCAGCAACAATAGCCATAGCCAGCGCTTGCTGGACTTGTTGATGGTCGCGCTGGCGTTGGGGTCGGCGTCGTGAGCCATGACGTCTCCTCTTTTTGAATTTGTAATGTGGCCCGTGTTCGACGGGCGATGCCCAGCTAGAAGCGGCCATGTGCGGCCGGCCGCGGGCGCTCCGAAAGCCTCGAAAGAGTATAGGAGCGTTGAATGACCGGTCAAGCCGGGCGGACCCGAAGCACTGAACGGCATATCGACAAGGCAACGCTCAGGTGAGACGCATGCGCGGGGCGCGTCGCAGACGAACCAGGCACGTTACCGCGTGTGCCCGGCGCGTCTGCGAGCCTTGCGTCGAGCGGTCAGATGGTGAACGCTGTGCCGTTCTGCCCAGTCGAGGCTTGCAGTCCTTTCAGCCACTCGCGGGCTGGCAGGCCGAGAGACTTTTCGATCAGCTTCGCGCGCTGCTGCAGCATCGCAAACGACACGTGCAGCGACGGTCCCGAGAACGCGATGGCAATGCGGTTGCCCTCGTGCACTTCGGGCAGCGCGACGACGCGGCCGTCGAACGCTTCGTTCAGGCGCTTCATGTTGCGCACGAAGCTTGGATGGTCGCCGAACAGGTTGACCGTCGCGATGCCTGCGTGCGTGAGGCACGCGCGCACTGCGCGATAGAAGGCGACGCTATCGAGCACCGGGCCGCGTGCGGTGGCATCGTAGACGTCGATTTGCATCACGCCGATCGTGCCGTGATTCGCGCGATCGTTGACGAAGTCCCATGCATCGGCTTCGCGCACGGAAAGGCGCGCGTTGTCGGCCGGCAACTCGAACATCGTGCGGGCCGCGATGACCACCGCGGGGTTCAGTTCGACGGCTTCGACTTTCGCGCGCTTGAGGTAGCGATGCGCAAACTTGGTGAGCGATGCCGAGCCGAGACCCAGTTGCACGATGCGCTTCGGGGTTTCGAGAAACAACAGCCAGGCCATCATTTGTTGCGCGTATTCGAGTTCGATGTGATCGGGCTTGCGCAGACGCATCGCGCCCTGAACCCATTCGGTGCCGAAGTGCAGGTAGCGCACGCCGCCCTCTTCCGAGAATGTGACGGGGGCGAAGCGCGGTTTGCGCGGGGCGTCGATTTGCGGCGCGGCGTCGAGATAGTCGTCGGTGTCGGACGTCGCGTGGCGGTTCTTGCGATGCAGCTTTTGCCGCGACGCCTGTGCTGCGTCGTCACGGTCGTGGCGGAAGGCGCGCGCTTCGGCCGAGGCGCGTTTGATCAGTTTCGTCATTTACCTGTATTGCGCGGGAACGCGCGGGGGTTGGGGCGAACGAGAGGATAGCATTGGTGGGAGGGGCGAATGCGATAAGCGAAGCGGCCCCATGCAACATCAGACTAGCGTCTAATCCTTCGCTCAACAAAAACATCAATCAAGCAGTTGTTGCCAAAGCACCCGCTTCTTCTCAAACGACAACGTCGCATTCGCCGGACTCGACGACGGCAGCACGAGCGTGTCATACCCTGCCGCCGCAATGACCGGCGCAAACCGTCCCGAGGTCTTCCCGTTGAAGCACACCTTCCTGAGCTCCGGCGCGTGCTCGCGCAGCGAATCGAAATCGTTCGGCTGCGCATGGCGGATCGCCGAATCGAGACTGCCTTCGCGATGACACGCATCGAGCACATCCCAGATGCCGATGCCATGCGACAACACGCGAATCAATCGTTCGTCATACGGCGATTCGTGCAGCAACGGTTCTCCGATCACCGCACCGAGGAGCCGCCAGAACTGATTACGCGGGTGCGCGTAGTACTGTCCCGCCGCAAGCGATGCTTCGCCCGGAAAACTGCCGAGAATGAGCGTATGCGTATGAGCCGCGATGACCGGAGGGAACCCGCGCAGCATCAGCGTTTTGCCCCGCTGGCGGGACGATCGCCCGCACGGCTTGCAGGGGTGTCGCGCGAAGTATCACGTGAGGTGTCACGCCCGCCATGCGTGCCGACATGATGCGACCGCGCCGCCGCCGTATGCTCGAGCGGCCGCCCATGCTCGCGCGGAACCGGATGCTGCTGCGCCGCCGGCACGTCCGACCGCGCAGCAAGATGCGCCCACAGCGCGGGCAACATGCATTCGGTCACCATCAACGGCTCGCCGCGACGCGCGAACACCGAACGGCGTGCAAACAACGCATGCGGACGCCTTTCATCACGCGCGTCGATTTCCCGCACCGCAAGCGTGTACAACGGATGTCGCGCGGTGAGCCGCCGGTTCACCAGCGGCGAGCGCGCGACGCCGCTATCGCTGTACAACAGTTCGGCCAGCGGCCGCGTGCGCAAGCGCCGCATCGCCTGCCAGACGCCCGTGCTCGCGGCGACCGGCGCGATGCTATGCGCCGCGACGAACGGCACGCCGTCCACCGACAACACGACTTCGCGCACCCACACCGGCGCGCGCGGCGCGATACCGAGTGCGCGATGCTCATCGGCCCACGGCAACGCGACCGCCTCGCGGGTCACCCGCACCGCCACCGCACCGAGCGTGCGCAAATGCGCGGTCAGCGAGCCGCCGCGGGTCAGCCAGTCTTTCTGGCCGCAGGAAAAGCCGGGGAGTGGCGCGACGCGCCAGTGCGCGTCGGTGGGATCGAAACAGATAGGCATGCGCCAAATTATAGGGTGCGCGGAAAACCGGCGCAGTCACGCCGGCGGGATGCCACCTGACGGTTTCTGTTCACTTCACACAAGCGGCGCCCAGCCGGCACCGCGCGCCAGCCGCGCCGCGACCCGCTCGACCACCGGCGCCCACGCGCCTGCAAACGGCTGCCGGAACACTTCAAGCGAGTCGTACCAGCGCTGCGTCTCCGCGACGCCCCAGCACCAATGCGACACATGATCGAGCATCGCCAGCACCGGCTTGCCTAGCGCGCCGGCCAGGTGCAACGGCGCGCTATCGATGGTCACCAGCACATCGAGCGCCTCGATATGCGCGGCGACGTCATCGAAGCCGCGCTGATATTGCGCAGTCAGATTGCAGATGTTGAAACCCAGTTGGGCAAGCGATTCGGTTTCGACTTCCCTGCCAGGCGTCAGCGGATAGAACACGACGTTCTGCAACGCACGCAACGGCAGCAACGCTTCGAGCGGCATCGATCGCTGCGCATCGCGCCGATGCGTCGGACTGCCCGACCACACGAGGCCCGCATGCAGCACCCGCTCGCCGGCGCGTCCGCTTGCGGCCGCCGCGGCGCGCACACGTTCGCGCCACGCCGCGATCAACTCGCCGTCCGCCTGCAAGTACGCCGCGCCATTCACCTGCTCCGGCTGCAGACCGAGCGCGAACGGCACGCTCATCATCGGTAGCGCGTAATGCGCGGCGGCGGGCAGACCGTCTTCGATCGCGATACACGCATCAACGAACCGCGCGAACAGCGGATGCAACGCGCGCCGGCAGGCCAGCACCACGCGCCCGCCGTCATCGCGCACCTGCGCCGCAAGCCGCGGCAGAAAGCGCACCATCTGGATGTCGTCGCCATTGCCCTGCTCGCTATGCACGAGCAGCGTCTTGCCCAGCAACGGTTCGCCGCGCCAGCGGCGATAGTGCCGCTCGATCACCTTCACGATATTGCGCGCGTCGCGGTCGCCGCGCGCGAGCCGCACTTCATAACGTGGCCATGCGGCGGTCCAGTCATCGCGCCGCAATTCGAGTTCGGCGAGATCGACGGCCGCTTCCACATTTGCGGCGTCGAGCGCGAGCGCCGCGCGCAGCGCCGTTTCGCTATCGCGGTAGCGAGCCTGCTCGGCCAGATACATGCCGATCGCGGCCGCAACGGCGCTATTGCCGGGCGCGGCCGCGTCGACCGCGCGCATGGTCGCTTCGGCCGCCCGCGCATCGCCCGATTGCCATTGCGCGTGACTCAGTTGCCACGCCATTTCCGCATCGGCCGGGTTGCGCGACAGTGCCTCGCGCGCCATGTGCGCGAGCGCGTCCCAATCACGCATTTCCCGCAGCGCAAGCGCAACCTGCAACGGCAATTCCGGGTGCAGCGCCGGGTTCAGCGCATAGGCTCGCAGCAATGCCTCGCGACGCGCAACGCCCGCGCCCTCTTGTTGCGCGCCGGCTCCTTCACGCGCTTCGCGCGGCAGCAACTGCGCGAGCCACCACAGCGCACGCGCATCATCGGGCACGCGCTTGCCGTACGCTCGCAAAAGCGGGACCACGACGGCCGGCGCGTCGCATTGCTCGATCATCCACGCAATCCACGCGATCGCGCGTTCCGGTGCGCACGCCGCCAGCGCCTCGTCAGCCGCCGCGGCAGCCGCGGCGTGATGGCCCAGCGCGTCGGCAAACAGCGCGAGCCGCATAAAACGATCACCGGCGTCGGCCTCCGCGTTTGCCGCCGATGCGCTGTGATACGCGCGCTCGAACTGCCCCGCACTCGCGCACAGGTCCGCGTGGATTTGCGGCGAAACGCCGTCTTCGACCCATGCGCGGGCGCGCACCTCCGCTTCGCCGAACCCTCGGTCGCGCAACAGCGCCCAGACGGTCCGTAAGAAATCGCCAGCCAACGGCAACCCGGATGACAACATCAAAACACTCCCAGCTTCAAATTCAATTCAGACCGCACCCGAATCGCGCCGATCCGGCGACACATTCCTTAACATTGACTGACACAATTCATTGAAACCATTTACTTAGCAAACCATAATTAACCGGCGTTCAGCGTGGCCAATTTGAACGCACCCTCCCGAAATCAAGAAAAATCCCAAGGAGTATCAATTGATTAAGAATTCAAAAGAAACGTCCGATCGAATTGCGCATCTCGCCGCCGTGATACTAGCAAAACTAAGCGCATCGTCTATCGAAAAAGAGCTTGCCGGTTCCGCTCTCGCCCAGCATCACACGTCGAAGCACACCAGTGCCGCGATCGGCAAAGTGGCAGGCAAGGTGCTTGCCAGTCCGCAAGCATGCGAGGAAGCCAAAGAGCTGGCGGGCTCGGTGCTCGCGCAGGTGCGCAACCTGCACGAGCAGTCGCCGGCGAGATGACGGCGCGGTAGCATCCCGCGTACGAACTCGCTGCATCGCCCGCCGTCAAGGCGAAAAAAATGCGCTGCGAAAGCAGCGCATTTCAGTCTTCCTTCAGGTTGCTTCAAGCGCCGCGCGGCGCCCTCCCCGCTTTAACCGCCGCGTGCCAGCAGCAGCGCGTTGGTCCGCTTCACGAAACTCGCCGGGTCTTCGAGCGCGCCGCCTTCGGCCAGCAACGCCTGATCGAACAGCAGATGCGCCCAATCGTCGAAGTTCGCGCTATCGGTGTGCAACCCCTTGACGAGCGGATGCTCCGGATTCACTTCGAGAATCGGCTGCATGGCCGGCGCTTTCTGCCCCGCGGCCTTCAGCATGCGCTGCAGATAGCCGCTCATATCGCCTTCGTCGGCCACGAGGCACGACGGGGAATCAGTCAGCCGGAACGTCAGGCGCACATCCTTCGCCTTGTCCTTCAGCGCTTCCTTCAGGCGTTCGACGAGCGGCTTCAGTTCTTCGCCGATCTTCTCCTGCGCCTGCTTTTCCTCGTCATTCAACTCGCCGAGATCGAGATCGCCACGCGCGACGCTCGCGAGCGGCTTGCCGTCGAACTCGTTGAGGAACGACAGCATCCATTCGTCGACCCGGTCCGTCAGCAGCAGCACTTCGACGCCCTTCTTGCGGAACACTTCGAGATGCGGGCTGTTCTTCGCGGCCTGCCACGTATCGGCGGTCACATAGTAGATTTTCGACTGCTCGGGCTTCATGCGCTCGACGTACTGCGCAAGCGATACTTTCTGCTCATCCGTATCGTGATGCGTCGACGCGAAGCGCAGCAGCTTCGCGATGCGGTCCTTGTTCGCGAAGTCTTCGCCGATGCCTTCCTTCAGCACCTGGCCGAATTCCTTCCAGAATGCCGCGTACTTTTCCTTGTCGGCATCGGTTTCCGCTGCCGTTTCAAGATTCGCGATTTCTTCGAGCATCGACAGCGCGCGCTTGGTCACGCCTTCGCGGATCGCCTTCACATCGCGGCTTTCCTGCAGCAGTTCGCGCGACACGTTAAGCGGCAGATCGCTCGAATCGACGACACCCTTCACGAAGCGCAGGTAGACCGGCAGCAGTTGCTCGGCGTCGTCCATGATGAACACGCGCTTCACGTACAGCTTCAGGCCGCCGCGATGCTCGCGGTTCCACAGGTCGAACGGCGCATGCGCGGGCAGATAAAGCAGCTGCGTATACTCGCTGCGGCCTTCGACGCGGTTATGCGTCCATGTCAGCGGATCCTGATGATCGTGCGACAGGTGCTGATAAAACTGCTTGTACTGCTCTTCGGTGATGTCGTTCTTCGCGCGCGTCCACAGTGCGCTCGCCTGGTTGACGGTCTCGTCCTCATCCTGCGTGACCATCTCGCTCTTTTCCGCATCCCACTCTTCCTTTTTCATCAGAATGGGCAGCGCGACGTGGTCCGAGTACTTCTGGATGATCGACTTCAAGCGATGCGACGACAGCAGTTCGTCCTCATCGGCGCGCAGATGCAGCGTAATGGTCGTGCCGCGCGGTGCACGCTCGATCGTGTCGACCGCGAAGTCGCCCTCGCCCGCACTTTCCCAGCGCACGCCTTCCGCTGCGGGCAAGCCGGCACGCCGTGTTTCTACGGTGATCTTGTCCGCGACGATAAAGCCCGAATAGAAGCCGACACCGAACTGGCCGATCAGCGCCGCGTCCTTCTGCTGGTCGCCGGAGAGCTTGCCGAAGAATTCCCTGGTGCCCGAGCGTGCGATCGTGCCGAGATTCGCGATCGCTTCGTCGCGGCTCATGCCGATGCCGTTGTCGTCGATCGTCACCGTGTGCGCGGTCTTGTCGTATGACACGCGAATGCGCAGGTTCGGATCGTTTTCGTACAGCGCGTTGTCGCCGATCGCTTCGAAACGCAGCTTGTCGGCCGCGTCGGACGCGTTCGAAATCAGCTCACGCAGGAAAATTTCCTTGTTGCTGTACAGCGAATGGATCATCAGATGCAGAAGCTGCTTCACTTCTGCCTGAAAGCTCATGGTTTCTTGTGCCATGGTCGGACGTCCTCTCTATTTCGGGTTGATTCAATATTCGGGCGGCCGGCGGACCGCGCCGATCGCCCGCCGAAGTGGGGGCGCGGCGGAAAATTTCAAGGGCGCTCAGGATGCGCGGCGGATCACCGTATCCAGATACTCGCCGAGAAACGCGGGCAGCGCCGGGTCGCCGCAATTCGCCACATTAAAGCGCATCCAGGTGGTCGGCGACTGCTGCGGCGAAAAAAGACTGCCGGGCGTCAGCAAAAAGCCCGCTTCGTGGCCGGCGGCCGCGAGCGCATCCGCATCGACGCCGGTGTCGGCCCACACGAACATGCCCGCGGCGGGCGTCTGGAAGAGCCGCAAACCGGTCTTCTCGAGCATCCGGCACGCCTTGTCGCGCACGCCGTCCAGACGCGCGCGCAAGCGTTCGACGTGACGCCGGTAGTGGCCTTCGGTCAGGATCTTGTACAGCACGCGCTCGTTGAGCTCGGGCGTCGTCATGTTGACGAGCATCTTCTGGTCCGCTACCGCTTGCGCAAGTTGCGGCTCGCACGCGATAAAGCCGACCCGCAGGTTCGCGGCGAGCGTCTTCGAAAAGCTGCCGAGGTAAATGACGCGCTTCAGTTGATCGAGACTTGCGAGGCGCGTGGCCGGAAAGCCGGGCGGGCACAGGTCGCCGTAAATATCGTCTTCGACGACGACGAAGTCGTACTCCTCGGCGAGACGCAAAATGCGGAACGCCTGCGCGGCGGTCAGCGACGTGCCGGTCGGGTTCTGCAGCACCGAGTTGATGACGAGCATCTTGGGCCGCCAGGTTTGCACGAGCGCCTCGAGCGCGTCGAGGTCCGGGCCGTCCGGCGTATACGGCATGCCGACCAGATGCGCGCCCTGCGACGCGATGCGCCCGAACATCTGGAACCATGCCGGGTCGCCGACGACCACCGCGTCGCCCGCTTGCAAGTAGAGCCGCGCGAGAAGATCGATGGCCTGCGTGATGCCGGATACGAGCACGATGCTTTCCGGCGACGCGCCGATCTCGAGCTCCTCCAGGCGCGTCTGCAGTTGCTGGCGCAGCGGCAGGAAACCCTGCGGCGTGCCGAAACCGAGCATCTGCGCGCCGCTTTGCCGGCCGAGCGTGCGCAGCGCGCCGGAGATCAGCTCGCCGTCCAGCCAGCGCGACGGCAGGTAGCCGAGGCCCGGCCCGCGCTCGGGCTGCGTCGACGTATGCAGCATGTTGCGCAACAGCCAGACCACGTCGATCGTGCTCGGCGCCGGCGCCGCGTCGCTCGTCGCGCGGCGCTCGCCCGGCATCGGTGCGGCGAAGCGCTCGCGCACATAGAAGCCCGAGCCGCGCCGCGAATCCAGATAGCCCTGCGCGACGAGCCGCTCATACGCCTCGACGACGGTAAAGCGCGAGACGCCCTTGTCGATCGCGAGCTTACGGATGGACGGCATGCGCATGCCGGGACGGAACACGCGTTCGTCGACGCGGCGGCGCGCCCATTGGACGAGCTGGTCGACGAGTGTCAGCGCGGACGCATCGTGCGGCGCGGGGATCTGTTCGAGTGGAAACGACATGGCTGGCTCCAACTGTACCGAAGACTACCTGCGCGATTGTACCGTTACTGTGCCGGTCGCAGACGATACATTCAACCGGCCAGGGGTGGGCGCCAGGTGGGGCGATGTCGCATCGGCCAGGCGCCCGTGTGTTGCGACAACGCGGGCGCGTGCGCGGAAATACCGAAGCGGCCACGCCACGCCACGCATGGCGCGGCCGCGATGCCAGCGGGTATTCTTAAGCATTTCACCGCCAACGCGTGCGCAGGATGGCAACGCGCTGCGACGGCCCCCTCGCCGCTCAACTGTTTTTTCGATCTGACATGACTGTCCACTCGCTTCGCCTCGATCATCTCGTCGTCTCGGCCCGCACGCTCGACGAAGGCACGCAATATGTCGCCGATGCGCTCGGCGTCGCGCCGTCCGGCGGCGGCTCGCACCCGCTGATGCGCACCTGCAACCGGCTGCTGAATCTGTGGGACGGCGTCTATCTCGAGGTGATCGCGATCGATCCGGACGCGCCCGAGCCCGCGGCCGGCGCCGCCCGCCCGCGTCTTTTCGCACTCGACGATCTCGCCGTTGCCGCGCGCCTCGCGAACGGCCCGTATCTGTCGCATTGGGTCGCGCGTGTCGAGCGGCCGAAAAACCTGATGCGCTGGCAAGCCCAGTACCCCGAGCGGATCGCCCCGGTGGTACCGATGACGCGCGGCGATTTCACGTGGGGACTGTCGGTGCCCGACGACGGCGCATTCCCGAGCTGGCAGCACGCGGGCGACGGCATTCTGCCGACGCTGATCCAGTGGGACAACGCGTTGCATCCATCGGCGCGCCTGCCCGAAACGGGCATCGCGTTGAAGACGCTGAGCGCGGTGCATCGCGAAGCCGATCTGATCGCCGCGCAACTCGACTGGCTCGGCGCCGCGCATCTGATCAAACTCGCCGGCACCGACGGCGCGCCCGCGCTCGTCGCCGAATTTGAAACGCCAGACGGTATGCGCACGCTCAAATAAGCCGCGCCACCCGCTGCATGCTTGCAATCGAACATTAGAAACCGGAGACACCCACGCCATGAATTCGCGCGAATCCCAAGGCATGCTGCTCGGCCTGATCGGCGTGATGGTCTTCAGCCTCACGCTGCCGATGACGCGCATCGTCGTCGCCGAATGGCATCCGCTGCTCAACGGCCTGGGCCGCGCGCTGGTCGCCGCCGTGCCGGCCGCCGCGCTGCTCGCGTGGCGCCGTGAGCGCTGGCCGAACTGGGCGCAACTGAGGAGCCTCGCGGTCGTCTCGCTCGGCGTCGTGGTCGCGTTCCCGGTGTTTTCCGCGTGGTCGATGAAGTACGTGCCCGCCTCGCATGGCGCGGTCGTCAACGGTTTGCAGCCGCTGTGCGTCGCGATCTACGCGGCGTGGCTGTCGCATGAACGGCCGTCGAAGCTGTTCTGGACATGCGCGCTCGCCGGCAGTGCGATCGTCGTCGCGTTCGCGTTGCAGGCGGGCGGCGGCGCACCGCAGCCCGGCGATCTGCTGATGCTGGTCGCGGTCGGCATCGGCGCGCTCGGTTATGCGGAAGGCGCGCGGCTCGCGAAGCAGATCGGCGGCTGGCAGGTGATCTGCTGGGCGCTCGTGGTGTCCGCACCGTTTCTCGCGCCGCCGGTCGGCTGGCTCGCCTGGCATCAGCACGTGATGCACCCGGGGCCGGTCGCGCTGAAGACATGGCTCGCGTTCGCATACGTCGCGTTCTTTTCGCAGTTTCTCGGTTTCTTCGCGTGGTATGCGGGCCTCGCGATGGGCGGCATCGCGCGCGTCGGTCAGGTGCAGTTGCTGCAGATCTTCTTCACAATGGCCTTTTCCGCGCTGTTTTTCGGCGAGCACGTCGCGCCGTCGACATGGCTCTTCGCCGCCGCGGTCATCGCCACCGTGATGCTCGGCCGCCGCGCCACCGTACACGCGGCGCCTCGCGTGATGCGAGCGGGGTAACGCGATGCGGCGGCCGACGCGTTCCGTCAGCAATCCTTCGCACATCGCAGCGACGCTTTGCACCGACGCTTTGCATTGATCACATCACATCGATGCATCACGCCAATGCATCACGCCAGCGCATTGCATCAATGCATCACATCGACGCACTGCATGGCATTAAATCAATACAAGCAGACGAGGAGACGACCATGGACCGAAGCGACCCGCCCCACATGAGCGCACGCTCTTGGCAACTGTCCGCCCGCGCGCGCAAGCTGACGAGCTCCGCCATTCGCGAAATTCTCAAGGTAAGCGAACGGCCTGAAGTGATTTCGTTCGCCGGCGGTTTACCGGCGCCGTCCACGTTCCCCGCTGAACAGATGCGCGCGGCCGCCGACCGGATCTTGCGCGACACGCCGGCGGCCGCGCTTCAATACAGCGCGACCGAAGGCTATCTACCGCTGCGCGAATGGATCGCGGCGCGCCATTCGCAAGGCGGCACAACGATTCGCGCGACGCAGGTGCTGATCACGACCGGCTCGCAGCAGGCGCTCGATCTGCTCGGCAAAGTGCTCGTCTGTGCGCAAAGCCCGGTGCTCGTCGAAACGCCGACTTACCTCGGCGCGCTGCAATCGTTCTCGCTCTACGAACCGCACTACGTGCAGGTGCCGACCGACGACGCCGGCCTGATCCCCGCCGCGCTCACGCCCGAGCTGACCGCCGGTGCGCGGCTGTTGTACGCGCAACCGAATTTCCAGAACCCGACCGGACGGCGCCTGCCGATCGAACGCCGGCGCGAACTGGTCGCGTTCGCGCAGAACGCGGCATTCCCGGTGATCGAGGACGATCCGTACGGTGCGCTCGACTACCGCGGCGAGCCGCTGCCGACGATGCTGTCGATGGCGCCGGATCTTATCGTGCACCTCGGGTCGTTCTCGAAGGTGCTCGCGCCCGGCTTGCGGGTCGGCTACGTCATCGCGCCCGAAGAGCTGCACTTCAAGCTCGTGCAGGCGAAGCAGGCGACCGATCTGCATACGCCGAGCTTCACGCAGCGCATCGTGCACGAGGTCGTCAAGGACGGTTTCCTCGATACGCACGTGCCGACCATCCGCGCGCTGTATCGCGACCAATGCGCGGCGATGCTCGCGGCGCTCGAGCACTTCATGCCCGAAGGCGTGACGTGGAACCGTCCGGAGGGCGGCATGTTCGTGTGGGTGCAATTGCCGGCGGCCATCGATACGATGACGCTGCTCGAAGAAGCGGTCGCGCAGCATGTCGCTTTCGTGCCGGGCGCGCCGTTCTTCGCGCACGAACCGCAGCACAATACGCTGCGCCTGTCGTTCGTCACCGTGCCGCCCGAAAAAATCGAGGCCGGCATCGCGCAGCTTGCGGCGCTGATCCGCGCGCGACTCTGAACGCGGTTTCGGGCGCGGCTGCGGGCGCGGTTCCGGGCGCGCATCCGTGCCGCTGCGCGCAACCGTGTCCGGATCTCGCGGCGGCGCTACCATTCAGGTTTTCCACTCGCAAAAAGGACCCGTCATGGCTCAAGCAAATGTATACGACACACTCAAGGAACTCGGCATCGCACTGCCGTCCGCCGGCGCACCGGCCGCCGCTTATGTCATGAGCGCGCAAAGCGGCAACACCGTGTATCTGTCGGGACACATCGCGAAGAAAGACGGCAAGCCATGGGTCGGCAAGCTCGGCGACAACGTCACCACCGATGAGGGCAAAGCGGCCGCGCGTTCAGTCGCGATCGATCTGCTCGCGACGCTGCACGCGCATGTCGGCGACCTGAACCGCGTGACGCGTATCGTCAAGGTGATGAGCCTCGTCAACTCGACGCTGTCGTTCACCGAACAACATCTTGTCACCAACGGCGCGTCCGAGTTCCTCGTCGAAGTGTTCGGCGAGCGCGGCAAGCATGCGCGTTCCGCATTCGGCGTCGCGCAGATTCCGCTCGGCGCGTGCGTCGAGATCGAGTTGATCGCCGAAGTCGCTTGACCCGTCAGACAAGCCGTCGCGTCGCGCGTCGCATCAATCACGCGTGACGCGCGCGAGCGGCCTTCCGTGCGCCGCTCCGCTTGTCGCAGTTTCACGCCGCGCCGTGCGTGCGCCCCCGCCCTTTCCGAGGAAGCCCGATGCCCGCTCGCACTGTCCGCTTCAAGCAAGTCGACGTCTTCACCGCCGTGCCTTTCAAGGGCAATCCGCTGGCTGTCATATTCGACGCCGACGATCTCGACAGCGCACAGATGCAGACGATCGCACGCTGGACGAATCTGTCCGAGACCACGTTTCTTTGCAAACCGACCGACCCCGCGGCCGACTATCGCGTACGCATCTTCACACCCGGCCGGGAGTTGCCGTTCGCCGGCCATCCGACACTCGGCACCGCGCATGCGCTGCTCGAAAGCGGCTATCGGCCGCGGCAAGCGGGACGGCTCGTCCAGCAATGCGGCGTCGGCCTCGTCGAACTCGTCGCACTGAGCGCAGCCGGCTCAGCCGATGCCAGCCACGCGTCGCAGCGCAACGCATGGGCCTTCGCCGCACCGCCCGCGCGCGTCACGCCGCTGCCCGACGCGCAGTACGCGGCGCTCGCGGCCGCGCTGCGCACCGATGCCATCGACTTCAGCGCGCCACCGTGCGGCGTCGATAACGGTGCGCCGTGGCTCGTCGTACGGCTTGCGTCGGCTGACGCATGCCTTGCGCTCGATCCCGATGCCCGCGCCGTTGTGGAGATCGCCCATACCATCGGCGCAAATGGACTTGCCGTTTACGGTGCGCATCCGGCGGGCGGTCCCGCCACCTTCGAGGTGCGTTGCCTGATGCTGGGCGGCGCATTCGGCTACGGCGAAGACCCGGTGACCGGCAGCGCCAATGCCGCGCTTGCGGGTCTGCTCAGCGCGCAACAGCGGCGTCCAGGCGAACGCTATTCGGCCCGCCAGGGCACCGTGCTCGGCCGCGCCGGCGACGTCGCGGTCCACTATGACGACGCGGCCGGCAAGACATGGATCGGCGGCGCATCGGTCACGGTCGTCGACGGCACGTTCAGGCTCGACTGAGCCGCATCACGGCGGCAGCCCATCATCGCGCCTGCATGCGCATGCATCGATGCGAACGCGCGTCGACGCTGCGCTTGCGAGAAGCGAGGCCGACCCATCGCCGCGGGCGCGTGCCATCACGGAATTGAAATAAATCGAGGTACGTCCGGTACGGCGAATACGCATAGCACGCGCATGCAAAGGGCATCGTTTCCTTTCGTCTCATGCAACGTGTAATCGATCGTTCGCGGCACAAAGCAGACTTGTGGAGGCAGCCCTTCCTATTCATGCAAGCGGCTGGAATCGAGCCGTTCGAGCGCGCTTCAACCGCACTTCCCAACCTCGCTGAAACACCTGTCCATCGTGGCTTTCCACACGCCTCGTTCCATCAGTCGGAACACGCGACGCCGTGTGCCCGAAACCCGCGTATACCCGATGCCACAACTCTTTCGCAATCCCCAGGCATTCAGTAATATCGAACGGTAACCGATGACCACCGGATGGTTCGGCACGACGCACGCCGCTCTGCGCAGCACTTGCGGTACTTCGCTTACCATGCAGCCTGGCTGACGAAACAGCGCTCCCGTCGATCGACAATCAATCATTGCCGCAAGGCACAGCGTCACGGTCTACCCGATGAATCCGTTCCCTCACTCCAGCACACGCGACGCCCGGCACCGGCTCGATCCGGCCTCGTCGCGCCGCCGCGCGCTGCTCGCGATCCCCGCGCTCGGCGTGCTGGTGCTCATCCTGTTGTGGACGGTGATCTTCGCGCGGCTGTCGGTTGAAAAGGAATCCACTTACCGGGAGACGATGGCGTCGGCCGGCATCCTTTCAGCCGCGCTCGAGCAGCATACGGTGAAGGCGATTCACCAGGTCGATCAGATCACGCGCTTCGTCAAATACGAATTCGAAAAGTCGCCCGGCCGCTTCGATCTGGCGGGCACCGTCGAGAAAGGCGTCGTGCAAAGCGAGACGCTCGTGCAGGTGTCGTTGATCGACGAGCACGGCACGCTGATCGCCACGACCGCTGAAGCGAATCCGCGGCCCATCGATCTGTCGGACCGCGAGCACTTCAAGGTGCACGAGCACGAAAACGACGACCAGCTCTACATCAGCAAGCCGGTGCTCGGCCGCGTGTCCGGCCACTGGACATTGCAGATGACGCGCCGCCTCAATCACCCGGATGGCTCATTCGCGGGCGTCGTGGTGGTCTCGGAAGATCCGAGCTACTTCACGAGCGACTTCTATAACAACGCGGCGATCGGCCACGACGGCGTGATCTCGGTCATCTCCGACAACGGCACCGTGCTCGCGCGCCGCACGGGCAACGGCGAGCGTGCATCGGGCGTCTTCACCGCAAGCGGCACGTATCCGACCTCCGAGCACGTGTCCGGCACGTATATCGATCCGATCGACAACGTCACGCGCATCGTGTCGTACCGGCATATCGACGGCTATCCGCTCGGCGTGCTGGTCGGCCTTTCGCATGCCGAAGAATTCGCCGACTACAACCATACGCGCAACGTCTATCTGCTGATGGCGACCTTCATCTCGCTTGCGATGCTCGGCTTCTTCGCGGTCGCGACCGGGTTGATCGGCAAGCTGCTCGGCCGCGAGCGCGAGATGACGCATCTGGTCGAATACGATCTGCTGACCGGTCTGCGCAACCGCTACTCGACGCTGCAGATTCTCCATCATGAGGTTGCGCAGACATCGAATGTCGGGCGCCTCGCGATTCTGTTTATCGATCTGGACAACTTCAAAACCGTCAACGACACGCTCGGCCACAACGCCGGCGACATCGTGCTGCAAATGACCGCGGCCCGCCTCGCCGATGCGGTAGCCGAGATGGGCACGCTGTCGCGCATCGGCGGCGACGAGTTCGTCGTGATCGTCAAGGGCGACGACGTCGAAGAGCGCGCGGTCGCGGCGGCCGAAGCGGCGTCCGAAGTGTTCGCGAAACCGTTCGAAGTGCGCGGCAGCACCTTCGTGCTGCATGCGAGCATCGGCATCGCGCTCTATTCGATCGCCAACGAAAGCGAGATCGACTTGCTGAAGAAAGCCGATCTCGCAATGTATAGCGCAAAGGACGCGGGCAAGAACTGCTATCAGTTCTATTCGCCGCAGTTGTCGCACCGCGCGGACCATCTGATGAAGTGGGAGCAGCAGTTGCGCATCGCGCTCGCCGATGGGCAGCTGTTTCTCGCCTATCAGCCGAAAATCGACCTGACGCGCCGCTGCATTACCGGCTTCGAAGCGCTGGTGCGCTGGAACCATCCGCAGCACGGACTGATTCCGGCAAACGAATTTATTCCGGTGGCCGAATCGACCGGCCTGATCGTGCCGATCGGCGACTTCGTGATCCAGACCGCGTGCCGCCAGCTTGCGCTGTGGCAGCAGCAGGGTTATGAATCGCTGTCGCTCGCGGTCAATATCTCGGCGGTGCAATTCTGGCGCGGCGATCTGTTCGACAC
Source organism: Paraburkholderia solisilvae (assembly GCF_902859875.1). Classification (GTDB taxonomy): domain Bacteria; phylum Pseudomonadota; class Gammaproteobacteria; order Burkholderiales; family Burkholderiaceae; genus Paraburkholderia; species Paraburkholderia solisilvae. The sequence goes on along the minus strand of NZ_CADIKF010000039.1, from coordinate 24,808 downwards.
GATCGCGCGCGCGATCGAAGATAGCGGCATTCCCGCGCGCCGCCTCGAACTGGAGATTACCGAGACCGCGATGATGGAGTACCCGGATCTCGTCTCGGAGAAAATTTTCGCGTTGAAGCGCCTTGGCGTACGCATCGCGCTCGACGATTTCGGCACCGGGTACTCGTCCCTGTCCTACCTGAACCGCTTCTCGGTCGACACGCTGAAGGTGGACCGCTCGTTCGTCCAGGCCATTCCGGGCGACCGCAGCGTATGCGTGATGGTGACGGCGATCGTCAATCTCGCGCGCTCGCTCGGCTTGACGGTGGTCGTCGAAGGCACCGAGACCGAGGAACAGATTGCGTGGCTGGCGGCGCTCGGTCATATCGAAGCACAAGGGTTCCTGTTCTCGCGGCCGGTTCCGAGCGACGGCATTCCGGCGCTGCTCGAACGCTTCGGCGTATGCGGCACGCGCACGCGGCAACCGGCGCGTGCACGAAGCGACGACGACACCAGCGACGCACCGAGCACGAGCGGCCAGTCCGCCTGATATCCGCTTACCGTCCTCCCTTTCGAAACATCGATCGTTTTGCGCCCTCGCGCCTGGTCAGCCGCGATGACCCCATCGCGCGCGGGGCGGCAACAATGAACCGATTGCGCTGGTCAACGCCGCGTGGCTGATGGCGATGCGCACGCGCCCGAGCCCGCGTGCCGTGCGCGCAGGTTGCACGGCGCCGCACAACCGCCGCACAACCGCCGCACAACCGCCGCACAACCGCTGCACAACCGCCGCACAACCATTACGCAACAGGCGCACGACAGACGCACAGCCGGCCGACAGGAATAAGCGACCTCTTCAGGTGTTGTCAGGAAGACACGCCTGAACGTCCGAGGGCCGCTTATGAACGATTCGATTACCAGCAGCCGCGCGTCGATCCGACCCGGCAAAACGTTGCGCACGCTAGGCGTATTCGAAGAGTACTTCTGGCTGCTGCAGCAACGCGTGCCGCGCACCGTCGTGGTAGCCGCGGAAATACAAGGCCGAACCACAGTCGAGCAATGGCACGCCGCGCTCGATGCGGTGCGCACGCATCATACGATTCTATCGGCGCGGATTCATCAGAAGCCGGGCTTTCGGCCATGCTTTGAACTCGCCACCGATGTTCCGCTCGCGTTGCGCGTGGTGCCGGGCGAATCCGGCATGCGCGTTTTCGAACTGATCTCCGACGAACTGACGACCGCTTTCGCACCCGGCGATGCGTTGCTGCGCGCATCGATCCTGTATGGCCGCGATCGCACGACGCTCGTGCTGGGCGCCGATCACGCGGCGCTGGACGGCACCTCCCTGATCCTGCTGATTCGCGACCTGCTGCGCGCGCTGGGCGCCGAGCCGCTCGGCGGTGTGCGCGCGATGCCGCCTTCGCACGATGGATGGCTCGGGCTGCATACGAACGAACGATATGCGCCGTTCGCCATGCCGCTGCGCGTCAACGCGGATAACCGCGGTCCGGCGCTGGGCGCCGTGCTCGGCTCCGCAAGCGGGTCGTCGCTTGCATCGGCCGACGAACAGCCGCTGCTTCAGCAGATCTGGCTCGAGCCTTCGGTGACGTCGCTGGTCGCAAGACGCGCTCACGACGAACAGACGACCGTGCATGGCGCACTGAGTGCAGCGGTGATGCTCGCGGGCCGCGCGTTGTCGAAGTCGTGGCGGGATCATACGGTGCGTTGCGCGACCTCGATCGACACGCGCGCGATGCTCGGCGCGAGCGAGCGCCTCGGGCTCTTTCCCGCGCAGCGCCACACGGAGCTCGAGCCGTCTTATACGCCGTCGTTCTGGGATCTCGCGCGCGCGGTCAGACAGGCGCTCGCGGTGCGATGTACCGCGGCTGAAGCGGCCGGCGGATTTTCGTCGCCGCTGCTCGAGATGATCTCCGCCGGCACGGACCCGGACCGGCTGGTGATCGGCAGCCGTCAGCGTGCGCCGACGCTGTGGATCGACAACCATGGCCCGTTGCCGATTCCGACGCAGTATGGGCGCCTGCGCATCAGGTGGGTGACGCCCGTCGCGATGAACGGCGCGCCGCATACGCAGAGCCTCTCCATCGCGACCACGGATGGCCTGCTGTGCATGACCAATGTCAGCGCCGAGCCGGTGCCGTCGCTGCTCGGCAATGCGCGGCGTCTGTTGCTCGCGCAACTGGAATGAACGCTTCTTGCGCGCCGTCGGGCCGATCGATCGCGGCTTGCGGCGCCGTTCATCCGGCGCGCGCCGCGCTCAGGTCAATACGTCAGTAGCTGAATGCCGGCCGACGTGCCGCTCAAAACCCGCGCGACATCACCGCGACGCCGATCGTCACGACGCCCAGCACGAGATTCACGACGACGAGCCGCCGCACGGTCGCGACCGCATTCGCGCCGTCAGGCCACTTCTGCGCCTGCACCGCGCGGCGGATGCGCGGAAACACCGCGAAGCGGATATGCCCGAAGATCAGCATCATCACGATGCCAAGGCCTGCCATCGTATGCAGTTGCCACGTCGCGTGCGCGCCGCCGTATTGCGACAGCAGGAAGCCGCCGGACAACAGAATGACGATCACGGACGCGCTGACCCAGTTGAAAAACCGGCCGAACACCGACTCCCACAACGGCAACCGCAGTTGCGGAGACAGGTCGCCGAGCGCCGGCCGCAGGCAGAAATGAGCGAACACCATGCCGCCGATCCAGACGGCAACGCCAAGCAGGTGGAGAAAGAGCGCGATTTCGATCGCTTTGGTCACGGTTGTGTTCCTCTGTCGTATAGGTGCGGCGATGGGTGCGGCGGCGGCCGGACTGCGCATTCGACCGCCTGCGCGCCGCGCAGTTCATCGCTTGATCGCCTGAGATGATTGGTTGTCGCGCCGGCAGCGGGCCGCGCCGGCTTGCGGCAGGTGACGTCGCCTCGTGCCCGCATGAGGCTTCATATCGAACGGCACCCGAGCGACGTTAACAGTTGCGGCGTGCCGCGCATTCCGTCGGATGCGCATGACACGCCGCCTGATTGCCGGTTCACCAGCCGGCTCATCGATTCACCGGTTCACCGATTGGCCGGTCCCGGCCACCCACGCCGGAGCCGTTCGCCGTCAGCCTTCGAGCGCCGGCCGCAGCCCCACGACCTTCAGCTTCGTGTCCGGCTTGCGGCCCTTGCGCGCACGCTTGCCGACGTGCTCGGCGAGCGCCGCGCGCGCGAGTGTCTCCTCGCCGGGTTTGCCGCCGCGGCCCGTGCCGAGCAGCACGACGCCGGCGCGGCCGATGGCGAGCGCCTGGGTCAGCGTTTCGTTCGGATCGAGCGCCATCAACGTGACGCCGCGGCCGCCGCCGGACAGCGTCTTCATCTCGTCGAGACCGAACACGAGGATGCGCCCGGTGCTCGACAGACACGCGACCTGCGTCGCATCCGGCAGCATCGGCATCGGCACGAGCGGCGCCGCGCCTTCGTCGATCGTCATGAACGACTTGCCCGCCTTGACGCGGCTCACCATGTCGCCGAGCTTCGCGATAAAGCCGAAGCCGTTGCTCGACGCGAGCAGCAGCGCCTGATCGGCGCTCGCCGCGTAGTAATGCATCAGATGCGTGCCCGATTCGAGCTCGATCATCGTGGTGACCGGCACGCCGTCGCCGCGGCCGCCCGGCAACGGGCCAACCGCGACCGAGTAGACGCGCCCATTGCTGCCCCACGCGATCAGCGTGTCCGGCGTGCGGCACTGGAACGCCGCATAGAGGCCGTCGCCCGCCTTGAACGTGAAGCCGGCCGGATCGAGCCCGTGGCCCTTCAGCGCGCGCACCCAGCCCTTCTGCGACACCACCACCGTCACCGGTTCGTCGACCACGCGCGCTTCGAAGACGGCGCGCTTTTCCTGCTGGATCAGCGTGCGGCGCTCGTCGCCGTACTGCTTCGCATCGGCTTCGATTTCCTTGATGATCAAGCGCTTCATTGCGCTTTCGCTGCCGAGCAGTTCCTCGAGCTTCGCCTTTTCGTCGCGCAGCTCGGCCAGTTCCTTCTCGATCCTGATCTTTTCGAGCCGCGCCAATTGACGCAGCCGGATATCGAGAATGTCGTCGGCCTGGCGCTCCGACAGGCTGAATGCGGCAATCAGCGCGGCCTTCGGCTCGTCCGACTCGCGGATGATGCGAATCACCTCGTCCAGATTCAGGAAGACGATCATCCGGCCTTCGAGAATATGAATGCGGTCGTCGACCTTCGTCAGCCGGAATTGCGTGCGGCGCGTGACAGTCGCGAAACGGAAGCCGACCCACTCCTGCAGAATCTCGCTGATGCCCTTCTGTCGCGGCCGGCCGTCGGCGCCGACCATCACCAGATTCAGCGGCGCGTTCGATTCGAGGCTCGTATGCGCGAGCAGCGTGTTGACGAATTCGGTCTGGTCGATGCGGCTCGACTTCGGCTCGAACACCACGCGCACCGGTGCGTCCTTGCCCGACTCGTCGCGCACCGCATCGAGCAGCGCGAGCAGCGTCTGTTTGGTTTGCAACTGTTCGGGCGTGAGCGACTTCTTGCCGAGCTTGATCTTCGGGTTGGTCTGCTCCTCGATTTCCTCGAGCACTTTCTGGCACGACGTATTCGGCGGCAGTTCGTTGATGACGAGCTGCCACTGGCCGCGTGCAAGCTCTTCAATCTTCCAGCGCGCGCGCACCTTCAGGCTGCCGCGGCCGGTTTCATACGCGGCCGCGATTTCCGCTTCGCTCGAAATGATCTGGCCGCCGCCCGGGAAGTCGGGCCCCGGCACAAGCTGCATCAACTCCGCATGCGTGATCTTCGGATGACGGATCATCGCGACCGCCGCGGCGGCGACTTCGCGCAGGTTGTGCGACGGAATTTCCGTCGCGAGGCCGACCGCGATGCCCGATGCGCCGTTGAGCAGCACAAACGGCAGCCGAGCGGGCAGCAGCTTCGGTTCTTGGAACGAGCCGTCGTAGTTCGGCATGAAATCGACCGTGCCCTGGTCGATTTCGTCGAGCAGCAGTTTCGCGATCGGCGTCAGGCGCGCTTCGGTGTAGCGCATCGCCGCGGCGCCGTCGCCGTCGCGCGAGCCGAAATTGCCCTGGCCGTCGATCAGCGGATAGCGCATCGAAAAGTCTTGCGCGAGACGCACCAGCGCGTCATACGCGGACTGGTCGCCGTGCGGATGGTACTTGCCGAGCACGTCGCCGACCACGCGCGCCGACTTCACCGGCTTCGCGTTGTCCGACAGGCCCATTTCGTTCATCGCGTACAGGATGCGGCGCTGCACGGGTTTTTGCCCGTCGCTCACATCGGGCAGCGCGCGGCCCTTTACGACGCTCACCGCATAGCCGAGATAGGCCTGCTCCGCGTAGTTGCCGAGCGTCAGGAAATCGCCCGGCGGGGATGCCTGCTCGAAAAGATCGGGAGTGTTGTCTGCCATCTATGTTCCGTGTCCGTGATCGCTGTGCACGCCGCGCCGACCGCCTGGCCGGGTCTTACCCGGCGCGGCGGCGCGCTTGCAAAGCTCAGATATCCGCTTCGACTTCGTTGCCCTTTTCTTCGAGCCAGCTGCGCCGCTGCGCCGCTTCGCCCTTGCCCATCAGCATCGTCATGCGTGCGACGGTCCTGTCGAAATCGAGTTCGCCGAGCGCGATCGGCGACAGGCGCCGCGTGTCCGGATTCATCGTGGTGTCCCACAACTGCTCGGCGCTCATTTCGCCCAGGCCCTTGAAGCGACTGATCGACCACTGCGATTCGCGCACGCCGTCCTTGCGCAGCTTGTCGAGAATCGCTTCGAGCTCGCCTTCGTCGAGCGCGTATAGCTTCTGCGCGGGCTTCTTGCCGCGCGCCGGCGCATCGACGCGAAACAGCGGCGGGCGCGCGACGAACACGTTGCCGCGTTCGATCAGCTGCGGGAAATGCTTGAAGAACAGCGTGAGCAGCAACACCTGGATATGCGCGCCGTCGACGTCGGCATCCGACAGGATGCAGATCTTGCCGTAACGCAGGTTCGACAGATCGACGGTGTCATCCGGGTTGTGCGGGTCGACGCCGATCGCCACCGAGATGTCGTGCACCTCGTTGTTCGCGAACAGACGGTCGCGCTCGGTCTCCCACGTATTCAGCACCTTGCCGCGCAACGGCAGGATCGCCTGGAATTCCTTGTCGCGGCCCATCTTCGCGGAACCGCCGGCGGAGTCGCCTTCGACGAGGAACAGCTCGTTGCGATCGATCTCCGTCGATTCGCAGTCGGTCAGCTTGCCCGGCAGCACCGCGACGCCCGAGCTCTTGCGCTTTTCGACCTTCTGACCCGCGCGCGTGCGCGCCTGCGCCTGCTTGATGACGAGATCGGCGAGCTTTTTGCCGTGCTCGACGTGCTGGTTCAGCCACAGCTCGAGCGCCGGCCGCGTGAACGACGACACCAGTTTCACCGCGTCGCGGCTATTCAGCCGTTCTTTGATCTGGCCCTGGAACTGCGGGTCAAGCACCTTGGCCGACAGCACGAACGACACGCGCGCGAACACGTCTTCGGCGAGCAGCTTCACGCCTTTCGGCTGCAGGCTGTGCAATTCGACGAAGCTCTTCACCGCCTGGAAGAGACCGTCGCGCAGGCCGGCCTCGTGCGTGCCGCCCGCGGGCGTCGGGATCAGGTTCACGTACGACTCGCGCGTAAGCGGCCCTTCCTCGCTCCACGCGACGACCCACGCGGCGCCTTCGCCCTCGGCAAACGTCTCCTCGTTCGAGCGCGAGCTTTCCGCATAGCGCGCGCCTTCGAAGAGCGGGATCAGCAGATCGCTGCCGGCCATCCCTTCGAGCAGATAGCCGCGCAGACCGTCTTCGTATTTCCAGCTTTGGCGCTCGCCGGTCTTTTCGTTGACGAGCACGACTTCGACGCCCGGCAGCAGCACCGCTTTCGAGCGCAGCAGACGTTGCAGCTCGCCGATCGGCAGATTCGGCGAATCGAAGTATTTCGGGTTCGGCGCGACCGTTACACGCGTGCCGGACTTCTTGTCGCCGCGGTCGGCCGTGCGCACCTTCAGCGGTTTGACGACGTCGCCGTTCGCAAAGCCCAGCTCGGCGAGCTTGCCGTCGCGCCAGACGGTCACGTCGAGCCGCGTCGACAGCGCGTTCGTCACCGAGACGCCGACGCCATGCAAGCCGCCCGAGAACGTATAGGCGCCGCCGGCGGCCTTGTCGAACTTGCCGCCCGCGTGCAGCCGCGTGAACACGATTTCGACGACCGGCACGCCTTCTTCGGGGTGCAGGCCGAATGGAATGCCGCGGCCGTCGTCTTCGACGGATACCGACTGGTCGGCGTGCAGCGTCACGGTGATCTGTTTGCCGAAGCCGCCGAGCGCCTCGTCCGACGAGTTGTCGATGACTTCCTGAATGATGTGCAGCGGGTTCTCGGTGCGCGTGTACATGCCGGGCCGCTGCTTGACCGGCTCGAGGCCCTTCAGCACCTTGATCGACGCTTCGCTATACCCAGCGTTTGCAGCGTTTGACTTCTTCGTAGACATGGCTTGCTCGGGTCCGTCGGTTCATCGTTGTCCACAAGTCCTGTGGACATCTACGTGGACAATGCGTTGAATTTTCAAAAAAAGCGAAACGAAACAACGGAATGGAACGTTTGCTCGCCGCACAGGCAGTGTGCCGGCAAGTGCCGCGGCCCGCCCGCAGCGCCTGCCGACGCCTGCGGGGCGGCGCCTGCGGCCTGCGAGGGTCCGCAGCAGATTCGCGGGTATTGTACTGATTTCGATGCGCGCGGCAATTTGGCGTGGGCAGGGTTGGCTGATTGGGGGATGTTTCGGGTCCTACATTGGGTGGTTCGGCGTGCGCAAGCGAGGCCGGATCGTTGCCATGGCCCTGTCGTCGGCTGGCCTCGCTGGTTACGCATATATAATCGACTTCATTTCCCAGTCCCTTGCCGGAGTGCGGTTGTGAGACCATCCGAAGCGCTGGGCGCCCATCGCGCCGAAATCAGGAAGATCGTTGCAGATCATCACGCGGCGAACGCACGCGTGTTCGGCTCGACCTTGTCCGGCGAAGACGTGGAAGGCAGCGACCTCGATCTGCTGGTCGACCCGACGCCGCAAACAACGCTGTTCGATATTGCTCGCATTCAGCGGCGCGTTGAAGCGTTGCTGGGCGTTTCGGTCGATGTGCTGACGCCGCTCGCTCTACCGGAATCGTTCCGCGCAAGAGTCGTTAGTGAAGCGGTGCCTGTGTGAAGAGAAAGAATGAGCTTCGGGTCGCAGACTACCTCGACCACATTGCACAAGCGATAGAACGCATCCAACGTTATACCGAAGGGATGACCGGCGACGCTTTGCGCTCGACTCGCTCGTGCAGGATGCGGTGATACGCAACCTCGAAATCATCGGCGAAGCCGCGCGCAATATCGAACGCGATCATCCGGAATTTGCGGCAGCGCACCCGGAGATTCCGTGGGAAGACATGTATCTGATGCGCAACCGTGTCTCGCACGGCTACTTCGCGGTGGATGCGGGCGTGGTATGGCAAACACTGTGACGCGACTTGCCGGAACTGCAAAGCCAGCTGGCCCGGATACCACGGCCTCAATGAATGTCCGGGCCGACCGCTCGCTCGTATCGCCACGCCTCACTTCCCCTTGCTCTCCAGCTCATCCCACCGCTCCAGCGCCGCGATCAATTCTTCATCGATCTGTGCGTAGCGCTGCGTGAGACGCGTGCCTTCCTGCGCGTCCTTCGTGAAGATCGAGCCGTCTTCGAGTTGCGCGGCGATGGTTTTCTGCTCGCCTTCGAGCGCCGCGATGCGTTCGGGCAGCGCCTCCAGTTCGCGTTGCTCCTTGTACGACAGTTTCACCGACCGTTGAGCATTGCGGCCCGCGGCGCTGTCCTTCGGCGCCGCGTCCTTCAGCGGCTCCTTCGGCGCGTCGCGCTGCGCGAGCTGCCCGGCACGCTCGCGCTGCGTCTGCCAGTCGGTGAAACCGCCGACATACTCGCGCCACATGCCGCCCTCGCCCTCCGACGCGATCACCGACGTCACGACATTGTCCAGGAACGCCCGGTCGTGGCTCACCAGCAGCACGGTGCCGTCGTAATCGGTCAGCAGTTCTTCGAGCAGTTCGAGGGTCGGGATATCGAGGTCGTTGGTCGGCTCGTCGAGCACCAGCACGTTCGCGGGCCGCGCAAACAGCCGCGCGAGCAGCAGGCGGTTGCGCTCGCCGCCCGATAGCGACTTCACCGGCGAGCGGGCGCGCTCCGGCGCGAACAGGAAATCGCCGAGATAGCTCATCACGTGCTTCTTCGCGCCGTTGATCTCGACCCAGTCGCTGCCCGGACTGATGGTGTCCGCGAGACTCTTGTCCTGATCCAGTTGCGCGCGCATCTGATCGAAGTACGCGACCTGCGGATTCGTGCCGACCCGCACGCGCCCTTCATCCGGCTGCAGTTCGCCGAGGATCAGCTTGAGCAGCGTCGTCTTGCCCGCACCGTTCGGGCCGATAAAGCCGATCTTGTCGCCGCGCATCAGCGTCGCCGAGAAACGGTCGACCACCGTGCGCGCGCCGAAACGCTTCGTCACGTCGGTCAGCTCCGCGACGATCTTGCCGGACTTCTCGCCCTGCGCGACGTCGAGCTTCACGTTGCCCTGCACATTGCGCCGTTCCGCGCGCTCGTTGCGCATCTGCACGAGCCGCGCAATGCGGCCGACACTGCGCGTGCGGCGCGCTTCGACGCCCTTGCGAATCCACACTTCTTCCTGCGCGAGCAGCTTGTCGAACTTGTCGTTCTCGACGCGCTCCACTTCGAGCTGTTGCGCCTTGCGGGTCTGATACGCGGAGAAGTTGCCGGGGTACGACAGCAACCGTCCGCGATCGAGTTCGACGATGCGCGTAGCGATGCGATCGAGAAACGCGCGGTCGTGCGTGATGAACAGCAGGCCCGCGCGTTGCGCGAGCAACAGTTCTTCGAGCCAGCGGATGCCGTCGAAGTCGAGGTGGTTGGTCGGCTCGTCGAGCAGCAGCACGTCCGGTTGCAGCACCAGCGCCCGCGCAAGCGCGACACGCTTTTGCATGCCGCCCGACAGCGCGTCGACCTGCGCATCGCCATCGAGGCCGATTTGCGCGAGCGTGGTGGACACACGCGTGCGCCAGTTCCATGCGTCGGCCGTGTCGAGCGACGATTGCAGCGTGTTCATCCGCGCGAGCAGCGTATCGTGCTGCGCGCCCTCCGGCGTTTCCGCGAGCGAGTGCGCGACCCGGTCGTATTCGTCGAGCAATTCACGCGCATGGGCGAGCGCGCCCGCAACCGTGTCGAACACCGACTCGCCCGCTTCGAACTCGGGCTCCTGCGGCACATAGACCGTCACAAGATTCTGTTGACGCGTGACAAGCCCGTCATCGGGTTTCGCGAGGTCCGCGACGATTTTCAGCAACGACGATTTGCCCGCGCCGTTGCGGCCGATCAGACCGACGCGCTCGCCGGCTTCGAGGGAAAAGTCTGCGTGATCGAGCAATGCGACGTGACCGAACGCCAGTTGCGCGCCGGTGATGGTGTAAAGCGACATAAGGGAGTGAACGACCCGCGATAAGGCGAAGCGCTCATTGTACCGGGCGGTTTGCGCGACGCTGGGGCAGAAGGACGGAATGCGGGGGGATCGGGCGCTCGCTACGTGCCGCACGCGCGTGTGCGGCACGTAGCGCACGGCGACGTGGCCGTGCCGCGTGCGTTACTTGACATGCACAGTGATCGTCTGGCTCCACTCGGGACCATACGAGCGATGCGCGCCATCGCCGAATTGCAGCGTCAGCGTGTGGTCGCCGGGCGGCAGCGTGAGCTCGGTTTCGGTTTGCCCTTTGCCGAAGTGCAGCGACTTGTCGTTCGCCGGAATCACGGTGCCCTTCGGCACCGGCTGGCCGTCGATCAGCAGATGATGATGGCCGGTGCCTTCGGTCATCGTGCCGGCTGGCGCGATTTTCATGCCTTCGACCGCGAATTTCACATGCACCGGATTGGTTACCGTCGCGCCGTCTTTCGGCTCGATGAACGACACGCCCGCTGCTCGCGCCACCCCCGACGCGAGCAGTAGACCCGCGCACAGCGCGCCGGCCATCCATCTGGACCCTCTGTTCGTGAACATCGTGCTCTCCTTGAGAAAGCGGCCCGATACACGGCAACGTGGCGCGGAAGGGCCGCGCCGTAGAGCATACACCGGCGATATGTCGGCGCCATGCGCGGCTCCTTGCCCGCGGATTTGCCCGCGGATTTGCCGATTGTTGCGGTCGTCGCTCGCGGAGGTCGACTTGCTGCTGCGCGATGGTGTCATGGCCGATGTGCGACGCTATGCCGGGCGGCGCGCGAATGATTTCCGGTAAAATTGCATGTTTTCCGCGCATCACCTCTTTCGAACAAAGGGACAACGCGCGGCTCGAGTGTTTTGAACCGATGGATGAGTGCGTCGTGAGTGAAGTCGTCGAATATAAAAGCTGGGTGTGCCTGATCTGCGGCTGGATCTATAACGAGGAAGAGGGGCTGCCCGAAGATGGCATTCCCGCAGGCACACGCTTCGCCGCTATTCCGGAAGATTGGCGTTGCCCGTTGTGCGATGTAAGCAAGGCGGAGTTTGCTGTCGTGGAGTTTTGAGCGGTTCTGGGCGTGCCGGGTTCTGAGCGTGCATTAAGGTTCACACTGCGGGTTCACACCGCGGGTTCGCGCCGCGCGTGATGCGGCGGTGGCCGGTCACACCCCGGCCCGATCGGCTTTGTTATACTCTGCCCCCTGCGGCGCGCAATGCGCCGTCAATGGTCCTCTCCCCGTAGTTCAATGGATAGAACAAGTGCCTCCTAAGCGCTAGATACAGGTTCGATTCCTGTCGGGGGGACCAGCTTTCACGCTCCGTCATTCGGCTCGGCGGAAATTCACCGCCCCGTCTTGTGCGCCATATGCGCATCGATCGACGATATGGCGTGCGTGATTGACTTCGCGCCAACTTCGCGCGAGTTGATGAATGCGCAAACGTCATCGCAATCCAGATGTTCCAAATGCAAAGAGACCCGCACCGTTCAATCGATGCGGGTCTCTTTTTCTGGCCGACGTGTCGGGCGCTTTTCTCAAGCAAAGGCGAAGTTCATTGCTCGACTTTCGCGCTCGACTTCATCGACTTACGAGCGAGCGTACGGCGAACCCAGAAACTGGTCATACACCGGCCCACGCGCGCCCGATTGCGACGTACCAGCCGTCGAAGGACCATAACCGGTGGTGTTCTGGATCACACGCGCTTCGGCTTTCTGCACGCCAGCCGGATAATGCGCGTCGCTCGAATCGAACGGGCTATAGCCTGCCTGTTCCAGTTGCACCAGTTCCGCACGCACTTCAGCGCGCGTCACAGGCTGGTTCGATTGGGCGAACGACACGGCGGGCACAGCCAACACAGCGGCGAGCGCAACAGCCTTGATCAGCGATTTCATGATCACTACCTCCAGGATTGGTTTCGATTTGCGACGGCCTGATAAGTCAGCACCGTTGAAAGCAGTTTAAGTATTAAGCGCCTTAGTAGAAACCCTGATCAGAGGAAATCATTGTTGCCGCACCCGTGACAATCGTTTGGGAATACGCCGCTTCGGCGCACGAGGCTAAAGTTCAGGCCGCAGACTGCCGACAACCCGGCCATGGAATCCGATGAACAACACCTCCCGCTCAGGCGAGGCACGTCCCGCTACGACGAAGCCATTGCGCTTGAAAACTCCGTGCGAGTGATCCGTAAAGCGCGTGGCAGATCCAATCCGGAAGATTTTGCCGAAGGCACGCCAGAGTGGCATGCCGTCGTCGAAAGCTTTCTGATCGATTTATTGTGGGCATCCGGTAACGATCTGCACGATATCGGCGAATAGCCATCGCGGTTCGTGCCCGCTTCGTACGCGCGAGGCACGCACTAGAACCGTATCTTGCGCGCGCTGCCGCGCACATCGTCGACCACGGGTACGACCGCCAGCGTCAACAACACGATTGCGAGCGGCAACGTCGCCACGAAGCCCAAGTGCTTGAAGCCCGCCGCGCCCGCCAATGCTCCGGCCAGAAACGACGCGAGCAGCGATCCCAGCAACGCGAGCTTGGGTCGATCGGCACGCACCGCGTCTGCGTCCGCGTCGGCCGCAGTCCGACGGCCGTTCCAGTACAACAGCTTGCCCAGTTCGATGCCGATGTCGGTGACGAGTCCGGTCATGTGCGTGGTGCGAATTTCCGCACGCGAGATCTTCGTGATCATCGCGTTTTGCAGGCCCATCACGAAACACAGCAAGCACACTGTCACCGGCAGGAAAAACAGCCGGTGATGCTCGAGGTTCGAACCCAGCAAGCCGAAACACAGCAGCAAGGCCGCTTCGATTGCGAGCGGTGTCGCGTACACGCTGCGCAATCCGTGCCGGCGTCCCCAATTGATCAGAATGGCGGATGACGCCGCTCCGGCCATAAACGACACGAGCGAGCTCAGCCCCGCAACGACCAGCGCGATGTCGCCGAGCGCGAGGTTGTCGGCGAGCGACGAAACGACGCCCGACATATGCGATGTGTACTGCCCGACCGCGAGGAACCCACCGGCATTGGCCGCGCCCGCAACGAACGCAAGCGAACGGCCAAGGCGCCGGTTGGTCGCGTCGGTTCGTTCAGGTGCGGTGAAGCCGCGCAGATAGTTGATCGGCATGCTGGCAGAGCGGTCGAGGGAAATGCGTGCGATCGGCGCACTGACTGGCTGCGCTTTCGTCCATCCAGTATGCGTCGAGGCGCGCATGGAATCGTAGCATGCTGCGCACTGTGCGCTTCGCGTGCGAAAAAACGTCGCAGCGGCAGCCGTGATTCTGCCGGCACATGGTGGGCCGTGCGAGAAAAAATGCCCAGCGGTGCGGCTGGGCAAAATCGCCGTGGGGCCCGGCGATGGAGGTTCTATTCACTAATGGGTCGCGACGGATGAGCCAGATATGCGGGGCGGCCAATCCGTCGCGTGCGTCGCGATACCGGTACGGGCGCGATTCGTCTGCGCTTCGTCCGATACGCGCCCAGTTTAGTGGTGCTGGTAGATCGGCGGCGAATACGTGCTCAACGTGATGTCGTGATGGCCCGCGTCCGATGTGCCGGCCGTCGCGGAGCCGTAGCCGCCGTTTTGCGCGACCTCGTTGCTGGCGCTCACGCGCGCCTCAGCTTGCTGGACCTGTGCCGGATAATGCGCATCGCTCGAATCGAACGGGCTGTAACCTGCCTTTTCCAGTTGTACCAGCTCGCCGCGCACTTGCGCGCGCGTGATCGGCTGATTCGGATTCGATTGGGCGAACGACAAGGCGGGAACCGCAAGAACAGCAGCAAGCGCAACAGCTTTGATAAGCGATTTCATGATCTCTACCTCCGTAATTGATTTCGATCTGGTTGCGTCGTTTTGCGTGCAACCGTTGAAAGCAGTCTAGAGGCGAGAGAGTTTAGGGTAAACGCCTAAAACCCCAATTCATTGTTTCGCAAGATGGGTTAAATAGAAGGGAGTGAATCAGCAGACGTGAACCGACGCGCGCCGTCCGACGCGCGCAAGAACGCCGGCACACGCGAACGCCGTCCGGAAAGCAGCGGCCGCAGGCCGAGTGTCGTTCAATGGCGGTGGCGCCAGTCCCCGTGATACGTGTCGAGCCAGCGCAAGCGTCGCGCGCGCGAATCGCGATGCCCGGCTTTGTTGTGATGATGCGCGGCGATCCATAGCACGGCGCACACGAAAATCATGACTGATGGCCCCAGCAGATAGGCCAATGTCGACTCGCTCATCGCAGCCTCCATCCCGACAACACTCTCTTCACTCATTCTAGGCAATGCGCGGCGATGTTTCGAAGCCGGAAATCATATTCCTGACCGCGATCAATCCAGTAGGCGCTCTGCCACATTTGCCGCGTGATTTGCGCGGTATTTGCGTTGTGCTGCCGGTCTATCCGACGAATCGTGCGGCGCCCGCAACGCGTGCGACCCGACTCGCGCGCCGCCACGCTTACGCATCCCCGACGGCCTGTGTGCGCCCGCCCACTCACGCGCACAAGTCGGATGCGCCAGACGTATTCCAACCTTTTATTATTGCGTCACCGCCCAGCCTCACCCGACTGCCATGCCCTATCCGTACAACATTGCGCTCGCCGCAGGCCTCATGTTGATCGTGCTGTCGTCCGGTCTTGCGCTCGTTCTGACCTGACGAGGCAATTCACTCCACCGTCCGCGCACGTCCCGCATCCGAGCCGTTCGCACGCGCCCGCGAGAATTTTTCGCACCTTGGCTAAAGTTGTTCCGGTCCGCGCCGTTAACACGACGTATGGACCGCCGCCCGCACACTCCACCCGCCCTCTCGATGTCGATGCTGATCGACCAGGAGATCACGCATATCGGCCGCGTCATGCGTCCGTCGCTGCACGGCGACCTGGGTGGTGCGATCCTGCCGGCCTCGTACTGGCGCAAACGGCTGAATGAACTGCTCGCGCGCGAGCATCTGTCCAGGCCGCAGCTTTGCGCGATCGACAGCCTGCTGTTGCTGCTCGATCAGCTCGACGCGACCGAGCTCGAGCCGCTGCCGTTCGCGAACACCCCGACGAATCGCACGCCGTCGCCGAAAAGCCGCGCGACCGTGCGTGACCGTACGCGTCACGCCAGTTGACACGGTGCGGCCCAGCGGTCCGCTGATCCCTCACGCGCTGACGTCTCGCGCCACCCGCTAACAGGTCACCCGCGTTCCCGATCAGGCGTCAACCCCTCGCCGCCACTGTCGCGCCGATGCGCCACCGGCGGAAATAGGGCGCGCGATACGTCATAATGTCCGCAAAAATACCCAGCAAGGACATCCTGTGACCCAGGCCTCACCGCTTGACCTGTTGAAACAGGCGCGCACCCGCTTCACACAACGAGAAATCGCCGCGCATATCGGCAAGGACATCAAGACGGTACGCCGCTGGGAAAAGGGCGAAACACCCTGCCCCGCGCGCATGGCGCCTACGCTGCAGGCGTTGCTGCAAGCACCCGCGCCGGCTGGCGACATGCAGCGCGAGACCGCGTCGCGCTTTCGCTTTATCGATCTGTTTGCGGGCATCGGCGGCATCCGGATGGGTTTCGAGGCGCACGGCGGCGCATGCGTGTTCACGAGCGAATGGAATCCGTTTTCGCAGAAAACCTATCGTGAGAACTTCGGCGGCGACTTCAGCGCAAGCATCGCCGACGTGATCGACGCCGATGTCGCCACGCGAGTGGCGTCGGCCGGCCACACGCTGATCGGCGATATCGTGTCGTTCCCCGAACACGCAATCCCCGCGCACGACGTGCTGCTCGCAGGCTTTCCGTGCCAGCCGTTCTCCATCGCCGGCGTCAGCAAGAAAAATGCGCTGGGCCGCCCGCACGGCTTCGAATGCACGACCCAGGGCACGCTGTTCTTCGATGTCGCGCGCATCATCGCCGCACGTCGCCCGGCCGCCTTCGTGCTCGAAAACGTGAAGAACCTGCTGTCGCACGACAAAGGCCGCACGTTCGATGTGATCCTGCAGACGCTGCGCGACGAGCTCGGCTATGAAGTGCACTATCGCGTGATCGACGGCCGGCATTTCACGCCGCAGCATCGCGAGCGGATCATCATCGTCGGCTTTCGCGGAGCGACGTCTTTTTCGTGGGACGACCTGCGCTTGCCGGACGAGAGCCCGCGGCTCGCGTCGATCCTGCACCGCACCGACGGCAGCGAACCGTTCCTGCCGTGGGACGCCGAACGCTTTTTCGATCATCGCGCGCGCGCGGTGCAGCCGAAGTACACGCTGACGCCGAAGCTCTGGGCGTACCTGCAAAGCTACGCGGAAAAGCATCGCGCGGCGGGCAACGGGTTCGGCTTCGGACTCGCGTTTGGCGACAGCGTGACGCGCACGCTATCCGCGCGCTACCACAAGGACGGCTCCGAAATTCTCGTGCATCAGGGCGACGGCCTGCGGCCGCGCCGGCTCACGCCGCGCGAATGCGCGCGTCTGATGGGCTTTCCCGACACCTACCGCATTCCGGTCAGCGATACACAGGCGTACCGTCAGTTCGGCAACAGCGTCGTGATGCCGGTGATGCGCGAAGTCGCGCGCATCATGCTGCCGCACGTGCATGCGTTACACGCGCCCGGCGTCGCGCCGTTGTCCGCGAAGATGCAGCCGCAGGCGAACAGGCCCATGCAGCCGCCAGCCCGCGCGCGAGTAGCCTGATGGTCGACATCGTCGATGCGGCCACGCGCAGCCGGATGATGTCCGGCATCCGCGGCCGCAACACGAAACCCGAGATTCTGATCCGCAGCCTGCTGCACCGGCGCGGCTTTCGCTTCCGCCTCGATGCGCGCGACCTGCCGGGCCGACCCGATATCGTGCTGCCGCGCTATCGCGCGGTCGTATTCGTGCACGGCTGTTTCTGGCACGGTCACGATTGTCATCTCTTCAAATGGCCGCAAACGCGCGTCGAATTCTGGCGCGAAAAAATCGGCCGCAACCGCAGCAACGATGCCAAGGTGACCGCCGCGCTGCGCGAGCGCGGCTGGCGCGTCGCAACGGTCTGGGAATGTGCATTGCGAGGCGCTAACCGGGACCTCGACGGCGTGTTGCAACGCCTCGTCGACTGGCTGCAAAGCGACGCACCCACGCTCGACGAACGCGCATGACGGCACTCGCGGCGATATCTTTCAGCTGTCCGCAGACCTGTTTGCATGGCCGTTTCACGCGCTTTCACACGCGCAGCGACGCGAAGCCTGTAAGCATGCGGTGATAGACTCGATTGGCTAGCCGGCATGTGTCTGCGGCGCCCGTCCTTCTCCTGAACTCACATGAAGGAGGCATACGATGGCTGATTTCCGAATCTGGTCGGACGACTTTCCCGCGAACGGCTTTATGCCGAAAGCAACCGAGTTCAACGACAAATCGTTCGGCGTCGACGGCGAAAATATCTCGCCCGCGTTGCAGTGGGACGCACCGCCCGAGGACGCGCAAAGTCTTGCGCTGACCGTGTACGATCCCGATGCGCACACCGGCAGCGGGTTCTGGCACTGGGTGATCGTCAACCTTCCGCTCGACGCGCGCGCGCTGCCGCGCAACGCGGGCAAGGCGGACGGCAGCCTGCTGCCGCATGGCGCGGTACAGGTGCGCAACGACTACGGCACGCCGGGCTACGGCGGCGTGGCGCCGCCACGCGGCGACAGGCCGCACCGCTTTATCTTCAGGCTGTATGCGCTCAGGGCGCCGCAACTGCCGGTCACGCCGGATACGACCCACGCGGTGGCGCGCCTGCTCATGCATCAGAACGAGATCGACTCGACGATCTATACGGGGCTGTACGAATTGAAGTAGACGGCCCGCAGCATCAAGCCAGCGCGTCGCATCGCCCCGGATGCGCATGCATATGGCGTAGCGGCGTCGCGCAATTCACGGCAAGGCCGGCTCGCCAGCCGGCCTTGCCCTTGTTCAAACGTGGTTTGAGCGGCCGCAAGGCCGTCAAACCAAACCGGACGCAATACCGCTACCGCCGATGCGCGCACATTCTTCCCGCGAACCCGCTTCCCCCGCCTCCGTTACTCCCGCTTCACGCAGCCCTGCTCCACACGACAACGAACTGGGCCTGCCTTTGCCGCAACGCTATTGGGCGATCCTCGTCGTCGCGTTAGGCATTTCGATATCGGTGCTCGACAGCGCAATCGCAAACGTCGCGCTGCCGACCATCGCCCGCTATATGCATACGAGCGCGGCCAATTCGATCTGGGTGGTCAATGCGTATCAGCTGGCGGTCACGATTTCGCTGCTGCCGCTGTCGTCGCTCGGCGACCGGATCGGCTACCGGCGCGTCTATCAGAGCGGCATCGTGCTCTTCACATTCGCATCGCTCGGCTGCGCGCTCGCCGATTCGCTGCCGACGCTCGCGCTTGCACGCGTGATCCAGGGTTTCGGCGCGGCGGGCATCATGAGCGTGAACACCGCGCTGGTGCGGATGATCTATCCGCCCGCCTCGCTGGGCCGCGGCGTGTCGATCAACGCGATGGTGGTCGCGGTGTCGTCGGCGCTCGGGCCGACCGTCGCGGCGGGCGTGCTGTCGATCGCGCCGTGGCAGTGGCTGTTCGCGATCAACGTGCCGATCGGCATCGCCGCGTTCTCGATCGGCATAAGGGCGCTGCCCGGCAATGTGCGGCGCGACTCGCCGTACGACTACGTGAGCGCGGTGATGAACGCATTCGTATTCGGTCTGCTGATCTTCGCGGTCGACGGGCTCGGTCACGGCGAGCGGCCCGTATACGTCGCGCTCGAAGTGGTCGCGGCGCTCGTGGTCGGCTACTTCTTCGTGCGGCGCCAGTTGTCGCAGCCCGCGCCGCTGCTGCCGGTCGATCTGCTGCGCAATCCGCTGTTCGCGCTGTCGATCGGCACGTCGGTATGTTCGTTTACCGCGCAAATGCTGGCGTTCGTGTCGCTGCCGTTCCTGATGCAGAACGCGCTCGGGCTCACGCAGGTGCAAACCGGCCTGCTGATGACGCCCTGGCCGCTCGTCATCATCGTCGCCGCGCCGATCGCCGGCGTGCTGTCGGACCGGATGTCCGCGGGCCTGCTCGGCGGCATCGGTCTCGCGCTGCTGACCTGCGGCCTGCTGCTGCTCGCGGCGACGCTCGGCACTCACCCGCAGCCGTTCGATATCGCGTGGCGCATGGCGCTATGCGGCGCGGGCTTCGGCATTTTCCAGTCGCCGAACAACCGCACGATTCTCTCGTCGGCGCCGCGTTCGCGCAGCGGCGGCGCGAGCGGCATGCTCGGCACCGCGCGCCTGACCGGCCAGACGCTGGGGGCCGCGCTTGTCGCGTTGATCTTCGGGGTCGTGCCGCAGCATGGACCCGTAGTCGCGCTATATGTCGCCGCGTGTTTTGCCGCGGTCGCGGCGATCATCAGTTCGCTGCGCGTCACGCGCAGCGGCGCGCCGGCTTCGGCGTAGCCGACCCGGCGCTGCATGCGTGCCGTTCACGTGATGCCGGGCTATCCGCATATCCGCTCGACGCGGCACAGCCGACGCGCGCGGCCGGTGACGCCGATGACGCCGATATCGAGCGAGCGCGAGAGCGGTCACCTGCGCCAAGGCGGCTTGACTGACCCAGCCGCCAGCCTGACGGACGGCAGCGTAAAACGAAAACGGCAGCCTCGGCTGCCGTCGACGATTGCGTGCACAACGATATGCTGGCTGACAGGCTGTGCTTCTGAGGCTGCACGTCCGTGCACGCGCGAGATCTCCATGCCGACCACGGACAGGCCGGCGACTACACGCCGCGCCAATCCGCGCGCCGCAGCACACAGCACAAAAGACCAACACGCGACGACGTGACAGCCGGCTGCTAGACCGTCACGTCAACGCGCTTTACCGCTTTTTCGGTCACCGACGACGCGGTCGACACATGCCGCAAATCGGCGAGGAACGTATCACGCCACACGGACAGATTGTTCTCGCGCAGCGGCGCCATCATGTCCGCATGACGCGCCTGCCGCTCGGCGAGCGGCATCGACAGCGCGCGCTCCAGCGCTTCAGCCATCTGCGACAAATCAAACGGATTGACCACCAGGGCGCCCGGCAACTGCTCGGCAGCGCCCGCGAACTGCGACAGCACGAGCACGCCCGGGTCCGCCGGATCCTGCGACGCGACATATTCCTTCGCGACCAGGTTCATCCCGTCGCGCAACGGCGTCACGTAACCCACCTGCGACTGGCGGAACAGCGCCATCAGCAGATTGCGCTCGTACTTGCGGTTCAGATACTGGATCGGTGTCCAGTCGAGCTGCGCAAACCGGCCGTTGATGCGGCCCGCCTCGCCTTCGAGGTTCTGGCGGATACGCTGATAGGTCTGCACATCGGAACGCGTCGGCGGCGCGATCTGCACGAGCGACACGCGGCCATGCCAGCCGGGTGCGTTGAGCAGCAGCCGCTCGAACGCCTGGAACCGCTCGACCAGTCCCTTCGAATAATCGAGCCGGTCGACGCTCATGATCAGCTTGCGATTGCGCATCGCATCGCGCAGGCTTTTCACCGCCTTGCGGTCGGTGAATTGCACGGATGCCTTTGCAATCGCATCCGGATAGATCCCGATCGGATACGCGGCGACCTTCAGGAAGCGGTTGTACGCATGCACCATGTTGTCGTCGCTCGCGGTGCCGTGACGGCCGCGCTCGATATAGTCGACGAACGACTGGCGATCGGCATCGGTCTGAAAGCCGACCACGTCATAGCTGCACATGTCCTTTACGAGTTCTTCGTGCGGCGGCACGGTAAACAGCACCTGCGGCACCGGAAACGGAATGTGCAGGAAGAACCCGATCGGGTTCTTCACACCCAGTTCGCGCAGGCAACGCGCGAACGGCAGCATGTGATAGTCGTGCACCCAGATGATGTCGTCCGGGCGAATCATCTCTTTCAACTGCTTCGCGAGCGACGCGTTCACGCGCAGATAGCCCGCGTATTCCTGCCGGTCATAGCGCGACAGGTCGTTGCGATAGTGGAAGGTCGGCCACAGCGTCGCGTTCGAAAAGCCGCGGTAATACTGGTCGTAGTCGCGCTTGGAAAGCGCCACGGTCGCGTAGGTGACGTTGCCCTGCTTTTCGATCACAGGGGCCGACGGCTCGCCGGCGATCTCCCCGCTCCAGCCGAACCAGACACCGCCGGTTTCCTTCAGCGCGTCCAGCACGCCGATCGCCAGTCCGCCCGCGGCGGGACGGCCTTCCTGCGTCGGCGCAACCCGGTTCGACACTACGATCAATCGGCTCATACAGCTCCCCCTTCTTTCAGTTGACGTTCCGTGCGACAGTGCGCCGAAACAGTGCATGCAAGACCTATGCCGCATTGCGGCAATTTCGAATGGAAAAATGTATGTAAATGTGACAAACGAGCGAAAACGCTCACGCGCGGCCGCCGGGCGGAGTGTTTCCTTCTACTGGCGCATCGAACGGGAGAACTCAGGCGTCCTGTTCGGAACCGAGGTCGCGCTGGTAGTCGAGACTTTCCTTGCGCGCGCCACCCTGGTTGTGCTCGCCGTCCGGCGGGGTATCGGGCGCGGCACGGTTTTGCGCTGCCGGGTCCGGTGCATCGGGCGAGCTGGCTGGAACACTGCCGGGGCGCGGTTCGCGCTTCGAGTGGCGCGCGGAGCGCCGCAATGCAGGGTGTCTCATGTCGATGCCTCCAGGGGAAGGCCGCCACCGAGTGGTGGCATCACAACAGTCTAGGCTTCGGCAACGTAAATTGCCGGTAAAAAGTTCGTCGGTTTTGTAACGAGTACATCAAGCTGAACGGGAAGCCGTGTGGCGCGCCGATTTATATGATCGATACGCGCAAGGCCTGCGGCGGGCGCGGTATGAACATGACACGACGCGACAATACGCGCCCAACCGGGCCGGCGAATGCGCGCGGCGAATGCACGCGCATGAGTCGCGCAATGGGTCCGCAATGAGTCGCGTAGCGGATCGCGTCGACCGTCGCAGACGTCAGCATGTCAGCGCTCTGTGGCGCGTGATCTGGAGGCGGGTCGCCGATCGGCAATGGAGTCGGCTCGCCCGGCAACCGTTCGGGGTCGGGCGGCGCATCGTCATCTTCATCGGGTTGGTCCGGTCCGGGTGGTTCGTTCGGCTCCGGACGATGCAGCGAGACGTCGATCGCGCAGGCGCGCCCTGGCGCCTGCGCGGCTCGCAAGATTGATACAGCGACCACGTCGCGTTCCGGCATGAAGGCCTCCTCATTGCGTCCGTTGGAGACGCAGCAAAGGCTGTGCCGTTTCTGGCTGCAATCTGCTGGCTGCAATTTGCCCGCTGCAATTTGCTGGCTGCGATGCGGTTCGCTGGCTGCGGTTTTGCCGGTCGCGATGCAGTGCTTGCGATTTGCCGTCGCGCTTTCCAGCAGTGTTACGCGTCGGCCTTGCCGAATGCCTGCGGCTCTTCCGCGCCGTCGCCGTCATCGGCACGGCCCGCAGCATCGTTGCCGTATTCGACGAGCCGGTTGTACAGCGTCTTCAGGCTGATGCCGAGAATCTCGGCGGCGCGCGTCTTCACGCCCGCGCATTGTTCGAGCGTCGCGAGAATCAGCTGACGGTCCGCCTCGGCGAGCGACGTGCCAAACGGAATCGTGATGGCCGTGCCCGCAGCCGGCTTCGACAACGTGATCTGCAGCGGCACGGTCGCCGTGCTGTCCGAATCCGTGCCCGACATGATGTGCGCGCGCTGCACGTAGTTCTTCAGTTCGCGCACATTGCCCGGCCACGGGTACGTCAGCAGCATTTCCTTGACCGCCGGCGGAAAGTGCTTGCGCGAGCCGTGCGTTTCGTTGAGCTCGTCGAGAAACGACTGCGCGAGCAGCTCGACATCCTTGCCGCGCTCGCGCAGCGGCGGCAGGCTGATCGGGAACACGTTGAGCCGGTGATACAGGTCCAGACGCAGCTTGCCCTCGAGCACCGCCTGCTCCGGATCGCGATTGGTCGCGGCGATCAGGCGCACGTCTGTCTCGATCTCTTTGGTCGTGCCGACGCGCATGAACATGCCGGTTTCCAGCACCCGCAGCAGCTTGACCTGCAACTCGATCGGCATCTCGGTGATTTCGTCGAGAAACAGCGTGCCGCCGTTCGCGCGCTCGAAATAGCCTTTGTGCTGACGATCCGCGCCGGTGAACGAGCCGCGTTCGTGACCGAACATCTCCGATTCGATCAGGTTCGGCGAAATTGCACCGCAATTCACCGCGAGGAACGCATGTTTGCGACGCAAGCTCAGCTGATGCAGCGTCTGCGCGGCAACTTCCTTGCCGGTGCCGGATTCACCGACCAGCATCACCGACGCCGCGGTCGGCGCGACCCGGCTGATCTGGTCATACACCTGCTGCATCACCTGCGAATTGCCAAGCATCAAACCGAAGCGGCCCATGCGTCGCAACTCGCCGCGCAGCGTGCCGATTTCGGCTTTGAGGTCGCCCGCGCGCGGCAGGCGGCTCAGAATCGCCTTCACGCGTTGCAGGTTGATCGGCTTGACCAGGTAGTCGGCGGCGCCCATCTTCAGCGCGCTGACCGCGGACTCGACCGTCGCATGTCCGGTGATCACGATGAATTCCACGCCGGAGCGCGGATCGAGATCTTCGAACAGATCGACGCCGGTGCCGTCCGGCAGCTTCAGATCGGTGAATACGACGTCCGGCATTTGCCGGACGAGCTGGATGCGGGCCTCGCGCAAATCGCCTGCGGTCGCAGTGGTCAGTCCATCTTCAGCGATGATCGCGGCTAGCGCTTCGCGGGTACCCGGATCGTCATCGACAATCAGTGCATGTGGCATCGCGTTTCCGAAAACCTAAAGTGCGGGTGGTCGACAGCCCCGACGGGCACGCAACAGGGTCTGCCGCGCCCGGCCGTCAACGAAGCCTCGAGTGGCACCGATCACGGTCCGACAGCGCGCCTGCCCCGCTACCGCGCACGGTCGCGAGCGTACGTCAATGCTATGCGCGAAACGGCCGCTGAGGGCGGCCGCTTATGAAAAAATTACCAACTTAGCGCAATCTCGCAACAATTGCCGTTCAACCAAGCGCCGAAACGGTCTATTGTTGTCGATTTGCTTATTATACGGCCTTATTGAGATAAAACCATACTCAGGCCACTGCTTTTGCCCAGACGCGCTTCGGCATAGCGTCGTCCGCCACGCGTCGTGCAAATCGCGATACCCGCGATATCTATACCTGGCGACGCATTCGTCAACTGCGCCGTCAACTGCGCGGAAACGGCCACGCGCCGCCGGCTGCGCCGTGATCGGCGCCGTTGGCCCCGCGCGGCTGCGTGCCGCCCGGCAGCGCC
>NZ_CADIKF010000038.1 GCF_902859875.1 Paraburkholderia solisilvae | reverse complement strand
CAGGCGCAGGCGCGGGCGGCAAGGCGGGCGCGAGCGTGATCGTCACCGGCGGCTTGGGCCGCACGGGCGGCGGCGCCGGCTTGTCGCCCAGCAATACCCACGCGCCGCCGAATACCGCCAGTTCCGCGAATAGCGCGATTGCCGCCGCGGCATACAGGCGCCGCTGTTCCGAAGAGACGGGGAGCACAGGAACGGTCGCCATCTCACTTGGCCGCCGGTTGCGCGGCCAGCGCGACCTGCGACACACCCGCCGCGCGGCACGCGTCCATCACGGTGACCAGGTGCTGCAGCGTCGCGCGCGCGGCGCCGGCGATCGTGACGACGGTGTGCGACGGATCGGGCTGCGTCGCGAGCATCGCGGTCAGTTGCGCGGGCGTCAGTACGCGGCCGTCGACGGAGACCGTGCCGTCGTCGGCGAGCGTGACGGTGAGTTTTGCCGGCGGCAGCGGCTGCGCGCTGGCGCTCGACGGCAAACGCGTGCTGAGCCCCGCATTCGGAATCATGTGCAGCGTGATCATGATGAAGAACACCAGCAGGAAAAACATGATGTCGATCATCGGAATGATCTCGATGCGCGCCTTGCGCGCTTCGAAATACTTCATCGTCACGCTCCTTGCGCCGCGAACGCGGTCTGCGCTTCGCGTGCCTGCGCCGGCACGTCGTGCGGCACACCGGCGATCCGGTTGACGAGCGAGGCCTTCAGCGTTTCGAGCTGATGCACGGCGAGCCGCACGCGGTTGTGCAAGCCGTTGAAGAACAGCAGGCCGATCATCGCGACGAACAGGCCCGAGGCCGTCGCGACGAGTGCCTCCGCGACGCCGCCGGTCACCTGGGTCGGCGCATTGCCGGGATCCGACAGGACCTGGAACGCGTTGAACATGCCGATGATCGTGCCGAACAGACCGAGCAGCGGCGCAAGCGTGACAATCGTGTCCAGCACCCAGAGAAAGCGATCGATACGCGGCGCTTCGCGCATGATCACTTCTTCGAGCGACGCATCGAGCGTCTCGCGGTTGCGCACCGGGCCGCACAGGCGCGCGGCGGCCGCCAGCACCCGCTCGACCGGCAAGCCGCGATGACGCGCCGCCAGCGCGGCGAGGGCAGTGTGGTCGAGATGATCGAGCCGGTCGAGCTGATCGAGCGCGGCGCGGCCGCCGGCGGCGACGCGCCGCAGGAACAGCACGCGCTCGACGATGATCGTCAACGCGACGAACAGCATCGCCGCAATCACGTACAACACGCCGGCGGAATCGCGCGCGAGATGCATCAGGGTGTCGGCAGACATCAGCTTGAGCTCCTGTCGGAATCAGAAATCGGTGGAAAGCGTGGCGATAAACGCCCGCCCGGGAATGGTCCAGTACAGCGGCGTGTTGTTGGCGACCGTAAAGCCGGCCAACGCGTCGATGCTGGTGCGGTTGAACACGTTGTCGATCTCGAAGCCCAGACGCGTGTTGTGCATCCAGCGCGTTGGCGACTTGATCGTGTAGGCGGTGGCGAGATTCGTCACCGTGAAGCCGCCGATCGGCTGCTGGTTGCCGGTCGTGCCGAACTGATGGCCGACGAACTTGGTGATCACCGAACCGTGCAGCGGACCCTTGTCGTAGATCACACCGAGCGCGGCAGTCGACTGCGGCGCGTTCGGCAGCCAGTCGCCGGTGCCCTTCTGCTTGGCGGAATTGAACGTCAGGTTGCCGTACAGGCTGAAGCCGTAGCCGGCGTAGAACGTGCCTTCGGTCTCGACGCCCTTGTAGTACGCGCCGCCCGCGTTCGAGAAGATCGTGTTGCCGCCGACCGTCGTGCTCGTCACCGCGTTGCGGAAGTTGATGTAGTAGACATCCGCGGACACCGTGAAGCGATTGGTCTTGTACGTCGTGCCGATCTGGTAGTTGTCCGTCTGCTCCGGGTCCGGCTGGCCCGACACCGACTGGTTCGGCACGAAGAACACATTCAGGTTCGGCGCGAGAAAGCCTTGCGCGTACTGCACGTACGCACTCCAGTTCGGATTGATCTGCTCGTGCACCGTCAGCGACGGCAGCACCTTGGTCCACGTATGACTGAAGTCGGCCGGCAGGCCCGTGCCCTGGTTCTGTTGCGTATCGATGCTGCGATTGAACGATACGTACTTGACGCCAGGCGTGATGGTCAGCCCATGCGGCAACTGCCACTCGTACTGAACCCACGGCTGGAACGTAAGGAACGTGTCGTTCAACGAGAAGTTGGTTTGCAGCAGCGCGAAATTCAGCGTGTCGTCGACGTTCAGGTTGTCGCGAAAGTTGGACTGATGCGTGAGCCACGCGCCGAACTGCAGATTGCCGGGGCCGAACCGATGCTCGGCCTTGATGATGTCGCCGAACGCGCGGTAGTTGTTCGCGATCTGCTGGCCCGGCACATTGTTCGGGCCGAGGGCCGTCCCGTTCGGCGTCTCGCCGTTCGGATCGAGGCCGTTGAAGCCGTCGTGGTAATACCCGTACGTGTACAGCGTGTTCTCCAGACTCCAGCCGCCGAGCTTCGTCTTCAGGCCTATGTATTCGAAGTCGGTGTTGATCCGGTCGAAGTTGTAGCCAAAGAAGGACTGGCTCGCCGGATTGCCGCTTAGCGCGAAGTCCGGGCCGAACTGATGAATCTGCGCGGCGGTTGCGCCGAGCGACACATTCTGATGAATCCGGTCGTAGTCCGCGAAGAACGTCAGCAGCGTGTCGTCGCCGATCGGCTTTTCGAGCTTGAAGTAAATGTTGTCGCGCCGCTGTCCGGAGTTCTCGAGATAGCCGTCGCTGCTCACGTGGTCGTAGCCGACCACCGCGCGTACATCGCCGTATTGCTGCATGTCGCCGGTGTTGAACTGTCCGCCGGTGAGCCACGTATCCCAACTGCCGTACGAGCCGAGCACCGAGAACGCCGGCGTTGCCGTCGGCTCGATCGACGAAATCGCGATGGTGCCGCCGAAGGTCGCAAAGCCGATCTGCGATGCGTCGCCGGGGCCGCGGTCGACCGCGATGCCGCCGATGTTCTGCGAGTTGAAGAACGACGTCGAATGGTGTGTGAAGTCGTTCGAGTCGCCGAACGGGATACCGTCGAACGTCACGTTGTACTGGCCGTCCTGAAAGCCGCGAATCGACAGGCTCTGGGTTTCCATCAGGCCCGCGCCGTTCGGATTGATGCTCGATACGCTCGGCGCGATCTGCAGAATGTCGCTGTAGTTCGAGGTCGGCGCGGTGCTGTTCCTGATGTAGTTCTCGTTGATGATCGACTTCGGCTCGGTCGCGCTCAGCGAGCCTTGCGTCGGCGCCTGTGCCGGCGCGGACTGCGCATTGGACGGCGTGGCGCTGTCAGCGACTGACGACGATGACGATGCGCTGCTTTGCACCGAGCCGAGATCGCCCGACGACTGCGCAAAGGAAATCTGCGCACCTGTTGCGCAGAGCGACGCGAGAAGCCAGCGCGTAAGCGGATTGATGCGTAACCTTAAATTGACGTGTCGCATGCTAAGGCATCCTAGTTTTAGATTGACCGTGCTTTGCTGAATCGGGTGCAATCCTATGGATGACGCATGGCTGGACCGTGATGGGTAACTTACGAACTTAAGCGATCGGGTACGAAAGGGTCGTTGCGCGTGACCGAACGCTTCGCGTGGCGCGACGCTATTGCGCGGGTGCATTGCGGCAAGAGCGAAAAAAATTCTCGAGGGCTCGCAGCGGGGCTGCCGTGCAGACGGGGCAGCGTAACGTGGGATAACAGATGGGGCGTTGCATGTTCAGTCTTCGAGAAGCAGAAGTGCGTGATCGACGAACGGGGTCGCCGAGGTCATCTGCGCTTGATGGGTTAACGGCGAACCGACGAGGGCGTTGCGTAGCCGGGTGGGGGCAACGTATTGATCAGACAAAACGCGTGGGTTGTGCTGGGTACCTGGCGCAAGCGTGACGAACGTGCGACACATCCTGTCGAGATCATGCAAAGGCTGTGTGGCAACTCAAAGGCAAGGGGCTTTCATTCATAAATTCGGTCGCCCGTTCCGGTCACGCTTGTTTATTTTGTGCATTGGTAAGGATACCTGTCGCACACCAGGCAATTTGATAGCGACTTTAGTGACATCGAGTGTCGTTTGAATGGATACGGTCGAAATTCGAAAAAAATGATTCGTTGGCGGGCTTGACTCACACAATCTTGCATTCGTTGCGCTACGGTCCTTTCAACACGTGTTCGCATAACTTACTGTCCGAAAAACCCTTAAGTGCTTCTTAAGCGGACGTCCCGCATTGTTCAGACGGCAATAAACGTTTGCCGCGCAACACAGCCCGTAGTTCACCGCGCATGCAGTCAGTCGCCATTGTCATGCGACGGTACACGCGCACCCCGATGAAACGACGATTCATGCGGCCATTTTATGATTCTCGAACAATGAGGACTGTTGATGAGATAAATACATGCATCGATTGCAAATGCGGTAATACCGGAATGCGCATTGCGCGCCAATGCGCGCTCGTGAAACGCCATTTACCGCCGTTTTGATCAACGGTTGGAAAAAGACTTTGGAGACAAGGATGAAAAGACGGAACTCCCGGCAGGTCCTGCTGATTGCCGCTTGCTCAATCGCGACATGTCTGATGGCGGCATGCGGCGGCTCGTCTCACGGCAGCGGCGATGCGACGCCCACGACCAGTGCGAGCGGCCCGCACCTCATTACCAATATTGCGGTGCCCAATGCAGCCAGTCCCGCTTTCAGCTTCGACATCAGCTTTGCGGATCACGGCCGTTACTTTCTTGCCGATCGCAACAACAAGGCGGTCGATGTGGTGGACACGAGCAGCAACCAGTTGGTCGCGCAGATTCCGGGTAATTTCACCGGCATCGGCGCCTCCACCGAGAACTCGGGGCCGGACGGCCTCGTCGGATTGCCGGGCACGAGCACGTTGTACGTCGGTGACGTGAATGCGGTGAAGATTCTCGACACGACCGCGCAAACGCTGACCAAAACCATTCCGCTCACCACGTCCGGGAACCGCGTGGACGAAGGCTGCTTCGATCCGGTCGATCATCTGGTGCTGATGGCCAATCCGGGAGATTCCCCGCCGTTTATCAGCTTCATTAATACGGACACGCAGACGGTCGTCACGCAGCTCACGTTTCCGGGATCGTCGGGGCTCGAGGCCTGCGCGTACGATGCGGGCACGCAGAGCTTCCTGATCAACAATGACGGCACTACGGCCAATCCCGACGGCGAACTCGACGTGATTCCGGCAAGTTCGGTGCTAAGCGGGCACCCGGCTGTCAGCCAGGCTTTTCCGCTCGGCGCCTGCGCGCCGGCCGGCATCGCGCTGGGTCCAAACGAGGACGTGATGGTCGGCTGCGATCCGGCCGCGGGTAGTCCGTTGATCACGCTGATCCTCGATCGCACCCATGGCACGGTCCTCGCGAAGCTGCCGTTCGGCGGCGTCGATCAGATTACCTACGACCCGACGTCGAATCGCTACTTCCTGCCCGCACGACACTGGACCGCGAACGGCATCGCGGCGGCCTCCGGCTTCACGCCGCAGATGGCTGTGGTCGACGGCACGAGCCGTTCGATCGTCGCGCAGATCGCGGTCGGAACCGGCGCGCACTCAGTGGCGGTCGACGGTCCATCGGGTCAGGTCTATGTGCCGTTCCAGGCGGGGAGCGGCGCGTTTCCGAACGGCGGTATTTCCGTCTTCACCGTGCGCTAGACATCGCGATCTTGCGCGGCATGCGGTGAACTCCGATGTCACGGGAACGGCCCGTTGATTTCGCGTCGCACCGACGGTTTCGATCGGCGCCCTGAACTGGCACCGGCGGGGAGCACGAAGCTGCGGGTACAGATGGGCGGGGCAATTCGCGCTCGATGCGATGCGCCCCGCCCCGCCCCGCCTTCTGAAAATAGACACGATGGCCGGACGCCTGATGAGACGCCGAGCGTGCCCGTCACGTCATCTATTTGGTCGCCGCTTTTCTTTTGCCCGCGTTTGCATTTTCATTTTGCGCGGTATTCAATTGCCGGCTCGTCGCGCGAATCAGCGATGTCTTCACGCTCACCACGTGCTGCCGCATCAGCGTTTCCGCCTCGCGTGGTTCTCGCGCGAGAATCGCATCGTAAATGCGGTGATGAAACCGATGCCGTTCGCGAATATCGTCAATCTCGAACGCGAGAATATTGTGCGCGGACGCCTGGGGAATCTGCTGGCACACACGCAATACATCGGAGACGAGCCGCGAGCTCGCCGCCTGATGAATCACGGAATGGAAAATCTCGTTGACCTCAGCGTAGTTCGCGCGCTGCTCGTTCAGTTCCGCGTCGCTCGCGAGAATCTCGTCGCCATGCGTAAGCGCGTTTTCCAGCTGCACGCATGCTTGCGCCGATAGTCCGCGCTCGGCCGCGAGCCGCGCGGCGAGCCCTTCCGCGAGGGCGCGCATTTCATACGCGTCGACGATTTCCGATAACGGAAAGGCTCGCACCGTGAAGCCGCGATTCGGCGTGTAGGTCAGCAGGCCTTCGCCTGCCAGCATCTGCAGCGCTGCTCGCAGCGGTGTGCGCGATACCGCCAGTTCCCGGCTCAGCGACACCTCATTGATGCGCGATCCAGCCGCAAGCACGCCATCGAGCAGCTCCTGGCGTATGCGCTCGGCGAGTTCGCCCGACAGCGTGGCGGCAGCGGTTTTTTCGTTCATAAGGTCCTCGGACTGGAGACGAGGCTGATTATAAATGAGTAATGAGCACACTTCTGGGTGATCAAGCCGCAAAAGTATGCAAATCGCACGTTCCGCATCACTACTTGTGTGCGCTTGCGATCAACGTTCTTATGCTTCGTGGTGCAGCAAGCACTCAATTTGAGCAAATACAGATTGCTGCGGTGCCCACTAAAGTGAATACACTTAAGCGTTGACAAGGCGATATTGTACACAGACCATTTCCCCGACGAACTTTCACCACCAGGGGAGACAAGCTTGACTGCTTCGTATGCCGTTTCATTGGCCACCACCGTTCTCGCGATAGCCGGCGATGCCAGTGCGTTTCCGGTGCGCCGCGTGTACTGCGTCGGCCGCAATTACGTCGACCACATTCGCGAAATGAAGGAGGGCGATGAGCGCGATCCGCCGTTCTTTTTCCAGAAGCCGTCGGACGCCGTCGTCGCGAACGGCGCGGAGCTCGCTTACCCGCCGTGCACCGAAGACTTCCAGCATGAGATCGAACTCGTCGTTGCGATCGGCGCCGACGGCGTGAACATTCCGGTTACCGCAGCGCTTGACCATGTGTTCGGCTACGCGGTCGGCATCGACATGACGCGGCGCGATCGCCAGCGCGAAATGCGCGAACGCATGCTGCCCTGGGAGATGGGCAAGTCGTTCGATGCGTCGGCGCCGTGCGGCCCGCTGCATCCGGTCGCGCGCGTCGGGCATATCGGGCGCGGCGCCATCACGCTGTCGGTGAACGGCGAGGTGCGGCAAACCGGCGACCTCGCGCAGATGATCTGGAACGTGCCCGAGATCATCGCGAATCTGTCCACGCAATACGAACTGAAGGCGGGCGACCTGATCTTCACCGGCACGCCTGCCGGCGTCGGCCCGGTCGTGCCGGGCGATCGCATCGAAGGCGCGGTCGAAGGGCTTGGCGCCATCCATTTCACCATCGGCTCGAGGAAATCATGAACCTGCTACCGAACGAACGTCTCGCGTTTTCGCCGATCGTCGAGCGGTCGAAGCTCGCGTTGCCGGACGGCGCGCGGCTCGCCGTGTGGGTGATCGTCAATATCGAGGAATGGAATCCGCGCGAAACGATGCCGCGCACGGTGCTCACGCCGCCCGCCGGCGGCTCGCCGACACCGGACGTGCCGAACTGGGCATGGCACGAATACGGCAATCGCGTCGCGTTCTGGCGCATGCTCGACGTGTTCGACACGCTCGGCATTCGCGCCGCACTCGCGATCAACGGTTCGGCGATTCGCAGCTATGAGCCGATTTCGCGCGCGGCGCTCGAACGCGGCTGGGAGTTTATGGGTCACGGCTTCAGCCAGAAGAACATGCAGAAGGTGGAAGACGAGCGCGCCGATATCCGCAAGACCTCCGAAGCAATTCGCGCGTTCACCGGGCAGGCGCCGCGCGGCTGGCTCGGGCCGGGGCTGACCGAAACCTGGGAGACGCCGGACATCCTCGTCGAGGAAGGCTATGACTATGTGTGCGACTGGGTGCTCGACGATCAGCCGCTGTATCTGAAGACGCGCACCAAGCCGATTGTCAGCGTGCCGTACACGCAGGAGTGCAACGACGTCGCGATGATGCTGATCCAGCACCATGCCGCGGCCGAGTATCGCGATCGCGCGATCGACCAGTTCGAGCAGCTATACGCGGATGCGCACAAGGAGCCGCGCGTGATGGCGCTGGTCGTGCATCCGTACATCATGGGCGTGCCGCACCGGATGCGTTACTTCCGTGAAGCGCTCGCGCACATCCATGCGCGGCCGGGCGTGGTGTTCACGACCGGCAGTGCGATCTGCGACGCGTTTGTCGCATCGGCGCCGCAACCGGGCTGAGCGCGAGACCGCGGCGCACGCGCCTGGCCGGTGCGCGCCGCTCCCTTGACACGCGGTGGCCAGGCGGCCGCCGCCTTCTTCGAGACGTAGATGAATAGTTCCCTTTCGCGGCCTGCACAGCAGGCGGGGTTGCGTCCGTCCGGTTCGACGCTGGCCGCCGTCGCGATGTTCGTCGTGTTGCTCGCGTCGTATTCGATCAACGCGATGGATCGTCAGATTTTTCCGCTGCTTGCGGCCGACGTGCGTCACGAGTACGGCTTCGGGCTCGCGCAGGTCGGCTTGCTGTCGACGATCTTCACGCTCGGCATGGCCGTTGCCGGCGCGCCGACCGGCTTCCTGCTCGCGCGGCTGTCGCGCAGAAGCGCGACCGTCGCCGGCATCGCGATCTTCTCGATCGGCACGGTGCTGACCGCGAGCGCGCACGGCTTTACCGAAATGCTGCTGTACCGGGCCGCGACCGGCATCGGCGAAGCCATGCAGCTGACGGTGATCATCGCGATCGGAACCAGCTACTTCACGCGCTTTCGCTCGACCGCGGTCGGCGCGGTGAATTTTTCGTTCGGCGTCGGCGCGATTATCGGGCCGATGGCCGGCGCCGCCTTGCTCGCGACGAGGCACGAGTGGCGCTTCCCGATGATCGTGTTCGGGCTGCTGGGCTTTGCGGCGATCGTGCTGATCCTGATCGCGGTGCGACCGTGGTTCAGCGAGACACGCGCAGCCGAACGCCGCGACGACGCGGGCCTCGCCACCGCGCAGACGCTGTGGAATCGCAACACGGTGCTGCTGACCGTGCTGAGTTTGATCGGCGGATTGATCATCTACGGCTATCTCGGCATGTATCCGACGTTCCTGCGTGAACATCTCGGCTTTACGCCGGCCATGACCGGACGCGTGATGAGCGCTTACGGGTTCGGTGTGTTCGCATCGATCGCGGGCGGCTGGATCGGCGACCGCCTTTCGGCGCGCAAGGTGCTCGTCGTGAGCTTCCTGATTGCGGCTTTGCTCGGCTACGGGCTCTTCTACGCGGCCTCCACGCTGATCGCGCAAGCATTGCTGTCGTTTGTCTGGGGGCTCGTGGTGAGCGGGGTGATCTACGTGAATCTGGCCGGCTATCACATTCGCTCGGTCAGCGGCCATCTGAATAACAAGGCTTCGGGCGTGTTCGTGTCGAGCCTGTATGGATCGGCGTCGATCGCCGGCTACACGATCGGCTGGCTGGCGACGTCCACCGGCTGGTCGGCTGCCGGGCTCGAGCAGATTTCGCTGCTGGCCTGCATCGGCGCGTTGCTCGCGCTCGCCTTGCAACCGTCGCGCATGGCGCTGCCCGCGAGTCGCGCGAGAGAATCCGCGCCGGTGACCGCCAAATAGCCTGAACGCCATTTTCCCGCTTCTTGCTGTATCACATATTTAGGATGGTTGAATAATGAAAGCAATTGGAAAGTCGTGGCTGGCGGCATTCACGGCCGCCGCATTCATCGCATGCGGCATTAGCGCGGCGCCGGCTGCGCAGGCGCAGCAGACGCCCAAACTCGGCGACGTGACGGTCAACGTGTTTCCCGGCGGCTTCAACTGGCCGAGCTACGTGGCCGAAGACAAAGGCTTCTTCGCGCAG
The DNA here is from genome assembly GCF_902859875.1 of Paraburkholderia solisilvae. Classification (GTDB taxonomy): domain Bacteria; phylum Pseudomonadota; class Gammaproteobacteria; order Burkholderiales; family Burkholderiaceae; genus Paraburkholderia; species Paraburkholderia solisilvae. The sequence goes on along the minus strand of NZ_CADIKF010000038.1, from coordinate 60,375 downwards.
CACGGCATTCACGTGATCCTGCAGGGCACGACCGGTTCGGTGAACCAGATGACCGACCTGTCGCAAGGCCGCTTCGACATCGCGATGACCGCGATCGACAACATCGTTGCGTACGTGGAAGGCGAGGGCGAAGCGCCGATCGGTGCGCAGCCGGACTTCGTCGCGGTGATGGGCAGCGACAGCAGCTTCCTTTCTCTGGTCGCGGCGCCGGACGTCAAGTCTTATGACGATCTGCGCGGCAAGACGTTATCGGTCGACGCGCGCACGACCGGCTATGCGTTCGTGCTGTACGACATGCTTGCCCGTAAAGGCCTGCAACCGGACGACTACAAGATCGAGACCGCGGGCGGCATGGTGCAACGCTGGGCGGCGCTGCAGCAGCACAAGCAGGTGGCCACGCTGCTGTCCACGCCGTTCAACATTCTGGCGCGCAACGACGGCTTCAACCAGATCGCGACGGCCACCGATGTAATCGGCCCTTATCAGGGCAATGTCGCGGCGACGCGCCGCTCATGGGCGCATGAGAACAAGGCGAAGGTGGTGGCGTTCATCCGCGCGTATGTCGAGGCCATCGACTGGCTGTACGACCCGAAGAACCATGACGAAGCGATCGCCATTCTGCGCAAGAACGTACCGCAGATGTCGCCGGAACTCGCGGCGACCACCTATGGCGAACTGCTGGATCCGCACGCGGGCTTTTTCCGCAAGGGCCGCATGAACGTGGCGGGCATCCGCACCGTGCTCGCGCTGCGCAGCCGCTACGCGACGCCCCATAAGACGCTGACGGACCCATCGAAGTACTACGACCCGACCTACTACCGCGCCGCGATGCGTTGAACCGCCGCGCATCAATAAAAAAACAAGCTACGGAGGTATCAGATGAACAGGAAACTGCGGCGCGCGTTCCCTGCGGCGGCGCTCGCCTCATTATGCTGGAGCGGCCACGCCGCCGCGCAGTCCAGCGTGACGCTATACGGCGACGTCGACGCATTCGTGGGCGCGAAAAAAGCGTTGGGCGGCCAGACCGCGTGGATGGTCGGCAACGGCGGCGCGACCGCGTCGTTCTGGGGGCTCAAGGGCAGCGAAGATCTCGGCGGCGGGTACCAGGCGGTGTTCGAACTGGAGAGCTATTTTTCGGTGCAGAACGGCACGTTCGGGCGCTTCGCCGGCGACGGGTTCTTTTCACGCAATGCGTGGGTCGGTATCAACGCGCCGTGGGGCAAGCTCGTCTTCGGGCAGATCGGGCCGCTCTACTGGAACTCGACGATCTTCTACAACCCGTTCTTCAATTCGTTCGTGTTCTCGCCGGCGGTGATCCACACGTATGTGGCCGTCAACGGTCAGGGCGTGGGCGGCGGCGGCGGCGAGTGGAGCAATGCGGTGACCTATTCGACCGCTCCCTACGACGGTTGGCAATTGAATGCGCAGTACGCGTTCGGCAATGCGGCGGGCGAGCCGGGGCAGAACAAGTGGGCGGGGCAGGTGCAATACCGCGGTGGTCCGATCACCGCGAACGTCGTGTACCAGCAGCTCAAATTCAATAGCGTGCCCGGCGATTTCGCATCGAGCGTGCCCGGCCTTTCGACGCAGTCGGCGGTACAGGCGGGGGCGACTTACGAGATCGGCGCCGTCAAGCTGTACGGGCAGTATCAGTACATCTCGAATGCGATTGCGGGCGGCGGCTATCACGTCAACTTCGGTCAGCTCGGGGCGTCCATCCAGATAGGTGTCGGCACCGTGCTGATGTCGGACGGCATGTCGAAGAGCGGCGGCGAGCGCGACGAATTCCGCAATACGTGGTCGGTGGGCTACGACTATCCGCTGTCGAGACGCACGCTTGTCTATACGGCGGTGCTCGGCGATCACGCGACGCATTTCTCGTCCGGTTATACCATCGGCGGCGGGATTCGCACGCTGTTTTAAAGGGCGGCTCGAGCCGCGGCTGACGCGGCTTGCCCGACCGCCGCGCATTCCGCTTCCCCGCCTATGCGCCCCCCGCCCGGGCGCGCCACCCGCACCGCTTCACCTGAATCCAGGTATTTGGGCGCGTCGGGACAAGTCCCGCCAATTTCCTCCACCTACGCTTGCTCCCGTGCAATGCAATCAGGCGTACATGGGGTGTGCCATTGACATCTGCCGCTCACGGAGTCTTTTGATGCGTACCGTACTGACAGATCGCGGGCAGGGCCGGCTGCGCGCGCTTGCCGCCGCCGGACACTGGCGCGAACTCGTTTCCGGCGTGGTTTGCCTGCTGCTGGTGCTGATGATCTCGGTCCCCGGCCGCGCGTCGGCCGCGGAAACCGCGACGCCAGCCGAATGCAAGGCGCTCCAGGCGAAGTATCCGCAGCTCAAGGGCAAGACGCTGACGAACGCCATCAACCCGCACACGCCGGGTTACGAAGCGCTCGATCCGAACGACCCGAGCAAATACATCGGCTTCGATATCGACCTCGGCGAAGCGATCGGCGACTGCCTCGGCTTCAAGATGGCGTACAAGCCGGTCACCTTCGCCGCGCTGCTGACGACGCTGCAAAGCGGCCAGGCCGACATCGTGATCTCCGATATCTACGCGACTGAGGAGCGCGCGAAAGCGGCCGACTTCATCACGTATTCGAAGGTGTTCGACGGCGTGCTGGTCGCCAAGGGCAACCCGAAGAAGATCACCGGCATCAATGCGTCGATGTGCGGCGCGACCGCCGCGGAAAACACCGGTTATGTCGAAGTGCCGCTGATCAACAACCTCGCGCCGGCGTGCAAGGCGGCAGGCAAGTCCGAAGCGACCGTCCAGCTGTACGACAACAACGCGAACTGCATTCAGGCCATTCTCGCGGGCCGCGCGGATACATACATCAATGACGTGAATACCGTCGAGCAGGCGGTGAAGGCGTATCCGGACAAGCTCGAAAAGGCGAGCGCGGTGACGCTGCCGTACTCGGTCGGTATCGGCGTGCCGAAGGACAAGCCGGAGTTGCGCGCGGCGGTGATGGCGGCGCTCGTCGCGCTGCAGAAGTCGGGTGCGCAGGCGCAGATGCTGAAGAAGTGGTCGCTGCCCGCGGAGAACCTCGAAGCGCCGAAGCTTATCGTCTCGAACTGATGGCACGCGCCTGACGGGCGGTCGATGAGCGGTTGAGGCGTAGTGGGTGAGTAGTTGATGAGTCGTTGATGAGCAGTTGAAAGGTGGCTGACTGATGGATCTGTTTCTGCATTATTTGAGTTTGCCGTATTTGCTGCACGGGATCGGCTTCACGATTGCGGTGACCGTGCTCGGACTCGCCGGCGGTCTGTTCGTCGGCCTCGTGCTGGCCGCGATGCAGTTGAGCAAGGTAGGCCCGCTCGCGGTGATCGCGCGCGGCTATACGGTGATTTTCCGCGGCACGCCGCTGATTCTGCAGCTCGTGTTTGCGTACGACGCGCTGCCGCACATCGGTCTGAAGCTCAGCGCAATAGGCGCGGCGGGCCTCGCGCTCGCCGCAAACGAAGGGCCGTTTATCGCGGAGATTCTGCGGGCCGGCGTGCTAGGCGTCGATCGCGGGCAGCTGCTCGCGGGGCAGGCGCTTGGGATGACGCCGGCCGTGCTGTTGCGTCGCGTAATCTCGCCGCAGGCGATCCGCACGATCGTGCCCGCGCTGGGTAACGAGTCGGTGAGTGCGCTGAAGAACTCGTCGCTTGCGTCGGTGATCGCCGTCGACGAATTGACGTTGCGCAGCACACAGCTCGCGTCGTCGACATTCGATTTCTTTTCGATCTTCTTCGCGTCGGGGTTGATGTATCTCGTACTGACCGGCGCGATTGCGCTGATTCAGTTGATCGCAGAGGCGTCGCTCGATCTGGATCGTGCGCCGTCGGAACGGTTTGCGCGTTTGTTGCCGTGGCGGCGGGTGCGTGACGGCGGCGATGCGGTGACGCAGGTGCTCGCTGGCGGTCATGCCGATGGCGGCGCTCAAACGACTCCAACGTCAGCCGGCATGGGCAACGGTGCCGACGTGGGCAACGGCAGCGGCAGCGGCAACGGCGGAAGCGGTGGCGGCACGCACGAAGCTGCAGCGGCCGTGGAAGCCGCCATGGCGCACGCAGCCGCAGTGGCGAACTTCGACTCAGGCGCGGGTGGTCTGGCTGGGCCGTCGCTCCCCGCCCGCGGACCGCTGCGTCTTGTCGCCCCACCGCGTCTCGATCGCACGGCACGCTATGCGGAACTGGCAACGCGTCCCGCCGCCGTGCGCGTGACCGGTCTGCACAAACGCTACGGCAGGCAGACCGTGCTCGACCGCTTCGATCTGACCGTGCAGACCGGCGAGGTGATCGCGCTGCTCGGTCCGAGCGGGTCCGGCAAGAGCACGCTGCTGCGCTGTATCAACCATCTGGAGCAATGGGACGCCGGCCAGATTCACGTCGGCGGGCGCAGGCTCGGCTATCGCGAAGACGGCCGGCCGATGAACGCGCGCCACCTTGCGAACGAACGCGCGAGCGTCGGCGTCGGCATGGTGTTCCAGCAGTTCAATCTGTTCAGCCATTTGAGTGCGCGCGAGAACATCGCGGGTCCGTTGCGCTGGGTGCATGGCATCAACGCGTTTGAAGCGGATCGCCGCGCGCACGAACTGCTTGCACGCGTTGGCTTGAGTCATCGCGCGGATGCGCTGCCGCGTCATCTGTCGGGCGGTCAGCAGCAGCGCGTCGCGATTGCGCGGGCGCTTGCGCCGAATCCGCGCGTGCTGCTGCTCGACGAACCGACCTCGGCGCTCGACCCGGAACTGGTCGGCGAAGTGCTCGACGTGATCCAGCGGCTCGCATTCGAAGACGGCCTGACGATGATCATCTCGACGCACCAGTTGCGCTTTGCCGATCAGGTTGCGGACCGGGTGGTGTTCATGAGCGGCGGCAACGTTGTCGAACAGGGGCCGGCGCACGAGTTGCTCACGCATCCGCGCCATCCGCTGACGACGAAGTTTCTCAACGTGATGGGTGCCGACACGCGGTTTGAAGTTGCGCCCTGAAGCGCGTGAAGGGTAACCCGCCACGGCGACGGCAACCGCAAACGCGAAGGCAACCGCGAGGCAGCGGCACGCGAAGGCAACAGCAACGCAAGGGCAACGGCAAGTCCATTCGCATTCCGCGCCGCCCGGCAACACGACGCCGGGCAGCACACGACACGACACGACATCTCGACACAAGGTCCGAACCGACATGAAGCACCACACTCTGCCTGTCTCGCCGGAAACGGTGCATTGGGGTTATTTCAGCAAGGCGGTCGCGCCCGCGGTGACCGTGCGTTCCGGCGACCGCGTAACGATCGAGACGCTGACACATCATGCGAACGACGACCACGAACGGATGATTGCCGGCGATCCCGGCGCCGAGAGCGTGTTTCACTGGACGCGCGAGCACAAGGCGATGCCGCGCCGCGGCGCGGGCCCAACCGTCGGGCCGTTCAAGCTCGGGTCCGGCGAGGGCGTCGGTGTGCATCTGCTGACCGGGCCGGTCGCGATGGAAGGCGCCGAAGCGGGCGACGTGCTCGAAGTGCGGATTCTCGACGTGCGTCCGCGGCCGAGCTGCAACGCATGCTATGCGGGCCGCTGCTTCGGATCGAATGTGGCGGCTTCGTGGGGCTTTCAGTATCGCGATCTGATCGAAGAGCCGAAGCCGCGCGAAGTGGTGACGATCTTCGAACTCGATACCGCGGGCGAACCGCACGCGCGCGCGGTCTACAACTATGTGTGGACGCCGCAGACGGACCCCGACGGCGTCGTGCACGCGATGATCGACTATCCGGGCGTAAGGGTCGATCACTCGCTGGTGCGCAAGCGCGAGAACATTCTGCCGAACGTGAAGGTGCCCGCGCGTCTGCACTTCGGCACGATGGGCGTCGCCCCGGCCGAGGCCGATTTCGTCAGCTCGATTCCACCGGGCTACACCGGCGGCAATATCGACGATTGGCGCGTCGGCAAGGGCGCGCGGATGTACTACCCGGTTGCAGTCGACGGCGCGTATTTTTCAGTCGGCGACCCGCATGCGGCGCAAGGCGACAGCGAACTCGGCGGCACCGCGATCGAATGTTCGCTGACCGGCGACTTCGAATTCGTGCTGCACAAGAAGAACGATCTCGGCGGCACGACGCTCGAAGGGCTCACGCATCCGTTGCTCGAAACCGACGAGCTGTGGTCCGTGTACGGCTTCACATTCGCGAATTATCTGGCCGAGCTCGGCCCGAACGCGCAGGTCGAAGTCGCGCAGCATGCGAGCCTCGACAAAGCGATGCGCGATGCGTTCCGCAAGCTGCGGCGCTTCCTGATGACCGTGCACCGGATGAGCGAGGACGAAGCGATCGCGCTGATGTCGGTTGCGGCGGATTTCGGTGTGACGCAGGTGGTCGACGGGAATTGGGGTGTGCACGGCTCGATTCGCAAGAACATGTTTGTTTCGCCCTAGGCGCGCGCGGCTTATATGGCGGAGAAAAGCGCGAACGGGCCGTATGTGTCGCTCGTGCAGACGGCCGTGACCAGGCCGTCACGGTTCAAATCAGCAGCGCGGGAGCCTTCCTGACAAGGAGCGCTCTTTAGCGCTGCCGTTTCGGTCCGATTCGAACCGAAATGGGCCTGATCTCTTCGGTCAGGTAATCGATCAACGCGCTAGCGGCGGGACGGGACGCTCGTCCCGGCGGGAATACCGCGTGAATCTCGACGGGTTCAAGCTGCCAGTCCTCGAGTATCGGCATGAGGCGTCCGTCCGCGATCTCGTTTCGGCACCCCCACAAAGCGATAGGCAAGATGCCCAGCCCCGCAACGGCTGCGGCCGTCGCCGCTTCGTTCACCGATGTCGTGAGACGCCCGTCCGCGCGGAACACGGCGTCGCGTCCGTTCTTTTGAAGCGTCCATCCTAGCGACGCCGCGCTCGATGGACCGAGTACGAAGGTGTGCTGGCTCAAGTCGGATGGCTCGACAGGACGGCCCGCGCGCGCCAGGTAGCTGGGCGCGGCCACCAGCATGCGCGCCGACCGTCCGAGCAGTCTCGATCTCGCGCTCGAGTCCGGCAGCACACCGAACCGGATCGCGACGTCTGCGCCTTCCGCAATCAGGTCCTGCCGGTCGTCTTCCATCAGCAGATCGATATGCAATGCGGGGTGCAACTCCATGAAGCGGTCAATGCGCGGAATCACCTCGCGAATGCCGAAGCTGGTGGACAGCGCCACGCGAAGACGGCCGCGCAACTCGGTCGTACCACGCGCGGCGTGATCGGCCTCTTCGAGCGCGGCGAGGATCGCTTCGACGCGCGACAGATAGTCGACGCCCGCGTCGGTCAGCTTGACGGCTCGCGTGCTTCTGCTGAAGAGCGCGGTGCCGACATCCGCTTCGAGTTCCGAGATTTGCCTCGACACCGACGGCTGGCTAATGCCCAATTCGCGTCCCGCCCGGGTGAAGCTCGACGTGTGCGCGACACGCGTGAAGAGCCGCAGCACCGATAGCTTGTCATTCATTTGCCGTGTGAATAACTGAAAGTCATCCAGCCATTCTACCCCCGACTGTACGAATGAATCACCATGTGTTCACGCCACTACCGGCGAGCAAACACAGGAGTCGGAAATGAAACTGCAAGACAAACTGGATGCCTTCAAGGCGCACTTCGAGAGCAAGGTTGCGTCGCCCGAAGTCGTCGACATTTTTCATAGGACAACGGCAGAACTGATCGCGACCGGTCAGGCGGAGCGCGCGCTGAAAGTGGGCGATATCGCGCCGACGTTCTCGCTGAGGGCCGCGGAAGGCCAGATCGTCTCGTCGACCGAGATGCTCGAAAGCGGGCCGCTGGTCGTGACGTTTTATCGCGGCGTCTGGTGTCCGTACTGCAACATCGACTTGCAGGCCATCGAGGAAGTCGCCGATCAGATCCGCTCGCTGGGTGCGCATCTCGTGTCGATCTCGATGCAGACCGCGGCGAACAGCCTGAAGTCGCAGCGCCAGAACAAGCTCAGCTATCCGATTCTGGTCGACAAAGGCGGCAAGGCGGCTGACGGATTCGGCATCCGGTTCCGTCTGCAGGATGAATTGATCGACGCTTACAAGGGATTCAACACCGACTTGCCGGTTATCAACGGCGAACCCAGCTGGACGCTGCCGATGCCGGCTCGATATGTGATCGCTCAGGACGGCACGATTGCGTACGCGGAAGTCAGTCCGGACTACACGCTGCGGCCGGACCCGGGCGAAATGGTCGAGGCGCTGCAGCGGTTGAAGAGCTTTGCCTGATGCGATGTCGATCGGCGGATCTTTCGTGCATGAAGCAAGGAAGGTCCGACCGTCGCGCGCGGTGTGATGTTCGCGGGGAAAGGGGGAGCCTCGTCGTCATAAACGAGCGCCCTTCGCAGCAAACTGCGAACTCAAAAGCTGGGCGCCCGCGGAAACCGTTTGGTTCCTTCACACGGTGCGATCCATTGCGCGGCGCGATCGGTGTAGATCTCGGCTTGCGGATGCAGGCCTTCCATGCTGTCGAGCGTACCGGCCTTCACGATAACGACGCCAGGCAACCCTGGGTCCGTTGTGAAAATGGGCGACCCGCACTCACCGCAAAAGTGCCGCCGCGATGGCTTGCCGCTATCGCCCGTGTCCAGATAGAACTTCGTGTCGCCGTGTTGCTCGTAGTCGTCTTCCTTGTAGAAGACGTTGAACGAGAACACGCTGCCGCTCTGCTTCTGACAGTGCGTGCAATGACACAGTCCGACCATCTGCGGTTCGCCCTTCACCACGTAACGCACGGCGCCGCACAGGCAGCCGCCTTTCCGTTCCTGCATGATCTGCTTCTCCTGATTGACTGATCCATCGTCAGCACGGCGCGTGAAGCGCGCCTTGTTCACGATGGCCGCTTCATGCCGAACTTCGTGCCGAAAACGATTTCGATAAAAGATAGCAGCGTGTCATGGAAAATTCAAGAAAAGGCGTGGTGAAGTATGGCGAAATCGGTTTTGTCAGACGCGTAATTTGAAATTGACGGCGGCGGTCGTCGTAGAATGTTGAAAAATCGTTTTCGAGCCTTGCTCCCCGCGGACTTCACGACCCCATCGGATGAACATTCAGGAATTTGCAGCCACGCTCAAGCTGTCGGTGAGCACGGTGTCGAAGGCGCTGAACGGCCGCGACGATGTCAGCCCGTCGACGCGCCAGCGCGTGCTCGAAGCCGCTGAGCGGTACGGCTTTTCGCCGGACCCGGCGGCGCGGCGCTTACGGCGGCAATCGGCCGACACGTTTGCGTTCGTGGTGTCGGCGCCGCAAACGTCATTCGCTCACCCGTTCTTTCTGGATATGCTGGCGGGCGTGAACGACGCGTTCGAAGGCACGGACTTTCAGGTGATCGTGGCGTCGGCGCGAAGCGTGGAAGGGGAGATTGACGTGTTCAAGCGGCTTATCGAGCGGCAACGCGTCGATGCGCTGCTGTTTGGGCGCACGCGCCGGCAGGATGAACGCATTGCGTATCTGCTCGAACGGGATATTCCGTTTGTCGCGTTTGGCCGCAGCGAGACATCGGACGCGTTTCCGTTTGTCGATATCGATCACCAGGTGGTCGGGCGCGCGGGATGTGGGCGCTTTATCGCGTTGGGGCATCGGCGGATCGCGCTGATTCATGCAACTGAGTTTTTCATGTTCAGTCGCCTCGAGCGGGTGGGATATGAGGAAGCGCTGCGCGCCGCGGGAATCAGGTTCGATAAGGCGCTTTGTGTCGAGTCGCCGATGACTGAAGAGGGCGGCGCCGAGGCGGTGCGGCAATTGATGGCGCTTGCGGATCCGCCGACGGCGATTGTGTGCGGACATGATCTGATCGCGTTGGGGGTGCTGCGGGGGATCTCGGAGACGGGGCGAGTGCCGGGGCGCGATATCGGCGTGATCGGTGGAGATAACCATCCGATTGGGCGGTATGTGCAGCCGGCGCTCACCACCTTTTCGGCGGAGACGCATCGGGCGGGGAAGAGGATGGCGGAGATGCTGATCGAACGACTCGGTGGGCGAGCGCCGCAGGCGTTGCAGGAGGTTTGGACGCCGGAGCTGATTGTCAGAGCGTCGGATGGGGGGAAGCGGGAGATTGAAACCGGTCCTGTGCAAAGCAAAGCGGGAGCGTCGTCCAGGCGGGCGCGGGCGGTGCGGGCTTAGACCTCTGCGTCGCCAGCAGGCAAAAAAGAGCCACGGGATTTCAGCGTGCTGCTGGCCACCGACCCGAGGAGACCGCCCGATGCCCTCAACGCGAGAACGATTGAGCGGCAGAACGAATATCGGCCGGCGTCGCAACAGGCGCGTGCGGCTCGGGCCGGTTTGCTTTTGTTTTGCCTGGATTCCGACATGCGGAAATCCGTTCACACTCTCTGTCGAACCATCGGTGGCGTGTGGTAACCCGCTTAGGTTGGCGTTCGAATCCGAAGCCAGCTTGACGCCGGTTCAGACAAACGATCGATCGCTCAGCTTGCCAGCGAGGCGGAGTGGGCGGATGTCAACAGACTCGCGCCTGCTGCCTTCTTGGGCGCCACGCCGTAGCGTTCCTTGAACGCCCGACTAAAATGCGTCGGCGACGAAAAGCCGCAGCGATAGGCGATTTCACTCATTTGCAAGCGCGTCACGTCAATTTGCTGGAGCAGTTCAGCTGCGAGTGCTAACCGGCGGTCCCAGACATAGCGCATCAATGTCTGACCGTCGGCTCTAAAAAGTCGCGTGAGCTGTGAACTGGACGCGTGCACTGCTGCCGCAATCAACGATACGTTAAGTTCGGGGTTGCGGAGATTTTGCGCGATAAAGTGTTTCGCTCGAAAGAGCGTCGCTTCGCCGCTGCGTCTGCGAGATAGCGCTAAAGGACTTTCGATTAGCAGATCGAGCAGCTCCAGCAACTGCCCACCTTGACGGCGCCGCATCTTTTCGCTCGTGTCGCCGTTCTGGTCCGCTACCAGCGCTATCATGCCGGCGATCGCCCGGACGTCTGCATTCTGCTGGTCTGGAACGGCGTAACCTCGCGCATCAAAACGGAATCCTCGTTCCTTAAGACTCCTCGGCGAAAACGTGACGGAAACGACCTCGGACGGTTCCTTAAAGGTTTGTCTGATCGATGGTGCATCGGGGACCAGTACCAGTTCGCCCGGCCTGAAGCGCTGTACTTGCTCGCCACTTTCAACGAACAGCGCCCCGCTTCTGACGAGCTTCAGACAGAGTGAGCCGACCTCTTCCTCGCGAATGCGGGAAATCGATATATGCGTGAGCCGTGTGTCGATGAGTTTCACATCTCCGAGTTGCCACGCGCGTAGCGTTGAGCCTGTCGGATCGCCGTGTCCAAAATTCAAGTGACACTTGAGAACGCGAGTGCCCTGGTTGCGCCACATCTCCTTGCTATCCGGAGAACATGTCAGTTCCATTTGAAAGCTATCGATTTGCATAACACAATGATGAGGCTTGAAATCAGGCGATCGGGTTGACTGGAGCGTGACCAGAGCGTGAGCGCCTGGCCAGAGTTCGATCGAGAATATCATCGGCGCCGTATCGATGTTAACCAGCAGGTTGCTGAAATTCTCGTTCACCGACACATGTCATCGCATTTCGAAGCTGAGATGGGTGAGCCATGTGTCGCCGCAAGCTCAAGAGAATAAATCTGGCGTTTTCGTAATCGGGCTTATTCAATGAGGTGTCGTTGTTTATCGCGAACGGATGCTGGGACAGTCTCGCCAGCTAAACATAAGACAAATGCCACGCAGAAATCGACATCATCATTTGAGTATTCAAACATGAAAGAACGTATATACATCCATGTACGATGTATAGAAACGTGAATACTCAACCATTTCCTCAATCGTAATAAAGATGACAGATATCGGGTATGCCTCGCAAAGCGAAACAGCGTCACAGAAAGGACGTTGCAATGCGACGGCGTTGCGAAAAGCCATGCGAAAAGTTTCGTTGCAATACGACGCGTACATGGCGCCCTGTGGTCTTAAGGCGACCCAGGTGTCGATTCTCGCCTGCATTCAGCGTGCAAGCTCGCCGACCATGGGGGAACTGGCCGATGAGCTTGTACTGTGCAGAAGCGCTTTAACGCACAATCTTCGTCCGCTGGAACGGGATGGGATGGTTTCGATAAAACCCGGTCGGAACGACCGGCGCGCAAGAATAGTGCAGCTGACTGCGAAGGGTTCAAAAAGACTGGAGGAGTCGATCGTGTACTGGCAGATCGCACAAGACCGGTTCGAGAGCGCATTCGGTAAGAGAAGGGCAGCAGCGCTCCGCGCTGTCCTGGATGAGGTTCGCCACACTGATTTTTGAAAGTGATCGGCGGTGCTCTATCGAGATGTTCGCGAGGCAGTGCGCGATACCGTTATAGGTAGTCTGTAGCGCCGCCTGTGCTTGAAATACCGCGCGTGGCTGGTGCTGCTCACGCTAGCGGTCTGGGTCATCCCGCTTGCGATCGTGGTTGCCTGCTAGAAATTCCTAAGAGTTGCTCACACAAGTCTTCAACGAAGCGTGATCCGATAACCATCGTGCGCCACGGGCGCAACGCCAGATGGATCGAGATAGCTGACTATTTTAATCTGCAGGATATCTATCTATGTGGAAAAAACTTGCGCATCGGTTCTTGAGATGCATGTTCAGCAGGAATTCTGGCGATACGGATATCGATGTTGCGGCGCTGATGGAGGAAGGGCGGGTCGCTTATCGCACAAAGGCCAAATGTCCGTACGCGAAAGGCACGCGTGAACGTAAGGCATGGATGCGCGGCTGGACGGAAGCGGACCACGAAAATCTGATGCGTTGGTAGATGAGACCCGGTTGCCTGGAGAAAAGGAAGCGGCCGGGCAACGGATACTCGACGATGACGAAAACCCGGCACTCGCGGCGAAGATACAACCAAAGTGCTTCATATTGTCAGCTAGTGCCAAGAGAGAAATGCGCTGTTATTCGGTCCGCCCAAGGGAATGCGAGTGAAGAGCCGGCCTGCCGGAAAGGCAACCGATCCCTTTGGTTTGCGGCCCATCGTGATGGGACAGCGTACGGCCACGACCAGCCGGTCGACCAGACAGCGTAAATCATCGACAATGCGATCGACGTTTACCGTTGAGGAGAGGAGCCGACGATGTCCATTGCAAAAACGAAATCTACCCCGTACTACGCAGTGATCTTCACGTCTATCCGCACCGCCGAAGACGACGGATATGCAAATATGGCCGACGCGATGATCGAAGCAGCGGCGAAGCAACCCGGATTTTTGGGCGTCGAGTCCGCACGGGACGAACTGGGAATTACGGTTTCCTACTGGGACAGCCTCGAATCGATTGCGGCGTGGAAACAGAATTCAGCGCATCTTTTAGCGCAAAAGCTAGGACGCGACCGTTGGTACGAGAGTTACAAAACGCGTATTTGCCGGGTCGAACGGGACTACGATTTTTCGAGGATCTGACTGTCAGTTGTCGATCATGGCGGTCGTGTGAGCGACAGGAGAACATGTTTGCTCGCTACTGCGACGCACGTGCTGGCAGACAGGCAAAAGGTGGCGGCCATGCAGCCTGGCCCGACTGGCATGCATCCGTGGATCGATGTACCGGCACGGTTGTCCCGTGCACCTGCGGTCACAATCGTTGAGCTGCGCGGGCGGGCTCGCGGAGCGGGAAGCGAGTTTGTGCTGGCGTGTGACATGCGCTTTGCCAGCCGGGAACGGGATCAGGCTGAATCGTGCTAACCACGGCCGTTCGCTTCCCGACGTTAAGCATTGCCCGATAGACGCGCCATGCTCGCGGCAATGTACGATCCGGCGCAGGCGTCGCTTCCCATACCGGACAATCTATGGTTAGTGTACAAATCGGTACATCAAGTTTACCCATTTCGTGCGTTGGCCCAGATACCTAAGATGGCATCCGGAGTTCATGCAGGACGGTCCTGAATGCTCCCAAATAAAAGGATAGCCATGTTTCCGCTTCTACTTTTGCCGCCGGCCATCGCGTCGATTGCCGAGTTGGTGGGCTCTGCCATTGTGACCACGGTCGCCGCGCGCGTCGCATCCGACCTGTACGACTCGGCGACCAACCGCTCGAGCTCGGCCGGCTCTTCTTCGTCCGACGACACGGAGGCGGCATGAACCTCTTCGGTCGCCGGTTCGGTGGGTATGCGGGCAGGTCCCTGCCGACGCTGTCGGCAAGTCTGGTGCCGTACGGAATGCCTAAGGCTGATGGGTCGCATGACCATCGCTTTAATCGCGGCAAAGACCGCACGCCGGCGCAAAAGCGCGGCGATGCCAAACGCACAACGTATTCGAAATAAGGAGAGGGCGGAGCTGCTCTGGCAGCTCACGCCGACACCATCATGACCAGGACCACGGCTTCGAAGGACGCGGGCATTGACCTGCTTGATCGGCTGTTTTGCAACCAGATTCTTGTCTATCTCGTCTTTGGTTCGGAAGAGCGCGGCTGGCTCCAACGTCTCGCCACGCGAGTCCAGGACGCGGTGGCTGCGACGGGCGCGACCGGGTTGCGCGCGCAGCGATTGCAACACTGGACGCTCTGCCTTCTGGAGATTTTTCTGGCCGGTGAGCTCTTCGATCTTGCGAAGAGCGTTCAGTTCGAACCGCCGCCTCTGCCAGCGAGCCTTGATCGCGAGACTGTCGACGACATCCGGGCGTTTCAACGCCGCTACTTCGCCGCATTTGCGTTAGCGGTTGCCGATGAGATGGGAGACCCACGAGACAAAGGCGTCCCGCTGGAAGTCGCTTGCGAACTGGCAGAGGAGTTTCGCGACGCGCCCTGTGCGATTCGACATCGTCTCGTCGAACGCGTCCTGGCTATCCAGTTCCAGGACGCACCAATCGACGTATTCGCGTGGCTGGCGGAGACGGGCGTCGTGCCGTCCGCCAAATTTCGCCAGCCAGGCGCGCCGGCCGTGCTCGCTGAGGCGATAGCGGTCCGCGCCGCGTCGCTATGCGAATTCGAAATGCTCCGGTCGTACATCGCCGGAAGCACCCGGCTCGGACGCTATGACGGCGGGTGGGCCAAGGCGCTCCTGACCCAGCTGCCAGATCACCTCTCAAATGAATCGAAGGAACGCTTGCTGGAGGTGATGCAGGCAGAGGAGCGGCGACTATGCTCGATCACGCTGAAAGACCGCTTTACTGTTTTCATGGAGCCGCGGTGGCGAGAGAAGGGCTATGTGACGATGTTCTTCGCCAGGTGCCATTCGATGACGCCCTACGTTCGTGCGGCCCTGGAAAAGCAGTCCACCGCGTTGACCGACATTGGGGCAGCCATGATCGCAATCCGGAAGGCGCAGAATCCGGATAAGGCGATCTACGCGGCAGAGGGCATGCAGGAGACCATCGCCGACGACGTTTGCACCGAATTGCGCATGCGCGGACTCGAGGTCAACGCGAGGACGCTATATCGGCATTTCAGCACGAGCCTTCGAGATCATGTGGAAAACTTGCAGGGTTACTACAGGTTGCTTGGAAGATTGAATACTGTGTTGCCCGCTGAGTATGGAGATATCTACCACTACTATCAGGTCGGCCTCACGCTTTAGATTCAGGCCTTGTGGCGCAAATAAATCGGATCGCTAACTAATTCTAATACGAGGCCGATGCAAGGTGGAACGGGAGCCTTGCGAGCAAGCAGGACGGGGAGAACCGGCGACTATCCCATGACGTGGTCGAACAACGAGGATTACCGGCCTGTGCGCTGGATTCGTCTTGCGGGGCGATGGCTGAAGAAGGCGGGCTTCAACATGCCGAGCCGCATTCGTGTGGAAGTTCAGGAGGGCAAACTCGTCATCACGCATGCGTGATCAGGAGACGCGAGAACCGGAGATCGACCTTCTCCGGTTCCCGGCAAAACGGCGCAACAACTGCGAAGCGCTTCACGCGGAATTAGAGTGCCCGCTTGACGGCATTCGCAGAGTTGGTGATGTCGGTACCGGCACCCGCGACCGTGTTGCAGCCGGTCAATGCGATCAGGCCAGCCGCCAACAACGACAATGCTACAAAGCGCTTAAACATGCTTACCACCCTCCACCTTTTCTATTACACGATCACCGGAAGTCTCCGGCAGCACGAGAAAAAAAGACCCTTGGCTTTCGCCGTAGGGCCTTGATCATTCCGGGCAATTCAGATCACCCAGCATCCTTTCAAATTCTGGCGCGCCCGGCCGGGACCCCAGCCCGCGATCCCTGCCTTCGGGAGCCGCCCCTGAGTGTATGGGTTAGGGATTCAACCTATAAAATCAAAGACTTACGCTATCCCGAATTTCCGTATCTTACCGCGATTTGACGCTCAAAGTGCAAAATTTGCTGTAGCGGAAAAAAGTCCGCATGCGGTGACGGCCTTGTCGGGCGTGCCGAACGGCTCAGTAAACTTTTTGGGCTTTACGATGGGCCGCGGCGCGGCATCTTAACGACACGTTGCTCGACCCAAACGTTTGCGCGCAGATCGACACACATTTGCGGTTGATGAAGCGTACTTCGGGCTGGCACACTCACGCATCCTGTTGTCGGGGTTGCCTGCACGATGTCTTTTTCCCGCTTCATTTCTCTGCTCGGACGACTTGCGCCGCTCGTCGGATGTGTCGCGTGCAGCGAGGTGTCGGCGCATCCGCACGTGTGGATCAAATACACCGCGCGGGTGGAAATGCAGGGTACGTCGATATCGGCGATTGCGGAAACGTGGCGGTTTTCGGAAGGCTTTCCGGTTCAGCTCGCAGGTATCGATTCGTTGCCGGACAACGGAACGGTCGACGCCAAACAGACGGCTTTATTCAAGAAGCAAGCGTTTTCATCGCTCGCGGGCCTGCAGTATTTCAATCATCTTTTCGTCGATGGCGAGCCGCAACCGTTTCGTGACCCGACTGATTTCCGGGTATCGGTCGATCACGGCAAGATCGTCTACACGTTCACGCTCAAACTCGCAAAGCCAGTGCAGGTGACAAAGCATCAGGTCGCACTCGGCATCTGGGACGATTCGTACTTTGTCGACTACGAAACCGAACCTGCACAAACCGCGGTCAGCATCGGTGGCCATGCGGCAGCCGCGTGCACGATGAAATCGTTCGCCGATCGCGACCATCCGATTTTCGGCGGATTCGTTATTCCACAAGCGACGGCAATATCATGCTGAGACATGTTTGCCGTGTGACGCTTGTCGTGTTCGGATTGCTGGCAGTGGTAATGGCGCTTGCATTTGCTGCGCCGGCGACTGCGGCCCAGCAGGCAATCGATGTGTTCGGGCGTCCCGTGCAGTCTTCACATGCGGCGACTGCATCGTCGGGCACTTCAATGTCTCAAGCTGTGACGGTGACTCCCGCGGCGAGGTCGCCGTTGGTTTCGCTACCGGAGCCGATTCGTGTCGTGATTGCCACAGGCATCGTTTGGCAGGGCGTGTTGAATGCGCGGATCGCCGATGCGGCAGAGCGCTTGCGTCGGGATGCATCGCCGAAGACCTGGTTTGCGTTGTTGCTGATGTCTTTCGCGTACGGCGTATTGCATGCCATCGGGCCTGGACACGGCAAGCTCGTGACTGGCGCCTATCTCGGCTCCCGCAAGGCACGGCCGGTTCACGCGATAGCCTTGTGCGGATGGACTGCAACTGTGCAAGCACTCAGCGCCATCGTGCTCGTGTTCGGCATGACGTGGTTTGCGAAAACGGGTATGGCGGGCGTGCTCACGCAGGCGGAGGCACTTGAAGTCGTCAGCTATGCGGCATTGTGCGTCGCGGGTGCGTGGACGCTTTACACCTACGTCGCGCGGCGCGATTGCTGCTTCGATCCGTCGGTGCTGAAACTGGTGCCTAAGAGCCGCCGCATGCGCTCGCTGATTGCCGCGTCACCGGACGGTGGATCGTATCTCGGCGCACAACTGGCGCTGCGTGGCTCGACTCGCAAATTCACACCCTCTGGCACGTCGATGTTTTCGCAAATGATCGCGACGGGCTTCGCAGCGGGTGTACGGCCATGCGTTGGCGCTATCTTTGTACTGATCGGATCGATCGCGGCGCGTGTGCCGTCTATCGGCATTGCCGCGACATTTGCAATGGCGGCCGGCGTTGCGGTGACGGTGACGCTTGTCGGGCTCGGCGCCGTTCATACGAATCGACTACTGACGAAAGGCGCGAATCATGTGCGCAATGCGCAGCGCTGGATTGCAGCGTGCGGCGCGTTGCTCATTGTGTTGTTTGGGGCAGTGCAGATTTCGCTGCTGCTGTGCGGGTATATCCAACCATCGTTGACTTGAGCGATGGATCGTACTTGAAGGTCGGCAAAGGGCACTTTAGCTCGTCAAGAATTCCAGAGAGTTGCCGCTCTTGCTCTCCGCCAGGCGCCACCCCCACGTTTGCAACGTCACGCATCAAAAGGGTTGATGCATACGAAAGCGGATCAGGTTCTCCGTACTCCGGAACCTGATCCGCCAAAACACGCAACACCGCGTCAGGCAGTCTTCTCCACAGCAAACGGCAGCGAATACGACCGCTTGCCCGTCGCTGCAAAAATCGCATTGGCGACTGCCGGCCCGACCGGAGCGACGCCCGGTTCGCCGATACCGGTGGGCGCCTCGGCAGACTGCACGATATGTACTTCGACCTTCGGCATTTCGCTCATGCGCAGCACCTGGTAGCCGTCGAAGTTGTTCTGCTCGACGCGCCCGTCCTTCAGCGTAATCGCGCCGTACAGCGCGGCGCCGAGGCCGTAGCCGATGCCGCCTTCGATCTGCGCGGCGATCACGTCCGGGTTGATCGGAATGCCGCAGTCTACCGCGCACACCACGCGGTCGACCTTGACCTTGCCGTCCTTGTCTACCGACACTTCGGCCACCTGCGCGACGAAAGTGTGGAACGCCTCGGCGACCGCGATGCCGCGCCCCTTGCCCGGCGGCAGCGGCGTGTCGCTCCAGCCCGCTTTGGCTGCCGCCAGATCCAGCACGCCGCGCACACGCGGCTGGTTGGCGAGCAGATTGCGCCGGAACGCGTACGGGTCCTGACCTGCCGCATGCGCCGCTTCGTCGATGAATGCCTCGACGGCATACGCGGTATGCGAGCTGCCGACCACCCGCCACCACAGCACCGGCACGCCGGTGCGCGTGGTCGCGAGCTCGACCGACAGGTTCGGAATCGCGTACGCGATGTTCGCTGCGCCTTCCACCGAGGTCGAATCGATACCGTTCTTCGCAAGACCGGAGAACGGTGTGTCCGCAACGATCGACTGCCCGACGATGCGGTGCTGCCATCCCACCAGTCGTCCATCGTTGGTCAGCCCGGCTTCGAGTTTGTGAAAGTAGATCGGCCGGTACAGGCCGCCGTGAATGTCGCATTCACGCGTCCATTGCAGCTTGAGCGGCGTGCCGTTCGCGCCCAGCGCCTTGGCGATCGACACCGCTTCGACGATATAGTCCGAGCCCGGATTGGCACGCCGGCCGAAACTGCCGCCCGCATAGAGCGTATGGATCTTCACCTGCTGCGGCTCGAGCCCCGCGGTGCGCGCGGCGTTGGCCTGGTCGACGGTCTGGAACTGGTCGCCGGCCCAGATTTCGCAGCTGTCGGCGCTCAGCTTGACGACTGCGTCGAGCGGCTCCATCGGCGCATGCGCGAGGTATGGAAATTCATAGCTCGCGGAAATCCTGCGCGGCGCACCGGCAATCGCCTTGGCCGCGTCGCCTTCGGTGCGCGCCGGCAGGCCCGGCTGCTCGGCGAGCTTGCGGTACTCGGCCATGATGGCCGCCGAGCTGCGCTTTTCCGCGTGCGTGTCGTCCCATTCCACTTTCAGCGCATCGCGGCCCTGCTTCGCGGCCCAGAAGCTCTTCGCCACTACCGCAACGCCGCGCGGCACTTGCACGACCTCGACGACGCCGGGCACCGCCTTCGTCGCGGTCGCGTCGAACGACCTGACGGTGCCGCCGAACTGCGGCGGGCGCTGCACCAGCGCGACCAGCATGCCGGGGAACGTCACGTCGATCGTGAACTGCGCGGTGCCGTTGGTTTTCGGCGGCACGTCGACGCGCGGCACGCGGGTGCCGACCAGCCTGAAGTTTTTCGGGTCCTTCAGCGTGACCTTGTCCGGCACCGGCAGCGTGGACGCCTGCGCGACCAGCGAACCGTAGCTCGCATGCCGGCCGCTCGCGTCGTGATACACGACGCCGCGCTCGGTACGCAACGACGCAGCCGGCACCTGCCATTGCTGCGCGGCGGCCGATACCAGCATCGCGCGGCCCTTCGCGCCGGCCTCGCGCAACTGCATCCACGAATTGGCCATCGCCGAGCTGCCGCCGGTGCCCTGAATCTTGCCGAACGCGAGGTTCGCGTAGCGGGTCGCGTCGGCGGGCGCGCTTTCGACGCGTACGTTGGACCAGTCGGCATCGAGTTCTTCGGCGACGATCGTCGCAATGCCGGTGTACGCGCCCTGGCCCATCTCGACGTGCTTCGCGATGACGGTCACGCTGTTATCGGCGCCGATGCGCAGGAACGCGTTGGGCGCGAAGGTACTGCTGCCGGCCGGTGCTTCGGCCGCAAGCGCGCGCCTGTCGAGGCCGCCCCATTCGAAGCCGATGGTCAGTGCAAGCGCGGCGGCGGTGCCGACGCCTTTCAGGAAGGTGCGCCGTGCGGGGCGCTGTACATCCGCGATATCGGTCGTCATCGTTCACCCCTGCATCGATTCGGCAGCGGTGTGGATCGCGGCGCGAATGCGCGTGTAGGTCGCACAGCGGCAGATGTTGCCGCTCATCGCGGCGTCGATGTCCGCGTCGGTAGGCGCGGGATTTTGCGTGAGCAGAGCGGTTGCCGACATCACCTGGCCGGACTGGCAGTAACCGCACTGCGGCACCTGGTGCTTGACCCATGCGGTCTGGATGGCTTGCGCCTGTTTGCTGTGCAGCCCTTCGATGGTCGTGATGTTGCGGCCGGCCACTGCCGACAGCGGCATCATGCACGAGCGGATCGGCTGGCCTTCGAGATGCACCGTGCAGGCGCCGCATTGCGCCATGCCGCAGCCGAACTTCGTGCCGTGCAGGCCAACAACCTCGCGAATCGCCCATAACAGCGGCATGTTGGGGTCGGCGTCCAGCGTGGTGGACTTGCCGTTGAGTATCAAGGTGGTCGACATCGACTGCTCCGTGGAGAGGATGATGTGTGGTTGTTCGATTTGCGCAGGCGTGGCACGCGGCTGGACAGTTGCCGGCGGCGGCAGGTGTTCCGCGTGGCCGGATGCGCAAGACATTGCCGGGCGTTCGGTTGGTGTCCGGGTTGTGGTGTCTGGCAGCGAGGCCGGACGCAGCAACGGCAACGTGTCAGAGTTTCGCCGAAAGAGCGCGCACAGGTTTGTTCGAAACTCTGAAAGTTTTGCCTAATCCTGTTTGACTATCTGGTCAGCATGGTGAATGTCGACCGAAGCGTATGGTGCGGAATGCCAAATGCATTCGAAGACGGCGTTGACCGGGAGGCCAGCGCGCGCGGCGGCAGAATGACAGGTTCTTTCATTCGAACACGGCAACCGCGGTGCGGTTCGAGAGGGCGAGCTTTTTTATTCCTGGGTATGAGGTGGTCGCGGCTACCGACCCGTTAGGGACACCGCACGTTCTTAACAACCAACGCACTACAGCGTCTGACTGGGCGCCTGGTCGGGCATCGCGAGCGCTTGACGAAGAGCCGCTGCAACCTGGTCGATGAGGACTCTCCCCGCATCGATCACACCTGCTAGCGTTGCCAGTCCATGGATCATGCCCGGCCAGCAGGTGTGGTCGACCTGCACGTTTGCCGCTTTCAATTTGTCTGCGTACGCATCTCC
Source organism: Paraburkholderia solisilvae (assembly GCF_902859875.1). Taxonomy (GTDB): domain Bacteria; phylum Pseudomonadota; class Gammaproteobacteria; order Burkholderiales; family Burkholderiaceae; genus Paraburkholderia; species Paraburkholderia solisilvae. The sequence continues at coordinate 38,627 of NZ_CADIKF010000038.1, read as the reverse complement.
TTCATCGCGCAGCGGATCATGATCGGCCGTGACGATCAGAGCCGGTGCCACCCCGGCAAGATCGGTCGCGAACAACGGCGACACCTTTGGGTCCGTACGGCAAATCTCTTTCGGCAGATAGGCGTCGTACAGTTCGAGCGTCCGGCTATGGGAAACGACGTACTCGCCGGTTCCCAATTCCTTCCATGAATCGCTCGATGCGGTGGTATCGAGAACCGGACAGAGCAACACCTGAAGCCGCAAATGAATGCCACATTCAGCCGCTCTTTGCGCAACCCAGGCAGCCAGAAGGCCCCCCGCGCCATCCCCGCCGACAGCGAGGCGCGTAGGGTCCGCTCCGATCTCGGACGCGTGGTTCACGACCCAGTTCAGCGCAGTCAGTGCGTCATCATTCGCAGCGGGGTATGGGTGCTCGGGGGCGAGGCGATAGCCTACGGATAGGACAAGGCAGCCCGCGCGATTGGCGATTGCGCGAAGGAGCGTGTCGTGACCATCGAGATCTCCCGAGACAAAGGCGCCACCGTGGTAATAGACGAATACCGGTACGGATTCACGCAAAGGCGCTGTGGTTTTCGAAACATACAGGCGAACAGGAATGTTTCCGGCGGCCCCTGGTAAGTCGAAGTCATTGGTTAGCCATACCGGTTCGAACGGCATCCCGAGCGCACCGTACATCATGAGGAGTTCCGGCGTTACGCTCGCTCCGCGCGGCGACGAAGGGTGCCGGGGCGTATTCGCTTTAAACTGTTCCAGGAGGGCTTCGACCTGGGGATCGAGCTTGCGCATTGCAGGCACGCCAAGGTGGAAAGACGCTCGATTTTTCATCTGACACATGACCCTTCTGTTTCGCGAGACGGCTGCCTGAATTCTGCACTATTAAATGAAAGGATATCCCCGTTGATGTGAAAATATCAACGTATATTTAACCAGTGTCAACGCGTCACGTATCGCGCTGCCTGAATTTCCGGCGCCAACTCTCACCGCCTCCTGAGGCTTGCGGCGCGGGGCTTTTTTTCGGTGCCAGGAAGCAAGCCCGCTCGTTCGAGCCAACCCGTCAATTGATTCACGGGCATCAAAGCGAACCTACCGGCAACAACAGCAACCGTCGAAGACCGAAGCCGTCTCGCACAACCCTGGGGCGTGCGCTATACGGCGCGGCGGACGGTTTGCAACGCGCTTCAATTGTGCGCTCATTGATGAGGGCCGCGTGAAGAGACGCGTGACAGAACAGTCCGCGTTCGGTGACCTGAAGCAGGCCGTTCGGTCGCAATTCGGCTGCGGATTCAACCGGTGCATGCGTCGGGTTTATATCGACCCGAAGCGGGCGGTCGAGCTTGCCTTAACCGGACGTTCGCGAGTGTGAAACCCGCCATTTGCCTTGTGATGTCGGCGGCGTTACACTGCGCGCGCAAAGGGGCGTGCCAGGTAACAAGCTTCCAGCGGGCATCTGTCGGATGCCGGTGAAAACAGGTTAGGCGGCAGGAGGAAACAGCCACATGACTGCTCCATTTTCCGGTGGGTGTGCATGCGGATCGGTCCGCTATGTCTGCTCGCGCGCGCCGGTTGCGACGCTAAACTGCCACTGCCTGGACTGCCAGCGCTCAAGTGGTGGTCCTTTTGCTTCCGGCTTCATCGTGCGGGTGTCGGACGTGACGATCACCGGTACGCCGAAGACGTACTCGGTTCGCGCGGGCAGCGGCAGGCTCTCGACGCGCAGCTTCTGTTCCGATTGCGGCTCTCCTCTGTTTACGCATAGCGAGACTGCTCCAGAAGTGATGTCCATTCGTTTCCCTACGCTGGATAATGCGTCAGAGTTTCAGCCGATGCTGGACATCTGGACATCGAGTGCGCAACCATGGGTTTGCCTGAGCCAGGCAATTCCTCAGTATCCTCAGTTGCCCTAGTTCATTCGTCCGCGATCGCGCGACTGTCCGTTTCGCGGACTTTGCGACTGGCCGCCGCGCCTCAGTGCTCAGCATGCGTCGATCACCCAAAGGAGACGTGACATGAAGAACTCACTGACCGCGTTGCCGATGCTTGTCGGGTTGGCATTCTCGCTCGCTGGCTGCGCCGCAGGCGGAACGACCGCGCCAGAAGGCAGCCCGCATCTGAGCGCAACGCAATGCAGCGACCTCGCTGCGCTTAAGAACAACGGGGGCGCGACACCCGAGCGCAACCGGAGCGAATTGGCCGCCCTGAGGGCAGCGGGTTACGACCCGCTTCGGTTCGATCCGTACTATCCGAATAACCTGGAGGCTGCGCAGCGTCAGGTGGATCGTTGGTACCAGCAGGAATGCCCGCAGGCGCAGCCCCGTTAAGGCCGCACCCCACCGGCTCACTGACCTGTTCCCGGTTGACCTGCAGCCGATACATGACGTTCTGGATGAATGGGATAAACGGAGTGGACGTGTGCGATTGTCCCTGTCCGCCAGTGTTCCCCGCGCATTTTTGATGCGGGCTGACTCCCGGCCGGCATGCCGGCTGGGTTCGTAGAAGGCGGGTTTGCCATGATGGCTTTTGGCGTGCTGCTGACGAAAGCTATCATCGCATTGGGGGGCTAAGCGTGACGCACACGTCAAGCACGGATTCGCCGGCAGCAACGAATCGCAATCCGAAGCATTCCGAAATCCGTGTTCATCGTCGGTCCGCGGGCTACACTTGATTTGTAGAACCCGGTCGGTGGTGAAGCGCCATGACTGAATTCTACGTTTGCCCCAATTCCGTGCTGAACCAGCTGAAGGAAAGGAGGCGCTCGATGATCGAAGAACCTCGTCTTGCCGGCGAAGTATCGAGCATGGCTCCCGTTACCGGCTGGCGCGCAGTCTTTCCACCCGCACAGTGGCTGTCCGCCTACCGACCTCATTGGCTGGCGCGCGATGCGGTCGCCGGGGTGACCCTCGCAGCCTACGGAATACCGGTGTCGCTCGCCTATGCGACGCTCGCAGGCTTGCCGCCGCAGTACGGCATCTACTGTTACCTGGCGGGCGGCCTCGCCTACGCGCTATTCGGATCTTCGCGTCAACTCGCAATAGGCCCTACCTCGGCAATCTCGATGCTTGTCGGCGTGACCGTCGCCGGCATGGCTGGAGGCGATCCCGTACGGTTTGTCTCCATTGCGGCACTCACTGCGATTCTGATCGCGGTGATGTGCGTGCTCGCGTGGATTCTGCGGCTCAGTTCGCTGGTCAACTTTATCAGCGAAACCATTTTGCTCGGATTCAAGGCAGGCGCCGCGCTCACGATCGCATTGACGCAACTACCCAAGCTGTTTGGGGTGAAGGGAGGCGGCGAACAATTCTTCGAGCGCATTGTCGTGCTGGCGGGTCAACTTCCCGACACCAACTGGACGGTGCTCGCATTCGGCGTCGCGACGTTAATCCTGCTGCTGGCAGGGGAGAAATTCCTGCCGGGACGACCGGTCGCGTTACTGGTCGTCGTGGCGTCCATCATCCTGCTATCGGTTACGCCGTTGGGTACGCTAGGCTTCACGGTTGTCGGCGCATTGCCGAGCGGCTTGCCCGAGTTCAATCTGCCCGCGCTTCGAGTACGCGAGGTGGACGGCATCATCCCGCTGGCGTTCGCGTGTCTGCTGTTGTCCTATGTGGAGAGCGTTTCCGCCGCACGTGCGATTGCGCGGGCAAACGGCTACGAAATCGACCCTCGTCAGGAACTGCTCGCGCTGGGCGCGGCCAATATGGCCGCAGGACTCTTTCAGGGCTACCCGGTTGCGGGCGGCCTGTCGCAGTCCTCGGTCAATAACAAAGCCGGTGCAAAAACGCCGCTCGCACTGGCGTTCGCGTCGATCACGATTGCGCTTTGCCTGATGTTCCTGACCGGCCTGCTGACCAACCTGCCCAATGTCGTGCTCGCCGCGATCGTACTGGTCGCGGTCAAGGGCTTGATCGACATCCGCGAGTTGCGTCATGTGTGGCGAGTCAGTCGCTACGAGTTCGTCGTGTCGATGGTTGCTCTCGCCGCCGTTCTGCTGCTCGGTATTCTCAAAGGCGTGATCGTGGCGGTGCTGGTCTCGGTGTTATTGCTGATCAGGCATGCTGCGCACCCGCATGTGGCCATTCTCGGCCGCATTCCAGGCACACATCGCTACTCGGACATTGGACGCCACCCCGATAACGAGGCGGTGCCGGGCGTACTGATCTTCCGCGTCGAAGCGTCGCTGCTTTACTTCAACGCCGAACATGTGCGCGCGACCGTGTGGGCCAGAATCCGCGCGGACGCCGCCCCCGTCAAGCTGCTGATATGCGATCTGTCCACTTCGCCGGTGGTCGACCTGGCCGGTGCGCGCATGCTGTTAGCGTTGGAATCCGCGCTAGCGGCGGCCGGCATGCGGCTGCGGATCGTCGGCGCGCACGCGGAGGCGCGAGACATTCTGCGCGCCGAAGGACTCGAAGAACACGTCGGCCACCTGAGCCGTCGCACTGTCGTGGATGACGTGCTCGACGAGTTCCTGCGCGACACCGGTATCGACCACGCGCCGGTTACCGGGCGCGGCCCATGAGGATTTACCCAGCCAAGGGGAGCGTACGTGAACAAGACTGTTCCTGGACGACGGATCCGTGCAGCGCATCAGGCAAAGACCGCCTGGCTGACCGTAGATGAACGTGCAGCTCAAGGGCGTGCGTTGCGCGACGCGGTGCCGCGCGTATCGCATGCGGGATGGCGGCCGGCGAGCGGTCGCCGCGACCCCGTGGAGCTTCTTGGCGAATCCAACGAAGGCCGGATACCCGAGCTGGTGCCGATCCGCTTCGGACGGATGTCCGCGTCGCCTTTCGCGTTCTACCGGGGGTCTGCCGCGTTGATGGCCGCCGACCTCGCCACGACCCCGACGAGCGGAATTCGCGTGCAGGCGTGCGGCGATGCCCACCTGATGAACTTCGGCGGCTTCGCGACACCCGAGCGCAACGTGATCTTCGATATCAACGATCTCGACGAAACGCTGCCCGCGCCTTTTGAATGGGATCTGAAGCGACTTGCCGCAAGCGTGGTGATTGCTGCACAGCACCTGGAACTCCCCGACAGCGACGCCGCCCGTGTGGTTACCGATCTGGTGCGCGAATATCGTGAGCGGATGCACAACTACGCCGCCATGCGGGCGCTGGATGTCTGGTACGACAGAATCGACCTGCAGAAGTATCAGGACCGGGCGGCCGATCCCGCCATCGTGTCCGCAATACGCAAGCGAATCGCGGAGCGCATCGAGATGGAGAGGCGGAAGTCCGTGCCTGACCATTTGTATCCGAAGCTGGTTTCGCATGAAGGCGTGATGCCGAGGATCAAGGACGAGCCGCCGCTGATCTTCCATCCGACCGCGGAGCAGGCGCCCGGCCTCGAGTCGGGATATGCAGCGGCGATCGCATCGTATCGGGACAGCCTGCCCGAGCATATCCGGATTCTGTTCGACCGGTTTCACTTCGTCGATATGGCGGTTAAGGTCGTCGGCGTAGGCAGCGTCGGGACGATGTGCGCGGTATGCCTGTTCATGGCGGCGGACAACGACCCGCTGTTTCTGCAGGTAAAAGAAGCGCGCGCCTCGGTGCTCGATCCCTATGCCGGAAAGAGCGTGCATGCCAATCATGGCCAGCGCGTGATTGCCGGACAGCGTGCGATGCAGGCGGCGAGCGATCTGTTCCTTGGGTGGACGCGCGGGATGAACGGTCGCGATTTCTATGTGCGGCAGCTTCGCGATATGAAGTTGTCGGCGATTATCGAGGACTGGGACACAGCGATCCTGCGGCAATACGCGCGGATGTGCGCACACGCGCTGTGCCGCGCGCATGCCCGCTCGGGCGATGCCGCGATGATTGCGGGCTATATGGGCGCCGGGCGAACCTTCGACGATGCGATCTGCGAATTTGCCACCGAATACAGCTCCCAGAATCGCAGCGATTACCGGGCGTTCGTCCGCGCAATCCGGGAAGGGCGGATCAACGCGCAGATCGAGGATTAGGTTTTGCCGTTGCGTGTTCTGTTGGAGTTGCGAAACGTGTTGAGCGCGTCTCGCATTCTGTGTGGATGCCCCTCTGAATGAACGGCGGATCAATATGGCTTGGTTGCGGGCGTGGGGCGCTTCTGGCCGGATAGCGCTTGTCGTGGGATAAGAGTAGGCGACTCAAAGCGGGGGCATCCCCCAGACTCGATAGCACCGATTGCGCGGCGCCTCGCAATGCATAACAACTGGGCGAAAGTATCGCTTTGATACTAGCGACATCGGTTTTCCCAGTGGTGATGCACCCTCACTCTGTGGCATGACCGGTGATGCGAGGCGGCGGAAGCAGGAACGATGGCGCCGAAAGCAACAACGGCGACGGCGAGTGCGAAGACTATTCTTTTCACGGGTGTACGACTCACAAGGTTGGAAGTGAATGCTCAGCGCGTAGCGCATTAGCGGTGCAGGCGTGAGGCGGTAAAACAGAGCGCATGCTGCGTGGTCATCCGCTGGGGTGAGCGCCCGGCCAATACCGGGCACTCACGGGCGGCGATGGCGCTATTGCGCAGGCACGTTGATCACCGTATTGACCATGGTCACTGCGGCGGTCAATGCGATGGCGCGACCATTGAGCGTCGTGATAACGGCGGTAGGAGGCGTCCCGCCCACTGTGGACAAGGTAATCGACGCATTGGATAACATCGTTCCGGTCATCGTCGACCCCGTTCCGATAACCGCACCGGCCGGGACATACCAGAACACGTTCTTCGACTGTGCGCCATTCACGAGCAATACCTGGATCGGCACGGCCGGCGTCGCGGGCCCAGTTACACCAACATTCAAGGTGCCCGTGCTGGCTGCCGTCTGGAACACCCAGACAGCATTGGCGTCGCCGCCTGCGTCCAGCGTCAGACTCGCCGCCGGGCGCCCTGCGCCGCCAATATCAAAGGTACCGGTGGTCGACAGATAAATACCCGGCGGAAGCGTACGGCCAGCCAGTTCATCCGCGCCCGCTCCAGCCCCACCGCAACTCGGACATTGGGCCAGACTCGCCACATTGATGCCGCCGGGCAAGGTGGCAGGCGAAAGCGAATTGAACGCCGTCGTCGCGTCGACGCTCGCCTGCGTCACCGCAAGTCCAGCGACAGAACCCGGAGGCGCGGTCAGTGTGAACACAAGGCCCGTGACCAGTCCGTTGTTGTTTGGCGTAACCGTATAGACGTTATTGCCTGAATCATGCAGTCCCGTTATCGACGTAGAAGCGGCATTCACACCGAGATCGCCGTTGATGATGGTATTCAGGCCGGCGTTGGTGACTGATGCATTGCCGCCGAACGAACCGAAGGGCTGTGCAGCGCCCAGGGCCGGTGCTGCGGCGCATAGCGACGAATTGGTCGTGAACGTCGTCACCGAAGCAGAGGGGAGCGCATTGCCCGCGAGGTCCTTGACGCCGGGCGTAATCGTGGCCGTGTAGCTCGTGTTGGCCGCGAGCGGGCTGAGTGGTGTAAAGGTCGCTACCCTGCTCGGGACATCGTAGGCAACGGTGCCCGGCAACAGTGTTGCCGACGCGCTGGATGCCGCCACCGTGAAGGTGGCCGCGGTGATGGTCGACGGGTCCATTGCCTCGCTAAAGGTGACGTTGACCGACTTGTTGGTGCACACGCCGCCTGCGGCGTTGGCCGGGTTGGTTGACACGATCGACGGAGGCGTCGTGTCCGCGCTGCTCCCCGTGTTGAACGTCCACGTAAAGTTGGCGCTCAATGCATTGCCGGAAAGGTCTTTTGCTGCGTTGGTAATCGTCGCGTTATACGCTGTTCCCGCGTTGAGGAGCGCGGGCGTGGTCGGGGTGAAGATCGCGCTTCGTGCGCCTGCCGCATAAGAGACGGTGCCTGCTACCTGCGCGCCACTGGCGTCGGTCAACGTAAAGCTGGCCGTCGAGATCGTCGATGGATCCATGTCTTCGCTGAACGTCGCCGCAATGCGGGTGTTCAAAGGCGTATTCGCCGCACCCGCCGCAGGCACGGTGAGCGATACGGTCGGAGGCGTCACTTCCGCGACCGCGCCGGTCGTGAAGGTCCACACAAAATTGTTCAGTAGCGCATTGCCGGATGTGTCCTTCACCGCAGTCGTTATGGTTGCCGTGAGGGCACTATTGACGGGCAGTGACGCGTTTGTGGGCGTGAATATCGCGGCTCTGGAGCCGACGTTGTAGCTCACCGTGCCGGCAATCGCGACGGCGCCCGGACCGCTGACCGTAAAGCTCGACGCGGAAATCGTTGCAGGGCTCATGTCTTTGCTGAAGGTGACGGCGATCTTCGTCGTCGTTCCAACACCTGTGGCGCCAGGCGCTGGCAACGCAGCGCTGACGACAGGTCGGGTTGAATCCTGGCTGGCTCCTGGCGCTGAGCCGGATTGATCACCATGCGAAGAGCCGCCGCAACCTGTTGCCAGCGCCATCAGCAGAACTGACGAAAACCAGAGCAGCGGTTTCGCGAAACGCGATAGATGAGTCATTTCCAACCCCCGTGCGGTGACGACACCGCTTCATGGTCAAGATTTTTCATGGTTCTTTCCTGCATAGTCGGGCCGCGGCACCGCGTATTCGGTGTCGCTTGAAAGTCAGTTTTGGATTGCGGTGTGGCGTTGAAGATGTCCCAATGATCTGGGTAGCCACGCGTTCCAGGAGAATCGGACCGGCTGTGAAGCTTGCCGGGATTGAACAGGTAAGGAATGGGTAGCCAGATATTGGCGACGCAAGGTGCGCGGCCTAAAAGGCGCAATGCAGCGGGGGACGTCAGACATTCGCTCTTCAGAGGCAGGCGCCGCAACTCTTCCGAGGAATTCGAGATCTGTTATACACCGATTTCATCGGAAGTATCGTTTTATTTGATGTTTTGATTGGGCTGCTGTCATTTCACCGCGTCGGGCTTGCAGCGGCTGTTAAGGCCGCCGCCCTCGCGAAAAAACCGAATCGCCAAACGACAACCCCTACGCCACCCGCAAATCCCACAACACATCAAGCACGTATTGCGTAGAACGCTCAACATACCCCGCGCGATGCGCAATGCCGAGCCGACGCCACAACGCCGGGCGCAGCGGACGCATCACAATACGCTCGTCGGGTAACGGCGTAGTGGCCTCATGGGGCAACAGCGCTGCGCCGTAACCCGCCGCTACCAGACTCTTGATCGCGTCGTTGTAGTTGAGCTGAATGCGCGGCGCAGGATGGTGCCCTCCGGTCGCGAACCACTCCGCAGTCAGGCGCGAGAGACGCGTGGTCGCATCATTGAGAATGAGAGGTTGAGCGGCTAACCATTCAGGTGTGACGCGGGCCGGACACCGCCAGTGCGCCGGCACAAAGGCCATCACGGGGTCGCGGCGCCAGGGCTTTATCACGAGTCCAGCCACTGGGGGTTGAGGCAGTGCGATCAGCCCGACATCCAGCGTTCCATCCGCCAGTCGGGACAGCGTTTCCTGCGAAGTGAGTACCGCAACCTGAATGTCGATGGCGGGATGGTGCTGGCGCAACACCTCGAGCGCTTGCGGCAATAGATGCGCAATCACGCCAGTCGACGCACCGAGCCGTACGCGTCCTTCGAGCCCCTGCACCTGACGTTGAATATCGTCTAACGCCTGCTCTGCATCGGCCAGCAGTCGACGCGCGCGCTCCACCAGCACCTCGCCTATCGCCGACGGCCTCACATGTCCGCGCTTTCTTGACAGGAGGGGCGCTCCAATGCGGTCTTCGAGTTCGGCGATGTGGAGGCTGACCGTTGGCGGCGCCAGGTGCAATGCGCGCGCTGCATCCGCAAAAGAGCCGAGGTCGCTGATGGCGACCAGCGTGCGCAAGCGGTCCAGGCTGATCTCTCGCATGTCGGCGTCCAGATTCAGAAAAACTGAATGTTCAGGTTATGAAATTCAACTTTCCCTATTCTAGCGTTCCATAGAACATAGGGGCTCGCTCTGTTTGCCACAACCCGCAGTCACCGAGGTATTCCACGTATGAGCTCTCCCGTTGTTTTTATCGACGGCGATCAAGGCACCACCGGGTTGCAAATTCACGAACGGCTTCGCGACCGGACCGATCTGCAACTGGTCACGCTTGCCGCTGCGGAACGCAAAGATCCGCGGCGGCGCGCCGAAGCCATCAACGCCTGCGACATCGCCATCCTCTGTTTACCTGATGCCGCCGCGCGCGAGGCAGTGGGCGCCATTGTCAATCCTGCCGTCAGAGTTATCGACGCCAGTTCCGCGCACCGCACACAGCCGGACTGGACATACGGCTTTCCGGAAATGACTCCGGGTCAAGCCGAGCGCATTGCGAACGCGCGTCGGGTCACCAATCCCGGTTGCTACCCGACCGGCGCGATTGGCTTGCTGCGTCCTCTAATGCAGGCCGGCCTCATACCAGGCGACTACCCGATCAGCGTTCATGCGGTGTCCGGCTACTCGGGGCGCGGGCGCGCCGGCGTGGAGGAACATGAGGGGCAGGGTGCCGTCAACGCGCCTTTATTCCAGGTCTATGGTCTGGAACTCGCGCACAAGCACACACCGGAGATCCAGCAGCACGCTGGACTCGCGCAGCGTCCCATCTTCGTCCCCGCCTATGGTGCGTTCCGCCAGGGCATCGTGCTGACGGTGCCCCTGGCCCTGCGGCTGCTGGCACCCGGCGTGGATGGCGCGACGCTGCACGCATGCCTCGCGCGCCACTATGCCGAGTCGGCCCACGTACGTGTCTCGCCGCTGCACGAATCGCGTGCTTCAACACACCTGGATCCGCAAGCACTGAACGGTACAAACGACATGCGCTTAAGCGTATTTCCTAACATGGAGCACGGGCACGTGCTGCTGTCCGCGGTTTTCGACAATCTTGGCAAAGGCGCATCCGGTGCTGCGGTGCAGAACCTGAACCTGATGCTCACACAGCAATAACGCAGCACAAACGATGCGCTTGCCGCTGCAGCGAAAGTAACGCGCCTACGAGGCAATTACCTTCAGGTCCGCATGCGCGGCACGAAGGATTGCCGCTGGATGTCGCCGCGGCGCGCGACGATAGCCGTGCTCTCCGCTATTTCCTCCCATGCACCGGGCAGATCGACTAGCGGTTCGGACAGCACAAGGAAAGCGTCTTCACCTGCTTCGGTAATCCGTGGATTGTGCGGATAGAGTGCATGCAAGTGCTTGAACGTCGTGCTGTGAAACAGCGTGCGCGATTGTCGTTCACTCGAGTAGCGTATCGCGACGATTTGCTCTCCGTCCGTGGCGCAAATGGTCATGTTCAGCGGCGCATCGACGCGATGCACAGCCGCGGTTTGCTCAATCATCCCCGCCATTCGCTCCAGCGCGGCCACCGGTTCTTGCTGAAGTCCGTAGGTCAGCGCGAGATAGAACATGACTTCCGAATCGGTCGACCCCTCGATCGATCCGAAGAGCGCTGGATCGATCTTCATCATCAGGTCGCGACGCAGAAGGTGAAAGTTCCGGATCAGCCCGTTGTGAACGAAGAGCCATTGGTTGTGACGAAACGGATGGCAGTTGGATTCCTGCACCGGCGCCTCGGTTGCCGCGCGGATATGTGCGACAAACAAAGGTGAATGGATCGCGCGTGCTGCTTCACGCAGATTGCGATCGTTCCATGCCGGGCTAACGCTGCGATAACGAAACGGAGCCTCGTTGGGCCGACCGTACCAACCGATACCGAAGCCGTCACCGTTGGTCGTCGTTGCTCCCATTCGTGAGTGCAGGCTTTGGTCGATCAGCGAATGTGTTGAACGAAAAAGCACGGTTTCGAGCTGGATCGGATTGCCCGTATAGGCGAGCCAGCGACACATGATCAATCTCCTGGAGAGCCGCGCGAATCCGCCAGTCTGTCGACGCTGGCTGCGGGTTAGTGGTGGCGTCCGACGTGCAACTGTCGTTCATCTGTGCGCATCGGACGGCCTTAAGTAACGCGCGAGCTGTGTTCTTCACGGCCCGCGTCGTGGCACGATAGCGGCCCGCTTGCCGATCGGCGGTGTGATGCTTATGAGAGTTTGCCGACAATCGCGCTGAATTCATCCTTGGTGAATGCGCGCAGCGTTTGCGTGCGAATGTTGCCTGCGGAGCCGAGCGCGCAACCGAAGGACATAAAGCTTTTCTCATCGGGTGCTTCGATGACAGTGACGATGTCATACCCGCCCAACGTCCAATAGATCTCCTTCATTTCGCAGCCAAAGGACCTGGCCAGTTCCGCCCCCTGGCTCGCACGTTGCGGGCTGTTTTTGACGGCGCGAATGCCTTGATCAGTGAATTGTGCAAGAACCACATACGTCACCATGATGATTCCCCTTACGATTGGTACGAGATGCCATCCACACGCGCCAATCCGGTTGCGAACCGTATTGCGATGGTGTTGCCGCAGGCCGTCTGCGCGTAATCCGAGTGTATGCAATGGGAGCGCATGCCACCGGGTTTTCGCCATGCTGGCTTCAATCGTGTCCGAATCGTCCCGCACCGCTCTCCGCGCCGTATTGCGCGATCGGTCACTCACCATCCGCGTTGTCGTGCAGGTGGCTAGCGAGGTAGTCGATCAGCGCCCGCACCTTGGATGGGAGGAAACGGTTAGGCGGATATAACAACCAGACGGGGCCCATATAAGGACGTGCTTCGAACTCCCAGTCGGCGAGCACCTGCACCAGGCTGCCTTGCTGCAGTGCCTCCGCAGCGGCAAAGTCGGGCAAGCTCGCAATGCCCAGATGCTGCAATGCGGCCTCGAGACGCGCGCCCACATGATTGGCGATATAACGCCCCCGTACCTCCAGCGAGTGCGTCTCGGCGCCGCGCCGGAAATGCCATCGATTGTCGTCGACTGTTTCTCCGAGATACAGGCATTCGTGCCGGCTGAGATCGCGCGGCAAGAGCGGCGTCCCGTGCGCGTCGAGATAAGCGGGCGACGCGCAGAGCAGCCATTTCACTGTTCTGAGCCGCCGGGCCGCAAGGCTCAATGGTGGCGAACGGGTCACGCGAATCACAATATCGACATCGTCACGCAGCGGATCGACGTCGCGGTCGGCGAAGATCAACTGGACGTCCACATCCGGCCAGCTACGCAGAAACGCCGGGATCAGCGGATGGATGACGGACTTAGCGAACGCAACCGGCGCGCTGACGCTGACCTTGCCGCGCGGCTCGCCGACCACTTGCCCGGCGACGTCGACGGCGCCTGATGCCGCGCCCACCATGTCGCGGCAATACCGGTAGACCTGCGCGCCCGAATCGGTGACGCGGATGCTGCGTGTGGACCGCTCGAGCAGGCGCGTGCCAAGCGATTCTTCAAGGCGCTTGATCTGCCGGCTGACCGTCGACGGCGTGCTGCCCAGTTGGCGCGCGGCCACCGAGAAATTGCCCGCTTCGACGACCCGCGCAAAGGTCGCCATATCCGGCAGCAGCGCAAACAGCTCAATGGGATTCATTGCCATGCTCACCTCAGCCGCGACATTCGATTTGTGCGCATGCGACATAAAAGATGTTCCCCGAGCCACGATTATAGTTTTCGGCGCAATACCCGACAATTCAGACTGTTCGAATAGATCGAGATAGAGGGTCCGCCGTGTCGAAGCAAAAGCGCTTGCTGTGGATATCCGACCTGATGCTGCTCGCGGTCGCGATGGTGTGGGGCACAAGCTATGGAGTCGCGAAAGCCGCGCTCGCGTTCTATCCGGTGCTGGGGTTGCTGGCGCTGCGCTTTGGACTGACGTTTGCTGTGTTGTCGCCGGCGTTGCGTTCGCTGCGGCATGCGAAAGCGGCTGAACTGGCTGGCACGCTTGGCACCGGCGTGCTGCTGCTCAGCGTGCTGGTGGCCGAGACGTTTGGAATATCGCTGACACGTGCGTCGAATGCGGCGTTTCTGATCAGTTTGTGTGTTGTGCTCACGCCGCTCGTCGAATGGGTGCTGCTGCGGAGAAAGCCGTCGCGCGTCGAGTGGTTTGCCGTCGTACTGTCGTTGGCTGGCGCCGCGCTGGTCAGTGGTGGCGTGTTCATTCCAACCGCAGGCGATGCGCTGATTCTTCTGGCTGCCCTGCTGCGCGCGTTGACGGTGTGCACGACGAGGAGGGTGATGCGCGACTCGACACTCGCTCCGCTGTCGGTGACGGCGGTGCAGGCCGGCACCGTGATGCTCGGCTGTGTCGTCGCGGCTCTGGTGGGTTCGTCGCAGCCGTGGCCTGCGCTGCCGACGCTAGCTGGGCACGGCACCTTCTGGGTGAGCATCGCTTACCTGGTGTTTGCGTGCACTCTTTTCGCATTCTTCGCGCAGAATTTTGCCGTCAAGCGCAGCAGTCCAACGCGCGTGTCGTTGCTGATGGGAAGCGAGCCGGCTTTTGGTGCGCTATTCGCGTATGTGTGGCTTGGGGAACAGATGTCGGTCTGGGGTTGGGTTGGAGGCGGGTTGATGGTGTTTGCTTCTGTGCTCGCGACGGTGCCATGGCAAAGAAACGCTAGCGCTTCGGTTGAGGTGCGTTCGACCGTTGCGAACGACGCCTGATTGCGCGCAACAGGTTCTCGACGTCCACCCGGCTATTCCGGAGGGTGCGCGAGGTCTGCGCGCAGCAAACCCAGTACACTAGTCGACCTGACGAAAACCACAGCCCCTCGAATTCTTTTACCAACGGAGCCTTCCGGCGAATGCTCACCACGCTCGACCTGATCAAAAGCGACCTCCATCGCATATCCGATCGCACCGACCTGCGAGCATTCCTGCGCAACTTCTTTCGCCGCGAAGAATTCAACTACATGGTGTGGTTTCGCCTCGCGAGCGGCTACAAGAAACGCGGCCTGATTCGCAGCCTGCTGCGCCGAAAGTTGCGTACGCAACAGCGCCGCTTCGGCATCGTCATCCCGGCGGGCACGAGCATCGGGCCAGGGTTCTATATCGGCCATTTCGGCGGCATCGTTGTCAACGAGACTGCGGTCATTGGCGCGAACTGCAATATCGCGCAAGGCCTTTCGATTGGGAGCAATCATGGAAAGGCCGCGACCATCGGAGACAACGTCTACATCGGCCCGAACGTTTGCATTGTCGAAGATGTCGTTATTGGCGACAACGTGACCATCGGTGCGGGCAGCGTGGTCACACGCGACATTCCGTCCAACGTCACGGCGGCCGGTTCTCCCGCGCGCGTGCTACGGCAAGACGACGAGGCGCGCGCCGCACGTTACATCAGGCGCAGATGGACTGGCGATTCGGCAGACGCTCGCGCACAGGACGTGATGCAGCGGGTCGAATGACACCTGACACCTCAGCTCTCCCGGGTGTCCACGAAGCCGGCAGCAACTCACTGCCATCAAATTCAAGCCTTGCGCAATCCTTCCTTAATCGCAATCACCGCTTCCGCGAATGCCTCAGGCGCTTCTTGCGGGACGTTATGTCCCACGCCCGAAATGACCAGATGCTCATGCGGACCCTTGAACCGTTTCGCGTGGCTCGCAGATCCGGCAGGCCGAATGCCATCGTCTGCGCCATCGATCGTGATGGCTGGCACCTCAATATCCGGTTGCCGCGCCAAAAGAATCTCGATGTCTTCAAGCGCAGGATCGCCATCCACCAGGCCGTAACGGTGCCGATAGGAATGAATCACCACTTCCACAAAGTCAGGGTTGTCGAACGCTGAGGATGTCTTTTCGAAGGTCACATCGTCGAACACCCAAGTGGGCGACCAAAGCTTCCAGAGCAGCCGGCAAAAAGACTTGCTATCTTTTGTGAGCGCCGCACGGCCACGTTCGCTATTGAAGTAATACTGATACCAGAGCCGATGTTCATTATCCGGCGTGTCAGGTTTTAAAGCGCCCGCAATATCGTGGATGTTATAGCTGCCGCAAGAGACCAGCCCCGTCACACGCTCAGGCCGAAGCGCCGAAACGATACACGCGCCACGTCCGCCCCAATCGTAGCCCGCCAGAATCGCTGACGGGATCGACAGTGCGTCAAGCAAAGCCAAAACATCGGCGCCTAGCGCGGCCTGCTGGCCGGAGCGAGGCGTCGCGGATGAAAGAAACCGGGTCGGGCCATACCCGCGCAAATACGGAACGATCACTCTCGCACCTGCCGCTGCGAGTATGGTCGAGACGTCGTCATAAGCGTGAATGTCGTATGGAAAACCGTGAAGCAGAACCACAGGCCAGCCACCCGGTTCGCCATGCTCCACGTACGCAACGTTCAATGAACCTGCATGGATGGTCCTGATCATGATGCGCTCCGTTTGCGTCGAGACTTATTCGAAACTCACTCAGGCTGTCCAACGTTCGCGTTCACCGATGTCGGAGTTGACGGCGCGAACGCGAGATCGTGGCTCCGCGGAGTTTGCCGGCTAACGACAAAAGCCTTGTTAGGCCGCATCGCGAACACCACCAGCACGCCGCAAATCATCACGCCAATCGAGATCAGGAACGTCAGGTTCCACCCGCCTGCGCGGTCGGCCAGAAAGCCGGCCACCATCGGGCAGATAATCGCGGACGTGTTCCCAATGCTCGCCATGATGCCGCTCGCGGCGCCGGACCGTTCGGAAGACGCGATGTCCATCGGGATCGCCCACATCGGGCCGATATTCATTTCGTTGAAGAACATGGCCGCAGCCAGGAAGATCAACGAGATCATCGGATCATGCACGAACAGGACCGGCACAACGGAAAGCCCGGTCATCGTCATACACGCCGCCACCAGACAGCTGCGCGCCAGAACCGGACTCTTCGTCCGGCGCAGCAGATGGTCAGTGAGCAGGCCGCCGATCAGATCGCCGACCACACCGGCCACAAACACCGCCGTGGTGAAAACCACAGCCTTCTTGATGTTCAGGTGAAAGCTGTGCATGAAATAAAGCGGCATCCAGTCCAGCATCAACCATAGGATCCAGCAATAGCAAAAGTACACGACGGATACCGGCAGCATCCGCCAGAACAAGCGCGCGGTGGTTCCTTTGGGATCGATAACACGCTCGCGAGCGACGGGTATCGCTGCGAGCTCCGATGGTGTGATGTTCGGGTGACGTGCCGGATTGTCGCGGTACGTTTTGTACCACAGCACCACCCAACCCAAACTGACCAGACCGAGCATGTAGAACGAGAACCGCCAATTCACCGCTCTGATCAACGAGTAGACCAGAATGGGCGCGAACGCATTGCCCAAACGCGCGGACGAATGCGTGATGCCCTGCGCCATGCCCCGTTTGTCCTTGGCGAACCAGGTGGCCATCGCGGTCGTCGCGGCAGGAAAGGTCGCGCCTTCCCCCAGCCCGAGCAGCAGGCGCGCCGCAAGCAGCGTCACGAAGCCGCCCGCAAGGCCGGTGAGCGCCGTCGCCACCGCCCACATCAATGCACAGGCGATCAACGTGCGCCGTGCGCCGAACCGGTCGCTGAACCAGCCGCCGATAAACTGAAACACCACGTACGGATACGCGAACGCGGAGAAGATCACACCGATCTGCGTGCTGCTGAGGCCGAGCTCGGACTTGAACTGCCCGGCGGCCGTGCTCACGTTGACGCGATCGATGTACGTGATCATGTACATCAGGCACAGCATCAGCAGAACGGTCGTCGTCGCCTTCAGCCGAACTCGTTTCATGTCTCGCTCCTTGTTCTGTTTGTTCCGGCTACTGCTTCGACGAACCCGACGTGAACGCGGCTACCGCATCACGGAATGCCGCGCTGCCGTACACCTGCTCGATCAGATCCTCATCGTCCAGCCGCTGCTCGACGACGATGCGGCGCAGACTTTCCTTCACCGCACGCTGCGTGACCGGCGACAGCGCGATCAGCCGTTGCGCGAGCTTTGCCGCGGTCTCTTCGAGCACATTGCCGCTGCACACCTCGTAGACATAACCGCAGTCCAGCGCGTTCTGCGCCGTGAGCATGTCGGCCAGCATCAACATTTTCTTCACGCGCGGCACACCGAACGCCGCGGCAAGCCGCGCGAGGTTGCGCGACGACAGCGTGTTCGACAGCGTCTTCGCGATCGGCGCGCCGAAGCTGGACGTGTCGGTACAGATGCGGAAGTCGCAGGCTGTCGCGAGCGCGAGGCCGCCGCCTACGGCCCAGCCGTCGATCACCGCGATGGTCGGCAGCGCGATACGTTCCACCGCGTCGATCACCCGCTCGACGAGCGCCTCGTAGGCGACGCCGTCGCGGCCGTCGCGAAAGCCGGTGAAGTAGCTGATGTCGGTGCCCGCCACGAACGACTTGCCGCCTGCGCCGCGCAGCACGATGCAACGCACTGCCGCATCGCGCTCGCATTGCGCGATGAGCGCAAGCAGCGTTTCGTACATCGGGATCGTCATCGCGTTGCGGCGCTCGGGGCGATCGATCACGATCTGCGCCGCGCCCGACGCGTTAAGGGTTAGGGTGACGGGTTCGCTCATGACGCTTTTCCGTTGATTTCGGCGAACAGCTCGTCGTTGTGTTCGCCGAGCAGCGGCGGATGGCGGCGCACCTGCTGCGGCGTGCCGAGCATCTTGACCGGAAAGCCAATGTTCTTGACCTTGCCTTCGATCGGATGATCGATCTCCATGCACATCTGGCGATACTGCGCATGCTCGCTACCGAACGCCTCGGGGTACGACAGGATCGGACCGGCGGGAATGCCGGCGGCGAGCATCGTGTCGATCCAGTCTTCACAGTCGCGCTTCGCGAATTCCTGCTCGAGCGATTCGATCAACGCTTCGCGGTTCTTGAGCCGCAGCGACACGGTTTCGAATTCCGGATGCTTGACGAGGTCCGGGCGCGCTAACAGCTCGCACAGCCTGGTCCACAGCTTCTGGTTGGTTGCGCCCATCACGAAGTAGCCGTCGCGCGCCTTCACGGCCTGGTACGGCGCGCTCATCTTGTTGCTGGTGCCAAGCGGCGTCGGCGGTACGCCGGTGCCCCAGTAGTCGGACATGTCCCAGATCGAGAACGCCATCACCGAATCGAACAGTGACGCATCGATATGCTGGCCTTCGCCGGTTTTCTGCGCGCCGATATATGCGGAGAGCAGACCGTAGACCGCGAACAGCGCGCAGCCGATATCGGCCACCGGCACGCCCGCCTTGACCGGCTTGCCGTCCTTGTAACCGGTCACGCTCATCACACCCGACATCGCCTGCGCCATCAGGTCGAAGCCGGGGCGCGACGCCCACGGGCCGCTCTGGCCGAAGCCCGAGATGCTGACGTAGATGATCTTCGGATTGATCTCGCGGATCGTCTCGTAGTCGATGCGCAGACGCTGCACGACGCCCGGACGGTAGTTCTCGACGATCACGTCGGCGGTTTTCGCGAGCTTGTAGAAGAACTCGCGGCCTTCGTCGCTCTTCAGGTCCAGCGACAGCGACCGCTTGTTGCGGTTCATATTGAGGAAGCCCATGCTGTCGGGCCCCTTCATTTTGAAACCCATCGCGCCGCGGGTCTGGTCGCCCTCGATCGGCTCGACCTTGATCACGTCTGCGCCCAGGTCGGCGAGCAGCATGCAGGCGAACGGACCGGCCATTACCTGGCTGACATCGAGCACACGAATGCCCTGCAGTGGCAATTGCTTCGGTTGGGTCATGGGAGGTCTCCTCTGCTAAGTGTTTGGACGAGCGGCCACCAGGCGACGACGGCGATGGCGGTGCTCGCAATCGTTCAGACCTGTTGGGCCGGGACTGCGTTAAACGGTCGATATGAGGAGGAGAGCAGGGGCGGGGGCGCCGCGTCAGCAGAGGCCGCAAGTCATGAAGAGACGCGGTCGCCTATGTGGACGGGAATCCTGCGAGGACGCTCGTGACGCTTCCATGCCACGGGGGTGCCCCTGGTTGCGATTCGCGGTGCTCAGTCTGAGCGCCCGGCGAGTCCGCTCGTCTCCAGATATTTGTCGTTTCCCAACTATTGCGTAGAGCCTACGCTACCGCAAGGATGAAACGAGCATGTCTGGCTTCGCGAATCGCGAAAGCGGACCTACCGCTGCGTTTGGCCGGCGAGCAGTTCGGTTACGACGTTGTGGAGCGCCTGCGGCTGCGCGTGCCCTTCGACACAGGAGAGCACGTAGCTGCGGTGATGCCAGTCGCCTTGCAGTTCGACGGAGCACAGTCCGCGCTCGGGATGGAAACTGCGCAGCACGTCGGGCGGCATCAGGCCGACGCCCAGACCATGACGGACCAGCGCGAGCATGGTGTCGAAACCGGCCACCGAGAAGTTGTTGGTGAATTGCCGGCCGCGGCTGTGATACGCGCGCTGCAGCGCGGACAGGATGGCCGAGCCCTTGCCGAGACTGACGACCGGCAGGTCCAGCAGTGCTTCGATGCTGACCGGTGCGTCGGGAAACTGATAGTGCGCGCGGCTATGGACGAGCACGAGGCGGTCGTCCCGATACGGGGTTTTCGCGAGGTCGAGATAACCGCTCTTCGACTCGTAGATGCCGACGTCGATGACCTTGTCGCGCAGCAGTTGCTGCACCGTCTTGCTGTTCTCCTCGACGATCTTCAGCGAGATGCCGGGATACTTGCGCTGGATGTTCGCGATGTCCGGCGCGAGAAACGCGATGACGACCGCCTTCGGCGCACCGATGATGATGCGGCCGTCGAGACCGTCGTGGAGCGCTTTTGCATCGCCTTCGAGACGATCGACCAGGTTGTCGATCTGGCGGAGATACTGCAGCAGCTTGTTGCCGGATTCGGTGATCTCGACGCCGTGCGGCACGCGCCGGAACAGCTTTGCGCCGAGTTGATCTTCGAGGTCTGATACGCGGCGGGAGGCGGCGGCGACGGCAAGATCGAGACGGTCCGCGGCTCGCGAGATGCTGCCGTCCTCTACGATCGCGAGGATCAGGCGGACGGTTGTTGTGTCGAGTCTCACGGTGGTTGCTGGATGGCGCGAAGAAGGAAGAGTGAGTTGACTGCTTGAAATGACCTGGCGCCCGCGCTGGAATCGAACCAGCAAACCCCTGTCTTCGGAGCTTTACAGATACGCCAAGTCCCTTTGGAAATCAATGCAGCGTGCAACTCGCATGACACTTGCGCCTTACACGTTACCACCAAGGTGTGTCGGGGAAGCTGAAATGGTCCATCCAGTCATATTCATGATGTCCGCTCCACCGTGCACTTTGACCGGAGCCGGCGCTTCCTTTCGATTCGACTCGATCCTTCGGTTGTGACGTTTTCCTCGGTGACTGATTCTTCTCGGTAGCATGTTTGGTGGATGAGCTATGGTCCATGATGTACTCCTTTTCCTTGCAATTGCATGATGACGTGGTGCCGCCTGGTTACTTCGAAATACTCGCCGCTGGTGTTTTACCGATGTTCTGAATCGGGTTGCGGGGGGTGCGTGAAGCCCAGCGTTGCGCGAGAACCGAACAGGTCATCAGTTGAATTTGATGGAACAGCATGACGGGCAGCACGATCAGGCCCGCATGCGTGCCGAAAATGATCTTCGCCAACGGTATGCCGGACGCCATGCTTTTCTTGGAGCCGCAGAAAATGATGGTGGTGCGGTCTTCATCGGAAAACCCGAGCCATTTGCTGCCGTACGTTGTCAATAAGAGCGCTGCGGCGAGCAATACGGCGTCGACAAAAACGATTCCGACGAAGGACGTAGCGGAAAGCTTGTGCCAGATGCCTTCGACGACGGCCTCGCTGAATGCCACATACACGATGAGGATGATCGACCCCTGGTCGACGATTCGCAGGAGCTGCTTGTGCGTGTCGACCCAGTCGCCGATTTTTGGCCGCAACAATTGACCGGCAACAAACGGAACGAACAGTTGGAGGGTGATGTCGCCCACCGTACGAAACGCTGAACCGCCGCCGCCTGAATGGCTGGTTACGATCATGCTGACGAGTGCGGGCGTGAGGAAGATGCCGAGCAGGCTGGATGCGGAAGCACTGCAGACAGCGGCTGGAACATTTCCGTTGGCCATCGACGTGAATGCGATCGACGATTGCACTGTAGAGGGAAGGGTGCA
Organism: Paraburkholderia solisilvae; assembly: GCF_902859875.1. GTDB lineage: Bacteria > Pseudomonadota > Gammaproteobacteria > Burkholderiales > Burkholderiaceae > Paraburkholderia > Paraburkholderia solisilvae. The sequence goes on along the minus strand of NZ_CADIKF010000038.1, from coordinate 16,746 downwards.
GAGGAACAGGATGCCCACGTATAACCAGGGCTGGACGAATTTTCCGAGCACGGGGTGCAGGACCAGGCCGAGAACTGGAAACAGCACAAATGTGCTGCCAAAGACGGCCGCGTGGAGTTTCCAGTTGGTTGCGCCAGAGACGATTGCCTCGCGGGATAACTTGGCTCCGTGGAGAAAGAATAGCAACGCGATTGCGGCGTCTGTCAGGCCATTGAAAAGCGTGGCCGCTGAGCCTCGGCATGGGATCAGTGACGCGACTACGACTGTGCAGACCAGCGACAGGGTGAATTTGTCGGGGAGCAGTTTTCCGAGTGTCATTTCCTTTCCTTTAATGAGTGGGTTCGAGGTCATCAGCCCATTTGCTTTCCGGAACGTTGAGATCTGGAATGGGTGAGTGCTGATGGATGAACCCACATTAAGGGGCTGGAGGCGGGCGTTCAATCAACGTCGGGGGGGAAACGTTACGGTTGGGGTAAGTGTTGGGGGGATGGCCGCTGGTCGTGGCGCTGTTTTTTGTTTGTGGACCATCTGCGCGGAGTGGGGCCGTCGAACGCGTGCGGCGCGGCACGCCGTTGCAGGTGCTCGAGGAATTGGGCAGGTAGCCGCGCCGAAATCCATCTCGTGCATCGTTCGCTTTTCGCGCGAGTTACTGGCTGACTCGGCAGACATCTCGCGAGCGGTCACAGCGGCCGTCACCTAGGCATTCGCGCTGGAGCTGGACCGCGTTGGTCTGGTTGGCTCCGGCATCTCTCCGCAGCGGCTGGGCCTGCACGGCATGCAGGCGGTGAAGAAGATTCAGCAGAGCGGCGCAAAGCCTGCCTACGGCGACATTGCTGGCTCAATTGGGGAGCAAAGCGCCGGCACCTACGGCCGCGATCGTGGCTCCGCGTACACGGGTTGGCCCCCGGTTTTACCGATACGACGGGGCAGCCGCTCCTGGGACCGCCGCTGCTATCCGGCATGCGCCTGTTCGCGACGAACGGCGTTCGGGCAATTTGAATTCGACCGTTTGATTTCACCCGGCCGGTAGCCTGTCAACAGCAACCTCGACTTAGGTTCGACTTGGTAGGTGGGTCGGATCTGGGCGGATCAGTTGAACATGGTGAAATCGAACGCGAACAGCTCATCTTCCTTGGTTGACACCATTACCGCATTGAACTTCGAATCGACGGTCCGCAACTTCGCTCCTCTCTCGATGTGGAGACGTTCCGCGGCCTCGTAGGCCGCCTTCGGCATTCGCACAAGAGGATATGTAGCCGCTTCGAGGAGTGCAAAGGAGTAGTAGAGGTAGCGACCAGGATGACCGAAATACTGCGTGTTCCAAAGGCAAAAAAACTTCGTGCTGAAGTTGACTCTCAAATCAAGATCCCCATTTTCATCAATCTCGCATGTATCAGAAAACCTCGACGATCCCAGTTTGAACCGAAAGGGGAAAATCTGGAATCGATTTGGCCATGTCAAACGCAGAGAGACAAGAGCAACACTCTCAACAAAGTCTCCATCATAGTTAACTTGCAGTAAAGCATTCGCAAATCTGTATGCAGCGCTTTGATTATGCCTTTCGTGCGGCTGACCCAATACTTCGATAACCTTTGGCTCGTGCACATAAGGCCCGATAATTTCGAGAATATTTGAGGGAGCCATCCGATAACCAAGCCTTGGCGGGAACCACTTTCTCCAAAAATAGGTGATTGCGGCCTTGACTGGACCGATTGCCTTGGACGCAACTGTTAGCGGCTCCATTTCATGCTCCCCGGACGAAATTTTTTCAAATGTACATGCAAGAATTCAACGTCGACCCAACATGAATAAGCATTTTTAATTTTTTCATTTCATCGGCGGCTTACCTGCGGACGCGAGCTTTTCATTAAGAGCCACCCTCCGCTTTTTCGCTTTTGCCGGCTGAAAATAATAATGATTGAATAATTCATCTAGTACATCGAGATTCCATTCGACCTCATGCGCCTCCACAGGCAATATTTCGCCTGTATTCGTGTTTTTCATTGGGTGTGCTGCAAAATTCCCAATATTTCGTATGGCATCTAAATTATCAGCTATGGCGCTGGGCAACGTGCCCGCGTCCAGTGCAGCCTGTATTGCCGGTGCCAAATCCTTTTGCGTAAATCCTTGTTCCCGTAAAACGCTCTGCAGGCAGCGCCGGCTTAGGGCTGCAGACGCTTTCGGACTGTCGTCGATGACGAGCGACGCCTCTATATAGTCTTCAGCTATATCGACCGGAACCTCGTTCGGCGGCTTCGGGCGAGTACCCTTGCGCGGATAAGCAAGAAAGGGCTGAATTTTCACTAGTCCGCGTTCATTATCCCCACCGAGATACAAAATCGCCTGCGCGCACGCTGGGCACTGCATCACAGAGACGGTCCAAAATGCACCGCCCACAACACCGTAGGCCCCCGGCCCACTTTGAAGCGAAGATTTGTGGAATGACTGATGAACCTCGACAGCACAATGTGGACATTTCATGGCGTGGCCCTTCTCGTTGTTATCGATACTGGAGCCTGCCGTAAACCGCGCGAGACTTCAATTACGCGGCTCTCTCAATGGTGGACTGAGTGGTGGGCCACTTGAGACAATTGCCTGAAATTCGTTGTCGGACGGTTATTTCATGGCAGACACGCCCGCGCGGGCCATATTTTTGCGCCAAGTTCGCCCTGCTGCTGCCCTAACGAGCCAGTGAAAGGCGAATCAGGTGGGAGGAAATCGGGCGGAAACCTTGTCAGTCTTGGCGCGCCCCGGGGGAGAAACCTCGAACCAGCAGGATGCGCTTTTCGAAGAACTTGCGGGCTGGACCACTGAGCTGAACCGGTTGAACTCCCCTGCCCTGCGGACGGGCAAGGAGGTTCAGCCATGACCCTCGAACGTCCGCCCATCTCCGGCGATTTTCAGAATGCCGCAGAACATAATCCGAGCCGCCAGACCGGTTCTACGAAGCCCGCGCCGCCGTTCTCCTTGCGCTTGAGTACGGATGAGCGGGCCGAACTGCTTCGCCGGGCCGGAAGCATGCCGCTCGGGGCCTATATCCGCTCACGGTTGCTAAGTGGCACGGAAAGCCCGCGCCGTACCCGCAGACAGCCCGTCAAGGATGAACAGGCTCTCGAAGCTCCTTGGCGAACTGGGGAGGGGTGAGTCGGTTCAAGATTCAGCAAGTGCGCAGTGGACTGATTGACGATCCGCGTGCTGAATTCGCTTGGGCCTGCGGGCTCTGGGTCTCGAGGGCACCCGAAGCTCGAAATCGAGAGATTGTCGTTAATTGTTCAAGAAAACGAATATTAGGCGTCACCGTCATCGGTAGCGTCGACGAAGCAACGGCAAGTAGCTAGTGAATTGATCAATCGCACAGTAATTTTGTTTACGTGAGCAGATTTTTACTCAAAACCTTGTTTTAACTGATCTGTTCTGTTAAGCAAAACAGAAATCTTGGAGAGACGAAGCCCACTTATCAGCGACAACCCCGTCGTTAGCAAGACGACCGTGCGACAGGCGACGTAGAACGTTCGGTCGAAGGCGAGATAATCGCCGTCTGAAAATTAAGTACAGGTACTTGGTAGCTATGTTCGGGAACGCACAGAGAGGTCGCTGTCGAAATGGAACAGTAAGGTGCCGGAGATATGGTTTTTCGATTTTAGACCAAGACTTGTCGGATCATTCCGGGGGATCGAGAAATATCGGGAAACGAAGGAGATTATTAATGAATCGATATTCGATACCACACGCTAGCGTCTTCATTTTGATTGCGACCAGAGGTGTTCAATGAACTCTAACGGCGACCTCGTGACTTCTCCGGAAGATCTTTGGCCAATGGATGAGTTCAAAAGCACTGCACCGCTTAAAATTGACTTAGTTTATGCGACGGCATCCCATCCAGAAAATTTGTTCGAGGTAGCGCTTTATCGCGCTGATGCACGTTTGTGGCTGCATCGCGAATTAGCCGAAGTCGTCATAAAGGCAGCGCGAATATGCTATCAAAAATCGGGATATATCGTCGTGCTTAAGGACGGACTTCGGCCTGTTGATGTCCAGGCTGCCATGTATGACGCACCAATCGTAAAGGCAAATCCGCACTGGACGGCAGGTGAGACGCGCATGCTCGCCGAGCCGGGTCAGGGTGGCCATCCACGGGGTATGGCTATCGACATGGCCCTGGAGACTGCTGATGGCTGCCTGGTCGACATGGGTACCCATTTTGATCACCTCCCAAACGATCCAGCAGACAACCCAGCTTCAAGGAACTACGAAAAAATATCGAATGTTGCAAAAAGTAATCGCCGATTGCTTACTCAAGCAATGCTCGATGCCGCGAGCGCATTGAATCGACAACTATTACCACTTCCATCTGAATGGTGGGATTTTAGATTTCCTGCAGCGTACTCAGAAAGGTACGCTGCATTATGTGAACATCATCTACTGCCGCACCAGCGGATGAGTGTTAAAAGGGTGGAACATGAAAAAAGCCGATGAAATTGAGCCTCCGGACACTGAATCGCCGAAACCATCGATATTGGCGCGACGTCTTTCACAGGATGAAGTGTTCGACGACGACTATCTTTACTTTAACGAAATGTATTTGACTCGCGAACGCACTCGTTTGGAGCGAGAGCTTATCGTAAAAATTTGCTCTCCGGGTGCCAATGCTACTTTTCTCGACGTAGGCTGCGGGCACGGTCGAATTTCGAATGAATTAGCGCTCGGAGGCTTCAAAGTTACTGGCGTCGATATGAGTGAATCTGCGATTCTCCGAGCACGACGAAATGCAGAGACCCTAAGTGTTGATGTCAATTACATCGTCTCCGATTTTTTGTCATTCGAAACACGCACGCGTTATGATTTTGTGTTGAGTTGGTATACATCATTTGGATATTTTGACGATGATACGAATAAACAGATATTGAATAGAATGTTTTTGAAAACAAAACCTGGTGGCGCGTGCCTCATCGAACACATCAATCGTGATCGAATGTTGAAGAATTTCACGGAACAAATGTTTCAACGACGCAATGAAGATGTTATGTTGGATCAAATAAAATTCGATGTTATTTCAAGCAGATCAACCCGAGAGAGAACATTCTATCGTGCTGGAAAACTGAGATCTGTAACCTATGATATACGTATTTTTACTTTCACAGAGTTAGCAGGTTGGCTGAGATCGGCAGGATTTTCCCAAATTTTCGGATACGGATCGGAGGGCGAGCGATTTACCGTTGATAGCAAGCGAATGCTAATCTTAGCTACGCGAGAAAAGTGAAATGAAAATACTATTTTCAGAAGCTACGGACGACTATGCCAACTATCAGTTTTCGTATGTTATCTGGGGAGTCCCTGAAAACACAGATCGCATCAACAACGTCTTTAATGCAGGTTTTTTGCCCACGTCTGGACCGCCCGAGCATTACTATCTAGCTCGTAGCGTTCGCGTTGATTTAAGTCGCTTTTCTCTTTCGAGCGAAAATCGCAGAATTCTAAGAAAATTTGAAAATCTACGGCTTGATATTTTAGAAAAAAATGACAACCTATTCGATAAAACCGTTCAATCGATGTGCTTAAGGTCTGCCGATCAAAGATTTGGACCAAATGTCATGTCGGAGGTTCGATTGAAACGTATCGTGGAAGGGAGGCAGACGAGTCATATCCTGCTTTATTTCATCGACGATGAATTGGTTGGGCTCGTTACCGCGCTAATCGAAGCACCTCATTTTGTGCATTATAATTTCGCATTTCACGAAACAGACGCCCACTTCAAGTCGCTTGGAATTTTCATGATGACATCTGCCATTTCCAAATTTTCTCAGTTAGGGTTTGACCACATTTATTTGGGCACTTGCTATTCAGCACGATCACTATATAAAGCTCAGTTTAAAGGTTTCGAATTTTTTAACGGACTTCGATGGTCCAATGATATGCAGGAATTAAATTTCCTAATTAACCGCAGTCGTCAACAGCATAAAATTCCTCACCTACTTGAATGTCATGACTATCTCGACCAATTCTTACCGAAGCTAGACGACTCTGCGTTGGCCGCTGTTGCGTCACTCTCACTCCTCTAGCGCTCTCCTGCCGATCCAGGAGAATTGGGAACGGTTGGTTTTGGCTTCGTGCTTATTGCGTCGATAACTGGCGAAGGCGCCCGGCCCGCAGTACGTGCATGCTCCGACCACCTCTATCTGTCGTTCGTCCACGCCACAGTTGTTGAACTGCGCAATGGCTAATGCTACAAGATCGAGCCAAAACCCGCCGCCTGTCTTAGGTGCTTTACTGCGCTGATTGGCGGTGTTCGGACTTGCGACTCGCGACCAAGGAGGAGAACGATCTTCATCGCGCCAAAGATGACTCCACGAAGCATGAAGTTCGCCGATAACGTCTTCCCCGACCTCGTAGCAGCATGCGCGTATTGCAGGTCCTATGGCGATCCTCAGCTGGTTCCGTTGCACTCGAACATCGGAGAAAGCGGCCACTGCGCTGTCGATAACGCCGAGGTTTAGCCCGCGCCATCCGCCGTGCACTGCCGCGACATATTGACCATCGTCGCTGCTCATTAAGATAGGAAGACAATCTGCGGTAACGACTGCAACGGGCTGAAACCGGCTTGTGATAAGACCATCCGCGTCCTCCTGAAGGCTCACAGGTGTCGCCACGACCACCTTACGACCATGGACTTGGTGGCAGCGTACCGCTTCTGCAGGCGTTTGGGTGCCCGCAGCTTCAAAACCATGAGATACGCCAGAAATTGCGGCTAGTAGACTTGAGGATACTGTCTCTTCCATTTCTTAGCACCTAGTCGTAGTCACGGGTTGGTCAGATTGGGAACATATTTATTATTATAGTTTCATAGCACGAAAGTGCGTTTCCGTCACTGATGTCGACGAACAAATATCTAGCGCTCGCCTTGACTGCTAGCGGTCTGTTGCGTCACAGATTTTCACCGAGATAAACAAGAGGTCTCGCGGCTGTCTAAAACACATTCGTGTTGCCTTGCATCCTTACCGCGCCGCAAGCACTGTGACATTCCTCCCGCAGCGGCGGCGCGTAGAGGCCATGATTCCGCGTTGTGGGTTCGCGCTGACGCCCTGCGCTGCGGCTGCCAAAATCAGCAATTCAGGCTTGGAGCCGCTGCTACACAAACAGCTTCGCGATCTGCGTCATGGGCAAAAACAGCCGAAGGGGCGTTTCCTGAAAAGACAGAAAATCAAAGTGTCTGTAGAAGCTCTCGGCGCGTTCATTCTTCGCATCGACAATTACAGCCATGGCGGCAATCTGCTGCGCAGCCTCAAGGCTGCGGCGTAATGCGTCAACCAGCAAGAATTCTCCGACGCCCTTCCCGCCAACCGCGCGATCGACGGCCAACCGGCCCAGCAGCGTCACCGGCAACTGGCCATAGCGCGGTAGCCGCTTCATGAGGTCTGGTGGCAGCTCGTGCACCGGAATGATTGAGGCGGAGAGCGTATAGAACCCAAGCACAATGGGACTGCCGGGCTCCGTGAGCACGAAGGGCGCAGCGACGCGCTTCTCTGCATCCTGCCGCGCCTGCTCGCGAAGATAGCGGCTCAGTTCTTCGCTGCCGCAATCGAATACCGTGCGGTCATGCGCCTTATCAAGGGGAACGACATATTCCGGCGTAAGGATAAGGGACAATCACAGCCCCGCCTTCTGACGATAGCCCTGTACGGCTTTTTGCAGACGCGCACCCGGCTCGGATGGAGACAGCAAGGCGGACACGAAGGCGACCTGTTCCTCACGGGACAGGCGAATGATTTCGTGTTCTTGCACGATCTTTGTGGCAGCTTCCTGCGTGCTGTCGATCACGAGTTCGCTCAGAGTGCGACCGGTCAGGCTGGCGGCACGTTGGAAGAAATCCTTCTGATCGCTGGACACGCGCGCTTCCAGCCGCGCGTTGCGTGGCTTGTCTTGGGTTTCTGGCGTATTCAGCATGGCTTACCTCACGGACTTGTTTCATCATCGCTATATCTCAATGTACGCCATTTGTCCGTACATATCAAGATAAAAGTGTATGCGATTCCCGGTTAATGCGCTGAAGCACGAGCAATTTCACGTGTGCAACCAGGGGGACTGATCGGATCACGGAGAAACCGCCAGACCGGGCTTACGCCGGACTGCGCGAGACGACCGGAAAAACCAATATGACAATATTCAATGGCTAGTCGCAGCCCTTGCATTGACGACCAATGCCTGACAATGGGCATGGGCGGCGAACAACGAAGGGACGGATCTCATGGAACCTTGTGCACACGACAATCTGGAGCTTTCTCTTGATCGCTGGCAGGAATGCCACTGGCATCTGCATCAGATGGAGGGCAACTATCATGAGCCGGATGGGTTTCGCTATTCCCTGAATTCCTTCATCCGAGCCGTCAAGGAAGTGCCACTGAAATTGCACAACGATTTACAACGTCACCCTGAAGTGAGGGCCAAAATCAAGCCGCTTCAGGACGCGGTTTCGGGGAATGACCTGTTCCAGAAACTCGGTAAGCAGCGCGACTTTATCGTTCACCACGGGGGGCTGAACCCGAACAGCCGTGGCCAGATCGGCACGACAGAGGGCACGAAAATCAAGCTCACGTTTCCCTTCGCCGTTCATCCGTGGGAATCGTCCGATGAGGCTTATGAGCGTTACAAAGAGATCTGCCGGACAAACAAGCTCATGCGCGGTCTTGGCCCGGACTGTGACTCTGCCCCTGCGCTCTGGCGCACATGGATGATCCCGGAGTTTCCGGACAGGGATCTACTTGATGTCGCGTTCGAGGCATGGACGCTGCTCGGCGAACTGTTGTCTGGCGCGGTCGAGGCCTTCGGCGGAGAAAAGCTGGACCTCAGCATGCCATGCCGACACGACCCTGCCCTTGTTCGCATCAAGCGATTCAGTCAGAGGGATTTTTTCCTCAGTGTCGATGGGATCGATCTGGGAGAGGAAGAGCGGAAATGGCGCGAGCGTAGGGCGCAGTGAGAGAGCGAGACATCATGGACCGTGACACCTTTCTCGATCATTTGACCGACGCGCTTCGCGCCATCACCACGCCCCGGTTTTACGAGAACGAGCGGGGCTTTCAGGGTGAGTTGCTGGCTGAGCTGAAAAAGACTATCCCGGCAGATTTTCTTCCAGATAAGGCCATCATCGAGCAGGAATACCAGAAGCATTTTGATAGCCACGGCCTGAAAATCCGGCCCGACATCATCGTTCACGAGCCCTTTGACGAGAGTCGCCATGGTTCACGCCGGGACGGGAATATCGCCGTGATTGAGATCAAACGGGTGGCGTCCAAGAAAGGCGCGACCGGTGATTTCGGCAGCCTGATCAGCATGATGGACCTCCTGAACTACCCGCTCGGGATCTTCATCAACATCGCGTCAGAGGCTACGCGCGCCGATCTTGTTCCAGTTGAGTGGCGGGACCGGATCGTTTGTTTCGCGGTCAGTTTGCGAAACGCCAAAACCCATGTGACCCGGTCGGACGTGAAATAGTCTTTGCTACGTCGTCCTATCCGCCAGCGCACAACGTACCGAGCGGGGTACATCCTTGAGTGATAGCGCCTGTTTATCGCTCACAAGTCCCCGGGATTTCCCCGCATATACAATTCTGATTGATTTGCGATAACTGTAGTCAGAGAAACTGAAACCGCTGGCGGATAGGATCAACTGTCGCCAAGGCTTTCGCCCAATGCCTAATTGGCAGGGAGCGCAGCAGCGTTTGACAGATCCAAAATAACTTCCTCCGGCTCAAACCATCCTTGGGTCAACACGAAAGATTTGACCCGCTCTGCCGAAGACGTGTAGGCAACAAGGACAAGGCTTTTCTCGGCGCGACTCGCCGTTACATAAAACAAGCGCTTCGTCGCTTCGACGGTCTTGTCCCCTGAGGGCTTGCCTCCGAACAGGTCTTCATACTTGAACATGAAGCCGCGCGCTTCGGAATCGTCCATGATGACCATCACACGCTCGAACTCCAGCCCTTTAACGCCCTGATGCGTATCGAAGTGCGCCTTGCCCGAAAGGTACTCGGTCATCGGCTCGATTTGAGAGAAAGGCGTGTTGAGGAAAGCTTGGATCGCGATGTCACGTTCGGTCTGACGGTCTTCCAGCTCGTTCGCGACAGACGTATTTTCAGCCGCCGCTTCGATCGTTCCTGACGCGTGCGGCTTCAGTGCCTCCGGAATTTCGAGCAGGTTCACGCTTGCGACAAACTGCAACACCTCCAGCAACGAAGGGATTGCGTCATCCTTCCACAGTTCGAGCAACCCATCGACGGCCTTGCTCACGTTCTGGAGCAACAGCTTGTTGTCTTTCGACTGACGCAAAGCTTCCTGACTCAGAAGCGGGGAATATGTCTTGGCGATGCGGGCGACGGCAAACCTGTCGCCTGCCTGCTTGGCGCGAACGAGAGGAAGGACTTGCTCGGAGAAAAATCGAAAGACTGGGAGCGTGCCTTCCAGAAAACTGGTGCGCCAGCTTTCGTGCGTATAGAGGGCTATAAAAGCGTCAAGAAAACCGAGCCGTGACGCCGCCATGCGATGCTCAAGGGTCAGTGTCTTGATTTCTCTCGGCTGCGTCCATTTTTCATCGCCGGTGATGTCAGCCATGTACGCGGCGATGGCCCGCTCCGCTTCCGGCTTTTCCGCCATGTCGCTCGGAAGAATGAAGAGCCTGACAAACCCATCGCATGCCGTCGGTCGCGGAACTTGCTCCTGCTTATCGGTCGTGCTCCGAACCTTGTTTATGAGCTTTACAACGCGCTTAGGACACCGATAATTCAAAATCTTTCCCGGCGTCGCCCAGTCTTTCGGAAGGTTCTCGCCCAGACCGTCCTTACCATCCGAATAGATACGCTGCATTGTGTCGCCGATCAGGCCAAGCAGGAATTTGCCGCTCAACCTCGATTGAACTACAAAAAGCGCATCAACGAGATGCTTGTTCGTATCCTGGCTTTCGTCGATGAGCAGGATGGGCTAGCGCCCGGCAAGAATGCTTTGCATGGCCGGTTTCCCGCTCAGGAAATGCGCCGTGAGCATTAGAACCTCATTGTGGTTCAGCGCATCGCGCCCTCGGTTATCGCCGGTAGGACTGTACGTGAACGTCCTGATATGAGGCAGATTCTGAAGACGCCTTGTCTTCGACTCAATCTTGCTGAGGCGGGTCGCAGAAGCCTTGGTGCCTTTGCGCCCCTTTGCTTCCTCTGCCTTCAACGACTCGATGTCATTCGCAAGATCAACGCGCAACCATTCGCGAATATCGTGATTCAATCCCTCGATGAGCGACCATGCAAAGCTGTGAATGGTCCGAACATCGATCAGGGGATCGAAAAGCAACCGTCTCTTGATCTCGTCACTAGCAGCATTGGTGAACGTGATCACCGCGACCCGTTGCCCCTTGATCCGGAGCGTTTCGGTCATCGTCGTTTGCACGTGCCGGAGAGCCGTTACCAATGAACGGGTCTTACCCGATCCTGCGCCAGCGAACAGAAAAAAGCTCTTCGGCGTATCGAGGTTGAGACATGCCGCGATTTCATCGTCAACATGAGCATCGCTCGCTGCCTCCGTAGGGACTTGCGATGCATCCGTCATGCGGCCTCCGGATCTGCAACCGCCGAATTTGCAGCGGATTCAGCCTTCATCAAGACGGCCACCGGCCCTTTCCCTAGCACGTCGTCTTCTTTGCGCTGCAACTGCGCGGCAAGCCAGAGCAGCCCTTTGTCGATATATGCAGGAACGGTCATGCTATCAATAGTGCTGCCGTATAGAAGTTCCATCGCAAACTCCGCCTTACCACCCTTCGCAAGATCAGCGGCGACCTTAGACGAAAGGTCGGCTGCATCTGTCGCATCGGTGATCGACTTTTTCAAACGGTCCATCAAGCCGCTACCATCCAAAGTCTTGAACGACTCCAGATTCTCATAGAGCAGCGCATCCTCGAAGGTGTTCGCCAGCAATTCGACCGCAGCGGTTGACTTGAACGCGGCCTGTATCGGCTGTTGAAAAGCCACACGGATGCCGTAGCCGCTCCCGTCAGAAATTGCAAGATCCGGCTCTTTAACGTCAAGTAAGGTATCGAGCGCTTCAACCTTAGGCACCCAAGTCTTCAATGTTTCGTTGCGCGTTTTGAGGCTGGCACCCCGAGCGGGCGGGACCGATTTTCCGGAGACATCCTTCGCATCAAGGTCGGTAATGACTAGCGTATTCAGTCCCAGATGCTCAATGAGCGATTTGAGCCGGTGAGCATGGCTGCCGCCAATCTCCAGCCATGTCACATAGCACCGTCGCAAGAACTCGTACTGGTCCCTGGACCTCACGAAATGCGGCACGAGAATTCGTTCGGCGGGCCCTTCAACGAGCACTGCGCCATCGGCAAAAAACAGGTCGCAATGCGTTGCCTTCAAATATCGTTTTACGAAACGACCGGTCTCGTCTTCGTTGCCGAAAGTCTCAGACAGATTCACAACCGATGAGATCGGAACGGAGCCATCCTCGGCTTTGACGGGCAACCGTCGAAAATACCTGAGCGACGAGAACTCTGCCTCATGCGCAAGATGGCTTGAATGAGTGCTGACGACAAGCTGAGTGGAAAGATCCTTCGATGCTTTCAGCTTGTCGTGCTTGCGCAGAACGTCATAGGCCTGCCTTATAAAGACCTGTTGCACTTGCGCGTGTAGGTGGGCCTCCGGCTCCTCGATTAGCACGAGATGAAGCGGAGGAATCAGATCCTCTCCTTCCTTGACCGTCTTTGCAGCCTTTCCGACACGCATCCACTTGTCGCGAAAGCTCATCAACGCAAAGATGATGGAAACGAGGTTCTGATATCCGAGGCCGTTTGAATCCTCTGGAAGACAATGGAGAAATCCACCTCCTGCACTTTGATGCGTGGGCACGACGTACTGAACGGCAGATGCGTGATTTAGACCATCGACCGGCTTGATATTGGTTGTGATCGTCAGCTTGGGGTCGGTCACACCCGGATATCCGATCTGCTCCAGTTCCTTGAGCGCGGCGGCGAAACCATCCTCAAGACGCTTACCGAAAGCCCTTTGCGCACCATGCAAAGCCTGCAAAGCCTCCAGATCCTTCGGCTCCGGTTGATCGAAGGGGTCCAAATGCTGAGTGTAGTAATGCCTGAGCTGACTCGACAGCTTCCTTCCTCCACGCATTCGACCTTCATCTTGATCGTCTTCGCCTCGCGCCGAGGCGACAGAAAATCCGAACCCGCGTTGCGCACTGATCTCGTCGATGCGAATTATGTTTCTGAGGGGGTCCCCTTCGATTGGCTCGCTGCCAGACGGAAGGGCCTGCGGAGCCGCAATCCCATCTTTGGGCGCGGTAAGCTGTGCCGGGTCGAGCAAATAGGCGCGAATCTCGAATACTGAGCGCAGCTTGATGGACAGGAAGTCCATAAGCGATCGCGGCCAAAGCGCAAAACTATCTGTCCCTGACCCACCCGCGCCGTGTGTCGCGCCGCCCGCCGAAGCATTCGCGCTCATGACCGCTGCCGCCGCCAACTTGGCCTTTAGATATTCAGCTTTAAATGCAACGACATCCTTCGGCTCATAGCGCAGACGAACTCCGATAAGCGTTCCCGTCAAATCCAGCGTCGGGAGGATTTTTTGGACGTAGTGAAGATCGTCCATTGGAACATTCAGCCAAACATCGAGGTGCGGCAGGACGGTATCCCAGTCGAACTTTAGATCTTCTTCGCCCGCCTTCGGGGATTCCCATTGCTGACCGAGCGCATCCAATTTCGGCCAGTTGGATAGCGTGAAATCATTTATCGAGAAATCCGTGCGCCCGACGAGGAAATGTCGAAGCGCGACCATCGCGGAGGTCTTGCCACTATTGTTAGCTCCGACAAAGACGGTTGTCTTTTCGGCGAGATCGACCCGTACCCTCTGAAGCTTGCGGAAATTGCCTATTTCGACGTGCTCGATACGCATTTGGTCCCCTCAAATGTTTTGCTCGCTATGGGTTGATTTTGTCCTTAAAACCTCGCGCTTTCATCTTTGATTGCGCCCAGGCATTAGACGACTCGTTTTGGTTGCGTGTGCCCCAACGTACGCGGGCAATAGATACTGCGTCAATCGCAAATCACCGCAAGCTCGCGATCCTCGCGCACCCTTCCGCGATGGTCGGTGTGTGCATCTTTTCCTCTTCGCGTGAAATCCGCTTAGTGCAGGCCTTTGTGCTTCGTGTTCGCACGACGGGCACGGGCTGCCAGCGCCACGCGCTCCTTCTCTGCCGTTACGGCCCCTGCGGGGTGCTTCGGGCCATGCTTCCGTCGAGCCCTTTCCGACGCTGCAAGGCTGCATAGCGCTGCCTCCAACGAAGGAGGAACAAATGCAGAACCACATCCCAACCATCGAAGAACTGCGCGGCAAGTCAGCGCGCGAACTTTCTGCGATCTTCCGCGAGGCGTCCGTGATCGCCGCCGATGCAACGCGCCCGGCGCAAGAGCGTAAAGCTGCTCTCAAAATAGTCGAAAACATCCAGCGTTGCTTGCGAATGCTGCCTAGCCCCTAGGCTGGACGGGAAAATCGCTCGTAATTCGGAATGGATTTTACCGCTCCATTTGCCCTTTGCGGTCGCCCGCTACTTCTCGGATCGGACAACGATGTCCCGATCCGAGAAGCATTTGCGTGGGAGTGCAGCCGAACTGTGATCGGCCTAATCCGCCAGGGCCTGGGGAGCGCTGAAAGCTCCACCAGTCGCAATTCAACCGCGATGAGGTTGATCGAGGTGCCGGGGCGCTAAGACCCCGAGTGGCGATGCAACGGCCAGTCGTTGCGCTATGGTTAGACGGGTCCGGGACGCACATCCAATCCGCGCAGGGTTGGTCGATGGGGATGACCGCTGGGATCGGACTCGCCTATTCCGCGCACGCGGCACAGCACCGGACAAAGCAGGCCCGCGCGTTGATGACGCCGGATGAGGTACTGAACCTGCCTGAGGACGAGCAAATCCTGTTCATCTCCGGACTCGGTCTCGCTCCGGTCCGGGCGAACAAGCGGCCTTATTTCACCCGCCATGAGATGGCGGCCGGGTATCTGCCCAACGCCCGCACGCCGAACCGCAAGAACCTCAATGCAGATTTCCCGCTGCGCGGTGCCGTGGTCTGCGGCCATTGCGACACGCCGCTGACGGCTTGCTGGTCCAAGGGGCGGCTTGACTATCACCCCTATTACCTTTGCCGTAAGCGCGGATGCGAGTGCTATGGGAAATCAATCCGGCGCAGCGTGATCGAAGGTGATTTCGAGCGCCTGCTGCAAACCATGCAGCCGTCGGTAACGCTCTTTACGGCGGCGCGCGCGATGTTCAAGGACCTTTGGGACCATCGCCTTGCCACTGGTGCCGAACGTACCAAGGCACTCAAGGCTGAACTGGTGAAGGTCAACAGTCAGGTCGAGCAGTTTCTCGACCGGATCGCGGAAACGACCGTGCCGTCCGTGATCGCAGCTTATGAAACGCGTATCAAGTCTCTGGAGGATCGTAAGATCATGCTGACGGAAAAGATCGCTACCACCGGGCGTCCTGTGCGCAGCTTCGACGAAACACTTAGAACCGCTTTCGACTTTCTCGCAAGCCCTTGGAAACTATGGGTTTCCGACCGTCTGGAGGACAAGAGAACTGTTCTCAAACTGGCCTTTGCCGACCGGTTAGCCTATGTGCGAAATGAAGGGTTTAGAACCCCGAGTTTTTCGTTACCGTTCAAGGCTTTAGGTAACTTTGAAGGGCAAGAATTCGAAATGGCGCGCCCGGCTGGGATCGAACCAGCAACCCCTGCCTTCGGAGGGCAGTACTCTATCCATTGAGCTACGGGCGCGTGCGGGGGAAGTTGAAGCGTTAGCGCGGGTAAATGATACAGAAGCAGAAGCAGAACCAAACCCAGCGCCAAGCAAGACCGAGAGAATACCCGTTTTCGCCTGTCCCGTCCACCGCAGCGCCGCTCAGCGCCCGATCCGACCCGCATCAAACGTCCCGGCAACTCCCCCCAACCCACAACAAAATGCGGGTAAACGCCTGCTGAACACGCCCACCTCCCGCGCCCCGTCCCCGAAACCTTCCGCTTATAATCGGCCGTGGCTGAAACAAACAATAAAGTCGTTGCCGTCGCGCTGTACCGCTCACCATTACTCACGGAGACGAGACAAGCATGAGCGAAGCACCACACGGAGCCCCCATCAAGACCCCAGGACAGCTCATCGCGGCGGTTATCGCCAGCTTTGCTATCCCCATCATCGTCATCGTTCTGCTCGCTCACTACGTCGACAGTTCGACGCGCACCGGCGCCGGCACCGACGGTCTCGCCGAAGCCGAAGTCTCGAAGCGCATCGCGCCCATCGCCCAGGTCGAGATCCGCGATGCGAACGCGCCCCGCACCTATAAGTCCGGCGAAGAGGTCTACAAGGCCGTCTGCTCGGCCTGTCACGCGTCCGGCGCCGCCGGCGCCCCGAAATTCACCAATACCGCCGACTGGGCGCCGCGTATCTCGCAGGGCTTCGACACGCTCTGGCATACCGCGCTGACCGGCAAGGGCGCGATGCCGCCCCGCGGCGGCACCAGCCCCGACGACTATAGCGACTACGAAATCGGCCTCGCCGTCGCCTATATGGCGAACAACGCCGGCGCTCACTTCGAAGACCCGCCGAAGCCCGTGCCAGGCGCGCCAGCAGCCGGTGCGTCAGGTGGCGCCGCGGCGTCCGGCGCGGCAGCCGCAGCAGCCGGCGCCGCTTCGGATCAGGGC
>NZ_CADIKF010000037.1 GCF_902859875.1 Paraburkholderia solisilvae | reverse complement strand
CCTGCACCATGCGCACTGCACGTTCGCGGACTTCAGCAGAAAACTTGTTCGACTTGTTCATGGCTCCATTCTCTCAAAAGTTGGAGCCTCCACCAAATCCGGGGCGGTTCAGAGCGCCGATATCTCGGCGAGAAATCTTTCCTGATAGCCCCTCGCAAGTTCCTCGTCCGCCAGATCGTTTTTCTTGCGGGTGAGAGCATTGGTGCCCGTCAAGCGGATCGCCTCGTCAATGTTGCCGATGACGCCTTTCCGCACAATTTCCGCTTCCAAAGCGGTCTTCTGCTGTGTCATCCATTCGCGCGCGCGAAGCTCCTTCAGTATCTTCTCATGTTCGGCCTTTTTCCCATCTTTCTGCAACTCGGTAAGGACTGCCTCCTCTTTCACCAGCGATGCAGTGAGAGCCGCTATTGCCTCATCCAACTGCGCCCAACCGACTGGCGGCAAATCGGAAACAACAGTAGCTGTTTCCGCTGCCGCGCGGCGAGCCTGAATACTTTCAAGTAAGCTGTCAGCGTCGGTTGCCTCGACCTTCACGAGACCAACATCCAAGCGCCATTTGCCGACGGACGGTAATACAGGTAAAGCCTTGATCAAGGAGTCACGCAGCCTTTCCGCAGTCTTCGCCCCAGTTTCAAGTCCGCCTTTCACATACGTTTCGAAGCTCGACAGCCGGCCACGCGCCGCATGATCAAGCGGCTGCTGACACAAGACGCATTTATCCTCACTTTCATCGACAGCAGGGAAGAACCTATCCGGGTAAGCCAGCTCTTCCGAATACTGCCGTGCCTGATCCCACATCAGGCGCCAGCTTTGTTTGCCAACGCCATCGAGCGGCGCATTAGCAAACACGCGTTCGGCGTCGTCGGTAGCAGCCTTCCGCTTTTCGGCCGCGTCACGTCGGGCATTCAGAACCGCGAGCAGCGTGTCGTCGGACAGCGCATCACGAAGGCTCTTCACTTCATTTTCAAGCTGCAAGAGGAGCTTCTTCTGGCGTTCCAGTTCTTTCAGACGACCGGAGATGTCCTGCTGCTTCAGGCTCGTCTCGATCTTGAGGCGCTCGTCCGCGTCCACTGCTGTCCAGACGCACGCGGCATCAACGGCAGCCTGTGTTGTCGCAGGTTTAATCGCCGCCCAGAATACCGCTGCTTTCGTGTCGATATGGTCCGGTGGCATTACCGGAAGTTTTGTCGGCAACGCGTTTTTCCGGCGCGATAACTCGGCTGCCACTCGTTCCGATATTTCGATTAGCCGGGAGATGAACCGCATGCGGCGTGGCTCATAAGACGCAACATTTTTATCGTTGACGTATGACGCGGCGACGGCAGAATCGAAAACGTGGATATGCCGGAGCTTTGCGGCTGGCCCTGCTGCCGCCGTCCATTCAACGGACTCCGTCGCGCTATTCTGCGCAACAACGAACTCTGCGGAAGGTGGAATGGGCTTCGCTAAAAAGACGTTGGGAAGAAGGTCTGTGCGCGTTCGCGCGCCGCACGCGTTTTTAACTAGCCGTGCAAAGCCGGACTTCCCGGCACCGTTCGGGCCATAGATAATCGCGAAGTCTTTATTGTCGAGATCGAGCGTTGCATCCTGCCGGATTGCGTTAACTCCATTCACCTTCTCGATCTTGGACAACCTGACATTCAGCGATGCGACCGGAGTGGCAAATGCGCCTGCCGGCACCGCCTCGAATGCAGCGGCGGCATCTTTGGACGCCTCAGCGAGGCAAAGATCGGCAAGGATGCTTATATCCTTGTCTTCCGGTGTGCGCTGCGATCCCAGCAACCGCGCTGCTGCCGTTTGCATCCAGCGCGGACGCTCGGCCAGCCAGTCTTCAAATGAGGTCTTACTCATCTTGCCCCCAAGCGGTTCCGTATTCCGCACAACACGCTTTACCGCGTCAACGCGATTTAGTTTTCGGTTTTGCCTTTGTCGCGTCTTTGCGCCCGGACAGGTCCGAAGCCGCCACTTCTTTTTCTCTTTTCGAGGACTTCGGATCGCGCAAAATCTTCGCCGCGTCAGACGCGGCTTTTTTGCCTGTTGCCATGGTCGCCTCTCAGAATAGTTTTTTCGGTCGGTTCTACCGACCCGCGATAATCGTATGTCCTTACCCCGAGATTGACAAGAATAACAATGACCGACAGCCAAACGCGAATGGCATATTCGTCGACGCCCACTCTCACTAGCGAAGCGTCATGGCTCATTTCGGTACACCGTAACGGGCCATACGCTGGGTCGTCTGGATGTGGATCAATAGCATCAACCGTCGATTTGATCCGTGGTAATATTGATCCATCAATTCAAATGATCCAATTAAAATCATGCGCAAGCTCTATTACGGGCGGATTTCCACCACGGACGGCCAGTCAGCTGCGAGCCAGTACGAGGACGCCAAAGCCCACGGCGTGCAGGACAAGGACGTTTTCATCGATGAGGGCGTGAGCGGCTACCACGTGGCTCCAGAAGACCGCGAGCAATGGCGGAAAGCCGAGCACGATCTACGGCACAGCGGCATCCTGATCGTTCGCTGGCTGGACAGGATCAGTCGCCGGTACGACGAACTGCACCGGACAATGCACCGGCTGATGGGGCTTGGCGTGCGGGTCGAATGCACGCTTAACGGGATGGCGTTTGATGGTCGCGCGAAAGACCCTATCGAGAAGGCGACACGTGACGCCGTGCTCGCGTTCATGGCGGCGCAAGGCGAAGCAGACTATCGTAACCGGGCGGAGATGCAACGGCGCGGAGTGGCGATCGCCAAGGCTGCCGGCAAATACACGGGCCGCGTACGAACGCACGACTATGCGGCGATCAAAGCATGGCGGACCGAGAATGGTGCGAGTATCCGGGAAACCGCCGAGAAGTTCGGTGTCGGCACCGCCACTGTCAAACGCGCTTGCGCGGAAGACAAATTAGCCCGTCCAGCCAGAGCATAAACGCAGAGTAACCTATCGACGACATGACTTGACGGGCCACACCGCCCGGTATGGCCGTACGGTCTGGACAGGTGGGGCGTCTAAACCCGCAATAGCGCCTCATTTGCTGAATAGCGCCTACAACATCTCGGGCCGAATTGATTGGGTCGGATTTATGCAAACGAAATCATCTGTTCCTCGATATATCGCCATAGTGACGATGGCGCCTTTCTGTTTGCACCTACCGCTGATACGATGAGGTTTTCATCAGTCGGAAGCGGCCAATGTTCTACAGCCAACCACTCGCAACTCGTTTTGGGACAGACTTAATTCGGCATCTGGGAGCGGAGACGTGGGACAGACTTGATATCGCCGTTGCATGGGTACGTGCATCTGGTATTGCGCACATTGCACCGGCCTTGACTGCCTTCCTACAGCGTGGAAAAGAACTACACGTAGTTGTCGGCATAGATCTCGATAACACAACCAAAGAAGGGCTCGAGGGTTTGCTTTCGCTGCAAGAGCACGGTACCGCATCGATTTTCATTCACCACAACGAGGCGGGTACAATCTTTCACCCCAAGCTCTACTTGTTTCGTAACTCCACACATGGCACGCTGATTGTTGGATCGAATAACATCACGGAGGCTGGGCTATTCCAGAATACCGAGGCGGGGCTGGAGATTAACGTCGCTCTTAACGATCCAGTTATCGTATCGGCAGAGAATGCGCTCGATGCATGGCGAGACATATCACTCGGTCTCGCTCGAAGGTTGGACACTGAATTTCTTACTGAATTGGTCGACAACGGCTACCTCAAAGACGAGGCGACCGTAAAAGCTGAAGCCGCTGCGCGCCGCAAGTCAGTGGGTTCAGGAACGAGTCGAAAGAAGCTATTTGGCGGGGTTTCCGTCACGCCGCCAGCGAAACCAGCGTCCCCTCCAGTTGCTGTATCGCCAGCAGCAGCGAAGGCACCGAAAACCAGCGTGCCAACTGCGCCTGCCGGCGCAGCCCCGATCCCGGTCACAACCGGGAAGGTCTTGCTTATGCGAGTTCGGAAAGCACGTGGTACACAGGTGCAAATCCCGCTGGCTGTTCTACGTGAACCGTTCTTTGGAGGAGCCACCCAGGTCACAAGCGTCGCGGATGGGGTTGCTAGGGGCATCCACGCAACGCATGCGAAGCGCGCCCAATCTACCAATCCCAACACGCTAAAGCTTGAGATGCCCGAGACCCATAACATGAATGACCCGGTGGCTCGCTTCGAGAGGTCGGCGGCAGGCATTCAATATGAAGTGTATGACGCGACGTCCCCTAAAGGGCAGTCAATTATGCAGAGCTTGACCGCCGGCCGCCTCATGTCGCCACCAACCACCCGTTTAACCGTTCCGTCTGCTCCGAATAGCTCGACGTGGTGGCGCTTTATTTGATGCCGTCTTTTCTTCCTCGACCGCGACCTCCTTTAGTTGCATACCCATCAACTCAGAATAAGGGCGCACTTTCTCCCCTTTGCGCAATTCGCCATTGGGCTTAGCAAATACAAGAATGTATTCATGAATATTCTTGAATAGGAAGTTCGGCGGGTACGGGTAACTGCCGAAAATTGGGCGCTGTGCGTTTGCCGACCCCCAACGGCCGCCGGTCTTGTCTTTGGACCAGATGAGTTCGTTCACCATGACAAAACCAAGTTCGCGCAAGATCACGCAAAAGTCCGCGGCGATCGGAAATGTAAGAAGACCATGCTCCGTGAACTGGTTCACGTTCGCTGTGTTCACGCAGATTTTCCGGCCTGGCTCCAGCACGCGGAGGCATTCCCGAAAAACGTCCTTCATTTGGGCTAGAAATGCAACATAGGTGTCTCTTCGTCCAATGTTCGAATGAACGTTCCCATAGTCGGCCTTGTCCCAGTAGGGCGGACTCGTAACGATCAATGAGGCGGAACCATCTTTCATAAAATGCATATCACGGCTGTCACCGTGGACTATTTGCGCATCCGTATCGGGGTTCGCCCGCTCCGGCAGAGCTCGGCACCGCTCATACGCTATCTCGACATACCGCTCGTTTTGGTCAACCGAGATCGCGCTTCTGCCCAGCGATAGAGCCACACTTGCCGTAGTGCCGGTGCCTCCGAACGGATCAAGTACGGTTTCGCCCCAAAAACTGAAGAGCTTTATAAGCCGCAAGGGTAGCTCTTCAGGGAAAACCGCGGGATGTTCACTGTGACCGACGTTTGCAATACTCCAAACGGTCTTCGTGTACTCCTTCCACTCTTCTTTTGTTAGTTGGCTTTTTTCTTTGGCCTCTTTCGAGATTTTTTTCATACGAGCTCTTTTAACTCCGGGTCAGAACGCCGCAGACGGCGCTTTCCATCAATCGATACTGTTGCCCGAACGAAATCGTCAAGCACACCGGAAACCTCATCGTCGAGGCTTAGGTGTTTCAAAAGCATCCGCTCTACCTCTAGCGCCGATGAATGATCGTAGCCGCAATGAAATGAGTAAGTTTGCTTGCCGCCGTTTACTGCCCCAACAGCCGCGGCACTTCCGGACCGCCACAACAGCCTGCCGTGTTCCGACAAACGTTGCTTCACCATCTCAGTCCCGAAACACGACCATACAGGTAGTCGCTTTAGGAAATTGCTGGTCAAATGGAAGCCGTCCCCCTCCACGTGCCAAAGCCAAAAGCAAAGGCGGCTCGAGATCAGTGCAAAGGCTGCATATGCGTCCTCTTCCGAACTGAAGAGAAGCGCGTTTAGCGGACTGCTACTGTATGGTCGCGGGGGATACGCCGGGAGGCCAGTCGAAAAAAAGCAGTTTATGAAGTTGTAGGCGGTTCCCGAAACGAGAAGAGTGCGGCTGTGCATCCCACTAGTGGACTTCACCGCATCATCAAAGGAAATACGAAAGCTTCGCGGCGCAAACACGGTGGCGCGCGTCAGCGACACAGCCGACGAGAGTCGATCATAGATGTCTCTTTCGGCATCCGATCCCACCTTTGGCACAAACGTTTTGCACTTCTGGGCTTCAATGCTGACCAATCGGTTTTCATTGAAAATCGACGGTCGTTGCTCTGCAGTCCATTTGAGCAGTCGACTTGTTCGAACCTCCGCTTCGTCTGATACATCCTTTCTCAGGACAATCAAATTTCGAGTCTTGATGTCCTCACCAAACAACGCTTGGGGCTCGCGGTCAAAAAATAGAAACTCCTTTGTTCCGGAACTTCGCAGCAGTTCTTCACGAAACCGGACATATGACTTCGTCGTGTTCGATCCAATCGAAAGAGGCAAGACGGCCGCAGATGCGCCGCCCTTCGAAGTTAGTCGCCATAACATTTCACTGAATGCCAAATGCATATCGGCGGTTTGGCCAATTGCTATGTCAGAGAATGAGTGCCAGCTAGCTTGCAGGCTCTTATCAATGCGAACCGTCGCATACGGTGGATTCATTACCACCCGATCAAACAGATTGCGACCAACCTTGGGGAATACATCGGTTACCTCAACCGATAGAGGTTGGTCGTCGTGCAGCTCAGATGCGCCTCCTGACGGGGTGAGTCGAAGAGAGTCCATGCATGCGATGTTTCCCTTCAACTGCTGCCAGACGTCAAAGGCGGAATGCTCGGAAGACGCACTTGACGCACATTCGGCGAGCAAAACAAACGCGGCTAGGTCCGTTGCCAGCGCGCTCTTGTCGATCCCAAACACGCTGGATAGCGTGAATTCGCGAAGATCGCGCGTTTGTGGATCGGATGTTCTGCAATATGCGAGGACGGCGCGTAAGAATACGCCGGTGCCGCATGCTGGATCGATCCAGGTGCCCGACACGCCGGAGGTAGAAGCAAGCGATCGAACCATGAAATCAGCAACGTCGGATGGAGTGTAATAGACACCGGCATCTTTCTTGACTTCACGCGTTTTCTTCGCGACTTCGCACGTTTCCAGGCTGTTCCGCGTAATGTGCCCATGCGGCTCGAGGACGTAAGGAAGAAGGTCTAGCAGATCGGCGGACACTGTTAGATTGCCCAACTCGCTCTCCGCCGCATTTATTTGCTGCAGTGGGAAGCACGCCAGCAGGCTACGAGCACGCCGAACATCGCCAAAAAACCATTCAAGCGAGACCGGGAAAGATGCGACCTTTTCTCTACGAGTCATGAGCGCATGTGTGACCGCTGCGCCCACCACGAACCATGACAGGCGAACATCGCTCGACTCTAGAAGGCATCCTGGACCGTAAACGCTGCAATCAAAGATGGAAGAAAACAGTGCCCCGTTGACGGCAACAGCCCTGTTTATCAACCTGACAGCCTCACGAACCGGGCGCTCAACGCGTGCCACCGTTGCGCCAAGCGAGCGCCCTGGTGCAGGCGCGGACAAACGAGGCGAGTTGGGTCGCTCATTGAGCGTGTACGCAAGCAATGGTGTGTCAAAGTCGGAAGTGAGAGCGCCGTCAAGCATCGCCTTCACCGTCTCGAACGATACGAATAGGTAGCGGCATTTGCTCGTTTTCCGTTCGGTCGAGGAACTGCTGAACCGCCTGCCGGATTATCCACGCGACAGAGACGTCGCTCTTGTTCGCAATCTCGCTCAGTCGCGCGTGCTGCCCCTCTGAGAGGATCACCGACGTACGCACTGAGCGTCGAGCAGGATTGGTCATGTGGTGACAAATGCATCAATGCGCTGAGTTGTGGTGTATGTTACACCATGCGAACCAGCCAATCCTATCGTTTCCCCTTTCATTCCGGCGAACGCCCGTGAATTGCGCCAATTGAGCGATTGCTGCGTTAAGACGGTCGGGATACAGCGGCACGTTCCTTCACTAACGCGCAGAGGATAGCTCCCTCTCCGAGCTCGTCCGAATCGCACCCCAGCTACCAATTGTTAAGAATCGGCACAGATTCGATATCCATGGGCGGCAATTGAGACTGCAGATGCACTTGCTGCCAGACCGCATCTTCAAATTCACTCAGTTGCATCGCCCGCGTCCGCATCACCACCAGTACTCAGACCGGCCGCCTGCATCATCGCCGTAGCGGCTGTCTGCATCGAGTCTCTTACGGGAGTCATCCAAAGGCGAGCATAAATTGCCGTCGTCTGCGTTGACTTGTGGTTCAAAGAACGACCGATCACCGACAGATTCGCCCCCGTTCCCGCCTGCCACGAACCCATCGTGCGTCGCAAATCGTGAAGCCGCAGATCGGCGATTCCAGCTTTGTCGAGGATGATCTTCCAAGCCTTCTTGGGCTCCACAAGATGTCCCGTATCCCCCGATCCAGGAAACACGAACGGCGAATCAGCGCAAGCTTCCGATTCTTTGCGCGCACTCAAGATTTCGATCACATCGGGCACGAGCGGCACGGACTGCGGCGTTCCGTTCTTCGTCTCGGGAATACGCCACTCGCCTCGCTCCAGATTCACCTCATTCCAACTCATCGCAAGCACGTTGCTGCGACGCGCACCCGTCAACAGGCTAATTAATATGTAGTCGCGCACGGTGGCATTCGGATACGCCAGCACCTGTTCAAAAAACTTCGGGAGTTCGTCGGGTTGCAGGAAGCGGTCGCGACTGTTCTCGCTGTGCTTACGCATGCCATGACACGGATTGATCTGATGCCAGATACCCCATTCGATCGCCTTGCCAAAAATGCTGCTGACCAGTGCTAGCACGCGGTTAGCCGTCACCTTGTGTTTCTTGCTAATCTTCGCGAACAGTTGGGCGATCTCCGCTTTCGTGATCGCCGATAACTGCCGCGACGCTAAATTGATCCCGTCCTTGTTGTTCGAGAGGTACCTGTCGAACTTCTGCTTGTCTTCATCGTACGTCTTTTTGTGCGGAACGCTGTGATTCTTGTAGTACTGGTCGAAGAGGTCGCCGAACGTTATCTCGGCGCGACGCCCGCGTTTCAGTTCTGCCGGGTTCGCACCGTTCGCTATGTCGGCATTCAGATTCATCGCCTGCGCACGGGCTTTGTCGACTGTTAGATCGGGGTAGCGTCCGAGCTTTATCCGCTCCGGCTTACGATTTACTTTCCGGTACAGGATAAACGTCTTGATGCCGCTCGCGCCGACGCCGATCCCCAGCCCGGACACCTTCGTGTCGTAGTAATACTTCCAGCCCTTGTCGGGCAGCGGCAACGCTTCAATGGCCGTTTTCGTGAAATTCAGGGCGCTTTTTCCGGCCCGGTCCTTTTGCTCGCTCATCCTTGCTACCCCTTTGCTACCATCCACACGATTTTCGGTGGATTGATAAAACTTCGATGAGCGATAATTTTACTACAAATCAGATACTTATAATTATCATCGAACCCTATTGATCGGTAAAAATCACGGGAACCCTTGACTCTTAATCCGTAGGTCGAGTGTTCGAGTCACTCACGCCCCACCACAGAATTCATGCAAAAAGCCCAGTCCTTGTGACTGGGCTTTTTGCTTTCTGGAACCCGTGTAAGCGGGGCGGCGCCTTGCAACCATCCCGTCCTGTGAAACGGGTCGATGCGGACCTTACTGCTCCGATACTGTCTTGAGTCCCTGCAGCCATAGGTCATGGCCTTTATGCATGCCATTCGGGTCGCGCTGCCTGAGCATCAGCGCATTCGGCCCCTTGGCAACCTCCTCGGTCACCACCGTGCACGCGTTCGATGTGCCGGTAAGCAGCCACGCGTGATAGGCGTCGTTGCCTTTACCCTTACCGAACCACGCAAGGCGCTCGTTCGGCACGAATTCGGCAACCCTTGCGTTGAAATGCGCGCCGAAGGTATCGAACGAGAATGCGCTATGAAGCTGGAGATGATCCGTCTTCGCACCGACCAGATGAACGTTGTGCGCGTTCGCATACCACGACGGCCACGTAGGCGCCGCGATCAGATGTTTCCACACCCGCGAGCAGGGTGCGTCTATTTCAATCTGATTGTGCGCGTAGAGGTCCGCGTCTTCAGGCGTGAATCCGTGCGGCCAGTGAATGTCCGGGGAGCGATGCGCTCCGTCATCGTTCACGGTGAGCGCCGTTTGCGCGAAGACGGGTGCCGCCGCGAGCAGCCATGCCGCCGCTATCGCGCGGCCGACACCGCGGCGCCCGGCCGCAGCACGAGTGCGAAGGTGCCGATGAATGGAGTGTGACGGTTCCTGAGCGATACGAAACGTAAGCTTCATGTTGTTCAACGTGAGAAATAGTGGCTAAGGTTGAGATTCGGTCGATCGAGCGCCTTTCGAAAACGCGGGCTGAACTTGATGAGCGGTCGTGGTGGAGAGGTGGACTGCAGTAGTCTCGTCGGCTGCCCCCAACAACCAGAGTCACGAACACGCACGGATGGCGATTTATTCCGTCGTTCGCTTTGAGCCACGGCGATCGGCGCGCCCATCGGCACGATTGAAAGCGCCACCCGACGTTGCTAGCGCGGTCGGTGCGTGGACGCGATGTACCGGATTAACCTCCGGGCGCCCCCTTAAGCCTTGGTCTCTTCGTCCGTTCTGGCCAGCGCGTTCCGCGCCGCATCCTCAGCATGTCCGGCTCGTCGCAATAGATGACGAGGTCGCAAACATGATTAGCCATGCTTTTTACGTTGCCCAGATCATCGCAGGAAACACCCATGTGCAAGCGGTCGTTGCGTCGAGGTGAATAGCGTCCCCGTGCGACAGACGTCGTTCACGAACCCGATTCCATCTAACGCATCGTCAAGGTCAACGCACCTCACCTGGATGCTGATGCGTGGCAGGTTAAGAACGAGGTCCCATCTGGCCCAGCGCTTTAAGACCACAAGTGTTCTTTCAGCCAAGCTTCAAATGCGCATGAGACACCACCAATCAAATGTGAAACCGGGTACCGTTTCTTTCATTCATCGATAGAAGAAGAGGACACGCCAATGCGCACATTAACCCCTTGCATCGTCACAGCGTTACTACTCGCCTGCGCCCCGGCATTCGCCGCGCAACCCAATTGCGCCAACGCCACCGACCAGGCCACGCTCACGCAATGCGCGAACAACAGCCTGAAAGCATCGGACGCCAAGCTCAACCAGACCTTTCGCGCGCTACTCGCCAAGGTGAGCAAGCCCGGCAAGGACAAGCTGCAAAAATCACAACGTGCATGGATCGCATGGCGCGATGCGCAGTGCGATTTCAACGCGTCGGGCTCGCGCGACGGCAGCATCCACGGGATGGCGCTCGCAAGTTGCCTCGACGATTTGACGCAAGCGCAAACCAAACTGCTCAATAGCCAGTTGCACTGCGAGGAAGGGGATACCACGTGCGGCAATCAATGAGCCCGCACGTGGGCTTAAGGCTTACGGCTTAGGACGAGCGGGCACTAGTCATTGGAGAAAGTCTTGACGGGCGCTGACGCACCAACGCACCAGATGTGCCCCGAGCCCTGGTCACGAGTCGACGCCACATCGCGCGGTCGCAGTCGCGGTCAATCGCGGTCAAAACCGAACGGCCGCAACCGCGCTGCTCCGTCAAACCGCAATCCAGTCGCACCGATCGGGCACGCGGTCGCCCGGCAAGACCGCCTTGCGGCAACCAGCCAGGCCGCCCCGCAACCGTCACCCCTCAAGCCTTATCGATCGGCAACGGCGCATTCTCCGCAACCAGCTTTTCCTGCCGCATTTCACGCCAGAAATCATCCGGAATGACCTCAGACACCGCAGCCTGATCTTCAGCAATCCGCTCCGGCCGGCTAGCGCCCGGAATCACCGCGGCCACCACCGGATTCGCAAGCGCGAACTGCAACGCAGCAGCCTTCACGCTGATGTCATGACGCTTCGCAATCGCCTTGATCTTCTCGACCTTCGCGAGAATCTCCGGCGACGCCTTCTGATACTCGAAATGCGCACCGCCCGCGAGCACGCCGGAGCTATACGGACCGCCGACCACGATCTCGGCATGATGAGCCGCGGCATCCGGCATCAGGCGCTGCAATGCGCGCTGATGATCGAGCAGCGTATAACGCCCCGCGAGCAGAAACCCATCGGGCTTCGCTTCGCTCAGATCAAGCGCGAGCTCGCACGGCTCGACGCGATTGACGCCCAGGCCCCACGCCTTGATCACGCCTTCTTCGCGCAGCTTGGTCAGCGCACGGAATGCGCCTTTGCGTGCTATTTCGAACACCGACAGCCAGTCGTCGCCGTAAAAGTCCTGCGCGAGGTCGTGAATCCAGACAATTTCAATGTGATCGGTCTTGAGCCGCTTGAGGCTGTCTTCGATCGAACGCATCGTGCCGTCAGCCGTATAGTCGTTGACCATCTTGTTCGGGCGGCCGTGTGCAAACACACCGGCCTTCTCGCCGAGGTCGCGCGCATTCACGTCTTCGATCTCATCGAGAATCACGCGACCGACCTTCGAACTCAGCACATACTCGCTGCGCTTATGTTTCGCGAGGATATCGCCGAGTCGAATCTCGGCCAGGCCCGCGCCGTAGAACGGCGCGGCGTCGTAATAGCGAATGCCGTGCTGCCACGCCGCTTCGACGGTTTCAGCCGCTTCGGCGTCCGGAATCGCACGAAACATATTGCCCAGCGGCGCCGTGCCAAAGCCGAGCCGGGTGCCGGCCGGCAGCTTGTCCTTGATGCTCATGGTTTGCTCCAATCGATAAAGTCAGTGACACGCAATATCGGGCGATGAGTCGAGCCCGTCCAGGACGTAACCGGACATACATCAATACATCAGTCACAGGAGTCTGACACAGGACATGCGCGGGCGCTGGCGCTGACCTCGACGACCGGACCGTCGGGCACTAAACCAGCATATGCCCGCCATCGACGACGATGACCTGGCCCGTGCTATATCCCTGCTGCATCAAATACAAATACGCGTTGGCAACTTCGCTCGCTTCACCGACCCGCTGCACCAACAGCTTGTTCCCCACCGTTTCATAGAGATCGTTGCGGTCTGCGTCGCTCAATTTGCTCCACAGGTTGGTGCGCAGCACGCCCGGCTTGACCGCGTTCACGCGCAGCGGCGCGAGTTCGACCGCGAGCGCGCGCGTGAGCGACTCCATCGCGCCGAGCAGGCTCGACGGAATCACCCACGACGACAGCGGCCGCGACGAAGCGACACCGCCCGTCAAGGTGATCGAACCACCCGAGCGCATGTACGGCGCCGCATGCTTGACCGTGGTCACCGCGCCCCAGTAGCGCACGTCGAACGCCTTGCGCGCATCTTCGATACTGAGTTCCGCGAGCGTCTTCAGGAACAGCGACTCGCCCGCGGTATAGACGAGGTGATCGAATGCGCCGACGCGCTCGAAGAATGCGCTGACGCGCGTTTCGTCGGTGAAATCGACGGCCTCGCCGCGCGTGCCCTTCGGCAGTTGCTCGACTGCGTCCTGCACACGTCGCAGGCTGCTCGACGCGATGGTCACTTCAGCGCCTGCGAGCGCGGCGGCCTGCGCGACCGCGAAACCGACGCCCGAGGTGCCGCCGGCGATAACGACGCGGCTGCTTTGCAGAGAAATATGGGTAGTTTGTGTGGTTGCCATGAGGTGGTCCGTGAGCGGTGTGGCTGAATAAGACATACGAGTGCGGCTGGCGAATGAAACTCGCAGGCGTGCGAGTGTAGCTGGAGAATATTTTATTTTTCTGGCAATTAGCTTTTGTCGATTCTGGGGCCACTACGAAATGGAATCTCGCCGACGGTGCCTTTCAATGTCGATAAGGTCGCACAAAATTAAACAAAGGCCGGTCGGCATGCGCCGACCGGCCTTTTCACCTCGACAGCCGCAGAATCTATTGGATCGGATCAACCGGCGGTGGACCCGGTCAATTGCGAATACACGTCATGCGCGAGTTGCAGCATCACGTTGCGGTCGAGTCCACCCGACACCGCGTAGGCAAAATTGCCGTCAACCCAATAGAACACGTTCACCGGCCCATCCTGATACAGCCGGAACGCGGTCGTGTTCGCGCTTGTGTTGCGATGCGAGATCAATAGCGTGAGCCGCTCGCCCTGCGCGTTGCGATACATGAACTGCGCCATCGGGCCATCCTTGCCCGGCAGCATCCGGCCGCCGTCGAGCTGAAAGCCGCTTTTGGTCAGCATAGGCGGATGCACGTCAGTGCCGAGCCGGTTCGCGAGCATCTGCACGAACTCTTCCTCATGACCCTGGCCCATGTCCGACGGACGCGACACCGCGGGCATATACACGACGTGCACGAGGGCCGCCTTGCGCGCGAACATTTCGCTGCTGTCCGCGCTGACCGGCCGCGTATCGGACGACGACGCGCCCGTCCCGCCACCGCCCGGCACGCCGCGGCCCATGTTCGTGCCGACACCGATGCCGATGCCGAGCACAAGCGCCGCCGCCATGCCTGCAAACTGCGGCCAGTTCATCGCATCGCGCCAGCTGCGAGTCTTGCCCGGGCGCAGGCGTGCCGGCACCGGCTCGCTCAGCACGCGATCGTAGCGCTCATGGAACATGCTGTTCAGCGAGAAGTAGTCACTCACCTTCGTCGCCAGCCCCGGATTCTGCTCGAGCGCGCGCTCCACCTGCTCGCGACGCTCTTCGGAAAGCGCGCCGTCCACATATGCGTGGAGATCCTCTTCACTGATAGGAGTCTGTTGTTCGCTCATCGCACCACCTGTAATTTCGCGCCGGGCTGCGCACCCGCCATCAATGCCCTGAGCCGCTCGCGGCCGCGCGACAGACGCGACATCACGGTACCGACCGGAATGTCCAGCGCGAGCGCGACCTCCGTGTAGCTCATCTCCTCCAGACCGACCAGCAGCACGACCTCGCGCTGATCGGCCGGCAGCCGTTGCAGCGCGTAGTCGAGGTCGCGCACTTCGAGCGACTGCGTCTGGCTCGCCGACACCGCGAACTCGCTCTCGAACACGCTTTCATCATCGACGGACACATGCACCGCGCGCGTCGACGCCTTGCGCACCTGATTGATAAACACGTTGTGCATGATCGTGAAGAGCCATGCGCGCAGGTCGCTGCCCTGCTTGAATTTCTCGATGCGGGACAGCGCGCGTTCGAGCGTGTCCTGCACCAGATCGTCTGATAAATCGCGGTTGTTCACCAACGCCCGCGCATAGCGACGCAGGCGCGGTACGTGTTCCATCAGTTCGTCGCGGATGTCCATTGTTTAAATCCGTCAGGTGTCGCGAGCCGCGCACCCGACCGGCGCACGACGGTATCTGCCACTGCGAACAATATTCGGGTGATTTTATTCCTTGCGGCGCTCAAACTCCGCAAAAACCGCACCTGTGAGCGAGCGCTTGCGTCGCCGGCTCGCCGCTCAATGGAAAGTGGCCGCGTCGGCCGCCAGCATCAGGCCGCGCGCGTCGGCACGGCCGGCCAGTACGTAGCGCGTGCCGTGATCGGCCCAGGTGAGCAGCCGCAGCTCGCCGACGCGGTGCCCCATCCAGCGCGGCCGGTCGATCACGAGCGGCGCGCGGGTGGTCAGCAGCACGATCGGCTGGCCTTGGGCGTTGCGGTAGTCGAACTCCTGCGCATCCGCGATCAGCCCGAGCCGCAGCGTTCTGGTCGACACCAGCCGCCAGCCCAGCCGCGCAAACTCGGTCGAGAACGGATCGCGGCTCGCGGGAAGCGGTGCGGCGGAAATCTCCGCCGGCGCACCGGCCCACTGCGCGTAGCCCATCACGGCCGCGGCGTTGAACTGATGATCGGAGACGAACGACGCGGCCGCCCAGCCGCACAACGCGAGCGCGAGCAACGCGATGCGCTGCGCGACGGAGCCGGCCAGCGCACGGAACGCACGGCGCGCGATTGCGCGCACGCCGCGCGTCGGGCCGCGGCGAACGAGCCGCGAGTCGTCCCGCGCCGCGGACGCATGATGCACGAAGGAGCGCTGCATCTCGCCGTTCAGCCGGCGATAGAACGCGATCCGGCTCGCTTCGGCCGGCATCGCGCCGAGGTAGCGCTGCACGCGGGCGGCGCGCTCAGGCGACAGCGACCCATCGGCGAACGCCTGGATGTCCGCTTCGGTAAGCGGTGGGTCGGTGGTGAAATCGCTGTGCGCCATTTGTCTGCATAGGGAAGAAAGTGCCTTACCTTGGGACAAACAGCATCATGACCCGCTTTATTCCCGATCCCGGCCTTACTGAGTGCCGTCTGGGCGTTACTGTTGCGTTGCATCGCGCTAACCCGCGAGGCTATGGCTATGGCTATGGCTATGGCTATGGCTATGGCTATGGCTATGGCTATGGCTATGGCTATGGCTATGGCTATGGCTGTGGCTGTGGCTGTGGCTGTGGCTGTGGCTGTGGCTGTGGCGTAGCACGGCTGCACGGCTGCACGGCTGCACGGCTGCACGGCTGCACGGCTGCACGGCTGCACGGCTGCACGGCTGCACGGCTGCACGGCTGCACGGCTGCACGGCATCGATTGAACACCATGCCCGCTCGACACCCGACAACAGCCTTGCGCTTATTCGTCCATCAGCCGGACCTTGACCTTCTTGCCCTTCACCTTGCCCGCGTTGAGCTTGCGCAGCGCCTCGCGCGCGACGCCGCGCTCCACCGCCACGTACGTGGAAAATTCGGTCACGTTGATCTTGCCGATCTGCGCGCCGTCAAAACCCGCATCGCCGGTCAGCGCGCCAAGCACGTCGCCCGGGCGGATCTTTTCCTTGCGGCCGCCGAGAATCTGCAGGGTTTCCATCGGCGGCTGCAGGTGCGTGTCGCCGGTGCGCGTCAGCTCCGCCAACGGCCGCCATTCGACCTCGCGCCCTTGCGCCTTTTCCAGGCTGCCGACGCGGCCCATTTCGTCCATGCTCGCGAGGCTCAGCGCCCAGCCCTCCTGATCGGCACGGCCGGTGCGGCCGATCCGATGCACGTGCACTTCAGGATCGGGCGTCACGTCGACGTTGATCACCGCCTCGAGCTGCGCGATATCGAGGCCGCGCGCGGCGACGTCGGTGGCCACCAGCACCGAACAGCTGCGGTTCGCGAACTGGATCAGCACCTGATCGCGTTCCCGCTGATCGAGTTCGCCGTGCAGCGCGAGCGCATGAAATCCCTGCGCGCGCAGCACGTCGAGCAGGTCACGGCACTGCTGTTTCGTATTGCAGAACGCAAGCGTGCTGACCGGCCGGTAGTGATCGAGCAGCAAACCGACGGCGTGCAGCCGCTCGTCTTCGGTCACTTCGTAGAAGCGCTGACGGATCTTGCTGTCATCGTGGCGCTCTTCGAGCGTCACCTGTTTCGGGTTGCGCAGGAACTGCTGGCTCAGCTTCGCGATGCCATCGGGGTAGGTCGCGGAGAACAGCAGCGTCTGGCGTTCCTTCGAGCATTGGCGCGCGACAGTCGCGATATCGTCGAAAAAACCCATGTCGAGCATGCGGTCCGCTTCGTCGAGCACGAGCGTATTGAGCGCCTGCAATGACAGGCTGCCACGCTCGAGATGATCCATGATGCGTCCCGGCGTGCCGACGACGATATGCGCGCCGTGCTCGAGGCTCGCAGTTTGCGGACGCATCGGCGTGCCGCCGCACAGCGTCAGCACCTTGATGTTTTCTTCCGCACGCGCGAGGCGCCGGATTTCCTGCGCGACCTGATCGGCCAGTTCGCGCGTCGGGCACAACACCATCGCCTGCACGTCGAATTTGCGCGCGTCGAGCCGCGCAAGCAGCGCAAGCGCAAAGGCCGCGGTTTTGCCGCTGCCGGTTTTCGCCTGCGCGATCAGATCATGGCCAGCCAGCGCGAGCGGCAGGCTCGCCGCCTGAATCGGCGTCATCTCGAGGTAGCCGAGTTGCGTGAGGTTGGCGAGCGCGGCGGGCGACAGCGACAGCGTGCTGAACGCGGTGGAGGTGTTCATGTCGGTCGGCGAGCGCGTCATGGGTACGGACGACCTTCGATCTGCTCATAGACGATCGTGCCGTCATCGGCCTCGAAGCGTTCGACATAATTGCGCGCGCCGCACATCGGACAGCGGAATAGCAGCCCTTGCCCTTCGTTCTTGATAACGACGTCGGACGGCTCCCACTGCGCGCCGCAGGACTGGTTTCTGCAGGTAAACGACATGGATTCTCTGGATCTGGACCGGTTCGGTTGAAAGTCGCGACGGCATCGCGACATCCGGCGATTCTAGCTGATGCGGACACCCGGCAAGATGCGATCAGCATGCGCGCATCACATTGATCGAACAGCCGGCGATTCATTCGCACACGCAAACCGCATTGTTCAATTCATGAACACGCCGTTGACACGCTGTTCAATATCGATGCGCGTCGCGACGTTCGGTTCGCGCACGCGAAGCGACCCGGCATCGCGACAGTGCCTGATGCACCGTCATCGAACATCGTTCGCTCCGATTGGCATGGTTCTGGCGTAACGAACGCGCGGCTCACGACACGCCCGGCAATAGCACGGGCGGCACCGCGCCGACGCGAACGTCCCGATTACATGTGAGGAGCACACAGATGAATCACGCGGAGATGCAGTTTCTGAGCACGGACTATCCGTACAGGAAGCAGTATGCGAATTTCATCGGCGGCGAATGGGTAAAGCCGGCCGGCGGCGAGTACTTCGACAACATCTCGCCGATCACCGGCGAAGCGTTCACATCGATTCCGCGCTCGCGCGAAGCGGATATCGAACTGGCACTGGACGCCGCGCATCGCGCTAAAACCGCATGGGGCAAGACTTCCGCGGCCGAGCGCGCGAACGTTCTCAGCAAGATCGCCGACCGGATGGAAGCGAACCTCGCGCGCCTCGCGGTCGCGGAGACCATCGACAACGGCAAGCCGCTGCGCGAATCGACCGCCGCCGATATTCCGCTTGCCATCGATCACTTCCGCTATTTCGCGAGCTGCATTCGCGCGCAGGAAGGCTCGATCTCGCAGATCGATGAGGATACCGTCGCCTATCACTTTCACGAACCGCTCGGCGTGGTCGGTCAGATCATCCCGTGGAATTTCCCGATTCTGATGGCGGTGTGGAAGCTCGCGCCCGCGCTTGCCGCCGGCAATTGCGTCGTGCTGAAGCCGGCCGAGCAAACGCCGGCCTCCGTGCTGGTGCTGATGGATCTGATTCAGGACCTGCTGCCGCCGGGAGTCATCAATGTGGTGAACGGCTTCGGTCTCGAAGCCGGCAAGCCGCTCGCGTCGAACAAACGCATCGCGAAGATCGCGTTCACCGGCGAAACGACGACGGGCCGCCTGATCATGCAGTACGCGAGCCAGAACATCATTCCGGTCACGCTGGAACTGGGCGGCAAGAGCCCGAACATCTTCTTCGCCGACGTGATGGATCACGACGACAGCTACTTCGACAAGGCGCTCGAAGGCTTCACGATGTTCGCGCTGAACCAGGGCGAAGTGTGCACGTGCCCGTCGCGCGTGCTGGTCGACGAAAAGATCTACGACCGCTTTATGGAGCGCGCCCTCAAGCGTGTCGATGCGATCTCGCAAGGCCATCCGCTCGATATGAAAACGATGATCGGCGCGCAAGCGTCGCAGGAACAGCTCGAGAAGATCCTGTCGTATATCGATCTCGGCAAGCAGGAAGGTGCGCAATGCCTGATCGGCGGTGAGCGCAACGGGCTCGACGGCGAGTTGAAGAAGGGCTACTACGTGAAGCCGACCGTGTTCCGCGGCAACAACAAGATGCGCATCTTCCAGGAGGAGATTTTCGGGCCGGTCGTATCGGTGACCACGTTCAGGAACGAAGATGAAGCACTGGAAATTGCGAACGACACCTTATACGGACTCGGCGCCGGTGTCTGGACGCGCGACGGTTCACGCGCCTATCGCTTTGGCCGGCAGATTCAGGCCGGCCGGGTCTGGACGAACTGCTATCACGCGTATCCGGCGCACGCGGCGTTCGGTGGCTACAAGCAATCGGGCATCGGCCGCGAAACGCACAAGATGATGCTCGATCACTATCAACAGACGAAGAACCTGCTTGTCAGCTATAGCGACAAGCCGCTCGGCTTCTTCTAGGCACAGAGTCTCCTGTTGGGCGGGCCGCGCATGCGGCCTGCTTCTTTTTGCGAGGTGATCGGATGGCCATTGAACGTGTAGTCGCGACCGATGCTGCTGTCGCGCTGGTTCAGAAACTCGCTGCGGAGCATGGCTCGATTCTGTTTCATCAATCAGGCGGATGCTGCGACGGCAGCGCACCGATGTGCTTTCCGACAAGCGAATTCATGGTCGGCGGATCGGATGTGAAGCTCGGCGAAATTGCCGGCGTGCCGTTCTATATGAGCGAATCGCAGTTCGAGTATTGGCAGCACACGCAGTTGATTATCGATGTCGTGCCCGGCAATGGCGGCATGTTTTCTTTGGAGCGCCCGACAGGCCTGCGATTTCTAACCCGCTCGCGGCTCTATGACGATGCGGAAAACGAATGGCTCGCCGCGCATCCTGTCGAGCGGGCGGACGCGTAATTCAATGCGCGTCCGGCGCGCTTGCGTCGAGGCTCGCCGCGGCAGCCGGCGCGTCTTCGAGCAACACGTCGCTCTCGTCTTTCAGACCGACGCCGGTCAACCCGAGGCGGCGCGCATGAGTCAGCAGATAGTGCAGCTTGTGCGCGGCCGCTTCGAAGGACAATCCTTCCGGGCGCACATTCGAAATGCAATTGCGTTGCGCGTCGCTACAGCCCGCTTTGGGCGCGTAGGTCAAATAGATGCCGAGACTGTCCGGCGAGCTCAGGCCGGGCCGCTCGCCGATCAGCATCACCACCATCCGCGCGCGCAGCAGTTCGCCGATTTCATCGCCCAGCGCGACGCGCGACTGACGCGCCACCACAACGGGGCCGATCTTCCAGTCCCGCAGTCTCGCGTGAATCGCTTGCAGCATGGGAACCGCCTGGCGTGATGCCGCGAATGCGGACAGACCGTCCGCAATCACGAATACGACATCCGGTTGATCGAGCGAAGCCTTCGCCAACACCTCGCGACTCTCGTCGCACAGCCGGCGTCCGAGATCGGGCCGGCGCAGATAGTGTTCGCGGTCCGGCGCCGCGCTGTGGACGTCGAGCGTCGTTGCAAAACCGTGCGCATGCAATTGGTCGTGCAGCGCATCGGCATCCAGCGGATGATGAACCGCATCGCGCGCCTGTGCGTGCGACAGATCGAATGCGAGCAACGGCGCGGTCGGCAAGCTGTTGCCCGCGCGTCCCAACGCGATGCGCGCGTTCGTGAAAGCCCGCAACCCGTCCCACGGATTCTTCTCGACGCTATCGCTCATGGCGCCGCTCCCACCCATTCGCGCGCGCCTTCAAGCAGCGGCTGCCGCGCGGCCGCGCTGTTCAGCAACACGCCTCGCATATCGGTAATGCGCATCGACTCCAGCCATGCTTCGAACTCCGGCGCACGCCGCAAGCCGAGCACGTCGCGCAGGTAAAGCGCATCGTGAAACGACGTGCTCTGATAGTTCAGCATCACGTCGTCCGCACCGGGCACGCCCATGATGAAGTTGATGCCCGCGGCGCCAAGCAGCGTCAACAGGTTGTCCATATCGTCCTGATCGGCTTGCGCGTGGTTCGTATAGCAGATGTCGCAACCCATCGGCACGCCGAGCAGCTTGCCGCAGAAATGGTCTTCGAGGCCCGCGCGCGTGATCTGCTTGCCGTCGTACAGATACTCCGGGCCGATAAAGCCGACCACGGTATTCGTCAACAGCGGTTTGAACCGGCGTGCGACGGCATACGCTCGCACCTCGCAGGTCTGCTGATCGACGCCGTGATGCGCGTTGGCCGATAGCGCGCTGCCCTGCCCGGTTTCGAAGTACATCACGTTGTCGCCGACCGTGCCGCGTCGAAGCGACAGCGCCGCTTCGTAGGCTTCCTGCAGTAGCGCAAGCGAAATGCCGAAGCTCGCATTGGCTTGCTCGGTGCCCGCGACCGATTGAAAAACCAGATCGACCGGCGCGCCCTTTTCGATCGCGGCGAGCGTGTTCGTGACGTGCGTCAGCACGCACGATTGCGTCGGCACCTGGTAGCGCTGCCGGAAGTCGTCGGTCATTCGCAGCAGCTTCGTGATCGCTGCGGGGCTGTCCGAAGCGGGGTTGATGCCGATCACCGCATCGCCGCAGCCGTACATCAGGCCGTCGAGCATTGAAGCGGCAATGCCTTTTACGTCGTCGGTCGGGTGATTCGGTTGCAGGCGCACCGACAGATGGCCGGGCAGGCCGATCGTATTGCGAAAGCGCGTGACGACCGGCCGCTTGCGCGCCGCGGCGATCAGATCCTGGTTGCGCATCAGCTTCGACACCGCCGCGACCATCTCCGGCGTGAGGCCCGCGGTCACACGTTCGAGCGCGGCGGTATCGGTGTTGGTCGCCAGCAGCCAGTTGCGGAAATCGCCGACCGTGAGATGCGCGATCTCCGCGAAAGAGTCGGGCGAGTGAGTGTCGACGATCAGGCGCGTCACTTCATCGTCTTCGTACGGCACGAGCGCTTCGTTGACGAACGTGCGCAGCGGGACATTCGCGAGCGCCATTTTGGCGGCGACGCGCTCTTCCTCGCTTGCCGCGGCGATGCCGGCCAGTTGGTCGCCGGAGCGCAATGGGCTCGCTTTGGCAAGCAGCGTCTTCAGGTCCGCGAAGCGGTAGGTGCGCGGACCGATGGTCTCCGTGAAGCTCATCGCTGGACTCCTTGATGGCATCGGCCGGTGCGGGTGGTCTAAGCCACGCTTGCGTGCCGGCTTGCTCACCACGATAGCGCCAAATAGGGGGATCGTCACGAGCCAGACGGTGCCGTCGACACCCGGCACGCACTCATGCGTACGAGAGCCGATATTACGGGCGCTGAAATTCCAGCGCCATCAAAAACCTGCCGATCTTGCGGTGAGCGTTTCCAGGAATAAACCCGTCGCGGCAGGCATTCATTTTGTTGCCCCCGAAATGTGCGAGGGTACGGTCGGCCTGGCTGGCGCCACAAACAAGGATAAGGACAAAGGATATGAATCGAGCCAATCCGGTGCACGACGAAACCGGAGAAAACACGTTGCGGGGCGTCGCCCAGCTGGGCATCGGGAATATCGGGGGCATTGGAGGCATCGGGGTTTCGATCAATTTTGCGCTGATCGCGCTAGTCGTCACTGCGATGGGTATTGAACTCGTCGGCCTGGCATTGCTGCTGCGACATGCGGGCGCCGTCGCGCTCGGCCTGGTCGTGCCGATCGTGATGCTGACGCCGACGCACTGGGGCCTGATTCACGAGTCGATTCACGGCCAGTTGCTGCCGCAGCGCTCGGCCAACGAAAATGCCGGCCGCGGGCTGTCCATTCTGCTTGCGCTGCCTTTCGACGCGGTACGGTTCGGCCACTTGATGCATCATCGGTTCACGCGCGAACCGTACGATCAGCCGGATATTCACGCGTCCGGCAAGCGGTATGGGCTTGCGCGATTGCGCTATCTCGGCATGTTGTGCGGCGGGTTCTATCTGGCTGAAGTGCTGACGCCTTGTGTCGCATTCTTGCCGGTCAAGCTCGTTCAGCGGCTATTGAACGAGCAGTTCAATGCGGACGGCGAGCACGGCGACCAGATTCGCCGGCGCTTTGTCGATTTCGCCGGGTCCGAGCGGCGCCGCAAGCAGACGCGGCGTGATTTCGCGGCGACGCTCGCGATGTACGGTGCGGCATGTGCACTGTACGGGCGCTGGTGGCCTGTGCTGCTATTGATCGGCTACCTGCGCGGCGCGTGGATCTCGCTTGCCGACAACATGCCGCATTACGGCGTCGAGCTCGACCGTCCGGGCCGCGCGCGCAATTTCAAGCTCGCGCGCGCGTGGCAAACCGTCGTCATGAATCATCATCTGCATTGCTTGCATCATCTGCATCCGACCTTGCCGTGGTCGGCATTGCCGCGGCTCGCGGCCGATGCGGAGGATGCAAGCGTGCTGAGCGATGGCGGTGGATATCTGCGCGCGTTATTGCGGCAGTTTCGCGGGCCGGATCGTGCCGCAAGCCATGCAGGCGCTGACGCGATTTCCGGGTAAGACGGCCTCACGCAAACGCGTGGTGACGAACGGGTGAGCAACGCCGCACACCGACCGCGGAAAATTGCGAGCGCCGCGCTTACGCAGCCGGCGCGACCGACGCACCGGTAATGCCATGACGCGCAAGCGCCGCCGCAACAAAACCAGAACGCTTCTGCTCCTCGACAAACGCCCGAAGAAAACCGGCCGCATCCTCGCCGCGACTTTTCGGCAAACCCATCGCCTGCTGGATCACCATAAAGCGCTCATCGAGCAGACGCAGTCCTGAGGTACGCGCGGCATCAGCCTCGAGTTGCTGCTTCACCCCCGCCGCGACTTCAAGCCCCTGCTCGAGAAACGTCTGCACGACAGCCTGCGAGCTCGCCGCGCGCACGATCGTCGCGTGATGCAATTCACGCGTCAGGAACAGATCGTATGCGCTGCCGTTCCCCACCGCGACGCGATGCGTCGAGACGTCGACCTCTTCATTGCGGCGAACTGGCGATTCGTTGCGCACGAGGTAAAAACCTTCGATCAACACATACGGCGCGGTGAATGCGATGCTCGCACCGCGCGCCGGGTCGACCGCGAAAAAACCGACATCGGCGCGTTCGCCGGATACCGCTTCGACAGATTTGCCAGCCGTGTCGAACACGACGAGTTCAAGCTCGACGCCCAGTTGCTGCGCGAGTGCGCGAGCGAGATCGACGGAGACGCCGCCGGGCGCGCCCGTCTGCGGATTGCGATTCGCGAGGATCGGATTGCCGAGGTTGATCGACGCGCGCAGTTTTCCTTGCGGCGCGAAGGCGGAACGGACGGTATCTGGATTCATGGATCGAATGCGGTTCGTAAGGGAAGGGGACGCGCTGCGCGCAACAGCAACGGCTTCGACGACAGCACACGCCCGATGTTACGTCACCCGTCCCGCTTGCTGCCGATTCGTCCAACGAGTGCGCGATTCGACCCGCGCTTCTGGCGGCCCGCTCAGGCGCGGCACACATCGGCGCCGCTCCTGGGCCGCTCTCACCGCCATCAACTCCGCAGGATTTGTTAAAGCGACCCGTGCTACCTTGCTTTCAACGCGATTACGTTGATGGAACTCCGATGAACGACCTGAGCCATCGGTCCCGCTACCTTGCGCGACTGCAGCGTGTGCTGGACTACATCTACGATCATCTCGACGAGCCGCTCGATATCGACCGGCTTGCGCGGATCGCCTGCCTGTCGCCGTATCACTGGCACCGGATCTACCAGGGCCTGTACGGCGAGACGATCGCGACGACAGTCCGGCGTCTGCGGCTGCATCGCGCGGCGGGCTTACTGGCGAACGGCACGCAACCGATCGCCGACATCGCGGCGCTATCGGGCTATAGCAGCCTGCAGTCGTTCACACGGACGTTTCGCGCGGTGTATGGGACGCCGCCCGCGCGGTATCGCAAGGAAGGCAGTCATCGCCGGTTTCGACCGGCAATTTCAGGAGACGCTGAAATGGAACATCGGGATGTGGAGATACGGGATGTGCCCGCGATGGAAGTCGTGTCGATCGCACACGTCGGCGACTATATGCAGATCGGCAAGGCGTTCGATGCGCTCGAAGCGTGGCTCGCCGCGCGCAATCTGTTGAGCGCCGATATGCGGATGATCGGCATCTACTACGACGACCCGGGTGTCGTCGAGAAAGCGCAGTTGCGCGCGAAGGCCGGCGTGTTGCTGCCGCGGCGGGTCGACGTAGCGGCGCCGTTTGACATGACGCCGGTGCGAGGCGGCCGGTATGCGGTGCTGCGGCACAAGGGACCGTATGCCGATATGCACGCGGCTTACGAATGGCTCTTCGGCGAATGGCTCGTCAAGTCGGGACACGAGCCGGCCGACGCGCCGGTGTTCGAGGAATATCTGAACGATCCGAAGCACACGGCGCCAGCCGAATTGCTGACGGAGATTTATGTGCCGCTCGCGCAGCATGTCGCGACGTAGGCAAGCCCATCCGTCACAACGCACGAGAAAGGACGGGCGCGCCGGGCGACTACCGCCGACAGTGCGCCCACCCATCAGTCAGGGCCGCACGACACTCGCTTCGCCGTTCGTGTCCAGGTCGCCGTGCAGAGCGACCTCCAGCGACCGGTCGTGATGCAGCAACAGCGCCGCCGCCATGCCGATCAACCCCGCGCCGGCGAGGCAAATCAGACCCGCGCCGAATCCGCCGGTGCTGTCCTTGATCCAACCCATCGCATACGGACCGAAGAAGCCGGCGAGATTGCCCAACGAGTTGATCGCGGCGATGCCTCCGGCCGCCGCCGCGCCGGACAGAAACGCTGCGGGCAACGTCCAGATCACCGGCAGGCAACCGAAGATGCCGAAGCCTGCGATCGACAACGCAATCATCTTGAGCACCGGATTGTCGAGTGCCGCGGACGCCGCGATGCCGGC
The DNA here is from genome assembly GCF_902859875.1 of Paraburkholderia solisilvae. Taxonomy (GTDB): domain Bacteria; phylum Pseudomonadota; class Gammaproteobacteria; order Burkholderiales; family Burkholderiaceae; genus Paraburkholderia; species Paraburkholderia solisilvae. The sequence goes on along the minus strand of NZ_CADIKF010000037.1, from coordinate 50,179 downwards.
GGCCGCGACGAACAGCGCAATGCCGACGTGGCGCTTGCGTTCGAGCTTGTGGTCCGAATGACGCGCCCACACAACCATGCTGATCACGCCGACGATATAAGGCAGCGACGTGACGAAACCGGTCTGCACATTGCTCAGGCCGAACGACTTGACGATTTGCGGCAGAAAGAAGCTCAAGCCGTAATTGGTTGCATTGGCACCGAAATAGATCAGCGCGATCGCGAGAACACGCGGGTTGACCAGCGCTTCCTTCACGCTGAACGCGTGCACCGCTTCGCGATGCTTGCGTTCGTCGGCCTGGCGCGCGACGAGCCAGTCGCGTTCATCCGCCGCCAGCCAGTGCGCATCCTTCGGTTTGTCGGTCAGATAGAAGTACACGACAAACGCGAGCAGCAACGCGGGCAGCGCTTCGAGCAGATACAGCCATTGCCAGCCCGCGAGTCCCGCGCGACCGTCCAGCGATAGCAATGCACCGGAAATCGGCGCACCGATCACCGTCGACAGCGGAATCGCCGCCATGAAATAACCGACCACGCGCCCTCGATAGACCGCGGGAAACCACAGCGTCAGCAGGAAAATAATGCCGGGGAAAAAACCTGCTTCCGCGATGCCAAGCAAAACACGGAGTCCGTAAAACACCTCGGTGTTCGGGATGCCCGTATAGCGGGAAATGTGCGGAATAAAGGCCATCGCCGCGGCGACGATACCCCATGTGAACATGATCCGCGCAATCCATCGCCGCGCGCCGAAGCGCTCGAGCAGCAGATTCGACGGGACTTCGAAGAAAAAGTAAGCGATAAAGAAAACGCCTGCGCCAAAGCCGAATTGCGACGCGGAGAAACCGAGATCCTTGTTCATCTGCAAGGCTGCAAACCCGACATTGACCCGGTCCAGATACGCAACGAAATAACAGACGATCAGGAACGGCACGAGCCGGGACATCACGCGCTTCATGGTGCGAGCTTCAAGATCCATCGGTGTCTCCTCCGAATTGGGATCGAGTGGGGATACGAGTTCGGATGTCTAAACGAGGAGACTACTCTTTGAACGCTTACGATAGAAGTCGATCGCGTGTTTCATGCGGGAAAACGTGAGTGCGATCCGTGCCGCATGAATGTTGCGTTCGCACATCGCGCAGGCGCATTCATATACCGACTTTCGACCTGAAAGCCGTGACGTATATGACGAAAAGCGTGACGGCGTGATCCGCTCGCACACGCATGCATGGGGGCAATTGGCATGTCCTCGCAAAGGCAGCATTCGCATCAGCGTCGCGGGCATGATGTGGATCGAGCCGCGCTACCGCGCGGTGCGGATTCCGCCAGGCGTCGAGCACGAGGTCGTGATGCTCGCCGAAGTGGCGCGTCAGGACGGCTATGCGAACCCGCCCGCACTCACGACGATATTCAGGAATGCGTTGGGGTTTTCGCCGTCACATCTGGTGAATGGGGTGAGTGGTGTGGCGGCGGATGATGCGTGACACGAACACCGCACATCACCCGCCGCCCGTCTCCCCCACCCGCATCAATCAAATATGCTGCACCTGCAGGATCGCCTCTGCAAACGCCTTCGGCGCTTCCTGCGGCAGGTTGTGACCGATGCCGCCGTTAATCGTGCGGTGCTGATACTTCCCGGTGAACTTCTTCGCGTAGGCGGACGGCTCCGGATGCGGTGCGCCGTTCGCGTCGCCCTCCATCGTGATGGTCGAAACGGAAATGGTCGGGAATGCCGCGAGACGCTTTTCGAGGTCGTCGTACTTCGACTCGCCCTGCGCGAGCCCCAAACGCCAGCGATAGTTGTGAATCACGATCGCCGCGTGATCCGGGTTGTCGAATGCCTTCGCCGAGCGGTCGTAGACCGCATCGCTGAAGTGCCATTTCGGCGACGCCAGTTGCCAGATCAGCTTGTTGAATTCCTTCGTGTTCGCCGCATAGCCTGCCGCACCGCGCTCGGTCGTGAAGTAGAACTGGTACCACCACGCGAGTTCGGCCTTCGGCGGAAGCGGCTTGCGGTTCGCTTCCTGGCTGCCGATCAGATAACCGCTCACCGACACCAGCGCCTTGCAGCGCTCCGGCCACAGCGCCGCAATGATATCGGCAGTGCGTCCGCCCCAGTCGTAGCCGCCGATCACGGCCTGGTCGATTTTCAACGCGTCCATCAGCGCGATGATGTCGACTGCGACGACCGCCTGCTGTCCATTGCGCGGCGTATCGGCCGACAGGAAACGCGTCGTGCCGTAGCCACGCAGATACGGGATGATCACGCGGTATCCATGAGACGCGAGGATCGGCGCGACATCGACAAAGCTGTAGATGTCGTACGGCCAGCCGTGCAGCAAAATCACCACCGGACCGTTGCCCGGGCCTGCGTCCACATAGCCGACGTTAAGCGTGCCGGCGTCGATCTGTTTGATCTCGTCGAACGACGCGCTGCTCGCGGCGGACTGCTTCGGCTGCGCGGCGTGCGCGAGATCGCCCAAGCCCAGTTCGAGCAAACTGAGGCTCGCGACGGTTGTGCCGAGCAGGCGGCGACGGCGGACATTCACAGTGTCGGACATGACTCTTCCTCTTTTCAAGTTGCTGGATAAGCGCCGCGATCGACGCGTCCTGGACTTCGATCAGAATCAGCTGCTCGCCCGAACCGGGTCGACCGTCGATGATTGATGAAGTCGATCGAACCGGTGGGCAGAAACCTTGGGTTATAGCGAAAAGACACGCTCAGTTTATGTCCCAATGTATCTGCGCAATCCTTGGACACAAAAATCCGGGCCGCTGCCTGGCGGCGCGACTGAACTTGAACGTGCGATCTGTACGCCTTCAATTAAAGGACGCGCGACGCGACCCGATCCGACTGGGTTCGCCGCGTATTGGAACTTCACGGACGGCTAGCTGATGCGCGTTTCAGCGAACGCGCACGAGGCTACGCGTGGAGGAAGAAGGACAGGCGATCGCGGCAGGACCGTTCGAGTGGATCACGTGGGGAGCGTTTGCCGGTGTTTGCGCGGGCTGCGGCTGTTGCGGTGCAGGAAGGACGAGACGCGTGGCGCGTCATTGAGTCGAGCACGCCGCGCGCGAAATGGAAGATTCATTTATTGCGGTGGCCGTCCCAATCGATCAACAACTTCGTGCACGATCGGGCCGGCCACTCCTACCGCTTACTCCGTCTGGCTACGCGGCTTCAGCTTGCCCTGGAAGCGCAGCACCGGACGGACCGTCTGCGCTTGCGGCGTCACCGTCATCAGCTGACGCGCGGTGACGGTCGGCGGCATGATCGAGCCGATCGTCGTGGCGCGCGACGGATTCGCGAGGCCCGAGTTCACGAGCATCTTCGCTTCCATCTGCAGGTTGGTCAGCAACACCGGGTCGGTGAATGACCGGCTCTGTGCAAGCAGCTGGCTCCATGCGTTGTCGCCATAGTTGACTACGTAGTAGTCGAGTCCGCTCGGATCCGCGACGACGCCCGAGCATCCGTTCAACCGCACCTGCATCTGCGTATCCGCCAGCGCCACGGTCTTGCGCTTCATCAAGCCATCGCCAAACGCGAGCGTAAGCGGCACCGTCCACTGAATGCCGGGGTACTGGTTCTGGCTCGGATACGGCTGTTGCTTGAGCGTGACAATGGTCTGGTTGGATGTCAGGTCGCACTGCGTGTCGAGCGAAATAAGCGGCACGCCCGTCTGACGCACGTAGCTGTCGCCGATCGCTTCCATCGGCTCGCCGCTCGCTTTCGACAGTTCCTTCCACAGACGCTTGGGCGTGACGTTGCCGAACGAGTAGTCCGTCAGATACGACTGCAGGCCCTTGCGCATCACGTTTTCGCCGAGATAGTTCTCGATCGTCTTCAGCACGATGCCGCCCTTGTCGTACGTGAACGCGCTTGCGCTCAGCACGAAGTCGTTCGACGCCCAGTCGTTGAAGTTCGGCTGGATCGGGAACGCGGTGCTGCGCAAGTCGCGCGACATCACGGCGTACTTGGTCCGCACTTCGTCGACCCAGCTGAAGCGATCGGGGAAGAACAGAATCTTCGTCTTGTTCTCGAAGAACGTCGCGAACGATTCGTTCATCCAGACGTCATCCCACCAGTCGAGCGTGACGAGATCGCCGAACCATTGATGCGCGGCTTCATGCGTGAGCACCGTGACGCCGTAATCGGACATCGTCGTGCCGGGTGCAGGGAGGATGTCGTCCGCGAACTCGAGAATGGCGCCCCAGTTCTCCATGCCGCCGAAGTTCAGGTCCTTCTGCGCCTTGAATGCATCATTCGCGGCAACGGTGTCAAACTTCGTGAGCGGCAGCGGAATGCCGGTGTAGCGGTAGTAGTAGTCGAGCGCCTGCTTGGTTTGTTGCATCGCGGGCACGGCCCAGTCACGCATGCCGGGCGGCGTGAAAATGCGCAGATGCAGGCCCTTGCGATCCGGCAGCGGGCTGGCGAAGTCGTCTTCCAGTGTGTCGAACATGCCGCCGCCGAAGAACAGCAGGTACGACGGCATCGGCGGCGTCTTCTCGAACGACACGCGCTTGTAGCCGCTATCGACGGGAACGGGCGGCAGTTCGGCGGCGTTCGATACGACGCGCCAGTTCTGCGGCACTTCCGCCGACACTTCATAGGTCGGCCGGAATGCGGGCTCGTCCCAGCCCGGGAACCATTGGCGCGCGAGGTTGCTTTCGCCTTGCGTGAGGATCGCGCCGCTCGTCGTGCCGTCGGTCGCCTTCAGGTCGACGCGGAACACGCCTTCCGCTGCGGAGCAACCGGGGTACGGATCGTCGCCGCAGCTGCCGCCGGTTTGCGTCGCTGGGTCGTCATAGGTCTTGAAGTTGATGATGCCGGTCCACTCCATATGCAGCGAGTAGTTGCCGGCGGGAATCTGGCCGCTCGGCGGACGCAGTTGATAGAAGTCGCCGTCGTCCTGCGGCGTCGCGATCAGCTGGATATTGCCCGGCTGCAGGATGATCTTGCCGCTGAGGAACTTGATCCGATGGCCGGCGATTTCGATATGGTTGACGCTTTTCCTGACCTGAATCTCGACGTCCGCGCGACCGTCGAATGCTGACAGGTCGGGGTTCGGACGGAACCATAGCCGGTAGTTGACCGGCTGCACGGTGTCCTGCAGCTCGACGGGCTTTACCGTTTTCTTGATGGTCTTGTCCGCGGCGACCGGCGCGGCCGGTGCGAGCGGGGCAGGTTGCGACGCGGGCGCCCCGGCCGCTGCGCCCACCTGTGCCGCTTTGCTGGCGCCGAGGCCTGCATCGTCTCCTCCACCGCACGCACTCAACGCGAGCGTGCCGGCTAACAACAGGCACTGCATCTTTAACCGAAAATGTGTACGCATTGTTGTTCCCTGTCGGATAAAGCAGCTTTGAAAATGTGGGGCTACGCCTTTCGTCGCTATTGAATAAAAATTGAGAAAAAATCTCTCCTCACGCGCCTGAAGGCGAATGAAAAACGACAATAAAAAGGGCGAACGCGAGCCTCAGCTCGAATTGCCGATATTGCCGTGTTCAAGACGTGAACTTAAGGATCGCTACGGCGTGACTATCTGGCACACGGCGGGGGGGCTACCGTGTGCGAGCAGACTCGCAGGCCGGCTGAGGACGCATGAATTCAAACGCCCTTTCTTCATATGACTACCAGCTTACGATGGCGGTAGATTAGTTGGGCAAACGTTAGCGTGTCAACGGATAGTTACAAAATATTTCGATGCTTTGTTTGAATTATGCTTTGTAAATTATTGGCATTCGATTCGGATTTATTGAAATTGCATTCTTTAACGCATGAGTCCAATTGCATCACTTTCGAAGTGGCACATTCGATAGATTGGACCGCACTTCTCCCGAGTACCATAGGTCATAACTTGACGAGGGCGCGAGGGGGAGACACACATGGAAATGACTCCAGTGACATCCAGTGCGATTCGAGCAGTCGGTTACGATCCCGGCAGTATGCGTATGCGAATACTCTTCCATCAGGGACATTTCTACGACTTTTGCCAAGTTCCAGTGCACGTCTATCGCGGATTGATGAACGCTCACTCGAAAGGCAGTTACTACAACGCACACATCAAAGACAAGTACCCCTGTTAATCGCATTTCGACGGCTAAGCATCACTACTGCCCTGAAGCCATGCGTCCGCGGCCGGTCTTACGACCAGCCCATCAACCGCTGCTTGTATCATTCAAGATAAGTACGGGTCCAGCCTCCGCCGAATACCACCCCAATATGCGCCCCCGTTCCAACCGCCTTCACCGACCCCATCCGCGACCATGACGAAACCCGTGCCCTCTCGATGGAGCTTCGCTTGACGACACCATCACTTCCCGCCGGGCTGATGCTGGTGCATGGCAACCAGCCCGAGCGCCTGCGCGACCTGATGATCGGATGGATCACGCAATATCCGCTGGCGCCGCTGGAAAACGAAGTGATCCTCGTGCAGAGCAACGGCATTGCGCAGTGGCTGAAGCTCGCGTTCGCCGCAGACGCCGTCGATGGCGGTTGCGGCATTTCCGCGGCGCTCGATCTGTCCTTGCCTGCGCGTTTTCTCTGGCAGGTCTATCGCGCCGTACTCGGCAACGACGCGGTGCCGGCCGTCTCGCCGTTCGATAAATCGCGCCTCGTCTGGCGGCTCACGCGTCTGTTGCCCGAGCTGCTCGATCAACCGGACTACGCACCGCTCAAGCGCTTCATGGCGCATGACGACGACCAGCGCAAGCGGTTCCAGCTGGCGCAGCGCGTCGCGGATCTGTTCGACCAGTACCAGGTCTATCGTGCGGACTGGCTCGCACAATGGGCCGCAGGCAACGACGTGCTGATCGACGCGCGCGACGGCCGCACGCCGCTGCCGGATGAGCATCGCTGGCAGGCGGCGTTGTGGCGCGCGCTGCTCGACGACGTCGCCACGCACGGCCGCGTCGGCCGTGTCGGCCTCTCCGCATCGACGGCCGGCCGCGCCGCCGTGCATGAAGCGTTCATGCAGCACGCCGCCGCGCTGCCCGAAGGCAAGCGGCCGAAGGGTTTGCCGCAGCGGGTCATCGTGTTCGGTATTTCGAGTCTGCCGCGGCAATCGCTGGAAGTGCTTGCTGCCCTGGCCCGCTTCACGCAGGTGCTGATGTGCGTGCACAACCCTTGCGCGCACTATTGGGCGGACATCGTCGCCGATCAGGACTTGCTGCGCGCCGAACGCAAACGCCAGCATCGCCGCGCCGGCACACCGGCGATCGTCAACGAAGCGGAACTGCACTTGTACGCGCATCCGCTGCTCGCCGCATGGGGCAAGCAGGGCCGCGACTTTATCGGCCTGCTCGACGAATACGATAGCGATACCGCGCGCGACAGCTATGCGTCGCGCTTTGCGAACATCGGCCAGCGCATCGATCTGTTCGAAGCCGAAGGCACGGAGACGATGCTGCAGCAGTTGCAGGACGATATTCGCGATCTGCGGCCGCTCAAGGAAACACGCGAGTCGTGGCCCGAGGTCGATCCGCACGCGGACCACTCGATCCGCTTCCACGTTGCACACAGCGCGCAGCGCGAAGTCGAGATTCTGCACGACCAGCTGCTGGCCGCCTTTGCTGACGATCCAACGCTGCGTCCGCGCGACGTCATCGTGATGGTGCCCGACATCGAAGCCTACACGCCGCATATCCAGGCCGTGTTCGGCCTGCTCGACGCGAGTGATCCGCGTTATATCCCGTTCAGCGTCGCGGACCGCGGTCAACGCGACTTCGATCCGCTGCTCGGCGCGCTCGAAACGCTGCTCGCGCTGCCGCAATCGCGCGTGACCGTCAGCGACGTGCTCGATCTGCTCGAAGTACCCGCATTGCGCGAACGCTTCGAGATTGCCGAAGACGATTTGCCGAAGCTGCACAACTGGATCGGCGGCGCGAATATCCGCTGGGGATTGCATGGCGAGCAGCGCGCGAGTCTCGACTTGCCGAAAGCCGGCAACGACGATGCGCCGAATAGCTGGGCGTTCGGCTTGCGCCGGATGATGCTCGGCTATGCGGTTGGCGACAAGTCGGACGCCTGGCGCGACATCGAGCCGTACGCGGAGATCGGCGGCCTCGATGCGGCCTTGTTAGGGCCGTTGACGCGCCTGATCGACGCGCTCGACGACACATGGAAAACGCTGCGTACGCCCGCCACTGTCGACGAATGGTGCAAGCGTCTGCGCGAACTCAAGAACACGTTCTTCGCGCCGGTCGATAGCGACGACGCGTACACGCTCGGCCGTCTCGACAACGCACTCGAAGCATGGCGCGACGCATGCGACGATGCGGCGTTGGCCGGCGAGCTGCCGTTGTCGATCGTCGCGGACCACTGGCTGTCGCAACTCGAGGAAGGCAGTCTGTCGCAGCGCTTTTTCGCGGGCGCCGTCACCTTCGCGACGCTGATGCCGATGCGCGCGATTCCATTTCGCCGCGTCTGTCTGCTCGGCATGAACGATGGCGACTATCCGCGCACGCAAACGCCGCTCGACTTTGACCTGATGCGGCAAAACTACCGGCCCGGCGATCGGTCGCGCCGCGAGGATGATCGTTATCTGTTCCTCGAAGCGCTGCTGTCGGCGCGCGAGCATCTGCATGTGTCGTGGGTCGGCCGCAGTGTGACGGATAACACGCCCCGTCCGCCGTCGGTGCTGGTCGGGCAGTTGCGCGAGCATCTGGCGGGCGGCTGGCGTCTCGACGGCGACGAAAGCGGCAAGCCGCATGCGTTGCTCGATGAGCTGACTGTCGTTCACCGGTTGCAGCCGTTCAGCGCCGATTACTTCCCCACCGATCCGGATGGGTCGAAGCTGTTCACGTTCGCGGACGAATGGCGAGCCACGACGGTTGCAGATACAACGAAAGTTGATTTGTCCACCACGCTGTTGCCACCGCTTGAACGCGATGAACCGCTATCCATACGCGAGCTTGCGGACTTTTTGAGGGATCCGGTCAAGTCCTTCTTCCGTCAGCGCCTACGCGTCGCGTTCGAAACCGACGCGATGGCAAGCGAAAACGATGAACCGTTCGATCTCGACGGCTTGCGGTCCTGGCAATTGCAAAACGAGTTGATCCGCGCACAAACCGCGGCACTCGAACGCGGCGACGAAGATTTGACGTCCGCGGCGCAGGCCCGGCTCACGCGCATGCACCGCAGCGGCGATCTCGCGACCGGCGGCTTCGGCGAACTGCTCGGCAACGAACTGATGGAGCCGATGCCGGACCTGTTCGAACGTTACAGGGCAGCGCTCGCGCGTTGGCCGCACATGCTTGACGAACAACAGCACGAACTGTTGGTCGAGGATGTAATAGACGAGCGCGTGCGCTCGATGGATGACTGGATCGGTGACGTGCGCACGAATGAGGACGGTGCGCTCGGCCGCGTGGTTCTTGAAGCCAGCACGCTCATCAAGGACAACAAATATCGACGCGACAGAATGATTGCGCATTGGGTCGCCCATCTGGCCGCGCAGGTGGCGGTGGGGCCGTTGACGACGGTTGTCGTCAGCAAGATAGGCAGCGTCGAACTGGCGCCGCTGGCGGAAGCAGACGCTCGCGCGCATCTGCTCGCGTTGCTGCGCGCATGGGATGATGGCATGCGCCGGCCGTTGCCGCTCGCGGTCAATACTGCGTTTGCATGGCTAGGCAAGCGGACGCCGGAGCCCGGCGCCGATCAACCGGAGGCACGGGACGCCGCCCGCGCTGCGTATGACGGCACGTCGTGGCAGCCGGGCGAGCGCGATATGAATGCGTATGTGTATCGCGTGTACCCGGACTTCGATGCGCTAACCGCGAGCGGCGAATTCGAACGATTCGCGGTCGAACTGCTGCTGCCGCTCCATCTTGCGATTCCATCGACCACCCGGCAGAAGAACAGCGCGAAAGATGACGGAGAGGCTCAATGAGCGAGAATCTGGCGAACTCCGCCGCGACCGCTGAGGCACTCGATCCGCTGCGGTTTCCGTTGCGCGGCAGCAGCCTCATCGAGGCGAGCGCGGGCACCGGCAAGACCTTCACCATCGCGATGCTGTACGTGCGTCTCGTGCTTGGGCACGGCGGCGGCGACGACAACGACACCACCGCGCGTGCGTTGACGCCGCCGGAGATTCTCGTCGTCACATTCACAGATGCGGCAACGAAAGAACTGCGCGAGCGGATTCGCGCACGTCTCGTGGAAGCGGCGGACTATTTCCGCGCGGAGCAGGACGAGGTCGACGCCGAGCGTCCCGCTGGCGAAGACCTGCTGCACGACTTGCGCGCCGGCTATGCGCCCGAAGACTGGCCCGGATGCGCGCGCCGGCTGCAACTGGCGGCCGAATGGATGGACGAGGCCGCCGTTTCGACGATTCACGGCTGGTGTAACCGCATGCTCAGCGAGCACGCTTTCGATAGCGACAGCCTGTTCTCGCAAACGCTCGAAACGGATCAAAGCGCGCTGCACGCGGAAGTCGTGCGCGATTACTGGCGAACGTTTCTGACGCCGCTCGATGCGGAGTCGGCTTATGAAGTGCGTCAATGGTTTGCGAGTCCGCATGATTTGCAGTTAAAGGTCGCGCGCCTACTCCCTCACGAAGACCTGTTGCCGCAACCGTTGGCGCCTGAGTTCACGCTAAAGGAAGCCCGCGAAAAGCAACGCGCGCAGCTTGCCAGCCTGAAAAAGAACTGGACGACGTGGTGCGACGAACTTCAGGCGATCCTTGATGAAGCGCGCGACAAGAAACAGTTCAACGCACAGCGCCTGAATCGCGCGAACTGTCAGGCGTGGCTCGACAAGCTGCGCGCATGGGCCGAAGATCCGTTGATGGCCAGACCTGCGTTCGACGATAAGGCGGCCGTATGGACCCGCCTAACGCACGCCGGGCTTGCGGAAATCTGGAAGGTCGGCGATCCGCCGACGCATCCGGCACTGACTGCAATGGAAGCCTTGCCCGCAGCACTCGCGGCACAACCGACCGCTTACTACGATCTGCTGTGCCACGCAGCGCACTGGGTCGCACGGCGCTTCTCCGTCGAGGAGAAGAAACGCTCGCAAATGGGCTTCGACGATCTGCTGACGCGTCTGCGCGACGCGTTGCGCGCGCCAAACGGCGAGCGCCTCGCCGACATCATCCGCAAGCAATACCCGGTCGCGCTGATCGACGAGTTCCAGGACACGGACCCGGTGCAGTACGAAATCTTCGACGCCGTCTATCGGATTGAAGAGAACGACGCGGCGACGGCGATCATCCTGATCGGCGATCCGAAGCAGGCGATTTACGCGTTTCGCGGCGCGGACATCTACACGTACCTCGCGGCGCGCCGCGCATGCGCGGGCCGGCTCTTTACGCTCAAGAAGAATTTTCGCTCGACAGTCGCGATGGTGAGCGCGGTCAATCGCTGCTTTGAAGCGGCCGAGGCGCGGCCGGATGCACCGGGCGCGTTCCTGTTCCGCGATCCCGACAACGGAGAGAATCCGTTGCCGTTCGTCGCCGCCGATGCGCAAGGCCGCGATGAAGCGCTTCAGATGGAAGGCCGCGAATTGCCTGCGCTCAACGCCTGGTGGATGCCACCGGTTCAAAGCGGCATATCGCTAAGCAAGGACGCCTACATGCGCGGCATGGCCGCGAGTTGCGCATCGGAGATGGTGCGTCTGTTGAACGCCGGCCAGGCAGACAATGCGGGATTTGTTAGTGCGCGCGGCTTCACGCCGCTGCAACCCGCGCATATGGCGGTGCTCGTCAACAACGGCGAAGAGGCGCGCGCGATCCGCACGGCGCTTGCCGAACGCGGCGTACGCAGCGTGTATCTGTCGGACCGCGATTCGGTGTTCCAGACCGAGCAGGCGATCGAATTGCGTCATTGGCTCGCCGCCTGCGCGGAACCCGACGACGGCCGCCTCGTGCGCGCCGCGCTCGCCACGACGACGCTCGGGCTCGATTGGGCCGACCTCGATGCGCTGACGCACGATGAAATCGCGTGGGAAACGCGTGTGCTGCAGTTTCGCGGCTACCGCGATAGCTGGCGCAGCAAGGGCGTGCTGCCGATGCTGCGTCAGTTGCTGCACGATTTTCACGTGCCGCAGCGGCTGATCGGACGCACGGCGGGCGCGCCGGTGAACGGCGAGCGCGTGCTGACGAATCTGCTTCATCTGGCCGAGCTCTTGCAGCAGGCGAGCACGCAACTCGACGGCGAGCACGCGCTGATTCGTTACGTCGACGAAGAACTCGCGGATCAAGCCGGCGGTGCGGGCGGCGACGCGCGGCAGATCCGGCTCGAAAGCGACGCGGGCCTCGTGCAGGTGGTGACGATTCATAAATCGAAAGGGCTCGAATATCCGCTCGTGTTTCTGCCGTTTGCCGGCAACTACCGGCCGGCCAATGCGAAAGACATGCCGCTCAAATGGCACGACGACGCGGGCCAACTGCATGTGACGCTCGATGACTTGAACGTCTTGCCACAGGTTGATCGCGAGCGGCTGGGCGAAGATCTGCGCAAACTCTATGTCGCGCTTACGCGTGCGCGATACGCGACATGGGTGGGGATTGCGCCTATCGCGAGCATCGAACTGAGCGCGCTGGGGTATTTGCTCTCCGGTGGCAATGCGATCGTGCCGGACGCGCTCGGCGAATTGCTCGAACATCTGCGTGAGGGCAATGCGGATATCAGCGTGGCTGAAGCGCCGGCGCCGCGCAATGAGATATTCGTGTCGCGTGACTCGCATGCTGTGCGCGGTGCGGCGCGGACGTTGTCGCGCGTGGTGCGTGAACACTGGTGGATTGCCAGTTATTCGAGCTTGCGCAAGGTCGACGGTGTAATTGGCGGTGTTGCCGCCGCGGAACCTGCTGTGAGCCCCTATGCCGCGGCCGGCACGGGCGAGCAGCATCCGGCGCCGGACACGCGTGGTCAGGACGTCTATCAGGAACTCGCGGGCGCCGAGACGCCGGACGAGTCTTCCGAAGCCGCCTGGGAACGAGCGCAGGCATCGACGAGCGACCATGCGAGTGCGCAGATCGATCAGACGCTGCATGCTCTTCCACGCGGCGCGGATGCCGGTACCTTCATCCATGAGTTGATGGAGTGGGCCGCGAACGAAGGTTTTGCCGAAATCGTCGATCAACCGGAGAAACTACGCGACACGATTGCGCGCCGCTGCAGTGTGCGCGGCTGGGAGCGGTGGATCAAGCCGTTGTCCGACTGGTTGCTGCATCTGTTGAAAGAGCCGCTGCGAATTTCGTCAGTATCGTCGGTCGCTGGCGGAAAACCGGTTGGGCCCGTCACGCTTGCCGCGTTGAAGACGTATGTGCCCGAAATGGAGTTTTGGGTCGCGACGCATAACGTCAATGCGCAAGCGCTTGATCGCATGGTCTGCGAGATGACGCTCGATGGAGCGGCACGTCCCGCTTTGGAGCCTGCACAGTTGAACGGGATGCTGAAAGGCTTTATCGATCTCGTGTTTGAGCACGACGGCCGCTTCTATGTTGCGGACTACAAGTCGAACTGGCTCGGCCCCGATAACGCCGCGTATACGCCGGCGAAGATGCGCGCGCAGATCCTGCATTCGCGCTACGAACTGCAGTACGTGTTGTATCTGTTCGCGCTGCATCGGCTGTTGAAGACGCGTCTGCCTGATTATGACTATGACCGGCACGTCGGCGGTGCGGTGTATCTGTTTCTGCGCGGCAGTCATGCGCAAAGCCAGGGGCTGCATGTCGACCGGCCGCCGCGCGAGTTGATTGAGCAACTGGATGCGCTCTTTGCTAAACGTGCGGATGGGATGGAATTGGCGGGAGAGATCGCATGACGAAAGCCCGTGTCACTGGGTCCAGAAAAGCCCGTGACGATACCACTGGCGATTTGTTTGCCGGGCTCGATGATGCGGCGACGCCTCGCGTATCCGCCGAGGTTGTCGAAGTTGGCGAGATCACCAATGTGCACTCGATGCTCGGCGTGCTCGACGACTGGGTGAAGCGCGGCTGGCTGCGACCGCTCGATGCGGCGTTCGCGCGTTTTCTCGCGCGTGAATCGTCGGACGTCGCGCCGTTGGTGATTCTCGCCGCCGCATTGGCCAGCCATCAGCTCGGCCGTGGACACGCGTGTCTCGATCTGCACGCGGCGTTAAATGATCCGACGTTCGTGTTGTCTCTTCCACCCGATGATGTGATCGAGCGGATTATCGATGCGCCGATGCGCTCGCCTGCCGATTTGCTCGCCGGCGTCACGCTCGAGCATTGGCTCGCTGCACTCGATCACGCGGCGCTTGTCGATGCGGGAGCAGGCAATACGCCACTCGTGCTTGTTGGGACGCGTCTTTACCTGCGGCGGTATTGGCAATACGAACAGGATGTGTGTGCCGGTATCGAACGCCGATTGCGTATGTCGCAAGCGCAGGCTGCCGCGCTGGATACGGATGCGGTACGGGCTACGCTCGATACGCTGTTTCCGCCGCCGCGGAACGCGGAAAAGCGCGGCGCGGACTGGCAGAAGCTCGCGTGCGCGCTGGCTGCGCGTAGTGCGTTCAGCATCATCACCGGTGGTCCGGGGACGGGGAAGACGACGACGGTCGTGCGATTGCTTGCGCTGTTGCAGGCGATTGCGTTGGGTGAGGGTAAGGGCGTGGGCGTTAGTGCTGGTGCTGGTGCTGACGCCGCTGCGGCAACGCGGCGCATTCGACCGTTGCGGATCAAGCTCGCTGCGCCGACCGGCAAGGCTGCTGCGCGGTTGAATGAATCCATCGCAGGCGCGATTGCGAGCTTGCCCATCGATAGCCTGGCTCGCGGCGCGGACGTACTCGCATCGATTCCAACCGTCGTCATGACACTGCATCGCGTGCTAGGGACGCGCCCGGATAGCCGCCGCTTTCGCCATGACGCGCGCAATCCGCTGCCAGTCGATGTGCTGGTGATCGATGAAGCGTCGATGGTCGATCTGGAGATGATGGCCGCTGTGCTCGAAGCATTGCCGCCGTCAGCGCGATTGGTATTGCTTGGCGACAAGGATCAGCTTGCGTCCGTCGAGGCGGGCGCGGTGCTTGGCGAATTGTGCGAACGCGCAGCTGGCGGCCACTACACGCCGCAAACGCGCGACTGGTTGCAGGCGGCGACGGGAGAGCGCATTGATGAAGCGATGCTCGACGAGCACGGCACCGCGCTGGACCAGGCGATCGCGATGCTGCGGCACAGCCACCGGTTTTCCGCGGCGAGCGGAATCGGCGAGTTGGCGCAGCGGGTAAATGAAGGGGACGCGGCAGGCGTCGAGCGAGTGTTGGGTGAATCTCGCGCAGATCTCGGATTGCTGGCTTGTTCAGCGGGTAACGACGCGGCGTTCAAGGCGCTTGTTATCGATGGGCAGGTTGGGGGCGAAATTGTTGGCCGGCGTGCGGCTTCGACTTCAGGCTCGTCGCCGGCGGCGCGGCATGGCTATCGTCATTATCTCGAGACGATGCGCGGCGGCGAGCCCGCTCACGACGCCGATCCCGCCACATTCGCGGCATGGGCAGCGAATGTACTGGCCGCTCACGACGCATTCCAGATCTTATGTGCAGTACGCCGCGGCCCATGGGGCGTCGATGGACTCAACAAGCGGATAGCGCGACTGCTGCATGAAGAAGGCCTGATCGATGCGCACGGCGAATGGTATGCGGGCCGGCCGGTGCTCGTCACCCGCAACGACTACGACCTCGGGCTGATGAATGGCGACATCGGCATCACGCTTGCTGTGCCGGGCGAGGCGAACGGGCGTGGCGCGTTGCGTGTGGCGTTCCCTTCCGGCGATGGGTCGGGTGGGATCAAGTGGGTGTTGCCGAGCCGGTTGCAGGCCGTTGAAACCGTGTTTGCGTTGACCGTGCACAAGTCGCAAGGGTCGGAGTTTGCGCATGCGGCACTGGTGCTGCCGGATTCGTTTAGTCCGATTCTCACGCGCGAGCTCGTGTACACGGGCGTCACGCGGGCCAGGACGTTTTTGACGCTCGCGGTACCGGAAGGAAAGGCCGTATTGGAACAAGCGGTGACGGCAAAGGTGCAGCGGGCGAGCGGACTGCTGGCGGCATTCGAGACACGCGACCCGACCGCCGGCTCCACGTACTAACCGCGATAGTGATATTTCGAGCCATCGCGGGCCGCCGGCGCCATGTACGCGACAAGCAAGAATCGCCGGAACCTTTACGCCGTCCGGCGTGATGCCACACACGCACGATTTCGATCGACGCACCCCGTCTTGATCCCATCCTGTCATCTCGTTCGTCCGGTGCCGTCGCCAAACTCAGCGATGCCCCGAGACTGAATTTGAGCACTCGCGCACCCGTATCACATCGATATCTCTTAACAACCTCCCCGGTTGACACGTGTATCTCGAAAACCATCTCGGGTCTAATCGTCGCAGCTTCGACGTTGGCCTATGCCTCGGCACGATTGATGGTGGCAAACGGGTATTCCAGTCCATACGGAATCCTTCTCATCGGCTCAATGTCGCTTTGAGTATGTCGGCGCGACGCGTGACCACTGCCGGATCCATCGATTCCAGCGTCGAAGCACTGGTTTCCACACAAGAACGCGGGGCCTGGATCAAACCCGGCGACGTCATTGTCAGCGTGACAAGTCAGCCATTTCCGCACATCTCGTTGCGGCTCGACTTCCGAATCTGACGACTCCGTCGTACCGCGCTGTCGGAGAGAGATACGATGTTCGCCAGAATACGCGCAGATTTTTCGGCATCCGCCGCCATTGCAGGACTGATCGCCCTTGTCGCAACGTATAGCGGCCCGGTACTGATCGTCGTGCAGGCAGCGCAGGCGGGGCATCTCTCGCACAATCTGCTGTCCACCTGGATATGGGCGGTCTCCATCGGCGCCGGTCTACTCGGTCTTTGGCTCAGCCTGCGGCACACCATGCCCGTGATCGGCGCATGGTCGACACCTGGCGTCGCCTTGTTGATCACGGGCCTTGCTCACTATCCGTTCACCGATGTAGTCGGCTGCTATCTGGTGGTGTCGATTATCGTCGCGGCGCTGGGACTGTCCGGCCTCTTCACGCGATTGATCGAGCATCTGCCAGCACATCTGCTCTCCGCGATGATCGCCGGCGTGCTCTTCGAATTCTGCGCAGGCATTTTCCGATCGATTGAATCGACGCCCGCCGTCGTCTTGCCCGTCGTCGTCGTGTACGTCGTCTGCCGGCGAGTCATCCCGCGCTATGCGGTCGCGCTCGCGCTGCTGGCCGGCGTGATCGTCGCGCTTCCAGGCGCTCATCTCAGCCGGCATGGGCTCGACCTCAGCATCGTGACGCCCGAGCCCACCCTTCCCACTGTTTCCGCGGAATCGCTGATCGGCCTGGGCTTGCCGCTGCTTCTGCTCGCGCTTACCCAATACGCGACATCGATCCATATTCTTCGTAGCGCGGGATACGCGATCTCGCCACGATCGGTAGTGGGGGCAAGTGGGCTGATGTCCATCCCGCTGTCCCTTTTCGGGAACTCCGGCATCAACCCGGCGGCAATCGTCGGTGCGATGTGT
Source organism: Paraburkholderia solisilvae (assembly GCF_902859875.1). Taxonomy (GTDB): domain Bacteria; phylum Pseudomonadota; class Gammaproteobacteria; order Burkholderiales; family Burkholderiaceae; genus Paraburkholderia; species Paraburkholderia solisilvae. The sequence continues at coordinate 32,716 of NZ_CADIKF010000037.1, read as the reverse complement.
GCGAGCCCGGAGTGTCACGAGGACCCGCGGCGCCGATACATTTCGGGCGTCGTCTGCGGCATCGGCTATCTGTGCATCGGCGTGTTCGGCGCATCCGTCGTCGCACTCTTTGCCCAATTGCCTGACGGCCTCACCAGCACCCTTGCGGGCCTCGCGCTGCTCGGCACGCTCGTCTCCAGCCTCTCGTCAGCTGTCGCAAACGAAAAGCATCGGGAATCGTCCGTCATCACGTTCGTGGTGACGGTGTCCGGCATGTCGTTCTTCGGTCTCGGGTCTGCACTGTGGGGACTCGTTGCCGGCGTGGTTTTCTCACTTGCCCTTGCGAAGAAGCCGGCTTTGACCCCGGTGGCGCCGTCGAAAAGCGAAGCCGCGGCGGTTCAATCAGAACGCACGTGACCGTGCCATATCGCACCGCACCTCGAAACGGATGACGTTCCAGACATCATGCCAAATGAGACCAGGTGGGTCGTCAAAATCGGCAGTGCCCTTCTTACCAGCGACGGCAAGGGGCTTGACCATCGGGCGCTTGCCCGATGGGCGGACGAGATGGCCGAACTGCATCATGCGGGTCTGGAAATCGTCATCGTCTCGTCCGGCGCAGTGGCCGAAGGCATGAGCCGGCTCGGATGGTGCAGGACGCCGCGCGATATTTCCGCTTTGCAGGCCGCGGCCGCGATCGGCCAGATGGGTCTGATGCATGCATACGAAACGAGCTTCCGGGCTCGGCGGATCTGCGCGGCCCAGGTTCTGCTCACCCATGAAGATTTCGCGAGCCGCCAGCGGTATCTGAATGTGCAGGCCACGCTGCGCAAGCTTGTCCAGATGCGCGCGATGGCCGTCATCAACGAGAACGATACGGTCAGCACCGAGGAAATCCGCTTCGGCGACAACGACATGCTGGCCGCGCTCGTCGCCAACATGGTCGCGGCCGACCGCCTTGTGATTCTGACGGACCAGGCCGGTCTGCTGTGCGGCGATCCCAGGACCGAGCCGCGCGCCGGATTGATCAGCGAGGCCTGCGTGGACGACGACGCTCTTCTCGGTATCGCCGGCGGCGTTGCGGCAGCTGGATCAAGTGCTGGCGGGATGTTGAGCAAGGTCAAATCCGCAAGACTATTCGCGCTGTCCGGTGGCATCACGACCCTCGCATGCGGGCATATCGACGGCGTGCTCGGAAAGATTCGATCTGGCGTCGCTGTCGGCACAGAGTTGCGTCCTGGCCGACAACGCCTTGTCGAAACCGACCGTTGGCTCGCTGGGCAGCTCGTCACACACGGCACGATCGTGCTCGATGCTGAAGCCGCGGACGCGGTCGTGCGGCGCCACCGGGGCGTGCGCCCCAATGGTGTCCTGCGGGTGCGCGGCACGTTCGAACGAGATGAAGTCATCGAGATCACCGATCCGCATGAACGCGTGCTGGCGAAGGGTATCAGCAATTACAGCGCACGGGAGATGAGTCGCATCGTTGACCGCTGGAGTGCATCTGCGCACGCCGCCCCGCCCGATCAACACGTTACCGAGTTGGTGAATCGCGGAAACATCGTTCTGGACTTTTACAACAGGAGGACATAAACATGGTGACGGCGACCCGCCTCGTAGGACGCGTCAAATTCGATGATGCGCTGCTGAAACAGGACCTGAAAGTGCTGTCCGAACTGCCGCTTCTGAGGGAGCAATATGACGAGTTCGGTTCGGGGACATGGATCAATCATTCGCTGTGGAACCGAACCGGAGAATGGACCGACACGCAGTATTCGGACTATGACCATCCCGCGATCCGCACGCAAGCAGGGGCTGCGACGCCGTACCTCAGCAAGATCATCGAGGAATGTTTCGATATCGAGCATCTGCGCATGGCTCGCGTGCGCAACCTCGTTGATGGGCTGGTCATTCCGCACACCGACTTCCTCGAGCTATCCGAAGAAAAGGACAGGTATATTCGAATTCTGATTCCGCTTGAAACATGCATCGATTCGTATCACACGGAGGAAAATTTTGGCGTGTTCCGGATGCGCAAAGGCGACATCTGGATATTGGAGTCCACGCTGCCGCATGGTGCGCTCAACCTTACGTCCGACAACCGCCGCATTCTGAGTCTGGACTTTCAGTATGCGGACATACTGAACCCGCATTACTCGCTGATCTTCAAGGACCCGTCGATTCGCGATGAATCGATCAGGCCGGCACTCGTGTCACGTACGAAGCTCGAGGCTGAGGATCTGCAGGATTACCTCGAACTGCTGTCGACGTCCTTCAACGATAAGGATGACGCGGAGCATATCCTCGTCAAACTGTCGAAGGTGCATCTGCGGTTTGAATCGCCGGTTAGCGATATCTACAAGAATTTGACGGAGGTCGCGAAAATGACTCGACGGCAAGACCTCGTCGAGCATTGCGAGAAGATGCAGAGGTTTTATATCGGTTCACGCTTGATGAATGAACGGTTTCCGTTGCGCAGGGGCATTTACTGATCCGCTGCTCGATCGGGATTGGCCGCCGCTCATGTCCGACACGTTCGTTCAATGCTTTGCACCGCCCGAGGTTGCGACCCATGCGGAGGTGCTCGACGCGCTTCGGGCTGCTTGTGTTCGTCAGCCGGAAGCGCATGTTCGTGCGAGGGTTTTTGCGGAGTTGGTGCGACGGGAATTTATCGAATGTGGATGCGGCGGGTTGCTTGCCTGTGAGCAGGGTGATTGCGCTGGTGGTGGTATCGACGGGGTGCATTTGCATTGGTGCATTACGGCGCGCGGGCGCGCGGCACTCGACTGGCTACTGAGCGTTCAGCGTTCGCCGCGGTGGGAACAGATTCGATGGAGCCGATATGGGGGTTGCGATTAGGCCTGATTGCCGGCTCGAGATTTTCAGCATCGGCACGGATAACGCCGCGTACAACAACTGGCAGACCGCGCCGCATGCGGGGTCGTGGAGTGGGTGGAACAAGTTGACGTGATCACTGTGGAGCGGAAGCGTTGGAAAATTCGGTGCTTCCGCAACCCGGTAATGTGTATCAAAATTTGCGACGAAGCATATTCGCATTCAGGAAGTTCGTTAAGCCAAACACGAGCTTTTTTCGATTTCTCAAGATCAAATGTTTTCATTTCAGTGGTGGCATCAAAATCCGAAGAAGTTTCTCATCACTTCACTGAAGGCGCCCAATTAGCGCGTCACTGACTCAAGGCTCATCAAAATTGCGCCGTCACCTGGAAGCCGAGCGTGACGCGCGCAGTATCGAATCCAGCGGGCTTGTAGATCGGTGTGCCTGCAAACAGGTCATAGGAGAGCCCCGCAATTCGCGTCGGGATGCCACCGCGGATACCGATCACCGTACCGGCTAGCTGCGTGCCTGCGAGCACCTCCGTGTTCGGACCAAACACGTGGCCGTAGTCGAGCCCCACGTAAAGCATCTGCCCCGTGTGCCCGATCGGCACCTGCAATTCATTGCGCCAGTAGAAACCGCGCTCGGCCGCGAGCATCTGTTCGCCGTCGAAACCGCGCACCGTATAACGGCCGCCAATGGCGAGATCATCGACATAGAACAACGCGTCGCCAGTGTACTGGCCATGCAGGGTCGTCACGAACAGCAGCGGCTGCTGGCCTACTGCAAAGGGCACCGACAGGTTTGCATCCACCACGCCCATGTGAAACCGGTAGGTCGGGCCGGTGGGGTAAGGGTCAGGTGTTGCGCCGAGGTCCCCAATGCCCTGGCGGTAAGCCAGCGTGCCGTCGAACTGCGCAGCGCCGAAATAGTGCCGATCGGTGACACCGCCTTCGATGAAGGTGTTGTTGTAGTCCTGTGTCGGGATGGTTGTGTCATCAATGAAACTTGCTCCCCAGCGCTTGGATAACTGGAATTCCAGCCCAAAAATGTCGTCCTGGCTGCGGCGTAGCACGCGCTGCAGTTTCACACCGACCGTCTGCTGGTTGCCGCTCGATACGAATGTCTGGTTCACGCCGGCGATCTGCTGATAGTACGTGTTCGTACTGCCATAGAGTGTCGCTGTCCAGTAACCCCACGGCACCGAGTAAGAACCGTTGAAGCCGTGCGAGCCGAGATCCTTGTCGCCGAATTCCAGGTCCTGGTTTGCGCTGAGGCTGAGAATGTCGTTCAGGCCGAGCGGGTTGTTCAGGCCGAGGCTCAGGTTGCCCTGTAGTTTGCCGGTGGCGCGTTGTCCCGAATTGTCGACCGACGCGACGAGGCTCCAGGGTTTCGTGCGCTTCACGGTGATGACCACATCGCTTTCGCCGGGCACATCGGTTGGCATCACCTGCATGTCCGCATCCTGGCTGCTGACGCGCTTCATCTGGTCGAGGCCTTGTTCGAGATCGCGCAGGTTGAGCAGGTCGCCGTCACGGGCGGGAAATGCTGTTTTCCATGTGCCACGCGTTGCTGGATCTGCGAACTTCAATTTGCGGATGACGCCCGGTACGAGGGCGAGCTTCAGCGTGCCGGCGGACAAGTCCTGCTGGGGAAGCAGCACGCGCGTGGTGATGTAGCCGCGACTCAGGATGGTCTGCTGCAGGCCTTTGATGAGTGTGTCGAGGCCTTTGATGCCGATACATTGGCCGCTGTAGTGGTCAAGCCATTCTCGTGCAAATGCGAAGCGGTCCTGCGGAAGTGCGGATGCGCCCTCTTTGCGTATTGAGTCGGGCAACGTTGACGGCACATCGAGCGCAAACGAGCGGATCAGGAAGCACGGCTGCTCAACGGGCAATGCTGGCCAGCCGGTGATTTTAGGCGTGGTTGAACGCACAGCGGGCGCGGCAACGGCCGCTGCGCGCTGCTGCGCGTCGAGCTGTTGCTGGACCTGCTGTTGCTGTTCGGCGTTCGCGCGGGCGGCCGCTGCTGCATCCGGCGGGGTCTGCTGAGCGACTACGGCATAGGGCACAAGCAACGCAACCAACAGCAATACAAGGTGCGCGTGGATTTTCATTTATTGTTATGGCGGTTTCGTTCTACGGCTTCGGAGCAAGATGCCCGGGAATCCAGACCCACTCCGTCCCGCTCCATTTCCAGTAGCCCATGACCCAGAACGAGTTGGAATCAGGCGCTAGAACTGGCTGCATTTCAGGTTTTGGCGGCGGCATGGGCGGCGCACCAGGCGGCAGGTTCTGACACGCCGTCAACAGCATGAGCGTTGCAAGCGGATATAAATTGCGCATTGTTTTAACGGTCTGTTTTTGAGGTGATTGATAGTGGAAAAATGCCAAACATGATTGGCAATATGCCGCCATCTTGCTGACGTTCCGCGACTGATCTGTTAAGTCGCCAGTTAGCCACGGCCTAATTCGACAGGCTGAAGGTTTCAGATCAGTTTTAATGAGCGGCGTGGTCACACTGCATAATCGTCGCCGGTGAAAGACTCATCGTGATATATCCATCTCCGGAATGAATGCCGCGACGGGCGGTATCACGTGCAATAGTCGCCAATGCTCCATTTTTGCACATCAAGATTGGGGCGTTCGAATCATCGATCACCCTCCAACCTCTCTGCGACAGAGTTCGGACGTACTCATTTTGCAAGTTTATGTTCCATGTATCCCCTCGGATAGATGCCGAAATTGATACTCTATTTATTTGCGTTTTTCTATTATTGTCAAATGCAATCTTGACACCACCGACAGCCAGAGCCGCATTCATGTCGGCACGCATCATCACCAAGGTTGATGTGAACCGCTCAGGCGATATTGACGGTTCATTAGCACATGTCCGAACAATTAAAGCAACTACGCAAATTATCAGGATGAATCCGGCAAGCGACAAGAGATTATTGAATTTTCCCATGCGGGCCTCCAATCGGAATACCAACGGATGTACCGACGGAAGCGCCTGGCAAGCCAAAACCAACCTCGATTGCAGTGTTGCCGCCGATTGAATGATTAAGTCCGACGCATATGAGAAAGCACCCGCCGCCAACGTAAGCGCCGCCATTCAACAAACTATTCGTCGCGCTCGAAGCATCGGCACCCTTACCTATGATAAAACCCCATAAAATCGATCCAGAAGGTGCAAATGGCAAATTCGCTCCAGGATTAAGATATATTTGCCCATCGTGCAGGTTGAGCGCAGTTCCATACGCCATTGTCATTCCTGAGCCGTTAGCGGACACATAGTCCGGCGATGGCACTGCGGGCACTCCGCCCGGCATCGCAAGCTGCTCTGGCGAAAGCCCGCTGCTGCTACCGTTTGCGAAGGGATTATTGTAGTCAGCGGGTGTCGCGACGAACAGGCCATTGCTCTTGGCACTGATGTACTGCGCGGCGGTAGCGTTATAGCCCGAGCCACCCGCCGCGGCAGCGGCATCCACCATCATATAGCCGTTGACCAGCAACATTTGCTGCGCTTGGTCTGTCGTGATGGTCTGGCCGGTCTGCTGTTCGTAGAACTGGGCAAATGCCGTTGCATTGTTCGAAGCCCACTGCCGCTCGCTATCGTCAAGCTGACGGTTATAAACCTCGTTGTTCGCGGCAGAACCCGCACCGGCGATTGCTCCCGACGAGCCGCCGCCAGCAAGTGCGCCGCCTGCGGCCCCTCCTGCCGCCGCCACGATTTCATTCAGCGCATTGCGCAGAGCGGTCTGATCTTCCACCGGTACCTGCGCGACAGCCTGCTCGATGAGCGGCTGCGCCAGCGACTGCAACGCATCGCCCGCAAGCGAACCACCGATAGCACCCGCAATGTTTCCACCCGAAAGCGCCGCACCGATGGCAGCGACTGCCGCGTGCATCGCATCGCGCGCGACGCCACCCTCGGCAAACGCGGGGATGCTGTTTTCAAGCTCGTCCGCGATTTGTCCCGCCGCGTAGGTTGCGGTCTTGCCGAATGCCTGTGCAAACGCGAGGTTATTCTGAACCTGTTGCAGATTGAACGTGTTCTGCACCGTCTGGTTCGCATTAGCCGTGTCGCGCGACAGGCCCGCCGTGCTGTCGGTACCGCTTTGCTGATCGGACTTTACAGTGATCGTACCTGGACTGACCGCCGCATAGGTCGTACCGCTCGCACTGGCACCTGTTTGCGCAAAGCTCGGGCCACCCGATAGCGAAAAGCCCTCCGACGAACCTGAATACGACATCGTATTCTGGATGTCGGTAAAGCCCAGGCTTCCCGTAGTCAGGTTGTTGTTTTCCGCGGGGGCGGCACTTGCTATCTCTGCGCCGTTAAGCTGTGTATGGCCAGCCACGTTCACGTCAAAGCCGCCTGTGCCCGCCACGATCCCCGTCTGCTGGTTGACGGATGCATAGTTGCTGTCGATGCTGGTATGACTGATCGAGGCATCGACGCTACCGCCATAGCCATAGGTCAGCGTACCGCTGAACCCGCTGCTGTGCTGGTTGCTCCCGTAGGTTGATGTGTCCTGGAGGCTCGTCATTGTGAGGTTGCCGCCTACATCCACGTTGGCCGTATTGCCTGAAACCTGCGCGCCCGCGAGCGTCGTATCGCCGCCAGACTTCATCGTCAGCGTGTCGCCCGCTGCGATGGTCGTATTGTTCTGCGTCACGCTGCTACCGTTACCCTGGCCGTGCGAGTTCGACCCGCTGGCAAAAACGCTTATCCCGGTGCTCTTGCCCACACCAATTCCCACACCCGCATTCCAGCCGCTCGAACTATTCGAACTGCTATCCTGCTCGGTGCTCTGCGCGCTTTGCAGCGTTATCGCGTTATTCGCATCCAGCGTAACGTTTTTCCCCGTCACGGTTGCGCCGGTCATGGTGATGTTTCCCGTGCCCGCCTGCGCGCTACCGTTCGCATCGGGCGCGCCGGTCGCCGTTACGGTCACATTGCCGTTACCGATGATGGACGAACCCTTGGCGGTCGTAATCGACGTGCTGGAATTGCTGCTGCTGTGGCTCGACCCGATGCTGATCTGCAACTGGACACCTTGCGTCGCCGAGCTGGCGTCACCGTTCTCGAGACCACTGGCCGCATTGCCGATGGCGCCGCGATTCTGATAGGCCATTTCGGCCGCTGCTACGCCCTGGACCGCTGCAAGGCGCGAATCTCCCGACTCCGCACCCTGGCGAACCGAATTTGCCATCGACTCCCCAAGACTCACAAGGCCGCCACCCAGACCCACACTCAGCCCTGATTGGCTAACTTGCTGCGATTGGGATTCGTTATAGGTATCGTAGGCAGCATTGACCGTGACATTCTGACCAGTCAACGCCACGTTACCGCCCGCTACAACCTCGCTGCCCGTGATGCCGAGATCGTGTCCCGCCGTGATAGAAACGTTGCCGGTCGATGAGCCAATGATGCTCGCGTTGTTCGTAACGCTCGACTCCTGATCGGTCGTTGCCGTTTCCCTGCTGCCGATAGTGACACTCAGACCGCTCGTCCCCAAGCCTGAATCCTTTTCCTGGTAGCTGCCGGACGACTGCATGGTGTCCTGCGAGGTCGTGATATTCACGTCGTGTGCAGCACCCAGCGATACCGCGTTCGTGCCGACGATAGCGCTGCCCACCACATTGATGTCCTTGCCGCTTGAAATCGACACGGCATCGGCGGAAATCAGGCTGCCCTGCGAAAGCGTCGTGGTCGTGTCACTCGAACTCGATACCTCCTTGCCGCTCACCACTTCACTGTGGCTGTGCTGTTCCTGCGAATCATCGACATGCGTTCCAGTGGCCGCACCGATATTCACATTACCCACTGCCGCGAGCGTCGCCGTCCCCGTGTCGAGATTGATCGTGCTACCGATCACGTTGATGTCGTTACCCGCTGCCACGATGAGCGAGTTACCGGCATTAAGCGTCGTCCCAGTCAGCGCATCGTCCGACGTGTGCGACGACTCCGAGTAACTACCGTGGCCATCGCTACCCGAGCTGCTACTGTCAACCGTCGAGGTCGTAGTCGCCGCCTGCAGCGTCACATCCCCCTGCGCCGCAATCACGCCCCCGCCGGCAAGATTGATATTCGCGCCTGTCGCCGTCAGGTTGCCGCCCACGCCGATTTCCGACACGCCGCCAACCGTCACCGAACTGCCGGTCGAGGTGTTGATGTTCGTGTTGGACACGCCGTTCGCGCGCTCGACCACCTGATGCTCGCCGCTCTGCTCCGAGCCGAGATCCCAGTTGCCGCCGACGCTCAAGCCCAGCGACCCGCCCACGTTCAGGTCACCCGCGTTCTGCTCGAAGTTGCCGCCCGTCGTAATCGCTGCGTCGCCGGTCACGTTCAGATTCGCGATGGCCCCGAGCGTGGTCGTGGTTCGCGTGGCGCCGCTCGCGCTAACCTGGCTAACGGTATTCACCGCCGTGTTGAGAATCAGGTTACCGCCCGCGTTCAGCGCGAGACTCCCGGCGTTCACCGTCGCCGAGGTCAGGTCGACATTACCCGTGGTGATCAGCGACATCTGGCCGCCGCTTTGCAACGTGCCGAGCGCATTGTCGATCTGCTGGCCCTGAATCGACAGCGTATTGCTGGCCTGCACCGTGCCGCTGTTCGTGAAGGTCTGCGTGTTCTGCAAGTCGACGTTGGTTGCCGCGATAACTGGCCCCTGCGCGTTCTGCTGGCTGGCTTGCGCGAGATAAACGACCGGCACCAGCACCGACTGTCCGTCGACCACCTCCGTCTGCATGATGACCACGTTAGTGGTGAGCGCCGCCACCTGGGCAGCCGACAGGCTCGCTCCAAGCGGCAGATCCAGCGACTGCGCGAGCGACGCGCCCGCCGCGAGCAGCGACTGGTACATCGACTGGGTGTCCGTATAGGGGCCCAGCACAGACTTTCCGGTCAGCGATGTGATCTGATCCTGCACCAGTTGTTGCTCGTACAAGCCGTCACCCAGACGTTTTTCCGTCGTCTGCGGATTCAGGCCCAGTTGCGACAGGTAGTAGTCGCTCGAGACAAACGACGTCTGGATGGTGAAGGCCGGATTCGTCTCGATCAGATACTCGGCACCCGGTGCGGTAGCCTGTTTGAAGAGTCCGCCCTGCGGAATCGTCAGGTTGTTCAGCACATTCACCGCCGTCGCCGCCGCGATGATCGGATCGATGAGCCCCGTGCTCCCCTTGACCCCGCCGGCACTCACGCCACTCACGGACTGGCCGGCGGTAAGACCCAGCGACGGAATGCCCGCATTGCCCGCGGTATTGTTGATGCTTACGCCCGTACCGGAGAGCGTGCCGCCCGCGACGAAGGTGGACTCATAGGCCGGCAGCGCGTAAGTGCGGATATCGGCTGGCGCCGCTTGCGCGTAGCCGCCCGGATTGGAGCCGACAAACGGGACGTCGCCGAACGGCAGCGTCCAGTCTCCGATGCTGTGGTCGTAGTTCGTGTAGTGGTAGTAGCCGGAGTACGTCACCTGCACTTCAGGCGCGGTTTGTCCCTGCCAGCTGTTCTGGTCCAGCGTGACCGGCGTGGCGATGTTGCCGGTCGCCGCGACCGCGCTCCAGTAGTTCTGGAACAGGCCCACCTTCGACGCATCCAGGTTGCCGCCCGCGATCATCTGCGCCTGCGGGCTGATCGACGCGATCTCGTTAGCGAGCGCCACGCCCGTATAAGTCGTGTACTGGTAGCCGCTGTTCCACTGGCCGCCGTGCGGCGGTTCGGTATCGACGCCGCCGATCATATCCGGAGTCGCATCGGACCAGCCCACATACTGGCCGGAGCAGGCCGCCATAGTGACCGCTGTGCATCCGGACAGGCTGATGCCCAGCTGCGTGAGCAGCGACGGATCAACCGGCTGGTTGAAGCCCGTCGTCGTCATCGTCGTCCGCGTATTCGTGACCTGACTCGCGTCGAGCGTCATGTTGCCCGCCGATTGAATCAGCGCCGACTGGTTGCGGATCAGATTCGCGTTGGTGTAGTTGCCGTTCGCATCCTTGCCGCCCGCCAGCATGATACTGCCGAGACCGAAAATCGCGGTCGTTGCCTGCGTATCGGTCATCGTGGTGTCGTCGCGATTTTCGATATCAGGTGCGAGCAGCTCGAGCAGTCCATTGCTGTTCGTCGCGCCGATAAGCGCGGCCGGCCCCACATTCAACAGGCTTTGCGTGGCGTTGAGCGACACGCTGCCGCCGACGATCGAACCTGTGTTCTGCAGCGTGTTCGAATGCGTGGTGAGCGTACCGCCGGCCATCATCTCGCCGCTGTTGGCGATAGCGCCAGCGGTAACGCTCAGGTTGTCAGCCGCTTCCAGGAGCGCGCTGTTGGTGAAAGTGCCGGGCAGCGTGAAGGCCAGATTGTTCCCGGCATTGAACTGGAACCCGGAGGTCGGCGCGAAATTGCCCTGCATGTTCACCGTCGCGCTATCGGTCGCGCTGTACGCGCCGCCGCCCGTGAGCGTCGCCGCATTTACGGTCAGGTCGTGCGTGGCGCCGATCGCGCCGTTCGTGCTGGCAATGGCGCCTGTCGTCGTGATCGTGACGTCGCCATTCGAGCTGGCGATGTTGCCGATCCGGCCGCCACTGTTGTCCACCGTGTTCGCCTGCACCGCGACGTTTGCGCCGCTCAGCTGCGCGCCCTGCGTGTTCGAGAGCGTCGACGTAACGACGCTCACGTTACCGTTGCCCGTGATCTGGCCGCCGCTGTTGACGGTCTGACTGCCGCCCTGCACGGTCGTGTTGCCCGCGCCGAGGTTGCTGATGAGGCCGCCCGTGTTGTCGATGGAAGCAGCCTGGATGGCGAGCGTGCTCGCATCGCCCGTCGCACCCGTGCCGGACTGGATCTGGCCGTTCGTATTGGTCAGCGCGCCGCCGCTGCTGAGCGACAGGGACGCGAGCGAACGTATCGCCCCCTGCGTGTTGTTGATGTCACCCGCAACGTTCGCCGCGATATTGCCGTCTGCGGCCAGCACACCGGTCGCGTTGTTCAGGCTGGCCGCCTGTACGGCGATCTGACCTGCCGCAATGATCTCTCCGCCGGCGTTCGACATCGAACCTGCGCCGTTGCCCGGTGCAATCGTCAGCGTGCCCGTTCCGGCGTCGAGGATTGTGCCGCCGTCGTTGTCGAGCGTGACAGGCGCAAGGGTGAGGTTGGTGCTGTTCGTCTGCAGTGTGCCGCCCGCCGAGTTGTCGAGCGTGCCTGACACCGCCACATTCATCGCTGCGCTGCCGGTCTGCGTGATCGTGCCCGCGTGATTGACGAGGTTGGTCGCGTTCAGCGAGAGCTGCACGGCCTGCGTGGTTCCCGCACTGTTGTCGAGCGTCGTCGCGGTCACCGAGGCCGTCTGGCCCGCGGCAATCGTGCCGCCGCTGTTGGTCAGATGCGCACCCGCGTTGACCGTTGCATTGTCCGTGGCCTGGAGCGATCCGCCACTGTTGTCGATCGACTGTGCGGCAACATCAAGGTCCGTTTGCGCAGTGACGACGCCTTGATTGACGATGCTTCCGCCCTGCAGCGTGACCGCGCCATTGCCGCCGATCACGCCACCCTGCGCGCCGGCCGCGGTGGTCCCGGCAACATTCGTGAGTTGACCGGTCGTCGTCACCGTGAGGCCATCGCCGTTCAACGACGTGATGCGCCCTGCCGTGTTGTCGAGCGAAGTGCCGGATACCGACAGACCAGCCGCGCTTTGCAACGTCCCCTGGTCATTCGCGATGGCGCCGCCGTGCATCTGCATCGCGCCCTGCGAGACGAACTCGCCGCCCTGGTTCGCGATCTGCCCCGACGCCTGCGCGACGAGCGGTCCTTGTGCCGAGATCTCGCCACCCTGGTTCGACAGGTTGCCTGCGGTGAGCGTCACGCCGCCGCCCGTGAGCGTGCCGCGGTCATTGGTGAGCGTCCCTGCCGCCTGCGCATTGACGGCGCCGCCTGCACTCGTCGTCGCGCCAGTCAGGTTCAGGTCGCCTGCCGTTGCAGTCAGCGACAGGTTGCCGCTGGCCGCCGTCTGGCTACCGGCGAGACTCACGCCACTGCCCGAGAATGACGCGTTGCCGCCTGCAACGTTCTCGCCGGTCGCGTTCAACTGGCCGGATGCCGCTACCGACAGGTCACCGCTCGTGCCAACCGAGCCGTCGTTGTTCACGCCAGCGCCGAGTGTGCCTGTGGAGGCCACGCTCGCTGCGTTGATGCCGGTGTTTTGCTGTGCCGCAAGCGTGCCGCTGTTTGTCAGCGTGCCCGACGTTCCGACTGACGCAGTTTGCTGCGCGTAGATCGTGCCGCTATTGGCTACGCTCGCCGCGCTGATCGCCACGTTGCCGCTGGCGCTCATCTGGCCGCTCTGGACGAGTTGACCGGAACTCGTCAGTGTCAGGTCGCCCGCCTGTGCGGCGATCACGCCCGCATTCGAAACGCCCACGCCCTGTTCGGTGCCGACCAGCACGATCTTTCCGCTGTACATGCCGCCCAGCTGGCTCACGTCAATTGAATAGCCGGGAGCGGGACCGCTGCCTGCGATCGGAGTAGCGGCGAGCGTGTTGTGATCGACCTGGTTCGAGCCGGTGATCACGTTCAGGTTGTTCGCATACAGCGATGCATTGACCTGCACGGCACGTGCGAGAAGATCGACCTCATCGACGTTCGACGCATTGAAGCCCGCGCCCTGGACCGTAATGGTCCCGCTGTTGACGCTGAAGTTCGCGAGGCTGCCGTCCGCGGCATAGTTGGGTGTGCCGGTGGTGAGGATGGCGCGCGAGGTGTTGATGAAACCGCCACCATCGACGGAAATGCCCGAGGGGTTCGCCACGATCACCTCGGCCCGGGCGCCTGCCACCTCGATGTAGCCATTGATCGCGCTCGCCGACGCGCTGTTGACCTGGTTGACAATGATCTTTGCCGACTGGCCTGAAGCGAAGTTCGGATTGCCGTTGATATAGCCGGCCTGCTGCGTGTTCGTCAGGACAGACGAGTTGTTCAGCACGATCCCGGCTTGCGGGACGTTGAACTGCGAATACGTATTGACGGAAACACCGGCTGCGGTGGCGGGTTTGTTGATGTTGACCTGTTGCAGGCCGTTGGCGGTCTGGATGACCGAGGGTGCATGTGAGCCGCCTGCAACCACTTGGGCATCGGTCAATGTCGATGCGGTGCCGAACAGCAACATAACGGCAATGGCCGTCAGACGTTGCGTGAATCCTGGCATGCGCCACGGGGTTGGCGTCTGCCCGATAGCGCTGGATTCTCCCCGATTTGCCTTGGCCGTCCCGGTGGCTGTTTCTTCGACCGCGACCAACATACCCCTTACACGGCTGAATACCAGCCGGTACGTTCTCTTATTCATTTTCTTTGTTCGTCCAGCGAAATCTCTTGCCGCTGATCTTCTTCGAAAACGCGACCAGGAACAGTCAACGATTGTTAATTTGCCCATTGAATACGACGGTTTTGCAGGATTGGAGGTGTTCTATCAAGCGATTTCATGCGATGCGCATTGAAATTATTTGAATTGAATATCCGGATTCGGAGGCTGCGTGAATCGACATCCTGATTTAGTAGATAACGGCTTTGTCCGGCGATCCTTTAGAGAAAGCCGGTTGCCTTGTTGATGAAGGCGGTAAATGTCGGTAGTCCTGCATTGGAATAGGCGGCTTACAGAATCGAAAATATCGCTCCGGTTATCTGTTCAAAACAGCGACCGGGGAGGGATCTCAATGACCTTCAAAAAAGGCTTTCAATTCAGACCTAACATCAGCGTCGGTTAAGAAGCGCCTCCTTGACGAATACGCCTGGAACTGCGACGCATAGATCAAGTAGTCGGTAATGCGGGCCTACGTTCGCATAGGTGCCGGTATCGCTTTGGCCGGCACGGGTAATTGATGGTCGTGCTTATCAGCGTAAGACATTTCGCCGATAGACATGCAAAGTCGGATAGCAGAAATGTGGAAGAGGGAACTGCAATCTTCCTTTCGACGGATTTCTCCGCTCCCGGCTCCTCGCCCATTGGACAGCGCTGATTAGTTGAAGAAACCGGCGATTGACACTTCTTGATACTTGTCTGATTTACTCGCACCCTGCTTTTTAGTAGCTTGGGCTAGCGGTTAACCCAACTGGAGAGTCGAACATGAAGCGGCAGACAGCAGACCGAACACAGCATCTTTTCGTGACCGGTTCGCGCACCATGCGCGGCGGCCGCGCAAGCCACGTCGCGACCAAAGCTGAATATCGCGGAATGGCGCCGGCGCGTGTGGGCGATACCCTCACACCCGACGACGGCACCGAGGCCACCAACATTGACGGTGCAGCCTCCGCTGCCCTGTGGGATAACACGCCATTTGCCTTGGTCGGCTCCCGCCTGTGCAACGGCGACACCATCACGGACACGGCAGGCGTTGTCGAAAGCGATCGTGTGCCGTATCTGTGCGGCGAGAGTCGTGTATTGGCTGGCCTCAATCCCGGCTGCTTCTACGAGGACGACAGCGATTCAGCAAGCGCGAGCAGAGCGGCGCAATCCACTGTTGCGCCATCTGCAGGCAAACAGTTCGACGAACAGTTTGCAGTACTCGACGGCACTGGCCGACCAAACCTTGGCGCATGCTATTCGATCCAGCGTGAAACGGATTCATCCGTGCACGGACGGACCTGTACTGCCGGACCCGCACAACGGCTTACCACCGCCAGCCGCGCCGGGAGCGTTCACATCTACGTCGCACGCGCGGCCAGCGTCGCGGCGGCCAAAGGATAACGCAATGGCGATTTTCTACAGCGTGGTCAAAGATGATCCGCTCAGCACGGGTGGGAACAGCCGCGTTATCGAGGGCTGGCGAGGCAGCACGATTGAGGGCGAGGACGGGCGCGAACGGCCGCAGACCTACTTGGGCCAGCGGGCCTGGTGCGACGCCTGCCAGAGTCTTGGCGTGATAGTGGCCGCTCCTGGTTCGCCAGATACCGACCGGATGTACGACGAAGAGCTAAACGCGTCGCAGGCCCTGGGCGGCGACCTCGTAATGTGCAAGTGCGCACAGCGTCCGGTCGTCATCGCGCGTTATGGCCGTAGCTGGGTGATCGAGACTGGCGGGGGCGGGCGCGCGAGCGCAGCAACAGACGGGGCAGCGGCGGCCAGTGGCGCGCAGCAGACTGACCAGTCGTTCGATGACCACTATGTGCTGCACGACGGATATGGAATGCCAATCCGTAACACGCGTTATACGCTCCGACGCGGTCAAGGTGCGTCGGAAAGCGGCACGACCGACGACCAGGGTCATACGCATCTACTGGCGAAAGCCGCCAGCCAGGAAGACATTCATATCTACGTGGGAAGTGCAGCATGAGCGACATCAATCCACCGCCAGGCGTTCCGAAAACCATCAAAGGCCCGAGCGGCGAAACGTTGTTCTATGTCGCGACGCGCAAAACGACTCCGACCACGGACACGACGCCAAAGGAAGTCATTGTCAAGACCTGCGCGAACCATTGGCTTGAAGTGCAGAAAGAAGCCGAAGCGATCGTCGCGCCGGGCGGTCGGCTAATCGCTGACCCGAGGGCACGTAACGCGCGTATCAACTCGGCCTATGCGAAACTCTGGCTCAGTGATAACCGTTTCCAGTGGGCAGGGCTGGCGGCGTTCGCGTCGAAGCAGGTCGGCTGCGGACTGCTGCATGCGAACACACTCTCACAACGCGCGCGCCAGTACGATCGGGTATCCGGAGGGGACGTTGGGGCGTCGTTCGCGTACGACGCGATTGCGGCGTCTTCGGGAGAGATGTTCGAGTTGCTGGCGCTAGGCAACACCGCGTTGTTTCTCGATATTTATCCGCTGCATCTGTTCTACCAGCGCTATGGTATCGAGCGTTTCAAGACGTGCTTCAAGGACCGTCAAAACCTGGCGGGCAAAGTGCTGTGGCCGGTTGACCAGAAACTGTTGCCATTCGGTTATCCGTTCGACGAACCTCTCCAGGGTTTCGAACTGATTGACCAAGGACGAGTTAGCGATAGCGTATTGATAATTGCGCGACACGAACAACTCAATGTACTTCAGACAATCATGTACAACCGTGCAGACATGCAGGCGTTGTTACGGGCCAATCAGGCAGAGTGGGTAATCGACATGCCGTCCGGTATCGCTGCGGATATCCAGCTAACTCTGTCGGCGCAATGCAGTCCCGTATCCAGCATGACCGAAAACTTCCCTCGTACCCTCAGCGCGAATCTGGCAGACAAGGATCAACGAATGGCTTTCGTGATACGTGCCGCAAATCGTTTCAAGGTGCTTCTTCACGGGCAGCAGCGTGCGGAGGTAGAAAGATCAATCCAGGCTATTGGCTCTGGCGGTGGTATCTCGTGAAGCGCCGTTATGCCTGGTCGGCGGTTGCCGCCGTCACCGTCCTGGCGGTGGTCGCATGGACGAAGCGCGACTACCTTGCGACCACGACGACGCTTTCCGTTGGGGTAGGCGAAACTTACGACGATGTACTAAAGGGGTCGACCTATCCAGTCGCGAAGAACTCAATGCCTCCGGGCAACGGCTTCGGCACGATCGATGTCGATAAGCCAGCGGTAGTTATCGTTTTCAACGATCCTGACCACGGTTTTACACTTCCGCCGACCAAATTCGCTGGCGTTACGTTTCTAGACGGCAAAGTCCTAACGATCACCACGTCGCCAATGCTTGAGGCGTTGCCTTTCGATGACGCGATTGCTTTGGTGAGCCGGCTACAGGTCGACTTCAGGCGCGGTGGGTGGGAGCCGATCGAACGATCCGGCGAACGCCCGCCGTCGTGGTTCGACACCGCGTCCGCCGCCGGGCTCGCCAGGCTTCGCCGGGGCAGCACGCGGGAGCTGGTGGTGCCGCACAAATACGTGATGTATTTCAACTTCAAGTGCTGGATTGAGTGTAGTCCCGCGCCAAATGAGAAATCGCGCTATCTGATTGATGTCAGCATGGGAGCGGATCATTGAGGCCGTTGGATTCGGTAGGGCAATTCCCTCATTCTTTGCGCGCGGCCACTCTTGCCCTTGGCCGCGCGCCACACGACCCTTTCACACACGCCACCTGTCTCAACGTATGCATCACTTTCGCTTCGGACGTGAGGAGGGCGAGCAGGTGCGGTTTAACGTTGAGGCGAAGCGGAAGTATGTGGCGTTTGCTACCTCGTCACGCGCGGCGTGGACGGGGAATTTTCGGGAGCTGTCGGCGTCGGTTACGCGGATGGCTACGTTGGCGGACGCAGGGCGGATTACGGGATACCAGGCTTAACTGAAAGTACTAACACGCTCTGGAAATAACTCGCCGCGGCTGCTAACGTAGCGGTCCCCTGACAAACAATGGCTTTCATGGCGACGACGCTTCGATTTGCGCGGTTACGTTCTCGATATATGCGTCTTGGCGCTGCCTTCGCGCTGACATGCACGGCATGCGTCAGTTGGGCGACGCAGTCATCTCCCAGCGACGCGCTGAGCTGGTCAAGTCAATGCAGCAACACCGGCGTGGCGAAGCGCGATGCTGCGGCGGAACGAATGCCGCGGCTTACGCAAGATAAAATGACCGCCGCGCAACGAGAGGCGGCAGCGCGCATTGCTGCCGGTCCACGCGGCTGCATCTTCGGACCGTTCGATGTCCTGCTACGCAGCCCAGAGCTCCTCACGCGCGCGCAATTGCTAGGAGAGTACCTGCGTTTCCACGCGAACCTCCCGCCCAAACTGCGTGAATTTGCCGTCCTTATATCGGGCCGCGCGATGGAATCGCCTTATGTGTGGTACATCCACGAGCCGATTGCGCTGCGCGCTGGCGTGGCACCTTCGATCGTCCAGGCACTGGCGAATCGGCAGCGCCCTTCCGACATGAGCGCGGACGAAGCGATAGTCTACGACGTGCTTAGCGAACTTCATCGCGACCACAACGTCAGCGATGCGACCTTTGCACGCGCCACTTCGCGATTCGGCGAACAGGGTCTTGTGGATCTCGTCGGCATCGACAGCTATTTCAGTCTGCTCGCTCAAGAACTCAATGTCGCTCGAACGCCCTTGCCCACAGGAGTGACTCCTCCGTTCCCGGCACCGTGGCAACACGATGCGTTTCGCTCGGTAGTTACTCAGCCCTAGCCGGCCTAACTTTGAACCGTTAAGTGTCGGTTCTCGCGCGTCAGGCACGCAGATGACCGCTAGTCATTCTTCGGCGACACTGCTGCGGAATGCCGCACCTAACACTCGCAGAGTCGCCGTTGTCTGAGCGTGCGTCGGATGAGAGAGCATCACCACGTCGGCTTTAGGCAACGGTGGCAATCCAAATCGATCGCCAACATCGATCAGCCCTGTCGTAGCAAGCCGTCTCGGCAGCGGCGCAACGCCTATACCCGCGCTGACAGCGGCCAGCACAGCTCCCATCCCGCCCCCGATAAACGCATCGAGCCATTCGATCTTCGCTTGCGTCAACAAGCGTGTCGCGATCGAACGAACGCCGCATGCCTCCTCAACGCTGACCAACGGCAGCGGCAATGACAGCGTCTCGTATTTCAATGTGCCAAACCAACCGTAGCTATCGGGAAACAATACGTCATCGTCATGTCGCCGGCGCTGACGCCGCACGACTGCTACATCCAGTTCGTCGCGCTCAAAGGCGTCAATCAGTGTGGCGGAAGAGTCGACTCGTACCTGTATCAACAGGCCCGAGTCGTACGATTTGACCTTGGCCAGAATGTCTGGCAACTCCGGCCCCGCCACGTGTTCGCTAATGCCCAATGTCAGCCGCCGGGTGGGCTGCCCGGCGGAAGAAACAGCGAGCTCGTGTGCGCCCAGCAAAGCTCGGGCACGCGGCAAGAACGCATCACCCTCCTCCGTTAGACGTACCCGACGCGGCGTGCGCACCAGCAGCCTCCGGCCAAGCGACGTCTCAAGGCGGCGCAGTTTCATACTAATTCCCGCCTGTGAAAATCCTAGCGCCTCTCCTGCGCGCGTGAAGCTTCGCAGATCGGCTACCAGCACGAACGCCTCGACTGCCGAAACATCCAGATAGTCACGCATGGTCTATTAATAATGGTTAATTATGATTGAAATATCCTAGCATAACTGTCTGTTAAGTAACAATGGCGTTAGCATGCAAGCTATTCGTGGGCGATTTATCCAATCAGAAGTCATGAAACGGGCTGCGTCGGTCCATCGTTAAGGAGCCGCTTGTGATTACTGAACTTGTCTTCTTCGACTTGCCGCCGGACATCACGCGAGAAGCCGTACTCGCGCTGTATAGAAAGACGGCTGAAAAATGGCTAACGAATCCCGACTTGATACAGAAGTACTATTTCTTTGACCCGGAGCGCGCACTGGGCGGCGGAGTCTACATCTGGAAAGATAGAGAAGCAGCCGAGCGCTGGCATGGCGCGGAATACCGGCAGATGGTGCAAACGATGTACGGGTCGCCACCGCGCATTCAGATCCTTGATGCGCTGCTCCACGTTGAACCAGCATCCGGAAAGCTGGCGGAATATTGAATGTCGCCCTGCGCGCGATTCCAACCCTACCGCCAACTGCTCAATGTCCCGCCAGAATCGCTCGCGCTCGACAGGATGACACCTGACGGCCGCGTCGGCACCTTGCTTCTGCACGGCGCTGCAGCCTGGCGCTCTGGCTTTACTCCGTTGCGCGTAAGCCTCGCAAAACGCGGCTTTAGCAGTGCCGCTTTCGATTTCTCAGGTCATGGCGAAAGCAGCAACAACAGCCCGGGATCATTAGCCAGGCGCCTGGTCGAGGCTGAAGCGGTATTACGCTGGCTACCGGATCCTGTGCACACTGTCGTCGGCAACAGCATGAGCGGCGAGATCGCCATCCGCCTCGCCGCAACCCTACGCGATGCCAAGGTACATCTGGTGCTGCTGGCAGCCGCCATCTACCATCGCAACGCTTTTGAGGTGCCTTTCGGTCAAGCCTTTTCAGACGTGATCCGACAGCCAGAGAGCTGGCGCCAGTCCGACGCACTTACGGCGATCGAGTCGTTCACCGGTTCGCTCACCATCGTGAGAGCGACCAATGATCATGTGATCCCACATTCCGTCGCGGACTTGATCGAACATCATGCGCGGAGCGCCTGCCGAAAACGCATCGTCGATCTAACAGGACAGGACCACCACGTTATCGCGCAGTCGCAACGCGATGCCGCCCTGTGCGACCGCCTTGCCGACTGCATCATCATGGGCCGAATGCCTATCTGTTGATACGGCGACTCCAGGTACCGGATGGCGAGGCGGATATGCAGGTCATGTCAGGGCACATTCTGCTGACTATCCGGCTGCTGGTCCGGAAGCGCCTTCTGAAAAGCCGGCAACATCAAGCATGCTTCGACGATAGAGGCAATCGTTGGATATCGCTCCACATGCACACCTAGACGCCGCGCTGTGAATACCTGAGGCACGATAAAAAGATCGGCGACGCTGGGACTATCGCCATGACTGAAACGGCCTTCCGAGCCTCTGCGCAAGCTCGCCTCGAGTGCAGTGAAGCCGTTTTCTATCCAGTGCCGTTGCCACTGGGTCGACTGCGACTCGTCGAGTCCAGCGGTATTGCGCAGATAGCGCACGGTACGCGCTACACCCAACGGATGGATATCCGCGCCGATGTTCATGGCCAGACTCAGGACGCGCGCCCGACCTGCTGAATCCGCTGGGTAGAGCGGCGGTGTCGGGCGCGTCGTCTCCAGATAGTCGATGATCGCCAGCGACTGGGTAAGCAGATAGCCGTCGATTGCAAGCGTGGGAAGCAACCCTTGGGGATTGATCGCGACATAAGCCGGATCTTGATGCTTGAGGGATGGAATGTCGTACGACCTTGTGTCGTAGGAGATGTCCTTCAGGTTCAGTGCGATCCGCACGCGGAATGATGCCGATGAACGATAGAAGCCATGCAGTGTCGTCATACGGCCTCCTGCCTCGAGCGACGCGTCGCGGCGCGCAGCAGCCAACCGACAAACCCCGGAAGTTGAAACGCTATCGCGATAGCGAAGGCCGTCTGATAGGCGACGGCCGGATAGTGGCGAGCGGCATCCGGCTTCCATGCGCTGATGACGAAACCAAAGCCGCTTTGCACGATGAACGCGCCGGAGAAGATCAGCAGGTTAAGGCAAGTTGCGGCGCGGCCCGTCAATGCAGGCGGAACACTCTGAGCGACGATCGTATACTCCAGGCCCGCAATGGTACCGATCAGCGTGAAGGCTATGGTCAGTGCCGGAATCCACGCGACGATGTTCAAGACTGCCAGCAGTTGCACGAGTAGAAACAGCCCGACACCTACGCCCGCGACATCGAGCGGCTTTGCGCCAAACCGTCGTCCCGCCCATTCCGTGATATTGCCGATGGAAAGCGAGCCGACCACGATCGCTCCCATACCGACAAACAGCAGCGCCGCGATGTCTTGCGTGCTGCGTCCACCGACGTCCTGCAGCCATTGCCCCATCCACAACCCTTGCAGCCCGAACGCGACCGCGTGCGCCGGCAGCAGCAGTGAGATCGTGCGTCGAAATGCGGGGTTGCGATAGACCTCGATCAGCGAGGCTAAGGTCGGCCAGCGCGCGACGCGGTGCGCGAGCGGTTCTCGTGGCGTGACAAAGAAAATGGCGAGCGCTGGAATAAGTATGATGCCGGCGAGCACGACGAACAGTACACGCCAGCCGATATGCTGCACGGCGAGCTCAACCGGCAGCGTCGCCGACATCGCGCCGAGTCCGCCCGCCGCGAGCAGATACCCATGGATTGACGGCAGCTTGTGCGTCTCGACCCAATATGACAGCGCTTTGATCGCCCCCATGAAGCAGGCCGACAGGCCTACGCCGGTCAGCACGCGGGCGGCGAAGAGCGGCCAAAAGCCGTTACCCGCGGCGAACAGCAGCGAGCCGGCCGACGCGAGGCCGAGCAACACGAGCTGCACGCGGCGCGGCCCGTAGCGGTCGAGCGCCATCCCGACCGGGAGCTGGGCAATGCCGAACGACACGAAATATGCACTGGACAACAGGCCAAGCTGCGCCGCGCTGAACTGGAATGCATCGACGAGATACGGCGCGAGCACGGCGTTGATCGAACGGAATACGAACGATACGTAGTGTCCAAACGCGAATGGCAGAAACACGGTCGTGTACAGCGCCGCTGTGCTGAGACGACTCTCGGCTTGAGACGGATTCACACAAAGCTCCCTCAGATAATCACAATGAATGAAACTCGCCGGACGACACACGATACACGTGCTCGATTCCGCCGTCTGGTGCTTCGCGGACCAGCGTGCCCAACGCCGCCAATTGCGGTAGATTCTGCAGGGCGTATAGCATCAGTGGCGTGGTCGAATCCGGATTGACGAAACTGTGTGTCGCCCAGGCCGGCACGTACAGCACATCTCCTGCTACGAGGGAATACGCGGCCGCGTCATGCCTGTCACCCTCGCTGGCGACGTGTCCGACTCCGTCGCCAGCTACGACCAGATACAAATGCCAGAACGCGTGCCGATGAGGACGGGTGCCTTGCTGAGGCTCGACTATCTGTAGTGTCAGCGAGATACCTGGCGCTGCTTCGACGCTGCCTGGGTCTCCAAAGCCCTCTTCACACGGCACCAACGCTGCGGTGCCGCGCTCACCGTGCGGAAATCGCCCGGTCGCGTCGGCAATCGCTTTTGCCGACCAGTGCGCGGGTCGAGGCGGCGTGCGCGAAGCAATGCTGAGGTAGTGCGCAAACGGAATCAGGCCGCCGTCGTGCGTCACGGCCGATTTCGATTTCGCCGCTGGATGCTGATTGCGCTCGTGGATCGCGCTCATGCCGTCGCCTCCAGATCATCGGTGCTCGTCTCGGTACGGGGGGTAAACGCCGGCCGGCGTTGCGCAATGGCGTCAAGCAACTGAAGCGCGCAGCATTCGGCGTCGGCCGTCTGACGCGATGCGATCTGCGGACGCGGCAGGGCGTGCGTGTAAAAATGCGCGTCCTCGACCGGAAATCCAATTGCCCAGATGCGCGGGTGCGCAATACCGTCGCGTCCGATCGGCCGCAGTTGTCGATCGATGTCGAGACCACCAGGGTGATAGTCGCCGTTTTTATACGGCCGGATCAGTCCCCGGTCGAGAAGATTCGCGGTTAGCGGCGAATCATCCGTGTGCGGGGACCATGCATCGAGCCTCGCGGCAATCAATACATCGGCGAAACGATGTGTCTCGCCATCCTTATAGGGCGTGTCGATCCTGAAGCGTGCGCGATCGTGGTCACCGTGCACGCGTGCGCCGGGGCCGCCTCCGAGTTCGAGGACACCCGCCGCGCGCAGCGCGTTGAATTCGACGTTGCGCTGCTTTGGCGGACCGAACGAGATCCGGTTAGTGATAGCGTTGAATTCTTCACAGAAGAATTGGTGCGACTCAGGCGTTGCAGCGCCATACTCGATTGCGGTTCGCAATGCTTCGCGAGCGTCTCGCAAGACGTCCGTCGCGGCCTTCACGGGGCTCGACAAGTTGCCAAGAAACGCGTGCGATAAATCATCTCCGAAACGCTCATCAAAGAACGCCTGGAACTCTGCGTGCGATGCGAATTGACGGTCCTCGAGCGGCCACAGAATCGCTTCGATCGTTCGCGTCTCGTCGATTGTCGGGACGAACGTAGTGGGGTCGACCGCCGTCCGCGATGCCGCGCACCGGTACGCATAAGCCATCTCGGCGATGATCAACGGCAGCACGTCCGCGCGAAAGTCGACGCGCCGATCACCCTTCGCAATAGTGGCCTCGTCGGCCAGTCGCCGTACAGCGTCAGGCGTAAAGAAATGCGCATGATGACGACCCGTCAGGCCTTTCTGGTTGACGCCACGCGCGGCGAACGGTAAGCAATTTCGCGAGAAAATCAGCAACTTCGGTTCGCGCCCGGACGGCTCGTAGCGAAGGGCGTCCTCCGGTCCAATAAATCGGCCGCCTCGACCGACGGTCAGTTCGGAGATGACATCATGCGCAGTGAGACCAAAGCCCTGAATCGCCACCGTCGAGCGGGTCGAGATTGTGGACAGAGTGTTGACCGGGTAGGGCGAACCAAAAAATGCAAGCGCCGGATTGCGGTTCACGTGCTGCTCCACGAACGCGGCTGCAAGCTGGTCATCGCCGGTCGGTCGCCGGCGGCCGTGCCCCATCGTCAGGAACACATAGTCGGCCCGCGCGACGTATCCATTGGCGAGGTGCACCTGGAAACCGTCGCCGTCCGGGACGACATCCTGCGCGCGGGTGCGGTGATGGGAAATTGTCACGCGGTCCGGCAATTGGCGCGTCACGAAGTCATACACCCAGGACAGATATTCTCCCAGGAGGCAGCGCGGCAGGTAGTCAAATTCCGTTATTGCAGCACCCGATCCGTCACCGACGCGAAAAAAGCGCCTCCCGAAACGCCGATAGCCGTTCGCCGTCGCCCACTCGACGAGCGTCGGCAAACTGGCCCCCCCTCCAACGCTATCGGGTGCAAACATTGTCACCTGAGATGCGATGGTATTGATCAGCAGGTGATCGGGCTGCCGCTCGGGGTGCGAGCCTTGCCCGGCCTCCCCAGGGTCGATCACATCGATATGCAGTCGCGCCTCTTCCGGAAGCCGCTCGACGTGCCTGAGTATCCGCTCAAGCACACTTATTCCGCGCGGGCCGAGGCCGATCACGGTAATGTTCGTGGCGGTCATTGAACTCTCCTCAATGTGAACCCAACGCTGCTTCGTCGGTGACGAAGGGGGCATCGGCACCATCGCTGGCCGAGCGCGGAACGGCGACGGGAGATTCGTGCAACGCGACGATGTTCGGTTCGCCGGCAAGCGTTGGGAACGTGGCGCGCACGAGGGGATCATGGCCCGGGATGATGTGGTCGGGTCCGTCGGCAAGACGCTCGATCGCGGCGTGGGCGTCGAGCATCCGGCCAACATCGATCACAATCGGAAATGGCCGGCGTTCGCGCAGGTTGTCCCAGTAATGCGCTGCGTCGCTCGCCAGCACGATATTCCCGCGCGGCGTCGCGACACGGACCACCTGCAGGCCCGGCGTGTGGCCACCGACATGATGCAGGGTGATGCCCGGGAAGAGTGGAGTATCGCCATTGACAAACGCGATCCGCCCTTCGAACAGTTTGAACACCGCTTGAGCGACATCCGCGGCCTCAAATGGTCCCCTCAACGCGTTGTGCTCCATGCATCGACCGGTGCAGAACGCAAGCTCGCTTTCCTGTACGTGAAAGCGCGCGCGTGGGTATGCGTCGAGATTTCCCGCGTGATCGTAGTGCATGTGAGTGATGACCACGTCGGTGATTGCGGCCGGATCCACGCCGAGTTTGACGAGAAGGTCAGTTGGCTCGGCGAAGTATTTGCGGCGCCGCTTATCGGCCAGTTCACGCTTAAAGCCGGTATCGACAAGCACGGTGCGCTGGCTATTGCGCAGCACCCACACGTAGAAATCGAGCGGCATCCCGCGGTTGCCATGCGGATCATGGCCCAGATAGTTCTCGGCACTCCTGCGACCCTCATGTGTCGCGTAGCGCAGCGCGTAGACGTGGTAGGGCTCGATGTCGGGTTGCGCACGACTGCTCATTGCGCGGCCTCGAGCTGCTCGGCCATGCCCGGCGCGCGCGACGGAGCGGCGTCCTCCCTATGCAACGCAATAACGCGCCGTTTATCGCTCGCGGGTACGCCATCCGATTCGAAGAAAAACCGCGACTCGCCGAACGCGGGCACCAGATCGTCGAGCCACGTCGCATGCGGGTCAAACTTCGCATAGAACGGTCGTCGCACCCACTCAGGATTTCTCGCCTGCAGAAACTGCAACGCGAACACCTTCTCACCGCGGATTTCGACAATCCCATCGACTACAACTTTGCCCGGAAAGGCGCTCATCGACGGCCCCCGGACTGTGCGCGCAAGTCCCGACACCTGCCGGTATGCTCGTTGAAAAATGTCGTATGCCTCGGCAAGCGGTAGCTTGAAATACTCGCTCGGGCCGGTATCGCGTTCGACGAACATGTAATAAGGCACCGCGCCGAGCTTGACGCCAAGCGTCCACAGCCGCGCCCATTCGTCCGGATCGGTGTTGATGTGTCGGATCAGCGGCGCTTGCATGCGCACCGTCGCACCGGTGCCGAGGATTCGCCGGAGCGCTTGCTGGGCGATCGCAGGCTCGAGTTCGTTGGGATGGTTGTAGTGGCCCATCAGCGCCAGATTGCGCCCCGACGCGACCACCGACTCGAAGACTCGCAAAAGATCGTCAGCATCCTTGTCCGACACGAACCGATGCGGCCAGTATGCAACCGATTTCGTGCCGATTCGGATGCTTTGAATGTGAGCGAGTTCGGGCGACAGTAAGGGCGTCAGATATTCCGCGAGCGACCGCGCATTCATGACGAGTGGATCGCCGCCCGTAATGAGCACATCGGTTACTTCCGGATGCCGTTTCAGGTACTCGACCAGTTGGCTTGTTTCACGCGCGTCGAACTTGAATTCGTCCATCCCGACAAATTGCGGCCAGCGAAAACAGAACGTGCAATAAGCATGGCAAGACTGTCCGGCGCTCGGGAAAAATAGAACCGTCTCCCGGTACTTGTGTTGCATACCAGGAAGCGGTATGCCGTCGAGATGAGGAACGTTATGTGTCAATTGCCCCGCCGGATGGGGATTCATTCTAAGGCGGATTGATCTGATAAGGTCATCCACCTCGTGCTTCTTATTTTCGTCGACCACCAGCTTTTGAAGCTGGCTATATTCCGTTTCCGTCAGCATTTCCCGATGCGGAAAAGTCAGACGGTAGATAGGGTCATCCGGAACGCGATCCCAATCGATCAGTTCGCTTAACACATACGGGTTCACACGAAACGGCAACACGCGGCCGACGATGTCGACCGCCTCCTGCTGCTCGCGGGAAAGCTTGGACCATTCCGGAGCCTGCTGGATCGTCTGGCGCGTGTACGGCTTGAATTTCAGTGTTGCATCGTTCAGCATTTCTCAACTCCTGGATTATTACGGCCAAGTGAAATAGATGAAAAATTGCGATGATGGCAATATAAGCAACCAAGCGGACGGCGTTCTAATTTTCGATTGCGCCGGCGATAAAGAGTTAATTAGCGTTGCAAAGCTACAGTCAGCTGGCTGCTTTGAACACTACTAGTTCGTTATTAATGTGATTCGTCCGCGCTATTTCTCAATTGATGAAATGCAACGAACCCATGGTGAATATGCAAATTGAGAAGGGGAAGTTAGAACAAGAAGGAGTGAGACATTGAGCGACAGCCAATGAGCCAATGGGCTGTACGAATAGCAACTCGCCGCGAACGGCGGAACACGGGCGTGTCAAGGAAAGGGGCGCACTGCGTACCAAAGAAAGGCGGGTGCTTCACGCACGATCGAATAAGCGTCACGGCCTTCCAGGAAAGGCGGATAAGCGCCGTTGACTTCAGACACGCCAAAGCGCTTCAGCGCCAACATGGTCCGCGGGACATGGAAGTACTGCGTGACGACCATCGCGCTAGATAGGCGATGTTTCCGCATCCAGTTGCTGGCATGTTGCGCCGTCGCCCATGTGTCGTTGCCCTCTGTGTCGACGATGATGCTGTTCGCTGGAATGCCTGCGTTGACGAGCCACGCCGCATCGACATGGCTTCGTTTACGCCCGAGGCGCCGGTGCCACCGCTCACGAAGATGATTTTGCATTGGCGTTCTTCGTAGTACCGTTTGGCACGGTTTAGTCTCGCCGCTAGACGAGGTGGTGGATTTCCCTCCTGGTGCACGGTGTTCCCCAACACGATAGCGACGTCTGAGACTTGTGGCCGAGTCAGCAGACCGGTGACGGTCAAGGTAATGCTGACGAATAGCCACGCGCACACAACAAACTTCAAAAGCTTCAAAACCAATCCTCACGGTTGTCTGGATATACACGTGCGTCGTTCGCAGCAGACCGCATG
This sequence comes from Paraburkholderia solisilvae, assembly GCF_902859875.1. Lineage (GTDB taxonomy): Bacteria > Pseudomonadota > Gammaproteobacteria > Burkholderiales > Burkholderiaceae > Paraburkholderia > Paraburkholderia solisilvae. Next base: position 3,994 of record NZ_CADIKF010000037.1, on the reverse strand, counting down.
TTTGATCCGTTTTAGAAAGACGTCAAGATCATTTCGGATGCCATGGCATTCTGAATTTCAGGCCGATCGACGTGACGCTTGCGGAATTTACTTAACGCGTCGCCTAAACCATGTTGCCCGCTTCATCCAGTTTGTTATGTTTTGTCAAAATTCGAATCGCTCGCTGGACATTCTCTAGCAAGCGCTAAAGACTTCATCGGCTTGAGAGCGATCGTTGTTATGGCTGGCCGCATCGCCAGCATCCACATCTTTGGCCGCTACGAATGAAGAATATGGTCAGGTATGCCGCGGTTGTGGCGATTTTTTTCGCGCGCAACGTTTTCGCAGTTACCTTCTACGAAGACTACGACCCGTTCTATGCCACACAACCTCACACCATGTTCGCCGCCCCGATCAAGTCCGATTCGGACGTCGTGTATTCCATCCGAGGTAAGCCGGGCGTTTTCGCAGAACTTCAATCCCGTTTGGACGGGAAATCTCTGCGCATCTGGGTCTGGGAAGACCGCATCACGGTAAATGGCAAGACGTATCGGTTTGCCAACGCCACCACCTTTCCTGGAGAACACCCGTCGTCTATCTATCCACAATCCGCTAACGTATTCCAGGCTTCCAGCACCAATGGCCGTCCAGCGCTCCTTTGCTTGCAAGGTAACGGTAGCGGATCCGGCGAGGCAGGTCGCTATACGCAAATATATCTACTCGTCGATCCGCTTGCTCCAAAAAGCAAAGCAACCTTTCTTCAATTGCCCGGTTTGCTTTCGTCATGCCGTGCTGTCGTGGAGAATAAAGCCGGCAAGATAGCTTTTCCGAAGAGCAGCTACCTGTACGACGACAAACACGAGGCTCGCGTGGGCCTATTGCTGTCGTACTACACGTTTGAACATCGACACTTCTCAAAAACCGACGACGAAATCCGGCTGCGATTCACCGAACCGGAAATACCATTCCGGTTCTCTGTCGAGGACCGCGACTAGGCCCGACGAGCCACCCATCACCCATATTGCATCTTGCTCCGCATTCACGGAGAATACGTTGGATCACTAACTATAACGGATCGACGCGAGAGCACGATCTGGCGCAACAAGGAGAAGTGGAAGGAGAAGAAGCGCGGGCCGCATGGGCTGCCACCCATACGACCCGCTGACCACAACCAACTCAAAACGGGAGTTGACCATGGCTAATGCCAATCATAAAACAGCAGAAGGCACTTCGGTTCGTTACTTGACGGTATCGCGACTACGTCAACCGTGGGCTCGACCACACGACTATCCTTATACGTCGTGGGAGAAGGAGGATTATCCGCCTGCGCCCTGGATTCGTCTGTCGGGGCGATGGCTAAACGAGGCGGGGTTTCCGATTTCCAGCAAGGTTCGGGTGGAGGTTCAGAAGGGGAAGCTGGTGATTACGCCCGCAACCCAGGAACTTGATCACGCGCAGTCTGCTTCTCAGCGTCGGTAGCGTGACGATACAAAGCCCGAACGTCCTTGTCGACCTCGGGCTTTGTCGTCAGAGTCAGCGCCTCAATCAGGTTTTGTCACGTGCTTCTTTCAGGGCGTTGGTCCACCAAAGGAGATCGTCGACCATGGTGGTGGCGGCATTGTCGAACTTTGCCAGCTCGGCGGCGACATCGCCAGCTCGATAGTGGGCCATCAACGCGGAAAACGGAAGTTGCACATCCCTCTTGATTGAAGCCATGCCGAGGGTCGCCACCACATCCCTGAGGTGCACGACGCTTCGTGCCCCTTCGACCTCGCCATAGGCTACGAAGGCCACTGGCTTGCGACTCCATTCGGCGTAGACCCAGTCGAGCGCATTCTTCAACACGGGCGGATAGCCATGGTTGTATTCGGGCGTCACGATCACGAAACCGTCGGATGCGGCGATCTCGGCGGTCCAGCGAATGACGACCTCGTTGGTGAAAGGCGCCCGACCGGGATACGCAGGCGGGAGAGGGTCGTCGTACATCGGCATCGGAAAGTCAGCCAGATCGAGAATACGGGTATCGACCGCTGAGTGCTTTCGCAGATGTTCGGCTATCCAGTTAGCCGGCTTCTCGGCGAAGCGTTGTGGACGTACGCTGCCGACGATTACAGAAATTCTAGTCACGATTGCATTCCTAAAGTAAGGGCAGGAAGAGCCCAGCAAGTTGCTACCGTGCGCGTAGATTTTGATCTGTCCAACATTGCGGCACGTTTACTGGGCGACGTCTCAAGAACGCCGATCGAATGGCTTTATTCCAGACTGATTGGCACTCCTGGGGGAAGTCTCGATGCGTGGCGTAAGCGTAGTGGCTTGGCATCGCAAATGCGATTCAAGAGCTTTCATGTTGGCGTTGAGCCGTGCGCTTGGTAAGGGCGCATAGCCCACTTTCGGTATGCGCGACGTTCGCTGTGGATTGCTGTGACTGGGAAGCGATGAGCGATCGTCGCGACTGTCGGCCGCCCGTCGGCGTATTGCTGATATGACGACGGACGGTGATACGAAGGTCGGTGAAAGTTGTCGTTAGCGAATCGCTGATGAGAGGGCGCCGACGCATTAGGCCGCCGACGCGATCTTCATGAGCGGTGCGCAAACTCGCAGGTGCACACGTTACTCGTACATGTATCGGCGCGACCACGGGAGGTTTGGAGAGTTGCGGCCGCTCTTGCAGCACACCACCTGATAAAGCGCCATGTCGTCGCGACGGAACGCATAGGCGCAGCCCGCGAGATAGACGCGCCAGATGCGAAATTTCTCGTCGGACACGAGTGCTTTTGCTTCCTGCGCACGCGCTTCGAAGTTGTCGGCCCAGAAGTCGAGCGTGCGGGCATAGTGGTGTCGCAGATTCTCGACGTCGAGCGCCTCGAGGCCGCCGCCCTGCATCGCGTGCAGCGCGCGACTCACATGCGGCAGATCGCCATCGGGGAAGACGTATCGGTCGATAAACCGACCGGCCGCCGTTTCCGCCGCGTCCGGATCGGATAGCGTGATGCCGTGATTCATCGCGACGCCATCGTCTGTGAGCAAGTCGCGGATTTTGGCGAAGTAGGCGACCAGGTGGTCGCGGCCGACGTGCTCGTACATCCCGACGCTGGTGACACGGTCGAAGGTTCCTTTTACGTCGCGATAGTCCTGTAAGCGGATTTCGATGCTGTTTTCCAAGCCGGCTGCTTTGACTCGGGCTGTTGCAAGGTCGAATTGGTTTTGCGATAGCGTGACGCCAACGCATTGGGCGCCGAATTTTTCGGCTGCGCGGATGACCAGGGAACCCCAGCCGCAGCCGATGTCGAGCAGGCTCTGGCCTGGCTGGACGCGGATTTTAGTCAGGATGTGGTCGAGTTTTTTTAGCTGGGCTGTATTTAGGTCTTCGGTGCCGGTTTCGAAGTAGGCGCACGAATAAAGCATGTTCTCGTCGAGCCACAGCTTGTAGAAGTCGTTTGAGACGTCGTAGTGGGCTTGGACTGACTTTTTGTCTTCCGCTCGGGTGTGAGCGTAGAAGTTGCGCAGTTTGGCTAGTAAGCCTGCGCTTGCGCGGGAGCTGGTGTCTTTGGCGAGAGAGTAGGCGTACTCGATTATGTCGGTGAGCTTGCCGTCTACGTCGATCTTGCCTTTTACGTAAGCTTCGCCGAGGTTGCTTAGGTCTGGGTTTAATAGGTATGGTAATGCGCTTGCGCCATTTACTTTCAGTGTGACACGCGGAGTTGCAAAACCTCCGAAGTCGTAATGTTGGCCATTCCAGAGTTTGAGACGGACGGGTATGTCGGCTTCGGTTCGGACTTCTTTAACCCATTGCGCTAGCTTTCTTTCCCACAGCACTTTTGTTTGCTCCTTATTGGATTGCTATCGATGAACGCCCCGTCGGTCCATAGCCGTACCGTCCACCGGCCCGAATAACATCGAGCCTTGAACCGCCCCGGATTTGGTGGAGGCTCCAACTTTTGAGAGAATGGAGCCATGAACAAGTCGAACAAGTTTTCTGCTGAAGTCCGCGAACGTGCAGTGCGCATGGTGCAGG